>JBGANE010000027.1:0-34253 GCA_044222465.1 Ferruginibacter sp.
CTTCAGCCGGGGACCTGTTTAAAATATCTTTTGCTGCTTTGCCGGTTAATGATAAACAGGTGCTGGGTGATAAATACCAGTTAATTCAACTAAATACTACAGCAACTGTTACTGACAATATTCAAAACCTTATCACAGCCGCAGATAAAATTCAATTATACGGTGGTATCAAATACGATGCAGACTCTGCTACATTAAAGCAGGCTGCTGCTTCCTATCAATTAAATATTGAAAATTCTCGGTCTCTTCCTTCCGATCTTGAAAGAGGAGCAGGTTTTCAATATTTACCCGGTACCCAAAAGGAAACTGAGTCCATCAAAAATGAAATTGACAATACAGGTAACCCTGTTACCATCTTATCTGGTACAAATGCTACAGAAGAGTCGGTTAAAGCATTAAACGGTAAAAATTCTCCTTCAGTGTTGCATATTGCTACCCATGGTTTTTTCTTTCCTGATCCGAAAGATGATAAAAGGGACAGCATTCAACGAAAATTTGAAACCAGTGGCAGGGTCTTCAAGCAATCGGATAATCCTTTATTCAGATCAGGGCTTCTCTTTGCAGGCGCCAATAATGCCTGGCAGGGAAAGCCAATAGATGGCATTGAAGATGGTATATTGACCGCTTATGAAGTTTCCAATCTTTATCTGCCTAATACAAAACTAGTAGTGCTCTCCGCCTGCGAAACGGCATTGGGCGATATCCAGGGAAGCGAAGGTGTGTATGGATTACAAAGGGCTTTTAAAATGGCTGGTGTACAAAACCTGATGATGAGCCTGTGGAAAGTGCCTGATGCTGAAACAGCTGAATTCATGCAATTGTTCTATAAAAACCTTTTTGCCAAACAAACGATTAGTAATGCATTTTACAATGCACAAAAATCAATGAAGGATAAATACAGGGCAGAGCCTTATAAGTGGGCAGCATGGGTATTGGTAAGATGATGACTATCCTATCTTTTCAAAAACTTCCCCTTCAGCAGTTTCTCAGTCACCTCATCTTTAAGACTGCGGCTGATGGGAATCCGGTGCTCTCCCATGCGTATCTCGTTTCCGTCAATGCTATCGATCCGGGAGGCGGCTACAATAAAAGATTTATGTACTTTAATAAAACGATTGACAGACAGATAGTCCTCTACCGATTTGAAAGTGAGGTAGCTGATATATTTTTTAGAGCTGGTGTGAATGGTAACATAATTCTGCAGTGCCTCCACAAATAAAATATCATCAAATAATATTTTCACCAGTTTGTTATCGGCCTTAATAAAGAAGTATTCCGAATTACCGGTCTCTCCTCCTGCTGTTTTATTCTCCTGCCGCACTTCATAATATTCTTTTGCCTTCATGGCTGCTTTCAGGAAACGGTCGAATGAAATGGGCTTAACCAGGTAATCAAGGGCATTCACCTCAAACCCATCCAGTGCATATTGCGGATAAGCCGTTGTAAAGATCACTGGCGGCGGGTTCTTCAGCGTTTTAAAAAAATCAATCCCGGTTATTTTAGGCATTTGTATGTCAAGAAATATGAGTTGCACCTCACCTGCCCCGATCAGTTCCGTTGCGCTGAGCGAATTATCAAACTCTCCCACAAGGTTAAGGAAATCTATATCAGCAATATATTCCTTTAACCCGATCCGGGCAATGGGTTCATCGTCAATAATGATGCAGTTGATGTTCATGTTTTTATGGTCAGGTCAACTTTAAAACTATCTATTCCATTGCTGATCTTCAGGTCGTGTTTACCGGGATATAACAGATCAAGCCTTCGCCGCACATTACTTAACCCGATACCCGAATGCCTGTCGGTACTTTTTTCTATTGCTTCTTTTGAATTTTCAAGCATGAAATGGAGTGAACCGTTTTTCATTCCCAGGCTAAGCTTTATAAAATTAAGCTGATTTTTGTGATGAGAAATATGTTTGAAGGCATTTTCAACAAAAGGTATCAATAATAACGGCTCAATAGAAAATCCCTTTACACCCGGAGAACAGCTGAATTCAACAGCATAGTGTTCATCCTTCCTTAATTTCTGCAGGTCTATGTAATCTTTCAGGTAATCAATCTCTTTTTCAACAGGTACTTTATCGCCATTCATTTCATACAACTGGTAGCGCAGCATCCCGGAGAATTTGTGCAAAGCCCCTCTTGCATCAGCATTATTCTTATCAATAAGAAAATAGACTGAATTAAGTGAGTTGAAAAGGAAATGAGGGTTTATCTGCGACTTCAGGAAATTCAGTTCAGCCTCGGCTTTTTCCTTAGCCATTTCCACCATTCGTTGCTGCATACGGGTGTAATCCATCATCAGTTTAACTGCTGCGCCTGAAATAACCAGGAAAAAATGCGGAATGATGTTATCGTAAATCCTGGCCTTCCAGTTTCCTGAAAAATCCAGCAGGGCCGGGTTGTTGATAACCCGGCCAAGTATGTGCATCTTAATGATGCTGCTTGTTACTATCAAACCGATGAAGCAGAGGGCGAACAGCAGGTAACGCCTTTTATATAGTAGCCAGGGAATAAGAAGGTAATTGGTGATATACACCATCAGGGCAAGATCAGCCACTTTAATGAGGGTAACTTTAAATGCGGTTGCCTGCAGGGTATAATCTTCGTAACGTAAAAAATACCATAGCCCCAATATGAGCATCCAGAAAATAAAATGGTGCAGTTTATACTTTATTAAAAAAGCGGCGTTTTGCATAAGTCAAAATAAAAGTACAAATTCCATTTTGTAATACCCATTACAGCAATGGTAATCCTTCCGTGATGAAATGCAGTTTTTCCATTGGTCAAGTATCAGTACTAATTGGTGTAAATGATTTTTATCCCACCCATTGTTTGTACAAATTTGTTCTATAAAATCAAACACATGAAATTTTCAATACTCATTCCTGCGTTGCTTAGCCTCTTCAGCTTCAGTGCCTGTTCGCAAGGTCGGGCTAAAGATCAAAACAAACAGGGTAACCCGTCTCAGCATGTGGGTGGCTCCTGTGAAGGTTGTGAGGCCATTTACGAGTGCCCGGTCGCATTTGAGAGGTTGAATGAAACAGACACATTACCCGATTTTAACGATGCCGGCCCTAAAATAGAGATCAGCGGAATAATTTATCATGCAGACGGTAAGACGCCAGCTGCAGGCGTTGTTCTGTACATATATCATACCGATCAAAAAGGTATTTATGCAAAGAAAGGAGATGAAACAGGCTGGACAAGAAGGCATGGATATATCAGGGGCTGGGTAAAAACCAACACAAGGGGCGAATACAGGTTCTACACATTGGTACCTGCTTCCTATCCTAACAGCAATAATCCAAAACACATCCACCCTGTTATTAAAGAACAGGATAAAAATGAATACTGGATAGATGAATTTGTTTTTGCTAATGACCCCCTGCTACCCGAAAAAGAAAGGAACAGGAAGAATCCTGTTGGAGGTAACGGGGTATTACAAACAAGTTTGAAGGATGGAATGCTGAAGGCCACCAGGAATATCATTCTTGGGTTGAATGTTGCCAATTATCCTACAACAAAAAACTGATTGATCAACTTATAAAACAATTTTATGAAAAAGGTATTTATCATTATGCTGACTATTGCCGCCGGGTACATCATCACTTCTTGTAACGGACAGCTGAAAGCTGAAATAAAGGAAGTAAATCATGCTATAAATGAAGAAACGGTTCCGGGGTACAAATGGCTGGAACATACCAGTAATGCTGCATTTCCCAGGAGTTATAATTTCCAATTGTTCGCCGTACGTGATACGCTGTGGGCCTTTCATCCAGCTGGAAACTGGTATTCCCTTAATGGTAAGGGTTGGGAGAAAAGTTCCTTACCCAACAGCATTAATAATCTTGCCTTTCTTGATTATGTAATGTTCAACAACAGCATTTTGGGGATTGGGCATTTTGAAGGCAACATTGAAAAGTTTACACTCAGCACGGAAATTTACCAGACGAAAGACATGAGGACATGGACTGTACTGGCTAAAGAAAGCAACCTTCCCAAACGATTCTTTTACCATCCTTTTGTATTGAACAATAAAATATGGATCATCGGCGGAACAGATGGGAATGATTCTTTTTCAGATATCTGGAATTCGGAAGATGCTGTACACTGGGTAAAACAGGCCGATAACATGCCTTTCGGTAAAAGGAGTGGCAGCCAGTTTGTTATTCTTAATAACAGGGTTTACATGATCGGCAATGATGTTTGGTCATCGGCCGATGGACTTAACTGGATACTGGAAACAAAAGAGCTGGTGAAGGGCGAAAATATCTTTGGGGGTGCAGCCATTGTTTTTGATAACAGGATATGGCTTTTGGGATGCAACAGGAATGGAAAATTCAGAAGTGAAATGCTGGTAAGTGATAACGGAAGGGAATGGACAGCACAAAGAGCACCCTGGAGCCCAAGAGGAGGAATTGCAGCCTGCATCTACCAGGATAAAATTTTCATGACCGGCGGAAAGTATGGCGGGCCGGGTATTGCAGGGCAAACAGAATTTGTATACAGCAATGATGTATGGTCATTGGAAAAACAGATCAATAAGTACTAAAGTATAGCCATGCATTAAATAAAAAGGAGTAAGAAATCAATCTTACTCCTTGTATTTTATTATTTTCAATGAGATGCTTCGTACCTCAGCATGACAAAATTACTCTTCTTCATCAAAGCTCATCGCTTCCTTGGTGGTCATCAACAGTTCGTATTCTTCCTTGCTCCCTACGATCATGTTCTCAAACTCACGTAAACCCGTTCCGGCAGGAATATGATGACCTGTGATCACGTTCTCTTTCAGGCCAAGCATTTCGTCTGTTTTACCCTGTATGGCTGCAGAACTCAATACCTTGGTTGTTTCCTGGAACGATGCTGCAGATATCCAGCTATGTGTACCCAATGACGCTTTAGTAATACCCAGCAACAACGGGGAAGAGGTTGCAGGTTTTGCATCACGGAACTCAGCCAGTTTTTTATCAGCCCTTCTCAGTACAGAATTTTCTTCACGTACTTCACGTAACGTAACGATCTGGCCAGATTTCAGTTTAGTACTGTCTCCCGCATCGGTAATAACTTTCTTATCAAAGATGAAATCGTTCTCCATGTTGAAGTCGAAACGGTCTTCTGTATCTCCTTCAAGGAATTTAGTATCTCCGGCGTCTTCGATACGTACTTTACGCATCATCTGGCGAACAATAACTTCAACGTGTTTATCATTGATCTTCACACCCTGCAGGCGGTAAACTTCCTGTATCTCATTAACTACATATTCCTGAACCGCATAAGGTCCTTTAATAGCCAGGATATCAATTGGCGCTGTTTGACCATCGCTGAGTGCAGCCCCGGCTTTTACAAAGTCACCATCCTGAACCAGGATCTGGCGACTCAATGGAACCAGGTATTTCTTCACCACACCGTCTTTAGCTTCTACGATGATCTCCCTGTTACCACGTTTGATAGCACCGAATGTTACCACACCGTCAATCTCACAAACCACCGCCGGGTTGCTTGGGTTCCTTGCTTCAAACAATTCTGTTACACGTGGCAGACCACCGGTAATATCTTTCAGCTTGCTCAATACTCTTGGAATTTTCACCAACACCTGGCCGCTCTTAACATCATCACCTTCTTCCACTACAATATGTGAACCTACAGGCAGATTATATGTTTTCTTTTCTTTTCCGGCAACAATGATGGTAGGTAACTTGGTCTTATCTTTTGTTTCAATAACCACTTTTTCACGGTGACCGGTTTGTTCATCTGCTTCATCACGGTAAGTAACGCCTTCAATCAAACTTTCAAAATGAATGGTACCGTTTACTTCGGCTACTATTACGTTGTTAAATGGATCCCATGTACATATAATATCGCCTTTGCTTACTTTCTGTCCGTCCTTTACATTCAGCATAGCTCCATAAGGAATGTGCATACTGTTGAGTAAACGGTCAGATTTCACATCTATATTCCTGATCTCACCGGTACGACCGATAACCACATGTGTTTTTTTCCCGTCGTTATTTTCAGTTGATACAGTACGCAGACCATCAAACTGCAATGTTCCGTCAAACTTGGCAGGCAATGAAGATTCTACCGAAGCAGATCCAGCCACACCACCCACGTGGAAAGTACGCAGGGTAAGCTGTGTACCTGGTTCACCGATAGACTGTGCAGCAATGATGCCTACTGCATCGCCACGTTGTGCCAACATGCCCGATGCCAGGTTGCGGCCATAGCACCTTACACAAACTCCACGCTTGCTTTCGCAGGTAAGTACTGAACGTATTTCAACGGTTTCAATTCCTGCTTCTTCAATGATCTTTGACATTTCAGCGCTTATCTCTTCACCTGCATTTATCAATAACTCTTCAGTAACCGGGTGAAAAATATCATGTAATGATGTACGTCCTTCAATTCTGTCGCTTAATGGCTCAATTATATCTTCATTATCTTTTAATGCTGATGTTGCAATACCACGTAAGGTTCCGCAATCCTCTTCATTAATAACCACGTCCTGGCTAACGTCAACCAAACGACGGGTGAGGTAACCGGCATCCGCTGTCTTAAGCGCCGTATCGGCAAGGCCTTTACGGGCACCATGCGTAGAGATGAAGTATTCCAATACACTTAGCCCATCTTTAAAATTGGCAAGGATCGGGTTTTCGATGATCTCACTTCCTGATGAACCTGATTTACGTGGCTTAGCCATCAATCCTCTTAAACCGGCAAGCTGCTTGATCTGCTGCTTGCTACCACGGGCTCCTGAATCAAGCATCATATAAACAGAATTGAAACCCTGTTTATTGGTCGCCAGTTCATGTATCAGCGTTTCTGTTACTTTAGTATCCACACGGCTCCAGATATCAATGATCTGGTTATAACGTTCGTTGTTGGTGATGAGTCCCATGTTATAGTTCTCCCACACTTCATCAACTTCAGCCTGAGCATTCTCTATCAGTGTTTGTTTAATTTCCGGAATGATCAGGTCATTGATATTAAATGACAATCCGCCACGGAATGCCATGCGGTATCCTAATGTTTTAATATCATCCAGGAATTTTGCTGTGATAGGAACACTGGTCCATTTAATAATATCACCGATAATTTCACGCAATGCTTTTTTAGTTAAAAGCGCATTGATGAATCCAACACCCTTTGGAACGTGTTGGTTGAATATAACACGGCCAACAGTTGTATCTATAAGTTTTTTGGTTAAGGTGCCATCTGCACTGCGTACATCGGTCTTAACTTTTATATTGGCATGAAGATCGATCATCTTCTCATTAAAAGCGATGATCACCTCTTCTGCAGAATAAAAAGCTTTCCCTTCGCCCTTTACTTTTTCTTCAGCTGTTGATTTTTTACCCTTGGTGATATAATACAATCCAAGTACCATGTCCTGTGAAGGAAGGGTGATTGGTGTACCATTCTGTGGGTTTAAAATGTTGTGAGAAGAAAGCATCAATAACTGGGCTTCCAAAACAGCAGCGCTGCTCAAAGGCACGTGTACCGCCATCTGGTCACCATCAAAGTCGGCGTTGAAGGCTGTTGTTACCAACGGGTGCAGTTGTATCGCCTTACCCTCAATCAGTTTAGGCTGGAAAGCCTGGATAGAAAGACGGTGAAGTGTTGGGGCCCTGTTCAACAAAACCGGATGCCCTTTCAATATATTTTCAAGAATGTCCCAGATGATGGCTTCTTTTTTATCAACCAGCTTACGGGCACTCTTTACAGTCTTTACAATACCTCTTTCAATGAGCTTGCGGATAATGAATGGTTTGAACAGTTCAGCAGCCATATCTTTTGGAAGGCCACACTCATGCATTTTCAATTCGGGGCCTACAACGATAACCGAACGACCAGAGTAGTCAACACGTTTACCCAACAGGTTCTGACGGAAACGTCCTTGTTTACCTTTCAATACATCACTTAATGATTTCAAAGCACGTCCACCCTCTGCTTTTACGGCATTTGATTTACGGCTGTTATCAAATAAGCTATCAATCGCTTCCTGCAGCATACGCTTTTCGTTACGCAGGATAACTTCAGGAGCTTTAATTTCCAACAACCTTTTCAAACGGTTGTTACGGATAATAACACGACGATAAAGATCATTCAGATCAGATGATGCGAAACGGCCACCATCCAAAGGAACGAGCGGACGTAATTCCGGTGGAATAACCGGGATATATTGCATTACCATCCACTCAGGACGATTATTGATCCTTGTATTTGCATCACGGAAGCTTTCTACCACACTCAAACGCTTTAAGGCATCAGCCTTACGTTGCTGAGATGTTTCGTTTGCAGCAGCATTACGCAGGTCGAAGCTTAACTGATCCAGGTTGATACGCTGCAACATATCATGTACTGCTTCGGCACCCATCTTGGCGATGAACTTGTTTGGATCTTCGTCAGGCAAGTGCTGGTTATCTTTCGGCAGTGTATCTAATATGTCTAAGTATTCTTCTTCAGTCAAAAGGTCTCCATAATTCTGACCCTTATCAGCACGAATACCTGATTGAATTACCACAAAACGTTCGTAATAAACAATGCTCTCTAATTTCTTAGAGCTCATCCCTAATAAATAACCAATCTTATTAGGCAATGATTTGAAATACCAGATGTGAACAACAGGCACTACCAGTTTGATGTGGCCCATTCTTTCACGACGAACTTTCTTTTCTGTTACTTCCACACCGCAACGGTCGCACACGATACCCTTATAACGGATACGTTTATATTTTCCGCAGGCACACTCATAATCCTTTACAGGCCCGAATATCCTTTCGCAGAACAAGCCATCACGTTCAGGTTTGTAAGTACGATAGTTAATTGTTTCGGGCTTTAAAACTTCACCATAGCTTTTTTCCAAAATGCTGTCCGGCGAAGCCAAACCAATTGTTATTTGAGAAAATGTTGGCCTTGGGCGGTTTTCTTTTTTGAATGCCATATTGTAATTAAAAATTAAGAATTAAGAATTAAGAATTCCTCAACCTCGTTCCCTCTTCCTGAGGGACTGAAGCTTTAATCGAATTTCAGATCCAAACCTAAACCACGTAACTCATGAACCAATACATTGAATGATTCAGGGATACCGGCTCTTGGAATGTTGTCGCCTTTTACAATTGCTTCGTAAGTTTTAGCCCTTCCGATGATATCATCAGACTTAAGCGTTAACAACTCCTGCAAAATGTTTGATGCACCATACGCTTCCAGTGCCCATACTTCCATCTCACCGAACCTCTGGCCACCGAATTGTGCTTTACCACCAAGCGGTTGTTGGGTAATAAGACTATATGGTCCGATAGAACGGGCATGCATTTTATCATCCACCATGTGGTGAAGCTTAATGATGTAGATGATACCAACAGTTGCTTTCTGATCGAAACGTTCGCCGGTTTCACCATCATATAAATATGTGTGTCCGAACTTAGGTAATCCTGCTTTGGTGATGTTCTCATCAATCTCAGCAACACTTGCTCCGTCGAAGATTGGTGTAGCGAAACGAACATTCAGTTTTTCACCAGCCCATCCAAGAACTGTTTCATATATCTGTCCCAGGTTCATACGGCTTGGTACACCGAGTGGGTTCAGTACAATATCAACAGGAGTTCCGTCTTCAAGGAACGGCATATCTTCCTGGCGAACGATCTTGGCAACAATCCCTTTGTTACCGTGACGACCAGCCATCTTATCTCCCACCTTCAGCTTACGCTTAACAGCCATATACACTTTTGCAAGCTTCAATACTCCTGCAGGTAATTCATCACCAATACTGATGTTGAATTTCTCCCTCTTATATCTTCCTAATTCTTCGTTGAACTTAATGTTGAAGTTGTGCAACAGGATATTGATCAATTCATCCGTTTTGGCTTCACCGCACCATCCCAATGGATTTACGTTCTGGTAATCGATGTTAGCAAGGTTCTTTGAATTGAATTTTGCTCCTTTACCGATCAACACCTCTCCGAAGTTGTTGCTTACACCTGCGCTTGTCTTATCCTTAAGCAGGGTCTGCAGTTTATTGATGAGTAACTCCATCAGGTCTGCTTCGTTCTTCTCATGTGTCTTTTCTATCTTGTCAAGCTGAGCCTTCTCTCTTACTTTAGCGTTCTTATCTTTCTTAGCCCTCTGGAATAATTTTTTATCGATGATAACACCTTCTGTTCCGCTTGGAGCTTTCAATGAAGCATCTTTTGCATCACCGGCTTTATCACCAAAGATGGCACGTAACAACTTTTCTTCAGGAGTTGGGTCGCTTTCACCTTTTGGAGTTATTTTACCAATGATGATATCACCTTCCTTAACATGTGCGCCAATACGGATGATACCATTCTGATCAAGGTCTTTGGTCGCTTCCTCACTTACGTTCGGAATATCCGGTGTCAATTCTTCTTCACCCAGTTTGGTATCACGTACTTCAATCTCAAACTCAGAAATATGAATAGAGGTAAACAGGTCTTCTTTCACTACTTTCTCACTGATAACAATCGCATCCTCGAAATTGTAACCCTTCCATGGCATGAAAGCAACTTTCATATTCCTACCCAGCGCAATTTCACCACCTTTGGTTGCATAACCTTCAGTTAAGAAATCGCCTTCACTAACTTTTTGTCCTTTCACAACCGCAGGGCGCAGGTTAATACATGTTTCCTGGTTGGTACGGACAAATTTTGTTAGCTTATAAATGATAAGATCTTCATCAAAGCTTACCAGTTGTTGTGTTTCATTTCTCTTATAACGAACATGAATTTCATTGGCATCAACAAACTCAACCACGCCATCACCATCAGCATGGATCTGGATCCTTGCATCACGTGCTGCTTTTGCTTCCAAACCTGTACCAACGATAGGTACTTCGGGTTTGATCAATGGAACAGCCTGGCGTTGCATGTTCGATCCCATCAGCGCACGGTTGGCATCATCATGTTCAAGAAACGGAATCAGCGAAGCACTTAAACCAACAATCTGGTTTGGCGCCACATCCATGTATTCCACTTCTGTTTTATCAAGAATAGGAAAATCACCCGTTTGACGACTTTTAATTCTGTCATCAACAAAGTTTCCTTTAGCATCCATTTCAATATTTGCCTGTGCGATCTTTGCTGTATCTTCTTCTTCTGCACTCAGGAAAGTGATCTTCTTCATATCGGCCTTTCCGTCTGTTACTTTATGATAAGGCGTTTCAATAAAACCCATATCATTGATCTTGGCATGCACACAAAGTGTAGATATCAACCCAATATTTGGTCCCTCAGGAGTTTCAATTGTACAAAGACGGCCGTAGTGAGAGTAGTGAACGTCACGAACCTCGAAACCTGCTCTCTCACGACTCAAACCACCGGGTCCGAGTGCTGAGATACGACGTTTGTGTGTAATCTCACTCAGCGGATTAGTTTGATCTAAAAATTGTGACAACTGTGATGTACCGAAGAAGGAATTGATCACAGAAGACAAAGTCCTTGCATTGATAAGGTCAACCGGGGTGAATACCTCGTTATCACGAACGTTCATTCTTTCACGAATGGTACGTGCCATACGTGCAAGACCAACACCAAATTGTGCATATAATTGTTCCCCTACAGTACGTACACGACGATTGCTCAGGTGATCAATATCATCTACCTCACTCTTGCCATTGGTTAATAACACCAATGTTTTAATGATGGCGATGATGTCATCTTTAGTCAGTACTTTTTTAGTGATAGGAAAGTTAAGTCCAAGACGCCGGTTAATTTTATAACGACCAACTTCGCCAAGATCGTAACGCTTATCACTGAAGAACAACTTATCTATGATACCACGAGCTGTTTCATCATCCGGAGCGTCAGCGCCACGTAATTGCTTATAGATGTGCTGCACCGCTTCCAACTCACTGTTAGAAGTATCTTTATTCAGTGTATTGTAGATGATAGCATAATCACCGCTTACTTCTTCTTTTTGGATAAATACACTCTTCACATCCATTTCAAGGATCATTGCGATGTTAGACTCATCTAATACGCTATCCCTTTCCAACACAATCTCATTTCTTTCAATAGAAACCACTTCACCAGTATCTTCATCAACAAAATCCTCTACCCAGGTACGCAGTACACGTGCAGCCAATCGCTTGCCGATGCATTTTTCCAGGCTTTTCTTATCAGCCTTAACTTCATCGGCCATCCCAAACAATTCAAGTATGTCTTTATCAGTTTCAAAACCGATAGAACGTAACAAAGTAGTAACCGGGAATTTTTTCTTGCGGTCGATATAAGCAAACATCACGTTATTGATATCTGTTGCAAATTCCATCCACGCTCCTTTAAACGGAATTACCCTTGCAGAATAAATTTTTGTACCATTTGGATGAATTGACTGGCCAAAGAATACACCTGGTGAACGATGTAACTGGCTAACCACTACCCTTTCTGCACCATTGATAACAAATGTACCACGTGGTGTCATGTAAGGAATATTACCCAAGAACACATCCTGAACGATTGTCTGGAAGTCAACGTGTTCTTCATCATTACAACTCAACCGCAATTTCGCTTTTAAGGGAACGGCATAAGTAAGGCCTCTTTCAATACACTCTTCAATAGTATACCTTGGAGGATCTACGAAATAATCCAGAAATTCCAGTACGAAAATGTTACGTGTATCGGTAATAGGAAAATTTTCCTTGAACACACGGAACAAGCCCTCCACATTACGTTTGTCGGGAGTAGTTTGTAACTGGAAGAAATCTTTAAATGATTGGATCTGGATTCCCAGCAAATCGGGAGTCTCTGCTAAAAGTTCAACTTTTCCGAAATTGATACGTTTAGCAGCGTTTGTTTTAGTTGCAGACATATTGTAATTAAGACGTTTAAATGTGCAGAAGATCCTTTAACATCGGAACTTGGTAACTACCAGCGCCACTAAGCCTAAATTAAAGGAGGGCAAAGGTAGGGAATAATTTGCTATTTTGAGACCAGCTAATATGATTTTTTGAGGATTTGGAAGGGTTTTTGTGGATAACCTGGCTTTTTACCCAAATTAACAGCCCCTCCCCCTGAAAATGAAACATCATGCAAATGTTATGGCCCAGGGTAAAAATGAAAAAGCCAGGAATTTCTCCCCGGCTTTAAAGCTATTTTTAATGAATTAATTAAGCAATTTCAACCTCAGCCCCTGCTTCGGTTAATTTTGCCTTCAATTCTTCAGCGGCAGCCTTGTCAACGCCTTCTTTAACTGGTTTTGGAGCTCCGTCAACCAGGTCTTTCGCTTCTTTCAGGCCCAATCCTGTCAATTCTTTGACGATCTTAACTACAGCAAGTTTGTTGGCTCCACCGCTTTTTAAGATAACGTTGAAAGATGTTTTTTCTTCGGCAGCAGCGGCACCGTCGCCGCCACCGGCACTTACTACAACTGCTGCTGCAGCTGGTTCAATACCATATTCTGTTTTTAAAAATTCAGCTAATTCCTGAACTTCTTTTACTGTTAAGCCTACTAAATTTTCAGCTAATGCTTTTACGTCTGCCATAATGTTTAATTTTTTCCGCCTTCATAGTTTTGTCTCCGGCGGAGAGTTTAAAAAAATTTGCCTTCTTCCCTCAGGCTTTGGGTTTATTTTGAATAGGCAATTGGCAATGCGCAAATTTGCTAACTGTTTATTGCCAATTATATTAAGCTTCAGCAACTGCTGTTTCCGGCTTATTTTGCAATGCACCCAATACACGCTGGATTGGTGATTGTAACAGTCCGATAATCTCACCAATAAGTTCATTCTTGGTTTTGATCTTAGTCAGCGCTGTCAACTGGTCATTACCTACAAATACATCGCCATTGATGAAAGCAGCTTTCAATACTGGTTTTTCAATATTGGTTTCTTTGCGGAAGCTACTGATGATAACAGCCGGAGCTTTGGGGTTTTCGCTGAACATCAAAGCAGTTACCTTGTGCAGAGAATCATACACTCCACTGTATTTTTCAGCATCCAGGCTTTCTAATGCCTTTTTGATAAGCGTATTCTTGGCAACTTTCATTTCTACCTGCTTATTAAAACAATGCCCACGTAGCTTATTTACCTGGTCTACGGTTAAGCTTTCAGTATCGGTAATGTAGAAGTTATTGTATTGAGAGAACTTGCCTTTAAGCAGTTCAATCACTTCGTTCTTTTCCTGTTTTGTCATAACAAATATTTTTGTGCATCAAGCTGTTGAGCTGATACTAGTTTTGAACAGATTTTGTGTCAATTGCAATACCCGGGCTCATTGTGCTGGCCATGCTAACACCTTTCAGGTAGGTACCCTTAGATGACGATGGCTTCAGTTTCATAATAGCATTAATAAGCTCCTGGCTGTTTTCAGCAATCTTTTCAGATGCAAAACTTACTCTTCCGATAGATGCGTGGATGATTCCCACTTTATCTACTTTAAAAGCAATTTTACCACCTTTCAAGTCATTGATAGCACCAGTTACATCATTAGTAACTGTTCCGGTTTTAGGATTAGGCATCAGGTTACGAGGGCCTAATACTTTACCCAGTTTACCGATCTTAGGCATTACAGATGGGGTGGCAACAATCACATCAACATCTGTCCAGCCACCTTCAATTTTGGTAATGAATTCTTCCAATCCAACAAAGTCAGCACCTGCAGCTTTTGCTTCGGCTTCTTTATCGGGTGTACATAATACCAATACTTTTTTGGTTTTACCTGTACCATGCGGCAATGAAACTGTGCCACGAATGGCCTGATCAGCTTTTTTAGGATCAACACCTAACCTGATATGCAAATCAACTGAGCTGTCGAATTTTGTTGTGTTAACTTCTTTAACCAAGGTTGAAGCTTCCTTAAGAGAATAAGCTTTATTGGTATCAACCTTAGCATTTGCTACTTTTCTTTTTTTCGTAATCATTTCTTACAAATTTTTAAGGTTGATAATTAATTTTCCCAGGGAGCTTTACCTTCAACAGTTAAACCCATGCTACGTGCCGTTCCAGCCACCATTTTCATAGCGCTGTTAATGGTAAAAGCGTTCAGATCAGCCATTTTATCTTTGGCTATCTCTTCTACCTGGTTCCAGGTAACTTTTCCAACTTTAACACGATTAGGTTCTTTACTGCCACTTTTTAGTTTGGCGGCATCCATTAATTGAACTGCTGCGGGTGGGGTTTTAATGATAAAGTCGAATGACTTATCAGCATAAACTGTGATTACTACAGGGAGCACTTTACCCTGTTTATCCTGGGTTCTTGCATTGAATTGCTTACAGAACTCCATGATGTTGATACCTTTAGAACCCAAGGCAGGTCCTATTGGCGGTGCCGGATTAGCTTGTCCTCCTTTACATTGGAGTTTCACATAGCCGGTGATTTCTTTTGCCATTTTTTTACATTTTTTGGTGATAGCGTCCGGGCATTTTACCAGAACTCCCAAGTCAATAATGTCTGTAATGCGCCTTCGCCAAGGCTTCGACGCATAAAAAGAACTATTTGGGGCGGCAAAGTTAAGGAAAATATTTCCAATTTTGGCTTAATAGCAAAAAAAATCCCCGATGATCGGGGATAAAATCAGTTTAAACTATGATTATAACACTAAAATTCCTTTTGCCTGCATGGTTATCTCTTTTTTAGGCTCCTTAATAGCAGCGATCTCTTCCTTACTTTTACCAGCGTCTTCGGCATAATGGCGTAACATTTCTACAGACGTTTCTTTCAAAGTAGCCGTCCCTTCCGCTACGATGGTCTTACCATTCATAGACAGGGGAACCAGGAAAGCGTGGTCCTTCATTTTAATAAGCATAGGACCACTTGCTGTCTCCATACGTAACCAACAGCCTTCCGATTTACAAACTTCCACTACTTTACCCATAACTTTCACATCTGTAGGTTCGGTGCCCTTCAGCTGGGCTGGTAATTCATTTACTGCTATTGCTCCCTCGGCAGATATCTTTTCACCAAAGGTCATGCCTTTGTTAGCAGGCCCTTTGGGCGGCTGCGCCAATAAGCTAAAACCAAGAAACAAAACCGGGATAATTGCTAATATTTTTTTCATCTTTTTAAATTTATAAGTAAAAAAGCCACTAAAGTGGCTTTACAATTTAAACTATTTTTTCTACCTGCATATAGCTTAGTTCTACCGGGGTAGCTCTTCCGAATATTTTAACCTGAACCTTCAGTTTCTTCTTTTCATCATTCACTTCCTCAATAACTCCATTGAAGTCGTTGAATGGTCCGTCGATGATCTTAATGGTTTCGCCAATGATAAATGGCTCACTCATGGTCATTCCGCCTACATCACTCATCTCATCTACTTTACCCAGCATCTTGTTTACTTCTGCTTTACGCAAAGAAATAATATTTCCCTTTGATCCTTTGCCATCTGTAAGAAAATGCATTACATTACTGATGTTACTCATCGCCTGTATCATATCATCGCTTAGTTTTCCATCAGCTACTTCTATCATGATATAACCAGGATAGAAATTTCTCTCCCTCATCACTTTTTTGCCATTAGCCACTTTATATACTTTTTCCACAGGCAGAAAAACCTGCTTTACTATATTGTTCCAGCCATTGCGTACAATATCCTTATCAAGATATTCCTTTATTTTACGCTCTTTACCGCTAACTACACGCAGCACATACCATTTACTTTCCTTCTCGGCTTTTTCAGTCTTTTCTACAATTGGTGTTGTTGCTTCCATAATTATTTGAATAACGAGTAAATAAATTTCATGGTGTTATTGGATGCAAAATCCATAACCCAAACTACAGCAGTGATCATTAAAGTAGACCCTAAAACGATCATTGTTGATTGCTGCAACTGATCCCAGTTTGGCCAACTTACTTTGTGCACTAATTCTTTATAAGAGTCTTTCAGATATGCAGAAAACTTGTTCATACTTGTTTTGTTTAAAGCGTTTAAGGTTTAATATCCAGGTTTGATCAATGTTAAACCTTAAACATTGAACCGTTGCAACCTTTATTTGCACGGGCACTAGGATTCGAACCCAGATCAAAGGTTTTGGAGACCCGTATGCTACCGTTGCACCATGCCCGTAAATCCTCCCTAACCCCTCCAGAGGAGAGGGGCTTAAGGAGTATAATTAATTAAAGAACTTTTAAAATAACAAAGTACCAAAGGTACGATTACCAAAGGTACTTTGTTTTATTTTAGGCTTCCATAGCCCCTCCAGAAGAGGAGTTGGGGAGGCAGTTTTACTTCATAATTTCAGTTACCTGACCTGCACCTACTGTACGGCCACCTTCTCGAATCGCAAATTTCAAACCTTTTTCCATTGCGATTGGTTGGATCAATGCTACAGTTAAGTTGGTGTTGTCACCAGGCATAACCATTTCAGTTCCTGCAGCCAAAGTAACTTCTCCGGTTACGTCTGTAGTACGGAAATAGAATTGAGGACGATATTTGTTAAAGAATGGTGTGTGACGTCCACCTTCTTCTTTGCTTAATACGTAAACCTCTCCTTTGAACTCGGTGTGTGGAGTAATAGAACCTGGTTTGCAAAGAACCATACCACGGCGGATCTGAGTTTTTTCAATACCGCGTAATAAAAGACCTGCATTATCTCCAGCTTCTCCTTCATCCAGTAATTTCTTGAACATTTCAACGCCAGTACAAGTTGTAGCCAAAGGCTTTTCCTGAAGACCAACGATCTCAATTGCTTCACCAACTTTGATACGTCCCCTTTCAATACGACCTGTAGCAACTGTACCACGACCTGTAATAGAGAACACGTCCTCTACAGACATCAGGAATGGCTGATCAACAAGGCGTGGAGGTAATGGGATATAGCTGTCAACAGCATCCATTAATTCGTCGATTTTAGCAACCCATTTTGCCTCGCCAGCCAAAGCTCCTGTTGCAGAACCCTGGATGATTGGAGTCTTGTCGCCATCGAAACCGTAAGAAGTTAACAACTCACGAATCTCCATTTCAACCAATTCCAGTAATTCAGGATCGTCAACGAGGTCAACTTTATTCATAAAAACAACGATCTGAGGTACACCTACCTGGCGTGCCAACAAGATGTGTTCTTTAGTTTGAGGCATAGGGCCGTCTGTTGCAGCAACTACAAGAATTGCACCATCCATTTGTGCAGCACCAGTGATCATGTTCTTCACATAGTCAGCGTGACCTGGACAGTCTACGTGTGCATAATGGCGTGTTGCCGTTGCATACTCAACGTGAGCTGTATTGATCGTAATACCCCTTTCTTTTTCTTCTGGAGCACCATCGATATCATCATAATTTTTTTTCTCCGCCAAACCTTTTTTTGACAAAACATCGGTTATAGCGGCTGTAAGTGTTGTTTTACCATGATCCACGTGACCGATAGTACCAACGTTTAAATGGGGTTTATCCCTTTTGAAAGATTCTTTTGCCATTGTTTATATTTTTATTGTTTGTTTTGAAATTGGTTATCGTTTTAGAGTCTGAAACCATCGACTTTTATTGCTTATCCTGTACAAACAGAATTAGTTGTTTAAAAATTCAGAGCCATAGGTGAGAATCGAACTCACGACCCCTTCCCTACCAAGGAAGTGCTCTACCCCTGAGCTACCACGGCTTAACCAATCTGCCGCAGCAGGCAGAAAATGAGCGGAAGACCAGGCTCGAACTGGCCACCTATAGCTTGGAAGGCTATCGCTCTACCAAATGAGCTACTTCCGCTTGTTTATCATCCACGGTTTAAGGCGGTTAAGCCAAACTTAAACCATTTAAACCTGTAAAAGAACTGTGGGCAGAGTAGGGTTCGAACCTACGTACACTTACGTGAACAGATTTACAGTCTGTCGCCTTTAACCGCTCGGCCATCTGCCCAAAACCTAACTGAGCCGAAAACTGGAGTCGAACCAGCGACCTACTGATTACAAATCAGTTGCTCTACCAACTGAGCTATTTCGGCGTTTTATCTATCCAAATGAATTCAACCAGCGGCTTTCCCAATATTAAATCGGGTAATGCTCTGCCAACTGAGTTACTTCGGCATATCCTTAAAGAACTGATTTTCAAAAAATAGGGCCAATACAAAACCAGCCCATTTTTTGGGAAGGCAAAGGTAAGAGAAAATGATTAATACAAAAACTTTGAAATAGATTTTTTTATATGGATTGGTAAAATGTGAATAACCGAAATTAAAAAAGCCCCCGGCATGCCGGGGGCTGGATATTTTTAAGCGGGTTACTTATGCCGCTTTTTTCTCTTTTTTTCTTTTGATCTGTGTGATTACTGAATCTAATGCACTGTCAAAACTTTCTTCAAATGATTTAGAGGATTGTTTCACAAAAAATTCATGTCTGGGAATGAGTACCTTAATTTCTGCTACTTTGTCCTTAATGTTGTGCACTATATTATCCAGCTTCAAATATACATCCACCTTGGTTATCCTGTCGTGATACTGTGATAGTTTAGAAACTTTTTTCTCGATATATGATACCAATTTGGTGTCTGCATCAAAGTGCACTGTCTGAATGTTTACGTTCATACCGTCTATTTTTAAACTGTGAAAAATAATGTGAAAGAACTAAGTTGGGGATTGGCCATAGGCAATTTTTTGGTGGTTGGTAATAGGGTTTATTTGCTAAATGAAATTAATTTATAAAACCTGTTTTTCAAAATAATTTTCACATCATTTCTGTTAATTTTAAACGACTTTAGCGACAGGAAATTTACGCATTTCCCGGCAAGGAGGGTTATGCCTTTGGATGGGTTTTTTTATGGATATCCTTCAGTTTTTCAATGGTATTGTGTGTGTATATCTGAGTGGCAGCCAGGCTGCTATGACCAAGTAGTTCTTTCACCGCATTTAAATCGGCGCCGCTATTCATCAAATGTGTAGCAAAGGTGTGCCGCAAAACATGGGGGCTTTTCTTGTCGATTGTAGTAACCAGGCTAAGGTATTTGTTAACCGTATTATATACGTACTTAGGGCCCAATTTATTCCCCTTAGCGCTGACCAGTAAAAACACATCATCGCTTGTTCCAAAGATTTTCTTTTTTTCAAGCATGTAATCCTGCATCTGGTTCATCAATTGAGAACTAACTGGAATCACTCTTTCTTTATTCCCCTTCCCTAAAACCCTGATAGAACTATTACTTTTTGAAATGTGCTTTTCTTTTAAACCAACCAATTCAGCCTGGCGTATCCCGGTATTGTAAAAGAGCTCCATTAAAAGTCGTTGTGTTTTACCGTCCCAGGTATTAGGAAATTCAACATGCTGAAACAATGTTACCATTGCATCTTTATCTACAAACTGGGGTAACCGTTTGCTGACTTTGGGGGATATTATGGTAGCCATTGGGCTCACCAGAATGCTTTCCCTGATCAACTGGTATTTAAAAAAAGATTTGAGTGCAGATATCTTGCGATTAATACTCTTTGATTCCATGCCCTGCTCTTTAAGCTCAGCAAGCCAAGATCTTACAAAAGTTGCTTTTATATCTCCCAGGGGGATATCGCCAAACTGCTGCTGCAGAAAACCGAAGAAAGAATTGAGGTCATTTTGATATGATATGACCGTATGTTGAGAATACCTTTTCTGAAATTTCAGGTAGTCCAGGAAGTCATTTATGGTTTGTTCAATGGGTTGGGGCATAAAAAAACTGATATCCAAAGTTATGATAACCGGATATCAGTTTAATATATTGCTGATTTAAATAATCTTAGTCGAATTTTCCAGCGGTAACCTGCTCCCTGTAAACCGCTTTAAGCACTTCCTTGCGGCGACGCACAGAAGGCTTGGTAAAAGCCTGCCTTTCTCTTAATTGCAACAATACCTTGCTTTTCTCAAATTTCTTTTTATACTTTTTGAGGGCCTTGTCAATGTTTTCGCAATCTTTAGAATCAATGATTAACATAAATTATATACCTCCTTTAGGTGATTTTAATCCCGAGGTTTATCGGGACGCAAAGATAATAGAAATATTTAAAAAATCGAATTCTTATGAACAAATTCCGAAATTTGAACAATGTTTACAGGAATAATTGAAAAAACGGGTGTTGTTGAGGAAATTATTAGCAATGGAACCAATAAAGCCTTCTGGATCACTTCCTCCCTGGCAAATGAACTTAAGGTAGACCAAAGCGTGAGTCATAACGGAGTTTGTCTTACAGTTGAGGAGATCAGGAATAATATGCACCGGGTTACAGCCATTGAGGAAACGCTTTCAAAGACCAATTTGGATAACTGGAAAAAGGGCACCTCCATTAACCTTGAAAGGTGCTTACCCCTGAATGGCAGGCTGGATGGGCACATTGTACAGGGGCATGTAGATTGTGTTGTAGACTGCACTGGATCAAAAGCTAATGAAGGCAGTTGGGAATACCAATTCAAGTTTGATGAGAAATTTGCAAAGTTAATTATTGAAAAGGGCTCAGTTTGTATAAATGGCATCAGTTTAACAGCATACAATGTTTCTAAAAACACCTTCTGTGTTGGCATTGTACCTTACACTTACCAGCATACTAACATAAGAGATGTTACACCAGGCAGCACAGCAAATGTCGAGTTCGACATACTCGGTAAATATGTAGTGCGGTTTTTTGAAACTTAAACTCTTCTTAATTTGTCTTTCAGCTTTAAGAAAGGTTTTTCGAGGTATTGATAACTCAATGTTGCAACCAGATAAGTTGCCGCCAGCAATATAAAAGCATTAACTAAAGAATATTTCATGGAGGGTAGTTCATCCAGTATATAAAACCCAAAAGTGAGCACCACTCCATGAAAGCAGTACATACCATAGCAAATTTTACCAGTATATACCAGAATCCTGCTTTTCCCCAATTTCAATATTGTTTTTTCATTTACTAACTGCTCAATAATTAAGAGTGTTATGTACACTACAAAAAAATACCTGTACAAATCCTGCAACAGCAACTGATAAACTCCCCCAACTGCACCAATGATCATAAAAAACGAAAAACTTATAACAACGGGGATTATAATGATAAAAGTATAAGATTGAATTTTTGATATCGTTTGAAAGAAAGTGACGATCTTATTTTTCCTGTGCAGGGCTATGGCAGCAAGGGCTCCAGCCGAGAAGTCGAATAAATAAGACAGCGTGTTATTGAAGTTTGGCAAATGGCTGAAAGTTGAATACACCGTAAACCCAATACTTATTAAAATGAAAAGTGCAATAACAATTTTAAAATGGTTCTGGAATTTCATCAACACTATTCCCCACACTAAATAAAACTGCTCTTCTACCGACAAGGTCCATAAAAACTGAAGCATGAAAACATGTGCTCCGGAATAGTAATTAGACACAAAGAACAAATAGTATTTAGCCGGTGGCAACGAAACATCAACCCCGGCTTGCTTTGCTACAAATGGAACTATGACGAAACATAAAAGCATTAAAAAATAATACAGTGGCCATATCCTGAAAGTTCTTCTTAAAAAGAAATTGATAAACGAAAAATCGCCGTTTTTTTCATATTCCCTCATACCCAGCAGCGTGAGCAGAAAAGAAGAATACACAAAGAATGTATCTATCGACAATGCCAGACTGGAATAGAGGAACTGAAAATACTCACCGAGCAAATTGTCGCTAAAACTGGGGTGGTAAGCATGTAAAAAAAATACACATAAAAATGCAACCCCCCTAAGACCGTCCAACTGAGGATAATAATATGTAGCAGGGCGGTTGTTCATTTTGCTGTCAGATCTTTTTTCCGCTCATGGCACTACTTACTGCTGCATCCATCAGCCTTTCTGCATAGGGCCTGGAAATATTATTAAGTTCTTCGGTCTTTGTTTGTATCAGGTTCTTATCATTCATATCAAGCGATAACTGTAATGCCTGAATAGCCAGTGAGGTTTCCGTAATTTCTTTCTCAGTCAGCTCCTGAAAATTCTTATGAATGAATTTCTCTGTTGTTTGTAAAAGCTGCTCTGCTTCAGTTTTTGCTTCTGTTAGGGCACGGCTCTCCATATCCTCTTTTGCATGTTGCATAGAATCGAGCAACATTTTTTCTACGTCTTCGTCAGTTAATCCATATTGTGGTTTCACCTCAACAGACTGTTCTATCCCACTTCGCAATTCTTTTGCATGCACAACCAGTATTCCATCTGCATTTATCAAAAAACTAACTTCTACTTTTGGCAAACCAGCCGGCATGCCCGGTATACCTGTCAAATTAAATTCAGAAAGGCGACGGTTATCTTTTACAAGATCTCTTTCCCCCTGGAAAACAGCGATCTTCATTCCGCTTTGACCATCTTTATAGGTTGTGTACTGCCTGGAGGCCTTTGCTGGTATTTTTGAATTGCGTGGCAATAGTACATCCATTAAGCCACCCATTGTTTCTAACCCTAATGAGAGTGGCGTTATATCAACTAAGAGCAGATCTTTTTTATTCCCGGCCAGGATATCAGCTTGTATTGCTGCGCCAAGCGCAACAACCTCATCCGGGTCAACACTATCATTTACTGTGTTCTCAAAAAAATCACTGACCATCTTTTTCACCAACGGGATACGGGTACTTCCACCAACCATAACGATTTCATCAATCTCTGATTTTTTTATCCCGGCATCTTTAACAGCATTGCTGCAGGAAATAATTGTTTTATTAATAATAGGCGTACATATCTTTTCAAACTGCTCCCGGGTTATATCAAGAGGCTTCCCTTGATAAGTTGATTCAAATACTTCATGTACGGATAAATATTTTTTTGCTTCTTCGGCTTTTAAACGGAGCAATTGCTTGTGATTTACTTTACTATTGCTTTCCCACAGTTTATTTTCTTTTATCCAGTGATCTGCAATGGCAGCATCAAGATCATCGCCTCCTAAATAAGTATCGCCATTGGTAGAAAGTACTTCGAATATCCCATTGAATATCCTCAATATAGAAATATCAAAAGTTCCGCCACCAAGGTCATATACAGCAATCGTTTTATTTTCCGTATTACTTAAACCAAATCCATAAGCAAGACTGGCTGCTGTGGGTTCATTAATGATCCTTAATACATCCAGGCCGGCTAATTTACCAGCATCTCTGGTTGCCTGCCGCTGCGCATCATTAAAATAAGCAGGCACCGTGATGACTGCCTTAGTTACCGGTGTTTTTAAAATGTGTTCAGCTTGTTTTTTAAGTTCTTTCAATATGAGTGATGACAAATCAACAGGTGAATAAAATGTAGTTCCAACCTGAACCTTCACCAGTTTATTTTCATCATCAATAATTTTATAGCCCAGGGAGGCTGAATTATTTTTTACGTCATTATAGGTTTTACCCATCAAACGTTTAGCAGAAAATATGGTATTGGCAGGGTCAGTGAGCAGGAATTCCTTCGCTTCCTCACCTACCGAAACAGTTCCTCCATTACCAAAGTGAATGACTGAAGGCACTAGAGAATTTCTGCCATGCTCTTTAAGGGCAACAGGTTTTTTACTTTCAGGATGAATAATGGCAACAAGACTATTGGTTGTCCCCAGATCAATCCCCACAATTATTTCTTCCTGCTGTAAACTTCCTGTCGCTATATTGATAGCTATTTTAGCCATACTTTGTTGTTATACTTTGCTAACCAGTTTGGTTTTTATTCAAGTGCAAATATATCCTTAATTTCAGTTTGCTATTAAAAAGCTTTATTGATGGGATTTATTTCGCCAGGAGATTTTACTGATCTGTTTTATAAAATCAAAGGCAGAGGTATAAAATTTATTGCAGGAAAGATCTCACTGAATGCAGCAAGCCGAACGAAAAATACATGGAATGATGTACATAACAACTCTTCCAACTGGTGGATCATTGAAGCAGTGAGAAAAAGATGGAACAAACTCATCACCGGCAATGAAGACCTGGAATACGAGAATTATATATCAACCAAATACCTCAATGATAAGAGAAATATTGCTATGCTCTCAGTTGGTTGTGGAGAAGGTGATCATGAAATTACATTTTCAAAGAACCATAATATAGCAAGCATCAGGGCCATTGATATTGCAGAAGCTCCATTGCTTGTTGCCAGGCAAAAAGCTGTAGAACTTAATTTGAAGCATGTAATCTTTGAGAACGCTTCTTTTGAAAAGTTTGTTCCAAAAGAACCCTTTGATGTAATCCTGTTTCATTCAAGCCTGCACCATTTTAAGAATATACCTGCCATACTTGCAAAAACCAACAATATGCTTGCAGATAAAGGCCTGGTAATAATAAATGAATACGCCGGGCCGGACAAATTCCAGTTTGGTAAAGAAAGAAAAGACCTTTTAAACAAAATACTTAATAGTATTCCCCTAAACCTAAGGTCCAGGCTAAACTCAAGCCGCATTAAAAAAACAATTTACGAGCCTGGTTTATTGAGAATGTATATAGCAGATCCCTCTGAAGCCTGCAATTCTTCGGCTATTATGCAATGTTTAAACGGGCAGTTTAATGTTATTGAAGAAAAAAAGATGGGCGGCGATATTTTACATTTTGTGCTTAAAGATATTGCCCATAATTTTTTATCGGATGATCCCGAAGCAGTTACTACGCTTCAGCGCCTTTTTAAAACAGAAGATAATTATATAGCCGGTAAGAAATATTCAGATTTCATGTTTGGCATTTATCAGAAAAAATAAAAGGGTAAGTTCGAAATTGAACTTACCCTTTTTTACATTTATTTAAACTCTTTACCTCAGTATAACCATCTTGCCATATCCCTTGGTAAAGAACTTGTCTGTTTTATCAGCCCCGTTTCCGCTAAACTTCTCCAATGATTTTCCGTTCAGGTTGGTTAATACCCTGTACAAATAAACTCCATTGGCTAATTTATTACCGTAGGTGTCGGTACCATCCCATTTAAATTCTGTAATATTCCTGCCCACATGTAATGGTCCCAATTCATCGGTTGTTATTTCCCTTACCACTTTTCCGGTTATGGTCAACACCTGTATCCTGATATTTTGCGGCACTTCGCTGCCGGTAATATAAAATACAAATGCAGTAGATGTACTGAATGGATTGGGGTAATTAAGCAAATTACTGATCATTGATTTTGAAATGACTGTAAATGTCACATGATAATCCAGCTTTCCTGCTGTATTACCAACCACGTCTTTACCCGAAACGATCAGTTCATATTCCCCTTCTTCGGGGAACCATGGTAAAAAGTCAATTGTTGCTGTATTATTTCCACTGGCAAGGTTTGCAGGTGTAAACTTCATAGAATCCCCAAAATTGTAGTTATGCAGCGAACCATCAGGGAAACGAACCTGCACTTTGATCAACGATGTATCAGCAAGCGCCATAAACCGGCTTTCATCTTTCAGGTTAACCAATATGTGTGGCTTGGACGAAACGATATCTTTGTTGAGGATGTGCACTCCATCAAAGGTCACATCCAACAATGGATTATAGTTATCTGCCCTTACAAAAAGATCTTTGTACAGGATGTTATTGAAATGATATTGCTCCGGTTGTGCATTACTCGGGTTTACATCTACAAAAATGGTATTAGCACCCGGGTAATTTTTTGTATCTATCTTATAATTTATTACCAGGGTATCACCTGAAACAAGTACTTTGCCTTTTGGTAGTGTTACTGGGTGAGGAACATTAATTCTATCAGTTATGACAAAATTAAATCTCATACTGTCGGCAAAACTAGTCTGGCTGATATTTTTGAAAGCCAGTTTAAAGTCAACCATCTCTCCCTGGTCGGCTGTATCCTTACTACTGAAAAGTATATTTGGGGCAACAGCACCTTCAGGAATATAAGTACCATTAACCATCCAGTACCTCAACTGCTGTGGTGTTGCATTTAATGAGTCTGTATTCAACATTTTTAATTTGATGTACGGATAGGTCTGGGCATTTATCCAACTCAAAGAAGTGTCAAGCGCCGGTTTTACTGTAGCTAAAAGATCGCTGGTGCCGGCAGCAGTTATACCATATACCTGCACAGCAAATGAATCGGCAGTTGGTGTTTCGAGAGCAGTTCCACGCCAGTGTAAATTATTCCATTGCAATGCCGGGCCAAATTTATCAGATGTTATGTCTCCGGTAAGGTTATTGCCAATTGTTTGAAAACTAACATCTAGTTTATCCGTTGCATTAGGAGCAATTACTTGTTTTATAGCACCCGGAGTTCCTTTTTTATAAACAAATACATACGGTTTGTGTGTATTAACCGAATCAATATTACTGAATCCTGCATTTTTCAGAATATGATATAATGAAATACCTGAACCCCATGTTGCGGTATCGGCTCTCCAGTCGGCAGGGAAATAGGTGAACGGTGATGCAGGACAATTTGTCAATACCACATAGTGCCCGGCTGGTACTATATTATTAAGGAAGTCCATTACATTCTTACGTTCAGCAACCGTTGTAACTTTAAACTGGAACCATCCGGGTTTGGTAGTGGAATTAATAGGTACCGGTCTTACACTACCATACTGCCCAGATACACCATTATCCTGGTTTACCCATACCTTTTGTATTGCCGTATCAATAATATAAAACCTTAACCCCTCGGTATTGGCTGCAAATGGGCCATAGAATCCTTCCATCACTAAAATACCATCGTTCCTTATTGAATAGTCAGGGCCCTGGTTTGAAGCCGGGTAAATGGCTGTTCGCACATTGAATTCAATCGGTCTCGTGGTAAACCTGAGTTTCCTGTCGGGATCAAGTGTTATAGCGTTATACGTATTTTTTTGAAATTGATAATAATGTGACTGGTTAAACCCTGTAGTGCTGGTAGGCAGATAAATAAATGAAGATGTATTCCAGATATAATTATTACCCGACGCTGGAACTGTTGATGTTCTCCAATAATAAACTGTACTGTCGGTAAACGTCAGGTTTGAGGGGTTAAACTGAATTACCCCTCCTGTTCCGGAGGCATTATACACTTTCTTAAATGCCGAGTTGAATAACTCAGTTGTATCAATTTCCATTACATACTGTCGCTGCCCACTTAATGGGTTCGCCGTACTGGCATAAAAAGTAATATTCTGTTGATTTATTATGGAGTAGTTATAAGGAGATATAGGACGCAACTCATCTTCAAAGATGTAAAAATCTTTGGTAAGCGTATTATTCAATTCTGACAATTCATTTACCCTGTTATCTACATCCAGTGTTACAATCAGTTTATTCAGTCCCTTATCTGTTAAAGGATTTATAGGCACCACCAGGTGAACTGAATCCATATAAAGTACTGCAGGAATAAGCTGGTTATATAAAATCCGGATGGTATCATTAGGCAGTTTTTGTTTTACAGATATCCTGATGGAATCCCTGATGGCCATGCCGATATTCATCATTTTAACGTCAACAGTAAAAGTATTATCTGCAACTGTAATAATGTTAGGTGTAAATTTCACTAACTGGTCTTCTATCACATAATCAGGTTTGGCAAATGCATTTATCTTTAAAGCAGGGTCGCCGTGCAGGTTCACCTCTTCCAGGTGTATCCTTGTATAAAAATCCAGGCCGGGATTGCTGCCAAGCGCTTGAAGTGTGCTTTTGATCTGGTTACCTACCGTATTACCATACATGTTTCTGCAGAAATTATTATACACACTTGTATTATAGTAATTCAAAAAGGGCGCAATACCAAAGTGCGTACTTCCTAAAAAACCTATACTACCCTTATCGGGTATCAGCACATACTTTTCTGAAAGCGACATGGCTGTGTAACCTGCAGTAACCCGTTCCGGGTTAAAAGTAAAAAAATTACCTACCGTACAACCACTAACATGCATGAATGGATATTTACCTGAGTTTTGATAATTCTCCGGGTAATTCAGATTAATGGCCAGTTCATTGGCAGATGAGTGCCCGAAATATTTAACATAGCTAAGCCCTTGTTGGAATAACTCAGCTATACGCTGGCTCTGTTGCTGCTCAATAGTGCTAACCGATGTCTTGGCAAATGTTTCAACATGGCCGCCAAATAAAGTATCTTCGGCAATAGCCTTATAGTTATTCAGGTAAACAAGAAAATCCGCTGTTTCAGTACTATCGGCGCCACCAACAGTATGAAGTATGTTCTTCATCCATCCTTTATCTGTAATGGTCTGACTGGTATTTTGCTGAACTTGTTCGTATTGTTTCATTTTATCCAGGTAAGTTCCAACTTCGCTTCCGCTAATGGCGCCTAACCGGCCAATGGGTATTAAAGGTACATTAGAACCCGGCGGGCAGGATAACAAAACATCTGAAGCAGGCCATCCAAAAGTTTGTACAAGATCTAACTGGTCTGAAAGCGGATTATTTTGGTTTGCTGTATAATCAATATAGCTTAGCCCCCTACCTATAATGAATATATATTTTGGTGTAACACTAAACTGCTGGCTTGCATAACGGATAAAATCACGGATGGCCGAAGGATGTTTTTTTATTCCAAATCCAAACTGGTCGTTCAGTTCATCTATATTATAAACTTTAGCATTAAAGCCACCACCGGTTGTTGAGCTTCTGTATTGGCGATATTGATCCACATAATTTATACCGCTTCCATTATTATAAAGCACAGGATTACTGATGATCATGTAATCTCCCTGGTTGGCTGCAGCAGCGTAATTAATAAATGTTTTACTGGTTAGCGATGTAACCAGGTTGATATTAGATGCATCCTGGCTAACCAGGTTAAATTTCCTCAAGGTATCTGTTGACGGGGGTAAAGCAAATTTTACCTGGCCAGGAGTAGTGATATCTCCTAAATATCTCTTCGAAGTATTATACTCGTATAGTATGGGTGCAACTCCATTGCTGTTAAAATTTGTAATGACAAGGAAATTACCGGCTATATTTTCCTTTAATTCAAAATAAAAATTCTTTTCATTGTTGAAATTAAAAGTAGCAGGATAAGTTACCGAAAAGCAGCTCACCACTATGCGGTCATTGGGATTACTTTGATTACCATTTATACTTACCGGCAAATTTGTAGGACTGGCTAAAAGGGACAATGGTAAATTTCTTACAGTATCCTTGAGATAATTAAAATAAGGCATTGCCTTTTGCGATACAACGGTATTATAAAACCTGGCCACCATCTCCCTGGGATATAATGCATTACCGGCAGCATTAACAGTAAATATAACGCTATTGGCCGGGCCAGCAGCATACTTGTTCAGGTTCTGCAGATCCTTTGAAAGGGCGCAGCAAGGAAATATATCGCCGCTTGTCCAGCCTTCTCCCACATCATAAGATGATGAATAAACATATTCCCCGATAACTGCAGCATATCCCTTATTTATTTGACCCCTGTAATGAGTTTCAATCCTTCGCATGAAATAAGGATCGGCTGGCAAAACATTACCAGCAGTATTATTAATGCTTGCTAAATAACGAAGGTTACCACCTGCAGGGTTAACAGTTAAAAAATAAGTAACCGTATCTGTTTCCAGGCTGTATTTTTCACAAAGCTGGTCATTGGGATTACGATAAAGGCTTTTATCGGGTTTTCCATCATTCATTTCACCCCAGAACTCTAAATAATCACCTGCAGCTAAAGTACCCGATGGTACGGATGTATACATACGTACTTCTTTTCCATTGCGCCAAAGCTGAAAATTCTGTGCCGGCACACTTCCTAAACCTGCAGCAGCAAGAACTGGCTGATAGATACGACACATGGTGTCTTTGGCAAGCTTAAACTTATAATAGGTCTTGCTATAATCTATCCAGCTATTATTTAACTGCGAAAAGCCGGTTAAAACCAGCAAAACAATAGTTGATGTTAATATAATTTTTTTCATACTGCCTGTTTAGTATTTATTCAGTTTCTTTTTTCCCAACAATATTTAACCGTATGGAAAATATATGGGTGTATAAAGGATTTGATTGATTGGCCAGGTTTGTAAAGGCGTAATCGATCATCACATTTTTTATTTTAAACCCGGCACCTGCACTTGGCTGATAGATCCACACTTTCTTTTGATTGGTGGTATCTCCATCCTTTAATGCTTTTTGGAAATTATTGATACCTCCTCTTACAAAAAACACATCTTTAATATTAGCTTCCAGTCCAACATGAGGGTCCACACTCAGCGTATTACCACTCAGTATGGTGTTTCTTTTACCATCAAATGTCACATCCAGGTTTGCTTCGGCCATCAGGCTCACCGATTTGCCAAGCCTGAAATCATATCCACCGCCGATAATTACACGAGGCGCTGTAAGCTCTGTTGATTTTACGGGTATGTCATTTTTAGTGAGGTATAAAACTTCTTTTTCCTTTTCGGTAAATTTAAATGACCAGGCATTGAAAGTGGTGGTTATGTCACGGGCAACAATTCCACCATGCCATTTTTCTCCGTGTATTTGCAAACCGGCATCCAAACCAAAACCCCAGGCCGAAGCAAATTTTCCTACTTTACGATAGATCACTTTTGCATTCAACCCGAAACTGATATTCCTATTCTCAGTCTGTTTTATATTTTGGGCAAAGGAAAGCAGGAATGCATAATCGGCTGATGAAAAGGTTTGAATATTTCCATAATTGATGCTTCCATCCGGCTCTACTAAAAATAAAGTGTTGGGAATATCATCAACCGCAAATCTTAAAATAGAAATACCTAATGCACGCCTGTTATCCTGTATAGGAATACCGGCAGACAGGTAATCGTATTTGGCGATGCCTCCAAAATATTCTGCATGCATCAACCCAACATTTGGATTGTCTTTTACACCGGTTAAACCGGCAGGATTCCAATATCCGGCAGTAGCATCTTTTGCAGAAGCAATCTGTGCCCCGCCCATTGCAAGCCCACGGGCCCCTGCCCCGATATTTAAAAATTCATTAGAGTATTTTCGAAACTGGGAGAAGCTTAGAATTGGTACAATGAGCAAAATTTGTAACCATATGCAGCGGTAAATTCTCATAATATCATCAGGTTAGTAAGAGATTTAAAAGGTAGACCATAAATAAACGTAATTATACTTGGTAAATTGTGTTTATATATTAATATAAAATTAAGCTTAATACCACAAATTCTGCTTCGCATATTCCCAAAAAACGATATGGCCAGTAGAATGATCTTTCATTGCTGAAATAAGAGGCTTTATCTGTAAAAAAGGATGCTTTAAGAGGTACGGGAGAACCCAAAGACCGGTTTTAGTAAAAGACAGGCGGTCTTTTCACTCATTTTGTCAATTTTTACAGTCATTTTTGCCAAATTGCAGGATATTTCTATAACTAAACTCTTGTCAGCTAATTTTTAAGCATTATGCAGCCATTGATAGACGAATTACGGTGGAGGGGAATGATACAGGATATTATGCCCGGAACAGAAGAACAATTGAATAAAGAAATGACCACGGGCTATATCGGCTTTGACCCGACTGCAGATAGCCTCCATATTGGCAGCATGGTACAGATCATCCTGTTATTGCATTTGCAGAAAGCTGGTCATAAACCCGTGGCCCTGCTTGGAGGCGCTACTGGCATGGTGGGTGATCCAAGCGGAAAAAGCGAAGAGAGAAATTTATTGAGCGAAGAAATCCTGAATAAAAATGTGACCGGTATTAAAGCGCAACTGGAAAAGTTTCTTGACTTTGACAGTAAAAAGAACAATGCCGCCGAGCTGGTCAATAATTATGATTGGTTTAAAGACCTTTCGTTCCTGGGTTTTATAAGGGATGTAGGTAAGCACATTACCGTAAACTACATGATGGCCAAAGACAGTGTAAAGAAAAGACTGGAAGGAGAAACAGGAATGAGTTTTACAGAATTTACTTACCAGTTAGTGCAGGGATACGATTACTATTGGTTGTATCAAAACAAAAACTGCAGGTTGCAAATGGGCGGCAGCGACCAATGGGGGAATATTGTAACCGGCACGGAGCTCATTCGCAGAAAAGCCGGTGGAGAAGCATTTGCCTTTACCTGCCCCCTGATAAAAAAAGCTGATGGAGGCAAGTTTGGCAAAACGGAATCAGGAAATATCTGGCTTGACCCGACAAAGACCTCACCTTATCATTTTTACCAGTTCTGGTTAAATGCAAATGATACAGATGCGGAAGACTGGATAAAGGTTTTTACTTTTTTAGATCGGCCAACCATTAATGAACTTATAGAACAACAAAGAAAAGACGCATCGAAAAGAGTATTGCAGAAAGCACTGGCAAAAGAAGTAACTATTTTTGTACATGGCATTGCTGAGTATAATAAAGCCGTTGAAACAACTGAAAAATTATTCTCAGGTCAGAATGCCACTGCAGAAAGTTTAAGCGAAGATGATCTAAACAATATGGAAGGTATTATAAAAGTGGATTACCCATCTTCAAAAGTCACATTGGGTATTGACGTGGTTTCCTTCCTGGCCGAAACAAATATTTTCCCAAGTAAAGGAGAAGCTAAGAAAATGATACAGGGCGGTGGTGTAAGCATCAACAGGAAAAAAGTTGACAACGTACAACAGTCAGTCGATAACTCACTCCTTTTGCATGATAAATATTTCCTTGTGCAAAAAGGAAAGAAGAATTATTACCTGGTAAAAGTTTTATAAAGAAAAAGTCCCCTGGCTAACCGGGGGACTTTTTTTATTTGCCCAAAATTGTACTATTGCTTTTTAGCCTCAACAGGTTTCTTCCACCATTTGATCACTCTCAGCTTTATTTACCCTTGGGTCATTGGCTCCCTGTGCAATAAACAGTGGTGTTTTTATTTTCCCGGCGTGCTTAACAGGAGAAACTTCGGCAAGTAAGACACTATCTTTTACAGGGTCGCCAACCATTTCATAAAACATAGCTTTATATGGCTCCCAGTAAGGTGGAATAGTTTTCATAAACGTGAACATATTTGCCACGCCCACATAATCAACTGCACAGGCATACAGGTCTGGAGTGAATGTAACACCTGCCAATGTTGCATAGCCACCGTAACTGCCGCCATAAATAGCCACTCGTTTTGGATCGGCAATACCTTCTTTGATCAGCCATTGTACACCATCAGTAATATCATCTTGCATTGTTTTGCCCCATTGTTTCTGACTCTTTAACCAAAAATCTTTTCCGTAACCTGTAGAGCCCCGGAAATTCATTTGCAGAACAGCATAACCCCGGTTTGCAAACAATTGTGCTTCATTATTAAAGCCCCAGTCGTCCCTGGCCCATGGGCCGCCATGCGGATTAATTACTACGGGCAGATTTTTAGCTTCATATCCCTGCGGTAAAGTAAGGTACCCATGAATGGTCAACCCATCTCTTGATTTATATTCAATGGGTTTCATCGTTGCCATATTTTCTTCTTTCAGCCATGGGAAAGCATCAGCAAGAAATTTAGTGTCTCCGGTGTTTTTATCATAGAAATAATATTTA
>JBGANE010000028.1:0-32473 GCA_044222465.1 Ferruginibacter sp.
GCTGGCGCATTCGTTCTGTACGTAAACAGGAACAACAAAAAGCACAAATGGAAAAGCAGATGTATGAACTGGAAGCCAAAGCCCTCCGTGCACAGATGAACCCTCATTTTATTTTCAACAGCCTTAATTCCATCAAGTCGCTGATACAGCAGCATGATGAAGAAAGATCGATTACCTACCTTACTACATTCTCAAAACTGATACGTAACCTGCTGAATAATGCAGATAAAAAGGAGATCAGCCTGTATGATGAGATAGAAACCTGTAAATTATACCTGCAGTTGGAGGCGATGCGGTTTGATGCCAAATTTTCTTATGCAGTAAATGTTGATGTAAATATAGACTTGAAATCCATACAGGTCCCGGCACTCATCATCCAGCCCTTTATTGAAAATGCCATCTGGCATGGAATAGTACCTCGTAACAATGGAGGTAATGTTTTATTGAACGTGTTGCGTAAAGATGGGGCCATAGAAATTGTTATTGATGATGATGGTATTGGCAGGGAAGCATCTGCACAAAACAGATCAGCCAGCGGTCTTGTCCATCAATCAAAGGGAGTGAACCTTACCCAATCGAGGCTTGAACTAAATAACCTGTTACAGCAAAGACAGGCGAAACTGGAAGTTGTTGATAAGAAAGATGACTTGGGTAATTCAAAAGGCACAACCGTCATTATTAAAATAAAAGAAGAACTGTCATGATACGATCTATTGTAATCGACGATGAGCAACATTGCATAAAGGCTTTATTGAACGACCTGCAGCAACATTGCCCTTCCATTGAAGTGGTTGAAGCCTGTTCTTCGGCCAAGGATGGAATGCTGGCGATAAAGAAACAAAACCCCGACCTTGTCTTTCTTGATGTGGAAATGCCCTGGATGAATGGCTTTGAGATGCTGGAAGTGCTGGGGGAAATAAATTTTTCCATCATCTTCACTACGGCACATGACGAGTTTGCGGCAAAGGCCTTTCGTATCAGCGCTGTGGATTATTTGCTAAAACCTATTGATGCCAGCGATTTGAAAGCTGCTGTGCAAAAAGTAGAAAAGAAACTGGAGGAAGGCAGCAATCTTCAGCATATCAGCAACCTGCTGCGTAATATCCGGCAGCCATCGGCTGAACAAAAAATTGCATTGCCACAAAGAGAGGGGTATGAATTTGTAGATGTGTCTTCCATCCTTTATTGCAATGCGGAGGGGGCCTATACCAAGGTCTTCATAGATGAGAAGAAGCCAATGCTGATCTCAAGAACATTGGGTGATGTGGAAGAACTATTGCCACCGGAGATATTCCAGCGGATACATCATTCTACTTTAGTGAATGTTACTTATATCGCTCAATTCCTCCGAACGGATGGGGGCTATGTGGTTTTAAAGAACGGGGAGAAATTTTCTGTCAGCAAGGCAAAGAAAGAAATGCTGATGGCAAGGCTGGGGTTAAAATAAAAATTTACTCCCAGATATTGTTAAGTATAAGATCAATACTACAACCGGCATCTAAATGAAATGTATAAGGATCAGCGTGTGAGGTCTTTTCTAACCGGTATTTATCATCTTCTTTAAGGTGGTAAATTTCTATTTCCTGTTTGTCAGTATCAACAATTATATAATACCGTATTTTTTGCTCTTCGTAAATATAAAATTTAGAATTACGGTCTTTCAGCATGGTTGATGGAGACAGTATTTCAACCACTAACTGTGGCGCTTTTTCAAGATTTTTTTTATCCATCTCGGGGTTACAAATTACCAATACATCGGGTTGTAATACGGTATCTTCCGAAACCTTATAATCTACCGGCAAAAAAGCTTTGCAATTACAACTTTTAGCTTTAAGAGCGGCTTTAAATTCAGAATAAATATTACCTGCAGCTTCCTGGTGGCGCAGCCTGGGTAATGGGCTCATGGCATAAGGGATGCCATCTATCAATTCCCACTGACCCTCCCATTTTATATAATCGAGGTATGTATAATGTGGCAATATTTTTACCGGGGATGACATAAACAAATTTACAACAATTAATTTAAAACCGGTAAACTCCGGTGAATGACACTACCTAAATGACTCTCACAAAGTGACTCACAGGGATTTACGCATCTGCCAATAAAATCTGCCATGCCTCATTCACTTTCCCTGCATCTAATAATTCTTTAGCATACCGGTGCAGTTCGGTATCCATATCATCGGGGTTAATGGAATAATACTGAATGATGTTTTTTAATTTATCATCATGAAATGTGGGGTCAACAAAAGGCATTTCATGCACATTAGCCAGTTGTCCTAAATTGTTTCCGGTAAGTATAGAACTTTTACGGATACTTTCGGGGAGTGCATCTACACCAATACCCAATTGTGTATGGGGTTTGGCCACTTCAAATACGGCAGCGCCACTGGCACGGCAATAAAAATCGGCGCCCATACGGGCCACCAGGTCAATTTTATGCGGATCAATTTGTTTTTTCTCATTCAGTACCTCATCATTGATGTGCATCAGCAGTATTTCGCAAATAATTAAATTACCGGCGCCACCTTCTGTACCCGTTTCTATAATATCTCTCACTTTGCATTCCATTTGCACGGGGCTTTCGGCCACCCGGAAAGGCTTTACTTTTTCTGAAGCCAGTTTTGTAAATCCTGCTTTTTCAAATTCATCCACTCCTTTTGGATATTCGCAACTGCTGAGAGAAGCCTGCTGCACCATGGCATAGTTCACTACATTTATTACCACTTCCTTTGTTTCGTAAACATTTTGCAACGTGTGCTTGGTAGTATTATCCCTTACCCTTCTTGCAGGAGAAAAGATCAAAGTGGCAGGATTGCTTCCAAATACATTAAAAAAACTGAAAGGTGATAAATTAGGATTACCAGCCGCATCAACCGTGCTGGCAAAACAAATGGGCCTTGGGGCAACAGCGCCTAAAAGATAACTGTGCAACTCACCTGTTTTTATTTCGCCGGGAATGATTCTCATTAAATAAAGATTGAATCCTAAAATTACTTATAAAAAGTATAGCATTGTTTTTTGTAAATTCATTGTTACACCATGGTCGGTGAGACACCGACCACGGCTTCCGCCCTGGCTGGTGTCCTCACCAGCCAGCAACAATTTCAGATTTGGCCGTTATCCCACTAACCAAAGTGATCAATTGGAATTGACAATTTTGAATACACTCTTTTTTGTAAATTCATTGTTCAGAATCATTTCCTGCAAATGAAGAAAGCCATCCTGATTTTTATTTTCGTTGTAAACCAGCTTTGTTCATTTGCACAAAATGACAGTGCAGTGGTCCGGATCAATTTGCTGGGCTATACACCCTCAAGTACAAAAATTGCTGTATGGTGCAGTAAACAGAGTAAGCCTTTGAATGAATTTATCCTTGTTGATGCAGAGACAAAAAGAACAGTGTTTAAAAAAAGCGCCGGTAAAGCCTTTGACCGCTATGGCCCCTTTGTGCAAACACAACGCTTATCATTCTCGGAGTTTACCAGGCCGGGTACCTATTATGTGACAGCGGGAGGAATAGTATCGCCAGTTTTTAGAATTGATGACAACGTGTATAAAGGCACAGCAGACTTTTGCCTCAGGTACATGCGGCAGCAACGGAGCGGCTTTAACCCTTTTTTAAAAGACAGTTGCCATACACACGACGGGTACACATTATATGGGCCTATGCCCGACAGCACACATATTGATGTATGGGGCGGCTGGCACGATGCCAGTGATTACCTGCAGTATTCATCTACTTCTGCCAATGCCACCTACCATCTCTTAATGGCTTACCGTGATTTTCCCAATGTATTTGCTGATGAAAAACTGGCGAATGGCCTGGATGGAAAAAATAATTTCCCTGATGTGCTGGATGAAGCACAATGGGGCATCAACTGGTTACTTAAAATGAATCCATCCGCAAATATCATGTTCAATCAACTCGGAGATGACAGGGACCATATCAGTATGCGGATACCAAAACTCGACAGCCAGTATGGCAAAGGATATGAGCGCCCTGTTTATTTTATTGACGGCAAACCACAGCAACGTGGAAAGTTCATGAACAATACAACGGGAACCAGTTCAACCGCTGCAAAGTTTGCCAGTGTGTTTGCACTGGCAGATGAGCTTTGTAAAACAGACAGCATGTTTAAAAAGATGAGTGCAAGGCGTAGTTATTATGATAAAGCATTGGAAGCGCTGGAGTATGCTAAAAAAATTCCTGGAGTAACTCAAACCGTATCGGTGCGGTCGCCATACATATATGCGGAAGAAAACTGGACAGATGATATGGAACTGGCAACAATAGCCATACATAATATGATAAACCATGCACCGGGTGCAGCCGATAATGGATATTATATGGTACAGGCGCTGGACTATGCAAAACAGGAAAAGATCACACCCTGGCTGGGCGCCGATACAGCTAAACATTATCAATGGTATCCATTTATAAACCTGGGGCATTATGAATTAATCAGGCAACTGCAAATCAAAAAGCATGGCCCTATTGTAGGGTATAATAAAAAGTTCAAAGAGAATTTCTGGAGCAATGCTGATACTGTCTTGAATTATTATAAGCAGGGCATTCAAAAAATCTGGAGTAAGGCCAGCGAAAATGCATTTTACAGAGGAGTACCTTTTATATGGTGCAGCAATAACCTCACCACCTCTTTTGCCACGCAATGTTACTGGTACCGCAACCTTAGTAAGGATAACTCTTTTGAAGAACTGGAACAGGCAAACTTCGACTGGCTCTTTGGCTGCAACCCCTGGGGTACAAGTTTTGTGTATGGATTGCCACAGTATGCCGATCATCCGCAAGACCCTCACTCTGCCTTTACACACCTTAAAAATTATCCTATTGACGGGGGCTTGGTGGATGGGCCGGTTTACGGAAGCATCTTCAAGAGTCTTATTGGGCTTACTTTATATCAGCCGGATGAGTACGCTGCTTTTCAAAGCGACCTTGTTGTTTATCATGATGACTATGGAGATTACAGTACCAATGAGCCAACCATGGACGGCACGGCATCATTGATCTATTTGCTGGCTGCAAAAGAAAACAGCAGTTCTGCCAAAACAATAAGGAAGAAGAACTATTCATATAATAATGGCGCTATTACAAGAGGAGATAGCCTGCAAAAAAATATTGCACTTGTTTTTACGGGGCATGAATTTGCCGATGGCGGGGACCTGATTGCAAAAACATTACAGGAGCAAAAAGTGAAGGCTTCTTTCTTTTTTACCGGAGACTTTTACAACAATGCTTCTTTCAAAAAGATCATTACTAAATTAAAAACAGGAGGAAATTACCTGGGAGCACACTCAAACAAACATTTGCTGTATGCCGACTGGAATAAAAAAGACAGCCTTCTGGTAACAAAGAAAGAATTTAAAGAAGACCTGGCATTGAATTATGCTGCCATGAAAAGATTGGGCATCACCCAGGCCAAATATTTTTTACCGCCTTATGAATGGTATAATGATTCCATTGCTGTATGGACAAAAGAAATAGGCCTGCAATTGATAAATTTTACACCCGGCACTAAAAGTAATGCAGATTATACCACGCCTGAAATGAAAAATTACAGAACAACGGAAGAGATTTATAACTCTATTACCGGTTTGGAAGAAACTAAAAGCTTGAATGGATTCATTCTTTTACTTCACATCGGCACTGACCCCAAACGAACCGACAAATTCTATTTTAAATTAAATGAACTGATAACTACTATAAAAAGAAAGGGGTATTCTTTCAGGAGAGTAGATGAATTACTGGACTAAATATGCTGTTATTAACCGCAGAGAAGGGAGGAGCAGAGGCTTTCGCAGAGGGTTAAAATTTGTAAACTATTCTCTTAAACCCATCTTTCAGCAACGGGACATTAAAGTTAATTACATAGCCTAATTTTTTAGTCGCAAGTTTGAGATATGTTATCAACTGGGCATCAAATATCGGTTGGTATAATTCTGCTGCCTTGATTTCTAATATAATTTCATCTTCTACCAGCATATCCATTACATACACTTTTCCAAGATCAACATCTTTATAAATAAATTCAACTACAACCTGCCGCTTTACTTTTAAACCTCTTAATTCCAATTCTCTTGCAAGAGCAATTTCATATGCGGATTCGAGCAACCCGGGCCCTAATTCCCGATGAACGGTAATACTTGCATCCAGTATAATCCCTCCTATTTCGTTATATCTTTCTTTATTCATAACTCTGCGTTAACTCCTTTCTCGTGTTCTCTGCGGTTAATTCTTCTTCAATGCTAAGATTGAAAAATCGCTTTCATCCTTTACAATTGTATTTTTCAACAACCCCAATCCATCAATTTCCATTTCAACCACATCTCCTTCCTTTAGCCACTGTTCCTGGTAGGCAGGGTCATTCAATTTGCCCGTTCCATTCAATTCAAGGAAACAGCCTGTGCCAACTGTTCCACTTCCAATGACATCACCGGGCATCAAGTCTACGCCATAACTGCAGCGTTCAATGATCTCGGCGAAGGTCCAGTCCATATCCGATACATTTCCTTCGCTAACCTGCTTGCCATTGACCCAACACTTCATTCCCAGGTTCCAGGCCTTGCCTGTATGATTTGGCTTGCAAGGCACTTCATATTTTTCCAGCTCATCTAAAGTAACCAGCATAGGGCCGATCACTGTTGCAAAATCTTTCCCTTTGGCTGGGCCCAGGTTCAGCAACATCTCTTCCATTTGTAATCTTCTTGCACTCATGTCATTCATGATCATTAATCCGCCAATATATTCATCTGCTTCAGCCGCTTTAATATTTCTGCCCGGCTTGCAAATAACAATCGCTGCTTCCAGTTCAAAATCCAGTTTTTCAAAATGATCGGGCATGCAAACAATATCTCCCGGGCCCTGTATACTGTTGTGGTTGGTAAAATAGAAAATGGGATACTGGTCAAATTCAGGGATCATATCTACTTTCCTATTACGCCTTGCAGCGGCCACATGTTGCCGAAAGGCATACCCATCACGGCAACTGGTGGGATGCGGAACCGGGGCAATGATATCTGCATCGGCATACGCATCTCCAATGATACTTCTTCCAAACCCATCTTTTATTTTCTGTTCAGCAGCTCTTGCCAGGGGCATCAGGTCTTCCCAAAAATTTAAGAACATAGCCATGGTGGTAGGCAGGTCGTTATGCAACGAATCCATAGAGTAAATGGTTTCACCCACCACTAAGCCCAATTGGCCATGCCCATCCTTTAAATACGTAACTAATTTCATAAATAATATTTTCCGGCATCAAAAATAAGCGAATTAAACGGAGTGGAAATGTGAACAGGGATGCTATTAAAAGAAATACCTGTAGGTGCGATGAACCTTGTCTTTTACTGCCCCAGTCGCTTCATGAATGGCCAGCATTTTCTTATTGAAGTCACCAACCCAGGAGAGTTCGATACCTTTAATGGTATTACGGGGAATAACTTCCAGCTGCAAAGACCGGATAAGCGCCGATTCTACTCCTTTATTTTGATACTTTTTTTTGCAGCCCATTGTAATGGCACGCAAACGGTCAATGGTCTTTATTTTTGAATAGTACAGGAACTTAAGTTTTCCCAACAAGTTGACTTTGCCATTTAAATGTTTTATTATCTGGTTTACATCAGGGATGCAAACGAAAAAAGCGATGGGTTCATCGTTGTAATAAGCAAACCATACAATTTTTTCATCAAAGACCGGTTTTAGTTGCTCAAATGACTCCCTGATCGTTTCAATTTCAAGAGGCGTAAAATGTTCAAACTCACTCCAGGCATCATTATATATTTCCTGGAAATCCTTAGCATATTTATCAAAGTGCTTTATGCTGATATGTCTGAATGAATAACCGGGCTTTTTTATCAACCAATCCGCAATTTTGGTGAATCGTTCTGTAAAAGGCCTGGTAACGTCCAGGTAATTGGTCAGCTGGTCATACTGTTTTTGAAATCCATACGATTCAAATAATTCAATATACCAGGGCGGATTATAGTTCATATAAATGCTTGGAGGCTTAAAACCCTCTACCAGTAAACCCCAGTATTTATCATTCTCTCCAAAATTGATAGGGCCATCCATAGCCAGCACCCCCTTTTCCTTCAGCCATTCTTTCGCTTTATCAAAGAGCAGGAATGCCGCTTCTTTTTTATTGATACATTCAAAGAAACCAATTCCCCCTACAGGAAATGTATCATTTTCTGTTTTCTTATAATTGATAAATGCCGCAATTCTTCCAATGGTTTCTTTATTGTCTTTTAAAACAAACCTGGTGCAACTGCCATGGGTAAAAAAAATGTTATGAATAGGATCAAAAACGGATTTGATATCAGTATCCAGCGGGCAGATCCAATTAGGGTCGTTTCGGTAGATTTTTTTGGGAAAGCCAATAAAATCCTGGTCAAGTTTTTTATTATTTACTTCCAGCAATTTCATACTGCAAGTTAATCAACTTACCATTTTTCTGTTTCAGGAATATCAGGGCCTGGTTTATTTTTACTTCGGAGTTTCATTTTCTGAATCTGCCTTTCAATAATAAGGGTGGCAATGAGTTTTGCCGCGTCTTGATCGGGATTTTCTTTCAGCAGCTCTTTCAGTTTTGATTCGCTAACATCGATACGGTATAAAAGGGTTACCAGCTTCTCAAAATTAACCCTGATGAGATGATCTATGTATTTTGCCAATTGTATGTGAAGTTCATTTAAAGAAAGTTTTTCAGGCAGGTCAATTGCCATGGAATCATTCACGGTTTGTATCAGTCCTTTCAATTCCATTAATACTGTTCCGTTACACCCATCCCAAATAAAGCAAAGTCGTATTTTACGGGGTCGTTTACATCTAAAGTACGTAAAAAACCGGTGAGTTGCAATACTGCCTGCCAGTCGGGTTGCTTTCTTTTTAATATACCCAGCCTGCTTGCGATCCGGGCAACATGTACATCCAGCGGACAGACCAATTGTACGGGGGAGATGCTTTTCCAAATGCCAAAATCCACCCCTTTGTTATTAGGGCGCACCATCCACCTCAAAAACATATTGAGTCTTTTGCAGGAAGAATTCTTTTCGGGAGAGGCAATATGTTTCAGCGTTCTGTCGGGGAAATCGGGTAATGAAAAGAAGTAATGATAAAACCCATTTAACCCGTTTTCAACAGTCTGGTCTTTTTTATTCATCCACCGGGTAAAAGCAGGTTCAAGCGAAGAATGCTTTTCGTAATGCATTTTGAAAAAAGAAATAAAGTATAACAGGTCTGTGCTATTGAAAGTACGATGTTTAAAAAGCAGCAGTTTTTTCAGATCGCTATTCTTGTGATGCAGGCAAAATTCATGTGGTGAATTATCCATCAACTGCATCAGTTCTTTCGATTTATTGATGATAGTAGTGCGGTTGCCCCATGAAAAAATAGCAGCAAAAAAACCGGCGATCTCTATATCCTGTTTCTTGGTAAACAGATGTGGGATGGATATAGGGTCATTTTTAATAAAAGAAAACTGATTATATAGATCAACCTTCCTGTCTAGAAATTCTTTCAGCTCATTTTTCCTGATCATTATCCTATGGCCTGTTTCAGGTCTTCTATTAGATCATCGGCATCTTCAATACCCACACTTAGCCTGATGAGGGAATCGGATAAGCCGTTTTTGATACGTTCTTCCCTGGGTATGCTGGCATGAGTCATACTTGCCGGGTGATTGATAAGAGATTCCACACCACCTAAACTTTCTGCAAGCGAAAATAAATGAGTTGATGATAATACTTTCGTTGCAGCTTCTATAGTTTCATCTTTCAGTTCAAAACTGATCATACCTCCAAAGCCACGCATTTGTTTTTTTGCAACAACGTGCCCGGGGCTGTCTTCAAAACCCGGCCAATATACTTTTGCAACCTTTGGATGATCACGCAACCAGTATGCAATTTTCTCCCCATTCTCACAATGCTGTTTCATACGTACATGAAGGGTCTTGATGCCCCGGAGCACCAGGAAACAATCCATAGGTCCCGGCACAGCCCCACAACTTTTTTGTATAAAGTATAATTTTTCTCTAAGCTCAGCGCTATTCATCATTAATGCTCCCTGTATCACATCGCTGTGACCACCTAAGTATTTAGTGGCGGAATGCATTACAATATCAGCACCCAGGTCCAGTGGGTTTTGTAAATAGGGAGAGGCGAAAGTATTGTCTACACACAATAAAGTATTTGCTGCTTTTGATATTTTTGCGATAGCTGCAATATCACTGATGTTCATTAGTGGGTTGGTTGGAGTTTCAACCCAGATCAATTTTGTATTTGGCGTTACTGCAGCTTTAACATTATCAACATTCGACGTATCGGTATAAATGAATTTAAGACCGAATCGTTCCCACACTTTTGTAAATAAACGGTAACTACCACCATACATATCATTGGCAGCAATAACCTCGTCGCCGGGATTCAATAATTTCATTACACTGTCTGTTGCTGCAACACCACTGCCAAAGGCCAGTCCGAACTTTGCATTTTCAATCATAGCATAGGCGTCTTCCAATGCTTTACGGGTAGGGTTTTGAGACCGGGCATATTCGTATCCCTTATTTTTTCCAGGAGCTGCCTGCACATAGGTGCTGGTTTGATAAATGGGCGTCATGATTGCGCCGGTAGAAGGGTCGGGTTCTGTTCCGGCATGAATAAATTTGGTAGCGATCTTCATTATATAGCAATTTTAAATCAGCGATCGGAAAGTGCAAAGGTGAGGAATTAATAGGAGGTAACAACTATTAAATTATATGAGCTGCACATAAATACCTCCAGTCATAACTTCTGTCTTCGTAGGCTGCTTTGGGTTCTATTTTCTTATCAATCGTTTTTTTTGTGAGGATCCCGGCACTTATTAATTTTTGCTTAGCTTCCCTGATGTACTCCTGCAAGGCTGCTTCCTGCATCCATTGTTTTTGGGGGGGCTCAAAACCCACTTTATCCTTGCGCCACACAATTTCATCGGGTAGTTTTGTATTCATTGCACTCCGCAGTAAGAATTTTGTCCATCCTGCATGCATTTTTAATTGTGATGGCAGGGAAAAAACAAACTCTACCAATTCGTGATTTAAAAAAGGCAAACGAACCTCTCTTCCATGAGCCATACTGTTCCTGTCAGCAAAGCGAAGCAATTCTTCCAGGCCCATTTCAACTGTATTAAAGAGAAGAATGTCGTTTAGCTTAGTGACAATAGGCTTGTGAATACCCTCCCAGTCCCTGCCTCTTACCGACCTTAAAAAATCCGGGTGGATATCGGGGTGATGTATTGTTTTCTGGTATTCTTTTTTTTCAAGTTGTATGGCAGCATGGGATGGAAGAAATGCGGCAAAATAATTTTTTATATCCCAATTGAATGCCTGACCGTTTTTTTGAAATGCCTTTCTTTCAATCCGGGTTGCACCAAGTTTATGCCTGCTCAAAACTTCTTGCAGGTACCAGTGGATATACCTGGGATAACCTGCCAGTATTTCGTCGGAACCCTGGCCATCCAATAAAACTTTTACCTGTTGCTGTTTTGCCAGCTCAAAAACTTTATACTGGGCATAGATACCCGAAGATTGAAAGGGTTCTTCCTGGTGATAACAAAGCTTTTCAAAGTCATTGATCAGGTCGGCAGCATCGGGTTGTATTTTAAAACTCCTGAAACCAGAATTTTCAGCGACCGCATCAATAAATCTTGATTCATCTTTTTCAAAACCCGGAAAAACTGCAGAAAAAGTTTGTAGGACTTCATGTGTCCCGGGTTTCCTTTTTAATGAACTGATCGTTGCTGCAATGGCAGAACTGTCCAGGCCCCCGCTTAAACTGGCACCAACCGGCACGTTACTTCGGAGCCTTTTTTTTACAGAATTGTTGAATAATTCTGTAAATTTTTCTATAGCATCCGTTGCGGAAATATCTATCCTTATTTCTTTATTGATACTCCAGTACTTTGTGATCTTTGATAATTGTTTTGATGATGGCCTGAATACCAGATAGTGCGAAGGGGGTAAAGAGTAAATAGATTCAAAAAAGGTTTGTTCCTTGTCTACACAGTTCTGTACATGACCAAGTGTAAGATAATTCAACAGCATTTTATTGTCCATCTTCTTTTCGATGCCTATAGCCCAAAAGGCCTTCATCTCACTTGAAAAAATAAAATACTCTTCATCTTCGTAGTAATAGAAAGGTTTTTCACCAAAACGGTCTCTGGCAGCAAAAAACTGTTCTTCTTTTTCATCCCATATCGCAAAAGCAAACATGCCGTCAAATTGTTGAAGGCATTTTTCTTTCCAAAAATCATAAGCAGCTACAATAACTTCCGTATCAGATTGTGATGCAAACCTGTAACCTTTATTTTGTAAGAAAGACCTTATCTCAATATAATTATAAATCTCCCCGTTGTGCACGATATGATACCGGTTGCCGTAACTCATCGGTTGTGCAGCATTATTACTTAGGTCAATTATAGAAAGCCGCCTGTGACCAAGGTGCACAGTATCTTTTTTATTGCTCCAATGCCCCTCACCATCAGGCCCACGATGCGCAAGCGTATCAGTCATCTTTTTCACATACAGCGAAGCGGCATAATCGGGCGAGTGTAATAATATTCCTGCTATTCCACACATAGTGTAAATATCATCAAAAAAAGCGAGTGCTGATGATAGGAAATTTTAAGGAGCATTTAGATTTAACTGAAATGAACTGGCATTATAACCTTAATATCGCCCCAGGCCATTACCAGGTCGCAGCCATAAGGCGCTTTCTGAAATATCATGGTAAAAAATTCAGTTTCTGAGCGGGCTTTGGTTACAGGAAGTTCAATTTCTGAAAGATCTTTTGTCTTGTCCATGTGCAACCCCCAGCTAAACAGGTTGCTGTTAAAAATGATCTTCCACTTATCAGGATAAGGGATACAATATATTACATAACGGCCCGGAAAAAATTTCTTCTCATTGATGGTTACTTGCTTAAAAAACTCAATCTCTGTTGCCTCATTAGCGCCAAGCCGCCATTCCTGACCATAATGCTGAATGAAATTCTTAGTGACCAATGAATCGGCAAAGATCAGCCTCCCGTTTTTTTGAGGCCTGCTGTAAATTACCCTTGCTGTAAGATTATCGGTATTAGAGGATATCATTTTTTCTTTTGGGTACTCTTCGGGAAAATAGATCATATCCATCGGCGATTTATCGACAGAAAGAAACGTACTATCATTCACTGCTGTTACTGTTTGTATAATTTTGGGTTCGTCAGCAACTTTGTTAGCCTGTTGTTGGCATGAAACAAAAATACCTGTTACTAATAAAAATAACCCATAAAAAGATCTCGAGTTTCTGTAAAGCATAATGCAGGTGATTAAAATACTATGGGCAAATTTAATTTCAGATCATCCCAGGCAATAATCAGGTTGGCTCCGGTAGCTGATTTTTCAAAAGCCATTACAAATTCTTCTGTTATTTCGGTTTGTTTTTGTGTAGGCACATCAAAACGCAGCAAATCTTTCTTTTCGTCGTATTTAAAAGAGCCCCAGGTGTCATTCTCTTTATTGATAATAATTGTCCACTTTTCGGCATATGGGATGGCATACATGGTGTAACGTCCCTTTTTTACTTTTTTATTGTTGATCTTAACCTCACGATAAAATTCTATTTCTGTGGCCTCATTAGCTCCTAAGCGCCATACTTTTCCATACTCAAGTAGCTCGCCAAAGATAACCCTGCCATTTTTTTGTGGCCTGCTGTAAATCACTCTTGCAACCAATGGTTCGGTTATTTTATCCTGAATTTTAAGGACAGGATAACCATTTGGATAATAACTCATATCCATCGGCGATTTATCTACCGGAGGTAATTTGATTTGCGCTTGCAGAACAGACAGGGAGAAGCAGGTTGCGAAAATTGCGAAAAATATGCTCTTCATTTTTTATTTAAAGATAAAGAAATCAAAGGTCTTATAATTCAGATAATTGATGTCCGGCGTATTTTTTCAATGAAGGGAAAAATTCACTATAACACATGTGCATAGCATCGTAATGTACGTTAAATAAGTCAAATGCAATTTTACTTTCGGTCAGATAAGCAGCACGTCGCACGAGGCCGTTAAAACTTTTTTCAATAGCCCATTTGTACTGGTAATTGCCGAGCCAATCGTATTCTTTCATGTAAGGGAACATTTTTTGAAAAGGGTCAGGGAAAAACTCAGCATTTGATTCAAGCACCTTATAGGTATCATCTGCAAATTGCTTTAGTTCAGTTGCTGAGCCGAATTCTTTTTTATCATTGGCTAAAAAATGATCATAGACCACATCTGCAAAAGCCCCCGAGTAAAGGCGGTATTGAGGCCGGAAAAAAGCTTTTATTTGTTGTGTTGCTTTGTGGGTATCTGTGAATTGGTCAATCGCCCGGTGAAGTTTAATTCCTTTTTGTATTGATAGAGGATATTCAAACTGCTTTTTTCCTTTTATATAGTCACTGATCATGTTGCCCACCAGGATCTGTGGTTGCCGAAAAGAAAGATATGCATGGGCGAGGTAATTCATAACTAATAATAAAGATAGTTAATTGAAGTGGCTCAGTTGATTGCTGCATAATTTATCGGGATTAATAAAAAGTTAATGCCGCTTTCATTTTTTAACACTACGAAATCACTTTTTATATTTTTGTTAAGAAAAAACCCTTAAATAAGCCCTGTACTGCATTCTATGCAATTTTAAATACAAAAATTATGTAGACATATTACCACCTGTATTGCTATTAACATTCCTTAACGTTACAGGTAAAGTTGAACTACAGAAAGCTTTATCGCTGCATTAGTTTTGGGTTGTAATTAAAACTGCCAGTCATGAGGCAGTCATTTTAATCAAATAAAAAGTATAGTTATGAAAAAGTTCAAAATCGTTTTAACAGCAATCGTAATGCTGTTTGCCGGCAGCGCATTTGCTAAGGAGCCCGAAAATGTATCTCCAAAAGTAAAAGCTGCATTTGAAAGTGATTTTTCCAAAGCAAGTAAAATAAGCTGGGAAAAAACAAGTGATTTTTACTTCGCATCTTTTACACTTAATAATGTAAGGATAGATGCAGCTTACAATGAAGATGGCGAATTGTTAGGAACAGCCAGGGTAATTTCGGCAGAACAAATGCCATTGAGTGTTTCTCTGGCAATTGCTGAAAAGTATGCCGGGTACAAAGTGGAAAAAACTGCCATTGAATTGACTTACGAAGGACAGACCAGGTACTACATTTCTGTTGAAAACGAACACCAGCTTGTTAAACTGAAATGTTTCAGTAATGCTGATGTGGAAGTTGAGAGCAAAATAAAAAAATGAAGCTAAAGCCGAATTGAAAGCCCCCGAATAATAACCGGGGGCTTTTTTCAAATACCAAAGAAGGGAAAAGTTAATTTGTATTCGTAGATCTTGTAGAGTTCCTGTATATATTATATGAATAAAATACAGGAATTAATGTCATTACAAATACGCTGATTATAAATATAATAATGAATACTTTGAGGGGAAGTAGCAAAGAAGCTATCGCCAATACAATGCCCCCCGTAAACCATATTTTACTTGCCAATTGATGGGTCTTTCTCCAGTTTTCTTCGTTCTCCAGCGCCCAAGGTACCCGAAAACCTGCAAAATAATTAGGCTTGATGCTGTGCATAAGGTTCCCGATATAAGCCAGGAATAAACTCAGTGCACAAAACAATAATGGCAACCCGGCAGTTTTCCCTTTTAAGGTCCAATAACAAAGGAAAAGGGATATAGCACAAAAGAGGATTATCATTGCTACTGATATTTTGGATAAAACGGAAGATGTGGTAGAGGTATATTTTTTCTTCGGATCAATTTTATGAATATTGCGCAGAATAAAATACACCAATATACCAACAACTGTGAATGTCAGCGGTGCGAAAATAATTTCGTTTTTAGGGCCAAATTTATCAGGCACGCCACTAATGCCAAAGTGCGTAGGTATACTTTGTGGTAATTCATCCCAAATGAATGCCAGGTATATCCAGGGAATGGCCATAACAATGAAAGGGAATAGCTGGTAGAATAATTTTAACTGTTTCATATTGTAATGCTTTTAGTTTTTTGTTTTAAACTCTACGAACCATTTTACAATCTCATCCATCACTGTGGTGTGCAGTGAATAATAAATGTATTGCCCTTCTTTAATCGACTGAACAAGGCCTGCTTGTTTCAATAAATCCAGGTGATGTGATATACTGGGTTTGCTGATCACGAACCGATTGGCAATTTCTCCGGCAGTTAAATCACCTTTTTTTAGTAGTTCCAGAATTTGTCTTCTAGTGGGATCATTAAGAGCCTTAAAAAGAGCATCCATAACCTAGTAATTATATATTTAGACAAATATCTAAATATTATTTCAAATAATCAATTTTTTTTTCCGGAATAGCCAATTTTTTTTTTTCTATCTTCTAACAAAAAGTATCTAATTTGATTTTAGCTTGCAGAGGCCACATCTTGTAAAAATTTAAAATAATAATAAAGTATTATCAATATTTTTATTTTTATAATTTAAGACTCGCTAAATAAGCCTGGTTTTGAAACAAAATTCATCGCTGTATAAAAGCCATTAAGTGTAGTTTAAAGAAATTTATACATTACACTAAAACAGAACCTGTTTTGTGTAAAATAATCTAAGTTTAATTTGGAAATTATATTTTAAATAGTATTTTTACCTCCGGAAATAGTTAAAAGAAATTTTCAGTTATTTTCTACTTTAACTCTCCTTACCTCCCTATCCTATCCAAAGGCTTCCCAAAAAAGTACGATTTTTTTTAATTGAGTAACCTTAATGTAGTATTATGGCTAGTAGGCTTATTGCAGTAATTCTCCTGTTATCTATGTTTTTTGGGATTTCGTGTACTTCATCCAAGAAAATTACTTATTTCAAGGGTGCATTGGATACTGATTCCCGTGCGATACTTGGCAGGGTGGAAGCTCCCTTTCAGAAAGGTGATATTCTCAATATTTCCGTTTCAAGTCTGAACCCCAAATTTGATGTTGTATATAATAAAATTGACAATAATGTTACCAAGGGGTATTTAATAAACGAGGATGGCAATATACAAATGCCTAAATTGGGTAATGTAGGTGCGGCTGGTCTTACAAAAAAACAACTTATAGAAAAGGTTGCCAGCTTAATTGTAGCACAAAATGAGATACTTAATCCAATAGTTGAAATCCGACACCTTAATTTTGAGGTTACAGTACTTGGAGAGGTTAATAATCCTTCTGTAATAACTGTGCCGAGCGAACAAATATCATTAGTAAAAGCATTAGGGTTGGCAGGAGACCTTACTATTTTTGGAAAGAGGGAAAACATTCTTTTAATCAGGGAAGAAAACGGATATAGATCAACGCAACATGTAAATATAAATTCAGCAGATTTCTTAAGCTCTGAATACTATTACCTGAAGCCCAATGATGTTGTGTATGTAGAACCCAATAAAACTAAAATAGCAAGTACAGACAGGTCTCAGCAAATTATACCTGTTGTATTAAGCGGAATATCAATTCTTATCCTTGTTTTGGATAGAGTTATAAAATAATAATTCGTAATGCCCGACCGATGATGGAAAAAATGGATAGAAATATCGTATCAGAAGAAGAGAAGGAGTCAAGTGGCGGCGGCCTTCAGATGGTTGCAAAATTTTTGCCCTACTGGCCGCTACTCGTGCTCTATTCACTTTTAGCATTTGCAGCAGCATATGCGTACTTACGCTATGCTACTCCAATATACCAGGCATCTGCAACACTGATAATTAAAGATCAAAGCAGAGGAGCCGGGGAAGATTCGAAAATAATCGAATCATTAGATTTAATAGCTTCAAAAAAGACTATTGAGAACGAAATAGAGGTGCTCAAATCAAGGGCCTTGATGGAAAAAGTTGTAAAAGCGCTTTTTTTATATGCACCTATATCACTAGAAGGGAAATTGAAATCTGGGGATGCCTATGTTTTGTCGCCCATAAAAATCGAAGCTTTAAATCCCGATTCAATCCAGGAATTTGAAAAGATAGAGTTCAGTTATGATAAAAGTACTCAAACAGTTCTTTTGAATAATAAGGACAAGTATCCGATTAATCAATTTGTAAGCACACCTTATGGAACTCTGAGGTTTTTGCCTAACAAGAATAAACCTGCTATTGCGAATCCTGCTAAAAAGCAAATGTTTTTTTCACTTATGGAGCCCCAAAGTGTTGCAAGCTGGCTCATAAAAGGTATTAAGATCAGCCCGAATAAACAATCAGCAATAATAGAACTTAGCTATAAAGACCCAATACCTCAAAGAGCTGTTGATCTTTTAAACCAGCTCATTCTTCTTTATGACAAAGCTTCTATAAGTGAAAAAAATACGTTGGCCCTCAATACACTTTCTTTTGTTAATGAGCAGCTGAGTGGTATGGCAAAGGATTTAGACTCTATTGAAAGAAAGATACAACAGTATAAGTCAGGTAGTGGAGCGGTGGATATTGGAGCACAGGGTGCGTCATATTTGAAAAATGTAGGAGAGAATGATCAAAAGCTTGGAGATGTAAATATGAAGCTTTCGATGCTGAGCCAGGTTGAAAAATTTGTTGATGACAAGAAGAATGGTGAAATGTTGGCTCCGTCTACATTGGGTGTTGACCCTTCATTGAATGCATTAATTACACAGTTACAGACTGCACAAACGGAGTATGACAATTTAAAAAAGACCGTTGGTGCAAATAACCCTGCTCTCAAGTCGCTTGCAGAGCAAATCAGCACACTGCGGCCTACTATTATAGACAATATTAAAAACCAGAAGCAAAGTCTTACTGCATCAAAACAAAGTCTGAATGCAACAAACAGTAATTATAATGCAATGCTGTCCACTGTTCCTTATAAGGAAAAGCAATTGCTTCAAATCAGCCGTGAACACTTGACACTGGCAAATCAGTACCAGTTTTTATTACAAAGGAAACAGGAAACAGAAATGTCGCTGGCTTCAGTTATCTCCAATAGCCGGGTTGTGGATAAAGCCCTTGCAGGTAAAGATCCTGTAAGCCCTAATAAAAAAATGATTTATATAATGGCCCTTTTTGGTGCTTTGGGATTGTTTGTGGGAACCATAATATTGAAAGATACCATTACAGGTAAAGTGAAATTCAGGAGCGAAATTGAAAAAATGACTTCAATTCCGATCCTGGGAGAAATTACATTTGAGAAAACTAAAAACCCATTGATAATTGAAAAGGGTACGAGAAGTCTGGCAGCGGAAGAGTTTAGAAAACTAAGGGTTTCCTTATCATTTTTAGGAATTAATGCAGAGCACAGGAAGTTGTTACTTACTTCAAGTATATCCGGTGAAGGAAAGAGCTTTATTGCTGCGAATCTTGCTGTAAGTATTTCTCTAACCGGTAAAAAAGTTGTTTTAGTTGATCTGGATTTGAATAAACCGACACTTTCCGACATTTTACATGTGAATTACGAAGTAGGAGTTACTGAATTCTTGTCAGGAGAAAAAGAAGCTTATCAGGTGGTGAATAAACTGGATACTCATGAGAACCTGTCTTTTATATCTGCCGGAAGCTTACCGGAAAACCCAACAGAACTTCTTGCAAACGGAAAAGTTAAATTGTTGATCGACTATCTCGAAAATAATTTTGATATGGTGGTTATAGACACATCGCCTGCAGTATTAGTTACCGATGCGTTTATTCTGTCAGGACTCTGTGACGCCACCTTGTATGTGATCAGGCATAATTATACGCCCAAAATGCTTGTTAAACGAATTGATGAAAACAGTCAGTTCAATCCTATTAAAAACCCGGCCATTATTTTCAACGGCCTTAAAACAAGAGGGCTGTTTAAAACTAACTATGGATATGGTTATAACTATGTTTATGGTAACAAGCATTACGGATATAATCCAAAAACAAAAAAACAAAAAAAATCAGCTTGAAAAATAAAACCCAATCCAATATCATGAAAAAAATACATAACTCAATTCATATTAAGCTGTGACTGAGATAGGCGAAGCCCTGCTTAATTGAATAAATTGTTCCTTTGAAAAAAACTGACTACCTTTTCCATATATCCGACTAACTGACCCTTCCATTTATCCCATTAACTGCCTTTTCCAATTATCTGACTAACTATTTCTCTCCAACTATCCGATTAACTGCAAATTTCTAATTTTAAAAAAAATGGTTATGCAGAAAAATTGGTACGCAGTTTACACAAAACCGCAATCTGAAAAAAAGGTTGCCGCTTTGTTTACTAAAAAGAAAATAGAAGCCTACGTCCCCATGGTACATGTGAAAACAAAGACTTTCATGCGGAACAAATTTATTTCCGAACCCTTGTTGAAGTCTATTGTATTTGTAAATGCCACTCAGGAAGAAACCGTACTTCTAAAACAGACTAACGGAGTAATAAACCTGTTACACTGGCTTGGTAAGCCCGCTATTATTGCAGCAGAAGAAATAGCTGCGATCCGTGACTTTATTGAAAACTACCGGAGCATTAAACTGGAGCCTGCATTCGTTAATATTGAAAAGGAAGCGAATAATTTCAACGGATCTTCCATTTCAATTGAAGGCAAACTATATGCGGTAAAAAACAAAACAGTAAAGGTTAATCTTCCTTCACTTGGGTACTCTTTAGTTGCAGAAATGGAAGAAGAGAGTATTTTTGTAAGGGATACCCCTGTTTTACAAAACTATAGATTTGCGCATTCATGATGAAGAAAACGGATAAAATTTACGTAGCCGGGCACAATGGAATGGTAGGTTCGGCTATAGTAAGGGCATTACATTTTGGAGGATTCACAAACCTCGTTTACCGTACATCAAAAGAGCTTGATCTCAGAAACCAGGCAGCCGTAGAGCAATTTTTTGAAGAAGAAAAACCTCAGTTTGTTTTTCTGGCAGCTGCAAAGGTGGGAGGTATCGTTGCCAACAACAAATACCGGGCTGATTTTTTGTACGAGAACCTGATGATTGTTTCCAACATTGTACATGCTGCTTACAATAACAAAGTAACTAAATTACTTTTCCTGGGTAGTTCCTGTATTTATCCCAAAATGGCTTTGCAGCCAATAAAGGAAGAATATCTTTTAACTGGCCCATTAGAGCATACGAACGAACCGTATGCGATTGCGAAAATTGCCGGGATCAAATTATGCGAAACCTTCAGGGACCAGTATGGTGCTGATTTCATAAGCGTAATGCCTACCAATTTGTTCGGCATAAATGATAATTATCACCCGGAAAACTCTCATGTTTTACCAGCGCTGATCCGCAGGTTTCACGAGGCAAAAGTTTCAGGACTGAATGAAGTGGTCATATGGGGCTCGGGTAATCCAAGGCGGGAATTTTTATTTGCAGATGATCTGGCTGATGCCTGCTTGTTTTTAATGGACACTTACAGCGAAAAAGAAATTGTAAATATCGGTTGTGGCGAGGATTTGAGTATAAAAGAATTAGCAGAAATGGTAAAAACTGTTACCGGATATAGTGGCAACCTTGTTTTTGATACTTCTAAACCCGATGGAACGCCACGTAAATTATTAGATGTATCAAAGTTGAATGCCCTAGGATGGCATTATAAAACTACCCTCAAAGATGGAATGATTATAGCTTACCAGGATTTTTTAATGAAACAACAAATACTACAATCTGCACGTTAAAGCAATCATTCCGAAATTTCACTTATTTTTAATTTATGAAGACTGCACTAATTACCGGTATAACCGGACAGGATGGAGCTTATCTGGCAGAACTGCTGCTGGAAAAAGGTTACAGAGTTCATGGTATTAAAAGGCGTTCTTCGCTGATAAACACAAGCCGTGTTGACCATTTGTACCAGGACCCTCATGAAAAAAACGTGCGTTTTACAATGCACTATGGCGATATGACAGACAGTACTAACCTTATCAGGATAGTGCAGGAGACACAGCCAGACGAAATATATAACCTGGCCGCTATGAGCCATGTTAAAGTAAGTTTCGATACACCGGAATACACAGCAAATGCTGATGGGATTGGCACCCTCAGGCTGATGGAGGCTATACGTATTTTGGGTATGGAAAAGAAAACCCGGATTTACCAGGCTTCCACATCAGAATTGTATGGATTGGTGCAGGAGGTTCCACAAAGAGAAACCACGCCATTCTACCCAAGGAGCCCGTACGCTGTTGCAAAATTATATGGTTACTGGATTGTGGTTAATTACCGTGAAGCATATAATATGTATGCCTGCAATGGAATATTATTTAACCACGAAAGCCCATTGCGTGGCGAAACTTTCGTAACAAGAAAGATAACAATAGCCGCTGCCGCTATAGCAGCCGGAGTGCAGGATACTTTATACCTCGGTAACCTAAATGCACAAAGAGACTGGGGACACGCCAAAGATTACGTTGAAGCGATGTGGTTGATATTACAGCAGGACAAGCCCGATGACTTTGTGATTGCAACAGGTACTACAACCAGTGTAAGAGACTTTATTAAACTTGCTTTTGGCGAATTAGGAATAGAATTAAAATTTACCGGGGAAGGAGTTGAAGAGAAAGGAGTTGTTGCCGCATGTAATAACCCGGAATACCAGCTGCCAGCAGGTAAAGTTGTTGTTGCTGTTGATCCTGAATATTTCCGCCCGACAGAAGTTGAGTTACTGATTGGAGATGCAACTAAAGCAAAAGAGAAACTCGGATGGAAACCCAGGTACGACCTGGCTGCTTTAGTTAAAGAAATGGTTACCAGCGATGTTAAAAATCTTAAGAAAACACTTGCCCAAAGCAAGGCTTGATAAGAAATAAGTAAAAGAACCACACCCTTTTTCATAAGGATTAAAAATACAGAAGGTTTTTAATCTGCCTTACCCGTACTCTGGTAGCTTATTACCGGAGAAACACAGGAAATAATGGTAATAAAAAAACATATTGTGTCGCTATGGCAATACGTCATAAATTTTTTTACCACGGGTAACCAGCGAAGTCTTAAGGCAAAAAAAAATATTATTGGTTCGCTGGTCATTAAAGGCACCAGCATTGCAATAGGGTTAATTTTAGTTCCGCTTACAATCCATTATATCAATCCATCTCAATATGGAATATGGCTTACGCTGAGTTCCATGATTGCATGGATATCCTTTTTTGATATCGGGTTCACACATGGATTACGTAATAAATTCGCAGAAGCTAAAGCCAAAGGCAATAAGGAATCCGTAAGAATATATATCAGTACCACTTATTACTATGTCAGTATCATTTTTATCTCGCTGTGGCTGGTATTGATACTTGCTAACGAGTTCATCAGCTGGCACAGTTTGCTGAGCCTGCCTGCTGAAATGGAAAAAGAAGTATCGCAACTGGCGATCCTTGTTTTCACCTATTTCTGCCTGCAGTTCATCTTCAGGATAATCAATACGATCTTAACAGCTGATCAGCAGCCTGCAATCGCCTCATTGCTTGACATGCTGGGTCAGTTATTGGGACTGGTCATCATTTTTATTCTGACAAAAACAACAAATGGCTCACTGCTATATTTAGGATTATCAGTAGGCATTGCCCCTGTATTCATCCTGCTGGTTGCCAATATTTATTTTTTCAAAACAAAATTCAAAGAATATATACCGTCTTTAAAGCTTGTAAGGAAGGAGTTCGCAAAAGATATTATGAAGCTTGGAGTAAAGTTCTTTGTGCTCCAGGTGGCTGCGATCATCCAGTTTGAAACATCACTTTTCCTGATCGCTTATTATTTTGGCACCGAGCAGGTTACTTATTACAATATTGCATACAGGTATTTTTCTGTGTTGCTTATGGGATTTACGATATTACTGGGTCCATTGTGGAGCGGCGTTACAGACGCTTATAATTCCAAAGACAACGGGTGGATCAGAAATGCAGTAAAAAAATACCTGTACATGCTGATAGCTTTTATTGTGGCAGGTCTTTTAATGCTTGCGGTTGCTGACAAAATTTATAGCCTTTGGGTAGGGAAAGAGGTAGCGCAACATGTTAGCTTTAATGTTTCATTGCTCTGCTTGTTATTCTTTTCAACCACGATGTTTGCCAGCATCTTCGTATATGTTATCAATGGGATAGGCGCTTTGCATATACAATTCTTTGCGGCGATCGGGGCCTCCATTGTGTTCGTCGGGCTGTCTTTGCTGTTGATAAAAGGTTTTCGCATGGGCGTTGAAGCAGTATTGATTTCAACGATCGCTTCCAATGTATTCGGATATGTAATTGCACCTATTCAGTTTTATAATATTTTTTATAAGAAATCACCGGCGAGGATATGGTACAGGTAAATTATACGGAATGACAAAAGTTGTACAAATACAATATTCAATGGAATCTGCAGGCAGGGCGGCACTCAGGCTTCAAAAGGCTTTTACTTCCGTTAATATAGAGTCGGGTATTGTATCCTTGCAACACAGTATACAAGGAGGAGCAGGCGTGAGATATCTGGGCGCATGGGCAAGGATAGTTTCAAAGATAGAAGATAAGATACAAGCTTACCTGACACGAAAAATCGATAAACGGTTAGGTTCTTTCTCTTACCCGGTGTTGGGTAATAACCTGGCAAAGCTTGAAGAGGTAAAAAATGCTGATGTTATCTATATTCATTGGGCCCTGAAAGGAATGATGAATTTCAGGAGTATGGAACAATTAGCCAGGTTGAATAAGCCGGTGGTCATCTTTTTGCATGATATGTGGAATATTACAGGAGGATGCCATCATAGTTTTTCATGCGAAAAATATAAGACCGAGGGTTGCAATAACTGCCCCATGTTTCCGGCGGATAAAAAGAATGACCTGTCAGCAAAAGAATTTCGAAAGAAAATGAGATTATATTCTAAATACAATAACCTGTTTTTTGTTTCACCAAGCAAATGGTTGTATGATTGTGCAAAAGAATCTTTGCTGACAAAAAATAAACCGGTCTTTTATATCCCCAATATTCTTGACAAAGCTCTTTTTAAGCCTGCAGATAAAACAGTAGCCAGGCAAATTTTGAATGTAGATACAGGGGAAACCGTAATTGCATTCGGTGCCATTACTGTTAACAGTCCTTATAAAGGATGGACCTACTTACAAAAAGCTCTCGAATTATTAAGTAAAGATGATTCGCTGAAAAATATATCAGTATTGATTTTTGGAAGTGCTTACAATAAAGAAATAGCCAATGCTATTCCTTTCAAAACACGGTTCATGGGGTATTTGCTTGATGAATATTCTACTTCACTGGTTTATAATGCTTCCGATGTATTTATTGCACCTTCTTTGGCTGAGGCTTTTGGTTATGTAGTGATGGAAGCACTTAGCTGTGGCACACCGGTGGTTGGGTTTAATGTAGGTGGCATCCCTGATATGATCAGGCATAAAGAAAACGGCTACCTTGCAAAATATAAAGATGCTGATGACGTTTCCGAGGGGATTAAATTTTGTTTGAAAAACAAAATTCAAGGCTATTTATTACCAGAAATTGACCCAACATTAACTGTGAAAAGGCATGTAGAAATGCTTGATCAACTAGCTCATTTAAAATAATAATATACAGGCAATATTGTATAATATATTTGCGTTATATCGCATAAAGCAAAAAACCGACTAATACAACAAACAAATAAGATGGCAAATTTTTTAACGGAGAAGATACTTCCGAAATCGATTTCAAAAAAAGAAGCTTCTGACACAGGAATGGCTATGACGCTGATCTGCCTTTTATTGGGGTATTTTACCAAGAATGTCCTTTACTATAAAGTTGCAATCCCCGTATTGGTAATGACTATGGCATTTCCCATGTTTTATTATCCATTTGCCATGATCTGGCTGGGGTTGACCAACCTTTTAGGAATTGTGATTTCAAGGATCCTGCTGTCAGTTGTTTATGTCTTATTCCTTTTACCAGTTGGAGTAATCAGGAGGGCAATGGGCAAAGATTCTTTGAACCTCACCGGATTTAAAAAAGGCAACAGTTCGGTAATGATAACCCGGGATATTGAATTTAAAGCTGATGATATTAAAAATCCTTTTTAGAAACTAAAATAATTTTTTATGGAATTTTTACGAGAATTATGGGCTTTTTTAAAAGTCAGAAAAAAGTTCTGGTTACTGCCGCTGATCATAGTGCTTTTGATATTCGGAGTATTGATCGTTCTTTCAGCAGGTTCGGCCATAGCACCGTTTATTTATACCCTTTTCTAATTCAAAAACAATCAGCATTGGCTACATTTATTTTAGGGATTTCTGCTTACTATCATGATAGTGCCGCAGCCATCATTTGTGATGGAGAAATAATAGCAGCTGCTCATGAAGAGCGCTTTACCCGAAAGAAACACGATCCTTCATTTCCGCATGAGGCTGTAAAATATGTTTTAAGCGAAGCCGGCATTGAATACAAAGACCTGGCAGCTGTAGCGTTTTACGACAAGCCATTTATAAAGTTTGAAAGATTGCTGGAGACCTATCATGCTTTTACACCAAAGGGATTAACCAGTTTCATGACCTCTGTTCCGGTTTGGATAAAGGAAAAGTTGTTCATGAAAAAGATGCTTAAGGATGAGCTTAAGAAATTTGGCAATGCCAAAATACCTGTCCTGTTTCCAGAGCATCACTTGTCTCATGGAGCCAGTGCATTTTACCCATCTCCATTTGAAGAAGCAGCGATACTGACTGTTGATGGTGTGGGAGAATGGGCAACTACAACCATTGGATATGGTCATGGTAATAGCATAAAAATGCTTAAAGAATTACATTTTCCGCATTCTATAGGATTGTTATATTCAGCCTTCACTTACTATACCGGGTTTACCGTAAATAGTGGAGAATATAAACTAATGGGATTAGCACCTTATGGTAATCCGGATGCAGCACAAACCAAAGAGTTCAAAGAAAAAACACTGAAAGAACTTGTTGATGTAAGAGAAGATGGATCGATCCTGCTGAACATGAAATACTTTGATTATGCAACAGGGTTAAAAATGACCAATAATTCAAAATGGACAGAGTTATTTGGTATCCCCCCAAGAAACCCGGAATCTGAAATCAGCCAGGACTATATGAATATGGCTTTGGCTATTCAGCAGATCACGGAGGAAATTGTTATAAAGCTAGCTAAAACAGCAAAAAAATTAACCAATAGTGATTACCTGGTAATGGCAGGTGGTGTGGCTTTGAATTGCGTAGCAAACGGAAAACTGATTGAAGAAGGTGTGTTCAAAGACATTTGGATACAACCTGCTTCGGGTGATGCCGGCGGCGCTTTGGGTGCGGCTTATTTGGGTTGGTATTTATGGAAGGGAGAAAAAAGAACAGTGAATAAAAATGTGGCAGATGCCATGAAAGGCGCTTACCTGGGACCTGAATATGATGATAATAAGATCATGGGAATGGTAAGAAAATATGGAGGCAAATATACTTACTACGAAGATTTTAATGAGCTCACAAAAGTTGTGGCTTCTAAGTTAAATGAAGGAAATGTAGTGGGATGGTTCCAGGGAAGAATGGAATACGGTCCCCGGGCTTTAGGAGGACGGAGTATTCTCGGTGATGCAAGAAACCCGGAGATGCAGAAAAAAATGAACCTTAAAATAAAATACAGGGAAGGGTTCAGGCCTTTTGCCCCATCTGTTTTAGAAGAAGATGTAAAAGAGTATTTTAAATTAGACGGAACATCGCCTTATATGTTAGTGGTAATGCCTGTACAGGAGAAGCATATTAAACCATTGCCTTCTAATTACAACAGTATGGAAATGTATGAAAGGCTTTATCACCTGCGTTCCGACATTCCGGCCGTAACACACGTTGATTATTCGGCCAGGATACAAAGTGTAAGTAAAAAGACAAACCCCAGGTACTGGAACCTGATCAACGAATTTAAAAATCAAACAGGCTATGGTTTATTGGTGAACTCCAGTTTTAATGTGCGTGGAGAGCCTATCGTTTGTACACCTGATGATGCCTTCAGGTGTTTTATGCGTACAGAAATGGATTTTTTAGTAGTTGGTAATTTTGTTTTTGACAAAACCCAGCAAGATAAACTAGCTAACGATACAAACTGGAAGGAAGAGTTTAAACTGGATTAAATTAATTTTTATGCAGGAGAATATTACCAAAACTAAAATTTCAAGAGGTAAAAAAATAAAATTCATTTTATTTACCCTGGTATTCTTGCTGGTAATTATTACGGTTATCGGCGAAATAGTGCTTGCTATAAAAGGTTATCCCTCGGCCTATAAAAAAATGCAAAGGGTGTCACTCACTCAGGCAAAGTGGTGGATATGCGATTCCGTTGAAGGCCCCCGATATGTTGCACGCCAGACAACAAAAGAAGATTCCATTTACTTTTTAAGGGAGATATGGTACTACCACCGGCTAAATATGATCAATAATGCCGGATACCATGACAAGGATGATTTTACAGAGATCTCACCTGCTTCGGATTCAATTAAGGTATTGATGACCGGCGATAGCTTTACCTGGGGTGCTTCATCCGATATCGGGAGTTCTTATGTCGATATCTTTGAGAGTGATCTGAAGAAAGCTCACCCTGCATTAGTTTGGAATACCGGTATGCCGGCAACAGGAACAAATCATGCACTCTTTACAGCGAAAAAATTCCTCCCGCTTCAAAAATCCAATTATGTTGTGCTTGGGTTCTATGTAGGAAATGATTTCGGCGACAACCTGCTTCCGTTTGATCGCCTGATGTTCAATAATAAAGCATCCTGTTATAATCTTTATGATTACGATAAGAACTTCAAGCCTGTACAGATATCTTTGAATGAAGCCTATAAAAAGGCAATGGGGTCTTACCCGGCAAGTGAACTCAACTTTGTTCAGAAATTATTGATAAGAAGCAGGTTTTATACTTTCATCAGCGAGCTTAAGGATAAAGTGGTGAACAGGTTAAGTGGTAATAAGGGCAAAACTGTTGAAGAAGAAAATAAAGCCACCAAAGATTACTTAAAGCAACTGGACGATTATGTGAAGGCAAATAATGCTGAACTGGTCGTTGTGATCATTCCGTCAAGAGACGATGTTCAGAATAAAAGTGCACATTATACTAATGCACTGAAGCTGATGAATGAATTAGCAATACCATATATTGATCCGCTCAGCCAGTTCACTGATGACGATTACCTGAAGATTGACGGAGGCCATTGGAAAAACAGGGCCCATATACTTACAGGGCATATGCTGAGTAAATATTTGCTGGATCATATTGAAAAGAAGCAACAAAAAACTTTTAGAAAGAAGTAACACAGGTTGCAAAAATATACCGACAAAAAATAATAGTAAATTCAATTTTTTAACTTTTGAAATTCTGTGATTCAAAAAAAATTATACCCTGGCCCGAATCTCTTTACGCTTCCTAAAAAACAGGAAACCAATCTCAGTTTATTCTGGTACGGATTTTTTATCTATACAGTGTTTTTTGTTCTGGCGGCGGCCGAAGCCTCGTTTCTTAGCCCCGCTAACTGCCAGGCGCTGCAGATAATCGGATTTTTGGGTATGATAATGGGAAGTGCAGGTCTCATGAAGTTTAAGTTTGATAACAATTACCTGAAGCAGCTTTTCATCCTTAACCTTATTTATTCGGCAACCATAGTTCTCCGGGGGTCGCAATATGATAAAGAGTCCATAAAACAAATGTTCCTGGATGTTACATTTGGGATTTTGCCCTATTTCGCATCAGTAGTATTGCTTCTTCCCAGGAATATAGCGGCATATAAAAAAATATTTACTGTTCTTCTTTTTTTTGGTGCAGCTTATCTTGTTAGTGTAGTTGTGTTCTATAATACCCTTCATGACTATGACCGCCTGAATTTAGTAGCCCAGGGACTGGTGGAAAACCTTTCGGTTCTTTTTGCTTTGCCGGTTGGCTACATGCTCATCAGCTATCCATACAATAGCACAGGGAAAAAAGACATGTTTGGGATTGGTAAGAAAAATCTCTTTATGATTTTCATGTTCATGATTACCCTGTTTTTCGCAATTTTCAGGGCACGCAGGGGATTAATATTCATGTGTCTTACTACTTTTTTATGTGTAGGCCTGGTTGCAGTATTAAGCACAAAGAAGAAAGCGCTAATTATTACTATGACAATAGTTATAGCCCTTGTTGCTTCGCTTTTTATTGTAAGTATGAAGGACCATCACATGTTCGGTTTTTTGATAGAAAGAGGGGAAGAAGATACCAGAACAGGTGTGGAAGTTTGGATGTATGCAGATATGTCGCCTACGGACTGGGCTATTGGAAAAGGAATTAAAGGAAAGTATTACTGCCCCATTGTAGAAAATGTAAATGATGCAGAAGGTGCCGGATATAGGGATAATATTGAAACAGGTTATTTGCAGATAATCTTAAAAGGGGGTATAATAAGCCTGGCACTGCTGCTTCTTACATTTGTGCCTGCTGTTTATAAAGGCCTTTTTAAATCAAAGAATGTATTATCCAAAGCAGCAGCGCTCTGGATATTTCTCTGGATAATATACCTGTACCCTTCGGGTGGTATTGTATTTAGTATGAACTATGTGCTGGTGTGGATTGCTGTGGGTATTTGTTATTCTGAAAAGATCAGAAACCTTCCAGACAGCACGATAAAAAACTATTTGCAGTGACAGGCTGGATATTAAACTGAAAATCTCCAATACACTAAACCAAACTCTGAATATTACAAATGCCGTTACCAAAAACACTGATCATAGGCCAGCCGTTTAACAACGACTTTGGGGGCGGCATTACCCAGGCGAACTTATTTGGAGGTTGGGATAAAGATAAAATAGCAGTAGTGAGTACCGACCATATGTTCAATAACCTGAACACCGAGATATGCGATACCTACTATATACTTGGTAAGGAAGAATACAAATGGGCTTTCCCGTTCAATCTTATTCAACGGACTGTTTTATCAGGGCAAAGAATAGTAAAACCAAATAATAACAGCGCCGCAGCCCCCTCATCTCCTGGAAAATCAAAGCTAAGGGCACGGATCGTAGAGAAATATTTTTATCCCTTTTTGGAATATGTTGGTCTTTTCCATGCCATATCAAAACTTGAACTTTCGGATAAACTTAAGAAATGGATCGATGAGTACAAACCCGATGTGATCTATGCACAGGCACCTACAAGAGAACTGGTTTTGTTTTGCATACAAATGCAGGAGTACATAAAAAAACCGATGGTCTATCATGTAATGGACGATTGGCCTTCAACCATCAGTCAAAAAGGGCCATTCAAAAACTATTGGCATAAAAAGATAGACAGGGAGTTGAGGGTATTGCTTGGCAAGTCAAAAATTCTTTTAAGTATCAGCCAAGCCATGGCCGAAGAGTATAAAAAAAGATATGGGCGTGATTTTATCACATTTCATAACCCCATTGAAATAGACTTTTGGAAAAGCCATCAGAAGAAAATGTATGAATTGAACGATTCACCGTCTATTTTGTAGGCAGGCCGGATTGGCCCGGGTATTGAAATTACCCTTGAAACACTTGCAAAAGCAATTGATAAAGTAAACAAAGAAACTGGCAACACGGTGCAGTTCTTCTTGCAAACAAAGGATAAACCGCAATGGGTTGCTAATTATAAATGTGTTCAACATAAACGGGTATTGAAATTACCCTTGAAACACTTGCAAAAGCAATTGATAAAGTAAACAAAGAAACTGGCAACACGGTGCAGTTCTTCTTGCAAACAAAGGATAAACCGCAATGGGTTGCTAATTATAAATGTGTTCAACATAAACCAATGGTTGCCTACCAGGATTTACCAAAGGTTTTTGCTAAGGCTGATTTTCTATACCTGCCGTACGATTTTACAATTGATTCAATAAGATATATCAAGTATTCAATGCCTACCAAGGCGCCGGAATATATGATGTGCGGAACACCAATCCTTGTTTTTGGACCGGCAGAAACAGCGTTGGTCATCGATGCAATAAAAAATAACTGGGCAAAAGTGGTAACTGAAAATAGTGTAGATAAGCTGGCTAAAGCAATAAAAGACCTGGTTGCAAGTGAAGACTTACGAAGACAAATTACAGCCAATGCAGTAAGCATTGCAGAAACAAATTACAATTCTGTAAAAATAAGGAGCCGCTTCAGGGAGGTGATATCTTCCATGGTATCCTGATTTAACAGAACTGATAAATAAAAGAACAACGCATTAGAGTATGGTGTCTACCAGCTACAATATTATGATCATGGGTGTTTCGTGTTACGACGGAATGGCAAGCTCTACCAGAGTGAGGAACCTGGTTGAGCCGTTAGTCAATAAGAACCTGGTGACGGCTCACAATCTTATTTATCAAAAAGATAACAAGGAGCCCATCGGTAAATCCGGAGTGCTGAATAATATCAATTTCAAGATCATTGACTTCAGGCTGGATAATCCTTTCAGCATATTTGGTTTTTGGTGGGCAGGAATGTCTTTCTTAAGGAAAAGTAAAAAGAAAGGGCAG
>JBGANE010000029.1:0-31641 GCA_044222465.1 Ferruginibacter sp.
GTTCCGTTACAAGCGGAACGGTTTTTATTTGTACAACAACATGATGTGTTGATTTAATGTGTTATAATCCCAGCGAAAAATTTATTATCTTCATAACCACGACATGCATTTTCATTTTTAACGAAAAACCTGCTTATGAAAGTTTCTGACATCTTAAAGGGTAAATCAAGTCATATCTACTCCGTTACCGGGCAGGCAAGTGTGTATGAAGCCATAAAACTGATGGGTGAAAAAAATATTGGCGCTTTACTTGTAATGGAAGGAGAAAAGCTCAGCGGTATCCTCTCAGAAAGGGATTATGCCCGTAAAGTGGTGCTGAGGGGAAAGTCGTCAAGGGAGACAATGGTAAAAGACATTATGACTGAAAATGTGCTGACAGTAACTACATCAGATACCATTGAAACCTGTATGGAGGTCATGACACAAAAACATATTCGTCACTTGCCCATACTGGAAGCCGGTAAAGTGCTGGGCATGATCTCGATCGGCGACGTGGTGAATGCCATCATCAAAACACAGAAAGAAACGATCGAACACCTGCAAAGCTATATTGCTCAATAATTCAGCCTCATATCTTCAACGGAGGCAACGACCATTTGAATTTCACAGCAGCGAGGCGGATGGCGATAATGGAAATAATACTGATGGCCGCAGGCCATATACCCGGTAATGAGATATACTTCAGTAAGAGGTAAATAATGGCTCCGGCAATGCAGGCCGTTGCATAGATCTCTTTCCTGAATATCTGCGGTATCTCGTTAATGAGGGTATCCCTGATAACACCACCCATTACTGCAGTGAATAATCCCAACATTACGGCAGCCAGTGGCGCTACATCCATCGCCAGCGCTTTTTCTACCCCAATGATGGTGTAAATGGCAATACCAGCAGAATCGAATACCAGTAATATTTTAGGGATCTTCTTCAGTTGTTTTTTAAAAATAAGCATAAGGATGATACCCATGCTGATGGCGATGAGGTAATTATTATCGGCAACCCAGGCAATGGGATGGGCGCCTAAGATGATATCCCTTAGTGTTCCTCCACCAACGGAAGTTGCAAAAGCGGTAAAGCTCACACCAAACAGGTCTTTATATAAATTTTTGTCAGTTGCGGCTAATGCGCCAGACATGGCGAACATCATCACGCCGAAAAGGTTGAAATAATAACTGATCATGTGCTGAAATTTTGTGTAAGGTACTGAACAAAGCCCCGCCGAGGCGGGACTTGTTTATTTCAAAACCAAAATCAATACTTGTAAATAATGAATGGTCAGACCACCCCTGCCAGTTCGAGACTTCGTTTGCTTATCTTTTTATACTCTACATTCTCAATGATGGCATCAGGGCAAAGGATCAATGAAACCCCATCCTGTTTCCACCAGTTGGCAGTAAATAATTTGTCTGCATGGATCACCCCGATCAACCAACTCTGCATTAGTTCATTGTGCCATTCCTCGATCCACTCCAGGTCGGCTTTATTTATTTTGCTGATATCATCCGTACTGATGAAGGCCTTCAGGTAATAATCATTGCTGAGTTGAGTATCTGTTTGATGATAAATTTTCTTGTACTCGTATTTATAGTCGTACCGCAAGGCGGAAATATCACTCAGTACAGCTGATGCAGTTGGAAATGCCCCGGCGCCTTTTCCTTTGAAAAAGTGTTTATCGGCAAATGTGCTTTCTGTGGTAAGTGCGTTGAATTCATTTTCTACATGATACAAATCGTCTTTGTCAGTCACAAACTGGGGAAGTACAAAGGCTGCCAGTTTTCCGTTGCTGAGTTTTTTTGCATTGGCCACCAGCTTGATACTGTATTTTTTTTCGCCGGCTACAATGGCATCGGGTAAAGAAATATTTTCAATGCCATTGAAAATGAATTCATCGGGTTTTGCAATGATACCGAAGGAATGTGCAAGCAGGATACTGAGTTTATTAGCTGCATCAAATCCGCCGATATCCAGTTTGGGGTTGCTTTCGGCGAATCCAAGTTGCTGGGCAAGCGATAAAGCTTCCTTGAATGCCAGTTGTTCTTCCAGTATTTTGGTAAGAATGAAATTGGTGGAGCCGTTGATGATGCCACGGATGGATTTCAGCAGGTCATTGTCGTAATACTCTTCCAGGTTACGCACAACAGGCATGCTGGCGCAACAGGCCGCTTCATAAAGAAATGCTGTTTTATGTTTTTGCTGAAGCTCAAGCAACTCTTCAAAATGCTCAGCGATCATTTTTTTATTGGCGCTCACCACGGCCTTGCCTTTTTGTAATGCAGTTTTTACTATTTCAAAAGCAGCATCGGAATCATCGATGAGCTCAACGATCACATTGATGCTTTCATCATTCAGCAGAACAGAAGCATCTGTAGTGAAATTCTCTGAAGCGATACTTCTTTTTTTATCTGCATTTTTGATACAGATCTTTTTTATAGAGGACTGAAGGGTAGGGGTGCTATGGAGTACATCGTAAAGACCTTTGCCCACCACACCAAAACCGAAGAGACCAATATTTAATTTACTATTTACCATTTACAATTGTTTAAGCCATTATAAAAATTGATTGCTGAATAATTTGATGTAGCACAAGTGAGTGACACAACCGGAGCTGAGTTATGCACTGATGCTTGTAACCAAATTTGCCTTTCCCAGTTTTGCAAAAGCCTGTTCCAGGTCGGCGATGAGATCATTCACTTCTTCGAGTCCGACACTCAGTCGTACAAGACTATCGGCAACACCGGCTGCTCTTCTCTTTTCGGAAGGAATGCTTTTATGTGTCATCTGTGCAGGATGGCATAACAAACTTTTCACTCCACCGAGGCTTTCTGCCAGTTTGAAGTAGTTGGTGTTTTTTACGAATGCTGTAGCAGCTTCTTCTGTATCGTTCTTTAATGTAAAGGAAACAATGCCACCAAATCCCTTGCTTTGTTTTTTTGCAATGTCATGATTCAGGTGTGTTTTTAATCCCGGGTAATAAACTTTATCAATTGCAGGATGTGTTTCCAGGTATTCAGCAACAGCCTGGGCATTGCGGCTATGCTGCTGCACACGCAGGTGTAATGTTTCAATACCACGAATGACGAGCCAGCTGTCGAATGGCGCCAATATAGCTCCGCTTGCATTTTGAATGAACTTGATCTTTTCACCCAGTTCTTTTTCTTTGGTAACAACCAGCCCTGCAATGAGGTCGCTGTGACCACCGAGATATTTGGTAGCACTGTGTACTACAATATCAGCTCCCAGCGAAAGAGGTTGTTGTACGGCGGGTGATGCAAAAGTATTATCCACGCAAAGTAAACAGGTATTGGCTTTTGCGATCTTTGCAATGGCTTCAATGTCGCTTACTTTTAAAGTTGGGTTGGTTGGTGTTTCCAGCCAGATAAGTTTTGTGTTGGGCGTTATGGCATTGAAAACATTTTCAGCATCTGTTGTATCCACATAGTTTACGGTGATGCCGAATTTTTCATAAATGTGAGTGAAGAGGCGAAAAGCTCCGCCGTAAATATCATCTACAGCTAATATTTCATCACCTGCCTTTAATAATTTAACCACGGCATCAATTGCAGCAAGGCCACTGCCAAAGGCAATACCTACGCTTCCTTTTTCGAGTTTAGCAATGATATCTTCTAAAGTTCCTCTTGTTGGATTATTACTCCGGGCATAGTCATAACCCTTGTTTACACCCGGGGCTTCCTGCACATAGGTGCTGGTTTGGTAAATGGGTACGCTGATGGCACCGGTAAGGGCATCAACGGGAATGCTGTGGATGAGTTGTGTTGCGTTGCTCATGATAAGAATGTTTTTTGGTTTTTGAAATGGTCTTACCAGGAGAGGAGAAGGAAATACCGGAAGAGATTTGATTCTGTAGTTCTCGACTTCGCTCAGAATTAAAAAAGCTCATCCGATAAATCAGATGAGCTTTAAAATATGGTGGGATATCTATAAGCTTTTGATCTGACTTATCTGTCCCGATAGTTATCGGGATGGAATTGGCACCTTTTCTTTTGTGATCCTTCGATACACTCAGGATGACAAAAGAGAGGTTGTCAAGGCTTCATCGGGCCATTACCCTCTGCCTTTCTTGATAAGTAATAATTAAAGAACTGGCACAAAGATAAAGGGGGAAATTTTTAAATTCCAAAAATATTTTTCAAAGAAGGAATTAATTTCAATGTAATTCAATGCAGGCAAGGGATTTGAAAAAATATTTTTTTGTAGCAGTCGGGTATAAAATTGATTGCTTGGTTGGTAAATCTTTTGTAATTTAACTTTTGTCAATCTTTTGAGTCTTATTATCATTAACCTTAAATTTTTATTATGCGCTACATTAAATCTTTTATACTCCTTATGAGCCTTACCAGCCTTTTTAGTTTTGTGATTCCGTCAAATACCTTGCAAGACTGGCGTTTTATCGGGGATAAAATTGCTGCTTATGGTGTGGACAGGGACGTTCTCTGGGTTACGGGTAACGATGCTTTCCGGCAGATAAAAATAAGAGTAACCAGTGCCCCGCTGCACATCATTGACATGGATGTATATTTTGAGAATGGCGAAAAAATGAATGTGCCTTTGAAAAATAATTTCAGGCAGGGGCAGGAAAGCAGGGTAATTGATTTTCCCGGTGGTCTTAGGCAAATAAAGAAAATAGAATTTCTTTATGAAACCATTGGCGTACGAAAAGGAAAGGCAAGGGTAGCGGTCTGGGGTAAAAAATGATCAGGGTTTAATATTTTTTGCCATCCACTCGGCTTGTGAGTTGGCCAGCTGTTCTATAACTACCATTTCTGCAATCTTTTCCTGGCCTTTGATGATGGATTTGGATACAAGGCTGTGTTCAATGGCTTCATCTTCCTTCATGCCCAGCATTTTTACCATGGGTATCACTTTGTCGCTGCCGAAATGTTTAAACAAGGGCTCATCCAATGCACTAAAGACGATTATCTTTTTCTTTTCCCAGTTTTTGATGAGTTCAGTTTCCTTACTATGCAGGGGATAATGCTCTACAAATACGGGTTCTTTATCCTGTAGTTTTGATGTATGCACATGCCTTGCCTCCCATACGAGGCTTTCGTCGAGCCCCTGCTGCCGGAAGAAGTCTTTGAATTTTGCAGCGGTATCAGCAAACCAGCAAATAAAGATGCGGTTAGATTCCTTTTTAGCTAATTCAATGCAGGCATTCATTTTAGCTGGGGTACTCACGTAGGCCTTGTCGGTAAAAATGTGGTCATCCGCCGCTTCATCCTTCTTTCCGAATAAATTAAAAAGCATAGATAAAATTGAAATGCAAACTTAGGGAACAAAGCTGCCTTCAGCAAATCGGTGATCAATTTGTATCTTTATGCCAAGTAAGTACAAATGGCGAAACTAAAGAAAGCTTCATCCCAGGAAGTGATCTCCAACGATTTTATTGAAGTATTCGGTGCAAGGGAACATAACCTTAAGGGCATTGATATCAGCATCCCCAAAAACAAGCTGGTGGTGTTTACCGGTGTGAGTGGCAGTGGAAAATCTTCCCTTGCTTTTGATACTATCTACAATGAAGGCCAGCGTCGTTACATGGAAAGTTTCAGTGCCTATGCCCGGCAATTTGTTGGTGATATGGAACGGCCGGATGTAGACAAAATTACCGGTTTGTCTCCCGTAATTTCTATCGAGCAAAAGACAACAAACAAAAACCCACGTAGTACGGTTGGTACCGTTACGGAGATATATGATTTTCTCCGGCTCCTTTATGCAAGGGTGGGAGAAGCGTATAGTTACAATACCGGGAAAAGAATGATAAAGTTCAGCGAGGAAGAAATTGTGATGAACATCTTTACAAAGTTTGAAAACAAAAAGATAAGCCTGCTTGCTCCTTTAGTAAGAGGAAGAAAGGGACATTACCGTGAGTTATTTGAAGACATCCGCAAAAAAGGGTATTTAAAAGTGAGGGTTGATAGCGAAGTGATAGACCTTAAACCAAGGATGCAGATAGACAGGTACAAGATACATGATATAGAAGTAGTGGTTGACAGGCTTGCAGTTACTGATGATATGAGGGTAAGGCTGAGCCAGAGTGTTCAAAAAACTTTACAATTAGGAAAAGACCTGATGTTTCTCCTGATAAATGATGATGATAAAGTAGTCCAGTATAGCAAGCAGCTGATGTGTGAAGATACCGGCATCAGTTATGAGGAACCCTCACCCAATGCTTTCTCTTTTAATTCACCCTATGGCGCATGCCCAACATGCAAAGGCCTGGGAAATGTGTACACCATTGATATGGAAACGGTGGTGCCTGATAAAACCTTAAGTGTAAGGGAAGGAGGGATAGTTCCGCTTGGAGAAGAAAGAGATGCCAGTGTTTTTCAGCAGGTTGTTGCATTCGCCAAAAAATATAAGATCAGCCTTGACAAACCTTTGAAAGATATTCCTGTGTCTCAACTTAACCTCCTGCTATATGGGGATAAAGAGATAAATCCTGCGCTGGAAATGGATATGAGTGACGAGACCATACCTGAATTTTATACAGGAAGTTATGAGGGTATCATTCCCATGCTCAAGCGTTGGTTCTCCTCTTCGCAAAGTACAGATGTGCTGAGGGAATGGGTTGAAAAATATATGCAGCTTGCAAAATGTAATACCTGCAATGGAACAAGATTAAAAAAGGAAAGCCTCTGGTTTAAGATAGATAGCAGGAATATTGCCGAACTAAGCCAGTTGAACCTGGATAACCTGGCAGCCTGGTTTGATGGTATTGAATTGCGGCTCGACAAAAAACAAAATGCCATAGCAAAAGATGTTTTAAAAGAAATACGGGAACGGTTGCAGTTTTTGCTTGACGTAGGGTTGACCTATCTTTCTCTTAACCGCCCTTCTAAAACACTTAGCGGTGGAGAGTCGCAGCGGATAAGGCTGGCTACTCAGATCGGATCGCAGTTGCAGGGAATCACGTATATTTTAGATGAGCCAAGTATTGGTTTACACCAAAGAGATAATCAGCGATTGATTGCAGCACTGCAGCATTTAAGAGATATTGGAAATAGCGTATTGGTGGTTGAGCATGATAAAGATATTATGTTGGCATCAGACTATTTAGTTGATATTGGCCCTATGGCGGGCAAGCATGGAGGTGAAATTGTTGCTATAGGAACACCTCAAACTATATTGGATTCAAGATCCGAAACAGCACTTTACTTACTGGGTGCAAAAAAAATTGCAGTTCCCAAAGAACGCAGAAAGGGAAACGGTAAATTCATCGAGTTACAGGGTGTAAGCGGAAATAACCTTAGAGCAGTAAATGTAAAATTTCCATTGGGTAAATTAATATTGGTTACCGGGGTAAGTGGCAGCGGCAAATCAACATTGATCAATGAAACATTATACCCGTTGCTGAGTAAATACTGCTATAATTCAAAGACAAACCCATTAGCATATAAGGCAGTGAAGGGGCTTGAGCATATTGATAAAGTGATAGAAATTGATCAAAGCCCGATTGGAAGAACACCAAGAAGTAACCCTGCAACTTATTGCGGATTTTTTACCGACATCAGAACCCTGTTTGCTGCAGTACCCGAAGCAAAGATCAGGGGATATAATGCAGGACGCTTTTCATTCAATGTAAAAAGTGGCAGGTGTGATGTTTGTGAAGGCGGAGGCATGAGGGTTATAGAAATGAATTTTTTACCTGATGTGTATGTGCATTGTGAAAAATGTAATGGCAGGAGGTACAACAGGGAGACACTCGAAATAAGATACAAAGGAAAATCGATCAGCGATGTGCTTGATATGACAGTTGATGAAGCGGTAGAATTTTTTCAGCCGGTGCCTTATATCTACCGTAAAATAAAAGTATTGCAGGATGTTGGACTGGGGTATATTACCCTGGGGCAAAGTGCTGTAACGCTGAGTGGCGGTGAAGCACAAAGGGTAAAACTTTCTACTGAGTTAGGTAAAAAGGATACGGGTAAAACATTTTATATCCTCGACGAACCTACCACCGGACTTCATTTCCAGGATATACAACATTTGCTTGAAGTGATAAATAAACTGGTTGATAGGGGAAATACTGTTTTGGTAATTGAGCATAATATGGATGTGATAAAAGTGGCCGATCATGTCATTGATATAGGACCAGAAGGGGGAGATGGGGGTGGCCAGGTTTTATTTGAAGGAACTCCTGAAGAACTGGTGAAGGTTAAGGAAAGTTTTACAGCTAAGTTTCTGAAAGCAGAATTAATCTAAAAGATCCATGACAACCATGGATCTTTGTTTTTAAAAAGTGTAAATGATATCAGTGAAGTTTAAAAGTTGTGGTTTCAGGGGTAATCTGCGGATATTAAAATATCCATAGGCTCCTCGGGGGTTAACTTCTATTGTATCATTTGCACTTATAAGTTTATGATTACAGCATACCTCTTATTTGATAAGTTGTATTGCCAGTAAAAGACATGTGGTAAAAATTACAATCGCTTTATAAGCTCTTGGGTTTAGTTGAAAATTATCATTCATATTGGTTTATTTTATTCTTAATATACTGATGGGCATCTTGTCTGCCTCATTGCACTTTTTGCAAAAGAACTTTCATATATCGGCCCCAGTCTTACACCAACTTTTAATACAAGAGAGAAATAAGTATCTGAATCTTTCAGATCGCCTCTTTGCGTACCGGCAGGATACCTCGTCATTCCGGGATAAATAATTCCTATCGACTTATCAGAAAGCTTATATGCTAACGTTGCTTCCTGGCTGGATAAATACTTTGTATAATTAGCCGGGTCAATATATTTCTTGCTTACATCATCAATATAGTCGGTAAATGTTTTCCTGTACAACAGCTCAGCACTGAGGTTTATCCTGTCGGATAAATAGTATTTCAGACCGCCGCCATACGGAATATTCATCTGTGTTAATTTGTATGGCTTGCTGTAGGGATATTCAGGCATTCCCTGGCCTTCCAAACGCAATGGCTGCAGGTAGTACCAGCTCTTGTTACCTGATGCATCTGTATATGAACCCTGTGGGTTGAAATGGAACATACCAATACCTCCCATAATATAAGGCCTTAATCTTGGCTCATATTCAGCATTCCTGTAAAAGAACATGGTGGGAAAGATCTCTAATGCAAAATATCCTTCCAGTACAGTGGTCTTAAAATCAAGATTACGCTGCTTACGCCATAGTTCATTTATGCCGGTGGTATTAATTATCGCATCATCACCTTCCAGGTAAGTATAATCTGCAGCAACTCTTAAACCAACCCAGCTTTTAGGGTACATGGTTATAAAAGCGCCTTTCATGAATTTGGTAAACTCAAAATTGATATCCTTTAAATTATTGGTTCCTTTACCTGAATTACCACCCAGGTCGCCCAGGAAGAAACTGGGGCCAAAGTTGAAACCAACTTCCCATTTAACTTTTTCACCAAAAAGTAATGCTTGTGAATATGATTTGGAGAGGATTGCGAAAGAGAATAGCAAAATCAGCGTACACTTGCCCACAAACTTGCGTAAACATGGTTTCATCGGATCAGGTTTAGTCTTTCAAGAGATAAAAGGATTTTAGGGTGGCTGAAGAACATTTACCAGGCATCACATAAGCAAGAAAACATCTTAAACCACTGATTTAAAACGAGGATTTGGTTGCGTTATTGCCCTTGTGGTAAATTATTTGTTCAGGTTTTTTCCCTTGTAGCAAATGTAGTCTTCCAGGGCCTTTCACTGCTTATAAAAGGATCGAAACGGTTAAAGGAGCCCGTATTTTGTTACTTACTTCAGGAAAGATAAAATATCATTCAGACTCACCGGTTTTTGCTGATTGTCAATTTCAATTACAACACAATAACCATTTGCACCTCCCGTCTTTTTTAAAGCATTTACCAGCTTTTGCTGGTCACTTTCAACCCGTTTTCCGTTGAGCGGATTCCATGTTTCTTTGGTACATAAACAGCCTTCTGTGGGGGTAAATGGGTAGTAAACCTGGCTTTTATAATAATCAATATTTACTGTTGTACCGTGTGCTATAATTTCTGTGCGGCCTGCTTTGCTGGCAAAAAAAGATTCATAAAGGGGAAGATAATCCTTTAAATTATCGGGCAACAGGCGTTTATACAGGTCTTCTGTCCATACCGAATCCTGTATGGAAGGATCATTCAGAAACACCCGGGGGCTGGTTTCATAAGGCATCATTAATTGAATATTGGTAGTTGGTCCAATAGCCATGCTCTTACTTACATCAAAACCATTCATGCGGAAAAAACCCTGCGGTGTATTGCCGCTGGATAAATAAAAAGGCATGTTGCTATGGCTTCTTGCCAACTGTTGAACAGAAAAGATATCACCTTTATCATTTTTGATAAAATTACCCTGCTGATCTCTAATTACAGCAATACCGGGATAGTTCCTGTTCTTACGCTGGAAACTGATAAGGAGCACATGCCCCGGAACTGAATTTCTTAAACTGGCAAAGAATGAGTTGATATCTTTTTTATCTGCATATCCCGACATCAGGCCGGTAAGCATACCATAAAAAGCCGGTAAGTTATCATCTTTATCCGACCGTTTTGAGAAAATCTGGATCACCCTGTTCCATGCATTGGGGTCCTTGTTCCCGGCAAGATAATATTCAGCTGCTGATGCAAAGATCTTTGGGTCCTTTGTCTTTTTCATGAGCCAGTAAGCAGCTTCAATAAATTTCCCCCTGTAATTTGAATAAGCCAGTTCAAGTAATGATCGCTGAAAGGGGATACTTCTTTTTTCAAGAGAATCAAAAAAAGCCAGTTTTATTTTACTATCTATCCCCAGGGTCTTGTAATTAATATATTTCAGCGCCTCAAAGGCATCCTGCCAGTTTTCTTCTGTAGAATCGGTTAAAGGGAGTGCAAGATTTTTAGTGATGACATTCACAAGGTTGCGATATTCCTTTGTACGGTTCTCCTTAGTGGTATTAGGAGCATAAACAACTTCCTCATTTTGTGCAAGAGAGGTAGCGTTGAAAAAAAACAGGGTGGGTACAAATATGTAGATCCATTTCTTCATTAGCACAAAGTAAAATAAAAAAAGCATCCGCTGGTTAGCAGATGCTGTTATATTTAAGTACTTAGATTATTATTGAACATTGGCAGCCAAAAAAGCCTGAATCTTATTAAATGCATCGGTGTATGTTGCAGCATCCCAATCGCCATGACCACCTGTCGGGTAGAACACATACTGGTTGACGGCCCCTGCCGTAGTAAGTTTGGTTTTTAAAGCCAGTGATTGGGTTGTAGCGTTAACCAGTGGATCAACCCCACCCTGCAGTATGATAGTAGGGCAACTTGAAGCTCCTGCAAAGAATATGGGACTGGATTGGTTGTATGCTGTTTGGTTTGTAGCAGGTGTGGCTCCACCGAATAACAGGGCAATGCTCAGCGCAGGATAGCTTCCCGGATTGTTATACATGTCGGCCATGTCTGTGGGGCCAAAGAAATCAACAATGGCTTTCATCTTAACCGGGCTTGTATATTTATATGACTGTAATAATGAAAGGTGTCCTCCGGCACTGGCTCCCATTGCCACAAATTTATCACTGATAAGGTAAAACGATAATTCAGGTTGAAAATAGCATAGTCAGGTATTCTTTTCTTAAGTGTGTCCATGTTGGGAGCAAAGTCTGCCTTGTCACCGGATATCCATCCCCCGCCGTGTATAAGGATCATTACTTTGGTAGTGGCCGTACTCCTGTTGGCGGGTAAATATATATCCATCTTTTGCAAGGGATCTGTACCATAAGCAACATTTGACATGGTTTTTTCAGGTACGCTGCCCGTACCGGTGGTTCCGGTATTATCATTTTTATCGCATGATGTAAGCAGTAACGAAAAAATAATGGCCGCGGCACAGATTTTTAATTTCATCTTTATCTAAGTTGGTTTAAACTGTAAAATAAGAATATATCTTGAAAGAGTGGTAAACCAAAAATCAATAAAGGATATTTTATGAAATTTTTATATTATAAAGGAAGAGTTGATAAGAGAGGCCATACTAAAATGTTTTTTATTGATTCCCTTATATTTTCTCAGCAATTTACATCTTAATGATCTCTGCCTTTTCTTTTTCTTCTTTTTCCCTTTTCGGGTTCATTCAAAAGCTGTTCATTATCCATTTCTTTTAATTCTTTATCTGGTTCAATCCCGTTATTCTCAAATTCCGGATGCCTTATTTTTCCACCTGTATTGGCAGTAAGGCCTGCTGAGCCGGAAACAAGAATAGCCAGGAAAGCAATCAGTACCATCAATTTTCTCTGCTGGCTTTTTATTCTAATAAAATATAACTGCACTAAGGAGACTAAGCCTGCGATAATTAAAAGCCAAAAAGTGATTTTCGCCAATTCTTCATGCCTTTCAATAAGTTCTTCATTTACTCCGGGTAAATGTTCCACCATTTCTTTGGCACCCTCTCCGGAAATTAAAACAGGGACAGATAAAAATGCCAGCGCAACAAAAAGCCATAGTGCAACCTGTTTAATTGTGTCATTTTTTTTGAATAAACCAATAATTATAATGACCATTCCGGTTATTGCCCCAATTACGGGAAAATGATTTAATGCCACATGCAAATGTGCTTCGTTCATAAATAAATTATGTTAGCTTAAAAATGAAAGCCATAACCAAAAAATGAGGATTGCATACCTAGCACATTCAAACTTGACAACAGTAAGCCTGAAAGGATTAACACAAACGGAACATAAACTGCTATCCTCATAATTATATTATCCCAACCAAGCCTGTGTAATACTGGCAATAGAATAAATGCAATACATAGCCCCAAAAATGAGATCTGAAACATGAATATACTTATGATACCAAAGGTCATACCTGTGGCAATTTCAAAAAACTGGATACCTTTCTGATCAGGGTGGCTTTTAGATAAAAAATTATGCATCGGCTTTTTAAATGGAACAGGAAGAATCTCACTTCTTAGTACAATGGGGGCAGGGGTTAAATGTTGCTTTTCTCCAGTCACCAGGAATGAAGCTTTCCCAGTAAAAAAATAACCAATAACCCCGATTGAAGACAAGGGGCTTAATGCAGCATATAAAGCAGTACTATGCGATAAGAATCGGAACAGTTTCAATGGGCTATTGGCCAGGGCAATTATAAAACAAAGCACGGGTGAAACAAAGGTCAGCAATGTGATTAAATAAAAATCAAGGGAATTAATTACATTAAAACCTTTATTCATTCTGATAATATTCATAACATGTTCTTCTCCCCCGCTTACAAAAGTAATGGGCTGCTTTATTCCGAATAAATAGGGTAGTACCAGATTGGCATTTATCATAAAACAAAAGAAGAGCAGGGTAAGGGGGAGGTTCAATGTTGGAAAAAGGATATCCATTTTTTCCTGCCAGGTAATTTTTTTTGCTTTAACCAAACGCCTGAATTCTTTACTCAAAAATTCACAGGTTCCTCTTGTCCACTTCATGTGACGCACACGGAATGCCCTTACTGTTTCCGGGAAATCCTCATAACAAATCACGTTTTCCAGGAAAAATCCCCTGTAGCCAATTTCACGTATCCTGATGGCAAAGCCAAGGTCTTCACTGACTATTTCGGGAAAACCGCCGATCTTTTCCCAACATTCTTTTCTTAAAACAGCACCATGGCCTAAAAACATTACAAAGCCATAATCATTTCTCAATGGCTGGTACCATTTCCAGTGAATATCTATACCGGTACCTAATTCTTTTGAAAGCTTGCTGTTGGTATTTGGATTGGCCTGGTGGTTTGCCTGAACAAAGCCGCAGTTATGATCAGCTTCCATTACAGGTACAGTTTTAGATAAAAAGTAAACAGGTAAAATTTCATCAGCATCAGCTATGGCAAAATATTTTTCATTAAGCATTGCCAATGCATGATTTAAATTACCGGCTTTAAATGCATGCCTGTTGCTGCGACGAATAACTTTTACCAGCCCGGGATACCGGCCGGCAAATTCATTAACCTCGTTTTTGCTTTCTTCATTACTACTGTCATCTAGTATATATACTGTGTAATCAGGATAGTCCTGTTGCACACATGATAGTGCGCTTTGTTCCGAAAAATCATTGCAGGTGGTGTATAAGAGAGCCACGGCAGGAGAGCTGGTTAATTTTATTGAGGGTATTGTTGGGTTTTTTATTTTCCTGTACCAGATGGAAAAAAGTACAATTGAAATGTTATACAGCCCGTATAGCCAGGCAATATTTATAAATACGATCAACAGCATTAATGCTGTCCACCCCGAAAGATTAGTTGCCATATTAAGCAGTTGCAGAAGCCTTGGTTCAAACCAGGCCAGGCAAAACAACCATGCTGCAAAAACAAAGAGATACAGACTGGCTTTGGGATCTTTGATTACAAATTGTTTTTCATCTATAGAGGCAGGTTTTGGATGAATCATTTTCATAAAATATATTTTAAAAGTTATTTGTTCCAAAACTTACCTTAAGGCCTGCTGCAGCTATATATGAACCCCTTCCCGAAGCATCTTTCTCATAGCGGGTAAGTGTCAATACCGACAAGGGGCCTTTGAGATGGATATTGGAATAGGCATATATACCAAAGACATTGGTTTTAATATTTGTCTTGAAATTTCTTTCCGATCCGTTAAATACACCTAAAGCAATATCAGTTTTGGCAGAAAAATTGTAACTGATATTTAAAAGGAATCTGTGTTCATCATACAACCTGCGTATAAAATAATAATGTGGCTCAACTTTGAATTTCCTGCCAGCCGGTACAGAGATGCTTCCCATCAGCATCCATTCGTCCTGTAGTTGTGGCGAACTGATTATGGAGCCTCCCAGTTTTACAGCAAAATTTTTTGGAAGAAAGATCATTTGCTCTGTCTGGTAAATATTCTGATCGGTTTTTCCGGGAAGATTCCTGTACCCATACTCAATTTTTGAACCAATGCGCTGATGCCATCTTGCATACATTCCTCCTATGTAAGCATTGCTGTTAAAATTATTTTTTATAAAAAAATAATTATCCTGCGCCAGCGAATTGTCGTACCGGGCATATAATAAGACCTCATTGTTTATATGGTACCCTGCCTGCACCTGCCTTATACCAAATTTGCTTTCTCCACCAGAGCCACTTACACCACCGAGAGCCAACAGGTCAATAATACCCTTGCCTGATTCTATCTCTTTTATGAACCTTTTTGCTTCAGTATTTGATTTATTAATTTCCAATACTTTTTTAAATTGGCTTTCAGCTTTGTTTTTTTTCTGCAGGTTCATATACGCCAATCCTAGTGCAAACCGGCTTTCTTCAGAATATGGATCCCGTACAACTAACTTGTTAAAAGAAGTTGCAGCTTTTGTGAAATTGCCTTTATATAAATAGGTATAAGCTAACCCCTTTGCTGCATCAATACTGCCTGGCTCAATCTGTAAGGCTTGCCTAAAGCGTGATTCGGCAGCCTGATATTTTTTATTCCAGGCATTATTGAATCCACTGGCAATTAATAGCCCAGCGTTATTTCTATCTTTTTCAATAAGCCCGGTAAACAGTTTTTCGGCCTCATCATATTTACCTGCATGAGACAGCCCTAAAGCATCTTCAATTGTTTGTGCGCCGGCTTTTACGTATATAATGCAGAACAGCAGGGCAAGTATTGGTCTGATAACGTTTTTTTTCATGTAATAATGTTTTGAAAGTGAGCAATGGACATTTCAAAAAACCGAAGACTTGATTTCGTTTCGATAATAAATTTGGAAATAAACAAAAGACAATTAAAATGATTATTGCTGAGCAGGGAAAAACGATTGCTGAACTGGTAAGACAGGTGAGTTAAGTACAAACAAGTATCACTTAATTTTTAGGAGTTATAATTTTTATTACTTTAAGTATTTAATCCGGTTCAGTTTGATTATTTACTTATTCAGCATTATTTATTTGCAATCAAAAATTGAAAACCTGAATTTGGTACAGATTATTATTTATTAATGAAGACTGTCATACTGAGCCTGGCTACGATGAATAGAAAGCCATCGGGTTGTGTTCTGAAAGTGAATAGGATCTGCTTTCACTGATGAAAACAGGCAGGCTCGGTAGACAGCACAATGCCCGGGTATAGCAAAATATTCGGAATTAACATGTATTGGCTGCCTCTAAATCCCTGTTCAGTATCAGTATTTTCCCGTTCAGCAAGAATCAATTCAAAATGCATTGGCCAGCATTTAATTTTAAAACAATGACGGCAAAATCGAAAATAATCCTCTTTTCATCAACCTTTTTACTTGTTATTGCAGTATTGAGGTATTTGGATACTTTTTATATAATAAGGGTCCACTAGATATAAAAAAAAAAAAGGAATCCCTGTGGCGGCAACGGATCTGTATCTTTTATATAGTACTGATTCTTTAGTGCAGGGGAAAAATATACCGATAATGTTCTGGTGGTTTCGGGCGAAGTTTTTGAGATATCAAATAATCCACAACAGCAGAAAGTGATATTACTGAAAACAAAAACTCCCGGAGCATTTATAAACTGCACGTTTGAGGAACCTGTTGAAACTATTAAGGAAGCTGAGAGGATCAAAATCAAGGGCATTTGCAGTGGTATGGGGCAGGGATATCCTGATATGGGAATAAAGGGTGACGTTTATTTAACAAGATGCTTTTTAGCAAAATAATAGTATGAGAACCAAGTACACTATTGTACATGCCTGTTATGTGCATTTTTAATTTCTATACAGGGTTGTTATAATAATAAGGAGGAACTCCTTTATCCGGGAAGTGTTACGCCTGTGGATTGTGCTACCGTATCGGCAAAATTTGCTGCTGATATATTTCCGCTTATGACGGCAAAATGCGCCATTACAGGTTGCCATGATGCCGCAACTGCATCAGGCGGGGCTGTCTTTCAAAATTACACACAAATAAGCAGCAAAAAAGACAGAATATATATCAGGGTTGTGATAGAAAAAACGATGCCTGCTTCCGGTTTTTTATTGCCGGATGAAAGAAAAAAGATACAATGCTGGATTGATAGGGGGGCTTTAAATAATTAATTATATGTACTTATGAACCGAGTATTTTCTTTAACGGCCATGCTGTTAGCCTTGAGTACCACCTTACAGGCACAGAAATATTTTACAAAAAACGGGCATGTATCTTTTTTTTCGAAAACTTCACTGGAAAACATTAAAGCGGATAATAACCAGGTAATAAATGTACTTAATATTCAGACCGGTGAAATTCAGTTTTCCTTAATTATCAGGAATTTTCATTTTGCAAAAAGCCTGATGGAAGTGCATTTCAATGAAAACTATATGGAGAGCAGTAAATACCCAAATGCAGGATTTAAGGGAAAGATTATAAATTTAAATGACATCTATTTCAATAATGACGGAATGTACAATGCAGGCGTAACAGGCGAAATGACAATACATGGTGTTGTTAAAAAAATGAATGCGACAGGAATTGTTACCGTAACCGGAGGCAAAATTTCTATCAGCTCAACATTCTTTATAAGACTTTCCGATTATAATATTTCAATCCCAAAGCTGGTCATAGATAAAATTGCTGAATCGATTGAAGTAACTGTACTTTCTAATCTTGATCAAAAAATGTAACTGTCCAGCTAACACAAGGTACATGAACTTTAAAAAATATTTTTTACCTGTCATTTTTATGATTTCAATATGCGCCAGGCTTGCAGCACAGGATTCAACTGTGCACAACATGGTGGCACAGCTTGAAAAAGAAATGGCGAATGAGGCGATGAAAAAAAAGATATTTACAACAGCAACATTTAAGACCACCCGTTTAATAAATGGCCATACGGTTGAAAACGTTGGAAAAGGTGTATTGGATGCAAAAGTATCGCACCGCTTTGGCAAAATCAATAAGGGCAGTTATGAATTATTTGGACTGGATAATGCAACAATCAGAATTGGCCTGGATTATGGTATCACAGATGATATCATGGCGGGTATTGGAAGAAGTTCTTTTCAAAAGACTTTTGATGCTTTTTTTAAGATCAAAATATTGAGACAATCGATGGGTAAAAGAAGTATGCCTGTTACTCTAAGCTATGTTCCCACGGTTGCTTTAAAAACACTAAAATTTGAAGACCCCACACGTGATAATCTTTTTTCGTCAAGGTTATTTTATACGCACCAGTTGATTATCGGGCGCAAATTTTCAGAAAATACGTCAATCCAGGCCATACCCACTTACGTTCACCATAACCTGGTAAGACTAGCTTCTGAACCCAATAACCTTTTTGCAATTGGCATTGGGGGGCGGCAGAAGCTTACTAAAAGGATAAGTTTGAATGCTGAATATTACTATCAATTGCCTGAATACAGATTACCGGGAAGAACCAATTCGTTTTCTTTGGGAGTTGATATTGAAACCGGGGGGCATGTATTCCAATTACATTTTACAAACTCCCAGGGTATGACCGAAAGCAATTTTATTTCGGAGACTACCGGCCGGTGGGGTAAGGGCGACATATATTTTGGGTTTAATATTTCGAGAGTGTTTACAATTGGGAAGAAGAAGTAATGTAACCGGTAAGAAAATATAAATTATATTTAAGGAGAGATTTATATTTCCTGTAAAGTAATTTAAGCAGTATGAAAAAACATTTCAGTAAAGTATGTTTTGTCTTATTTATTTCCCTTTCCGGAAAAATATCGGCTCAAAAGATATATGGTACCAATGACGGCTCAATCAGTTTCAGGTCTGATGCACCGCTTGAATTAATTACAGCATTCAGCAATAGCATGTTTGGAAAACTGGATATTGATAAAAAAATATTCGCATTTGGTATCAAGATAAATACTTTCAAAGGATTTAACAGTCCGTTGCAGCGGGAGCATTTTAATGAGAATTATCTTGAAAGCACACAGTATCCCAATGCTACTTTCAGTGGTAAAATCATTGAGGACATAGATTTTTCTGTTGATGGAGCATATACCGTAAGAGCCAAGGGTAATCTTTCTATACACGGAATTGTGCAGGAAAGAATTATCAAAAGTGAACTTGTTATTAAGAATGGTATTTTAAATATAACATCAAACTTTACCATATTCCTGGCAGATCATAATATTTCCATTCCAAAAGTTGTGCATGAAAAACTGGCATCAGAAATCAAAATTGAAGTGAAAGCAGATTTATCAATCCAATGAACAGCAAAATTACATGTTTTTTTACCACTGCTACCACACTGTTTTTTGTATTGCAGGTAACTGCCCAGTTGGCAGGATACAAACATTTTAGTTTGGAGAAAGATAACCGGCAGATACAAATAAATACCCTTTTTAAAGATCAGCAGGGATACCTGCTTGCAGGTACTGATAACGGGCTGTATAAATTTGACGGGCAGAAATATATAAGAATAGATTTTCATAATCCTGAGTTTAACGATAGTGTAACTGCCATTTTCCAGGAAAAAAAAGGTAAATTATGGGTTGGATTTAAAAGTGGCCGCATCGCCAATGTTGAGAATAAAAAACTTACATATTTTAACCCCGAAGAAGGTACACCGGCAAAAAAGATCACTGCGTTCCTGCAGGACAAAGAAGATAATCTCTGGTTTTCAACCCAGGGGGAGGGTATCTACTGCATAAAAAACAAACACCTCTACCTGATAAATACAGATGATGGGTTAAGTGATGGAAATGTAAGTTCTTTGATATTGGCAGATAATGGTGATGTATTGGCGGGTACAGACCAGGGAATAAATATCTGCAGTTTTATTGATGGTAAAAAGAATGTTACAGTAATTGGCTCTAAGCAGGGACTTCCGGATTACATTGTAACTACTATGATCCGTGCAGGAAAAAATTCTTTTTGGATTGGCCTTCAGGATAAAGGCTTTTGCCTTTATGATCATAACAGCAAAAAAGTATTTATTCCCGGGGCTGCCGAACTCTGGAAATATGGCCAGATAAATTCTGTGTTGCTTGCACAGAATTTTCTCTGGATTGCCACACAGGATAAAGGATTTTATAAATACTCTCTGGCAACAAAGATGTTGAGCAAATCTCCGGAATCAATCATCGGTAATACAATCAACAGCATTTTAGAAGATAATCAAGGCAGCATTTGGTTAGCTGTACACAATCATGGTTTGGTGCGATCTCCGGGAGAATCATTAAAACTTATGCCGATACCAAGTGCTCCTCCATTTGAACATGTACATGTTGTTTTAGGCGATACAGAAGGTAACACGTGGATAAACAATAAAGAAAATCACCTGATAAGGCTTTCAGAAAAAGAAGGCGTTATCAGTGAAAGAAAATTGCATTTAGACGGGATCAGTGATAAAACAGACATTACTTCAATTTACCAGGATATTAATGGTAATATCTGGGTTGGCGCTATGGGTAAAGGTTTATATATAGTAGATCCGGTGACATTTAAATACAGGGCCTTTAATGAAAACAGTTTATTTATTAATTCAGGTATTCTTTCCATTAGTGGCCATAAAAGCAAAGTATATGTAAGTAGCCTGGTAGGGTCGATGGAAATAGAGCTTACGCCGGAAAATAAAGATATAAGTAAGCTATGCCGGTTCGTAAATTTTGACAGTAAAAGCACGGGCACAAATTATATTTACAGCATTTTTAAAGATAGTAAAGACAGGATATGGTTTGCTACCGATGGAAAGGGGTTAACCATGCTGCAAGGTAATATTTTTTCGTATTATGGAGGAGTTGACAAAATAAAGGATGACCGTATATATTCGGTTGCAGAAGATAAGATAGGGAATATATGGTTCAGCACTGCAGGCGCAGGCATTTACAAATTTGACGGAACAACATTTACTAATTTCAATGTTGATGACGGACTCAGCGACCTGAACATTTCTGTACTGAAAACCGACAGGGCGGGGAATATTATAATTATACATAAAAAAGGCCTGGATGTATTAGATCCTCAAACAGGGAATATTTCGTACCTGACCACCAACCAGGGGCTTTCCTTAATAAATGCGGAGGATTTGGGGGCAGTTACAACGGATACTTCGGGAAATGTAATGGTAAGTACGGTTAATGGCATTTTAACCTATTCCTTTCCTGAAAATTCTATTCATAGACCAACTGCGCTGATTGAATCTGTTCAATTATTTCTAAAAGACATAAATGAAAAAGTATCAAATGTTTTCAGTCATGATGAAAATAATTTTACTTTTAATTATACCGGATTGTATTATACCGATCCTGAAAAAGTGTATTACAGGTACAAACTGGAAGGATTTGACAGCAGTTGGGTAACTACCACAGACAGGAGTAAGAATTTCCCAAAACTTGAACCAGGCGATTATACTTTCAGGATACAGGCTTCGGTAAATAAAAATTTCAGGAATGCAGATGAAGCATCTTATTCGTTCAGCATAAAACAGGCTTTTTATAAAACCTGGTGGTTCTTGCTGGGATGTGCAATGCTTCTTTTGTTACTGATATACCTGTATGTAAAAAACAGGGAACGTGGATTAAAAAAAATTCAATACCTGCAGCAGGAGAAAATACACTTCCAGTTTGAAGTACTACGCAATCAGGTAAACCCTCATTTTTTATTCAATAGTTTTAATACCCTTATTTCAGCCATTGAAGAAGAACCTAAAATTGCTGTTGAATATGCAGAACAGCTTTCTGCCTTTTTCAGAAACATAGTTAATCAACGGGACAAGGATATCATTTCCCTTGCCGATGAATTGGATTCACTTGGTTCATATACTTTTCTGCAGAAGAAAAGATATGGTGACTCATTGCAGGTTGACATCCGGATAACAGAAGAACAAAAATATTTATACCAGTTGCCTCCCTTATCCCTGCAGCTGCTTATGGAAAATGCCATCAAACATAACGCAGTCTCTAAGGAAACCCCCCTGCTGATAACGATAACAATTGATGAAGAAAATTATCTTTATATGCGGAATAACAGGAACCCCAGGATAAATCAGCAGGAAGGAGCCGGCATGGGGCTTCAGAATATTATAAACCGGTATAGCTTGCTGACGAATATGCCCGTGAAGGTTTTAAAGGAAGGAGAATATTTTATAGTTTTAGTACCATTATTAAAATAATTGTATGCTTAAAGTTTTAATTCTTGAAGATGAAGATCCGGCTGCAAAAAGATTACTAAAAATGCTTAAGGAGATTGAGCCAGGTATTGAACTTCTCGATTCTATTGTAAGTGTTACTTCAGCCATAAAATGGTTCAGGCAAAATGGTACGCCAGACCTGATCTTTTCTGATATTCAGTTATCGGATGGAATAAGTTTTGAGATATTTAAAGAAATAAAACCCACATGTCCTGTAATCTTTGTTACGGCATATGATCAGTATGCCCTGGACGCATTTAAGATAAACAGTATTGATTATCTGCTTAAACCGATAAAAAAGACCGAACTGGAGGCTGCTGTAACAAAATTTAAAAATCTTAAACCGGCTGCAGCAGCCCCTGCTTTCGATATCAATAAATTATTAGAGACTTATAGCGGGCAGAGCAAGTCTTATAAAGACCGCTTCGTGGTGAGATATGGCGAGCATATCAAAACAATAAATACAGATGAGATAGCTTATTTCAATACTGAGGACAAAGTGAATTTCCTCACAACCCATGAAGGCAGGCGCTTTGCCATTGATTTTAATTTAGATAACCTGGAGACTGTGCTTAACCCTAAAACATTTTTCAGGATCAACCGGCAGTTCATTATTTCCATCAATTCAATTGCTGAAATGTTTGCATACTCAAAAAGCCGTGTTCTTGTAAAACTAAAACCTGCCACTAAAACCGACACTATTGTAAGTACCGAAAGATCTGCCGGCTTTAAAACCTGGCTTGGCGATGGGAGTTAAATGCATACTCCCCTGATTATGCCGGTTCCTGTTTAGCTACCTTTTTTCCCCGTTCAGTGAATTTGATTTCAGAAAGGAGGGGCCCACTGCTACTTTTACATTGTTATAAATTCAGCCGGAAATCATTTGTAAAGATATTATCCGGTGACGTAAATTTAGTACTTGCAGGCAGTGCAGTTAATTGTTAGCAACAGCGTGAAAAACCAATCTTACAATATCCTTCTGAGTGAAATCAGGAACATGAAAACAATCAGCCCAGAAACCCTTATTAAGATATGATTTCTGGAAAACCAACTTACCTATGTTGGTAAAATTGAAAAATATAACCAACAGTGAACCGGCGTTTTGTTTTGGTAGAAACCGCTCCAAGCTAGGGAGCGGTTTTTAATTTTAATATTAATGCATCAAGGCAACTCTTAAAGTCAGGTTAATTGTATCAGGCGATCTTCTGCATGAGTGTAAGCCTCTTATAAATACTCTCTTCAATCTCAATTAATTCAAAATGATTTCCCCGCTCAACGATTTGGCCATCCTGCAGGATCAGGATTTCATCTGCTTCTTTGATAGTACTGAGGCGATGTGCAATTACCAATGTTGTCCTGCCTTCCATTAAATTATTCAATGCATCCTGTACCGATTTTTCCGATTCGGTATCCAGTGCAGATGTAGCTTCATCCAAAATTAAAATGGCCGGGTTTTTAAAAACAGCCCTTGCAATACTGATGCGCTGGCGTTGACCTCCGGAAAGGCGAATGCCCCTGTCGCCGATATTGGTTTCATAACCCTCTTCAGTTCCAATAATAAAGTCATGGGCATTGGCAATTTTGGCAGCTCTCATTACCTCATCAATACTGGCATCGGGTTTTCCCAATGCGATGTTATTAAAGATGGAATCATTGAATAAGATGACATCCTGGGTAACAAAGCTCATATGGCTTCTTAGTGATTCCATGGTATATCCCCGGATATCTTTGCCATCAATGGTTATACTGCCTGATGTTACATCATAAAACCTGGGCAGCAGGTCAGCAATGGTTGATTTGCCAACACCCGATGGGCCAACCAATGCAATGGTCTTCCCTTTTTCAATAGTGAAACTGATATCGGTTAACACTGGCCTATCTGAATAACCAAAACAAACCTTATTGAATTCAACCTGGTAATTAAATAATTTTAATGGAGTTGCATCAGGATGATCATCCACTTCAATCTTTGTATCCAGCACTTCTAAAATCCTTCGGCCCGATGCTTCGCCACGCTGAATATTTGCCAGCGCTACCACCATGGCTTTTGCAGGCCTTATCACCTGTGAAAAAATAATGATAAAGCCGATAAATTCACTGGCTTGCAGACCTGAGGCACCAGCTCCACCGTTTCTTAAGATCATACTGCCACCATAAATAAGGATACAGGCTACAACAATAACTCCCGACACTTCAGAAAAAATGGGGGCCAGTTCTCTTTTCTTAAATCCCTGCAAACTGGCTTTACGGTAAAAATCATTCTCCCGCCGAAATCTTTTAACTATAAAATCAGTAGCATTGAAAGAACGGATGATACGCATCCCCATCAGGGTTTCATCAATGATGGTGAGCAACCTGCCGATAGATGACTGCATATCACTGGCTTCTTTACGCAATTTTTTGGTGACCATAGCAATGCCGAATGCAGATATAGGAATGATAAGTAGTGTAAATAATGTTAATTTTACAGATATCACAAACAGCCCGATAAAATAAGCGATCATTAAATACGGTTCCTTAAACAATATTTCCAGGGAGTTGCCGGCAACCGCTTCAATTTCAAAGACGTCTGAATTCATACGGCTGAGCAGGTCACCTTTTTTCTCTTTGGTAAAATACCCCATGTGCAGGTAATTTATCTTTTCAAAAATGGCTTCCCGTATTCGTTTTACCAGCAGGGTTCTTGCACTTACCATGCTGCGCTGGGCCAGAAAACGGAAAATATTCGTAAGCAATACAGCCAGCACGATTAAAGCTGCCAGGAAATACAAAGCATATACCGGGTTAACGGTTTTAAGGTGGTATACTTCATAATAAAAAAGATCTTTAAAATATTCCGCGGAAAAGGTAAAAGAAGGTAAAGTAGCGTATTGCTGCATACTTTCGGCCGTATGATGATCAAACAGGAAATTCAACAGAGGAATGATCAATGCAAACTTGAAAACACTGAAAAAAGATGCTATTAATGTAAAGCCAAAAAACGGGATAACAAATTTTCCGTAAGGTTTTGCAAATACCAATAGCCGGCGATAGGTTTTCATATCTTTACCACTAGTTAATATAATGAACGATAAACATTCCAGTATTCCTGCGCTGCATTATCCCAGCAATATTCCTTTCCTTTCTCAATAATTTTATCCTGCATGTTAAAACGCTTGTATTTTGTCATGCCGGTAACAAATGTATGCTTCATATGATTTGCCGAAAAATTTTCGAAATAGAAAGCCACATCACCTCCTATTTCGGGCAGCGCTGTTTTATCAGATAAAAACAAAGGCTTACCCACCGACATGGCCTCGGTTACAGGCAGGCCAAAACCTTCGGCGGTTGAGGGAAAGGCGAATGCATAACAGTGAGTAAAATACCACGATTTTACACTTTCTGTAATTGGCCCAACAATCTTTACTTTTTTTGATATACCCATTTTTTCAGCAGTATCCAGTATGTATTGATAATAACCCACATCATCTATCCTGCCCGCAATAAGAAGCTCCAGGTTAGGCTGATCCTGCACTAATGGCAATAATGTATGAAAATTTTTCTTTGGCATGATGGTTCCCAATGAAAAAATAAACGAATTTACCGGCCGGTAAGATTGGCCCGTTAGTTCAGGGATTGTCATTGTATTGGTACCATTGTGGATCACATACACCGGCTTATTTTGAATATCACAATAAAACAATACATCTTTTTTGCAGTATTCACTTATACAGATAATAACATCGGCCCTGTTGATAAGCATTTGTAAACGGTGGAGATATTTTTGCCTTTTTGTTGCTGACTTTGCCGGGTCATACATGAAATTCAGGTCGTGTATGGAAAGTATCACTTTGATCTTTTTATTCCGGAAAGGCAGGTAATAACTGTCCTGGTAAGTGGCATGCCATACATCAAATTTGTTTAGTGAAGGAAGCCTGAATTTGTGTAATTCTGTTTGCTGAATATGGTTGCAGGTTTTTCCAAATAATTTTTGCGTTTCATACGGACAGAAAAAAGTAATTTCTTCACTTTCAGCCTTCCTGAATTTTGTGATATGGTTACCCAGGTTGAGGCAATAGTGATAGAGCCCTGTATTCTCATATTTCATTCTTTCACAATCAAAGACTATCCGGTTTACCATATTTGACCGATGTATGTTAAAATAATAATTAATGCTCCTGAAAACTAGGTTTGTTTAGCCGGACACACAATTTATACCTGCTGAACGGGGAAAAAACTATGCTGAATCAGCCATCTCCGTGATATTACTCAGGGTTAAGCCTGCCAGGCAGTTTATGCCAAACTTCGAATTTAACCAGTGATTTGAAAATTAAAAGTTAAACATTATCAAAACGCTTACTGACTATTTTTTCCTAAAGAGGCATCACTAAATCCTCTATCTTAAGTTAATTATTAAATAATTTTGCAGAGAACAAATGTGATTGAACGGGCAAAATAGCTATTTAAACAGGCATTATTTAATTGTAAAATGAAATTCCAATGTACAAGATCATTCTGGATTGCGATTTAATGAGGTATAGGGACTCTGGTTTGTACCATTATTGCCTCAATTTGGGTACTTATGTAAAAAGGGCGCTTGATAAAGAAAAAAAGGGTCGTATTTCCTTTTATGTGCCACCGAAAGAAAAAAAATCATTTGGCGATGATTCCGGCTGTATAATAGAAAGAAAATGGCATCAAAAATTTATGAAACCTTTTTTGTGGGATTGTGATATCTGGCATGCACCTTTTCAGTCAGGAAGAATTTACCCTAAAAGAAGTAAACGTACCAGGATATTACTTACTATTCATGATCTGAACTGTCTGCATGAGGATAAGCCTGATAAAGAGAGGATAGACAGTTTAAGGCATACACAAAATCTTATTGATAGGGCTGATGCCATTGTTTGTATTTCTCATCATTGCAAGACAGATGTGCTTACTAACCTGGATGTAAAAAACAAGCCGGTACATGTTATTCATAACGGAACGCATAATGTGAACCTGCCTCCGCACAAACCCGGCGGATATAAACCTGCAAGGCCATTTATCTTTACAATGGGTTATGTAAACCGGAAAAAAAATTTTCATACACTGGTTCCACTTTTAAAGAACACAGAATTTGAACTTATCGTTGCCGGTAAATTAGATGAGACTGATTACGTAAATAAAATGAGGCAACTGGCGAGAAAACTGGGTGTATCGGAAAGACTGCATATACTTGGCCCTGTTACAGAAGAAGATAAGGCCTGGTACTTCAGTAACTGTCTGGCATTTTTACTTCCTTCGCTGGCCGAGGGTTTTGGCGCACCTGTTGTGGAAGCCATGAAATTCGGGAAACCTCTTTTTTTATCTGACCTGACATCACTGCCCGAAATAGGAGGTGATGTGGCTTTCTATTTCAATAACTTTGAACCGGAACATATGCAGCATATTTTTAACAAAGGTATTCTTCAATACCAGAAAAACGGGCTGGCGAAACAAATTGTTCAAAGGGGAAATGAATTTAATTGGGAGCAAAAGGCACTTGAATACGTGAACCTATACCGGTCCATGCTTTAAAAATTGTAAAATTAAAATTAATGCCAGAGGGTAAAACAACTATACGGGAATGGAATAAGAGGTTAACAGGTGATTTCGGTAAAAGGAGATCAGAACTGTGCAAAGCGAAAGACTATCAGGCTGACTGGTATAAACATTGGTGCAACCAGCTTGGGGAAAAGCCTAACTTTCACCGTAAACAATGGGAATTTGTATTTATTATGCAGGCATTGTGGGAGAGGGGCTGTATTGCCCCCGGTAAAAACGGGCTTGTATTTGCTGTTGGAACAGAGCCTTTGCCTGCCATGTTTGCCAGCTTTGGCTGTAATATCATGGCCACAGATATCCTGCCGGAAAAGGGTATTGAAATGGGCTGGGATAATGCCAATCAGCTTTGTTTTGGAATTGAAAGTTTGAATAAAAGACAACTTTGTGATGAGGAAGATTTTGACAAACTGGTTCAATACCGGCCTGTTGATATGAATGATATTCCTGATGACCTCGCAGGTTTTGATTTTAACTGGAGCAGCTGCTCTTTTGAACATTTGGGAACACTGGATAAAGGATTTCTTTTTTTAAAGAACCAGTTAAAGACCTTAAAACCGGGGGGATGGGCTGTGCACACAACAGAATACAATATATCATCCAACGATGAAACGCAGGAAAATAACAGCACAGTAATTTATCGCCAGCGGGACATAGAATATATTATAAACGAACTGAGAAATGAAGGCCACTTTGTGGAAGAACTGGACCTGTCGCTGGGAGGCTTGCCCGAAGACTTTATGGTAGATACTGAACCACACCAGCAGAAAGTACACCTTAAACTCCAGGTTGATAAATATGTCGTTACTTCAATCGGGCTGATTATTCAGAAAAATGATGGCCTGATCTAAAAGCCATACTTATCCTTCCACAACGATCTTAAAAATTTTCGCAATTCTTCTTCACGCTGATTTTTTCCCGGCTGGTAAAAAGAAGTACCCTTTATTTCAGCAGGCAGGTATTCCTGTGGCGAAAAATTATTTTCATAATTGTGGGAATATTCATAGTCTTTGCCATATCCTTCTTTCTTCATCAGTTTAGTGGGTGCATTACGTATGTGCAGGGGCACAGAGAGATCGCCATGTTTCCTTACCGCATTCATGGCAGCGCCAATAGCAACAGTAGCTGAGTTACTTTTTGCACAACTGGCGAGATAGATCGCACACTGCGATAAAATGAGTTGCGATTCGGGCCAGCCAATTTTATTTACCGCATCAAATGTTGCATTTGCCAGTAGCAATGCATTAGGATTGGCATTGCCAATATCTTCACTGGCCAGTATCAACATGCGGCGTGCAATGAATTTTACATCTTCTCCACCTTCTATCATCCTTGCTAAATAATAAACAGCAGCATTGGGGTCGCTGCCTCGGATGGATTTGATGAAGGCTGAAATAATATCATAATGTTGTTCTCCTTTTTTATCATACAGTGCAATACGCTGCTGGGCAACATGCATAACAAATTCATCAGTAATTGTAACATCAGACGTAGATGACTCACCTCCTTTGGAGGGGCCGGGGGAGGCTACCAGTTCCAGCAGGTTCAGTAATTTCCTGGCATCGCCACCCGAAATATTGATCAGGGCTTCTGTTTCTTTCAGCTCGATCTTTTTCTTTTTTAATACTTCGTCATCCTTGATAGCATGGTTTAATAAACCAATAAGGTCTTTTTCATCCAACGGTTTTAAGATATACACCTGTGTACGGCTTAGCAAAGCGCTGTTTACCTCAAAGGAAGGATTTTCAGTAGTAGCGCCAATTAAAGTAATGATACCTTTTTCTACTGCACCCAGTAATGCATCCTGCTGGCCTTTATTGAAGCGATGAATTTCATCAATGAAAAGAATGACATTGTTTTGTTTCTTCGCCAGGTCAATCACTTCCCTTACTTCTTTTACTCCTGATGAAATGGCACTGAGTGTATAAAATGGAACTTTTAAGGTGTTGGCAATGATATTGGCAATGGTTGTTTTGCCTACCCCCGGTGGTCCCCACAGGATCATGCTTGGTACTTTGCCCTGTTCGATAGCAGTACGTAAAATACTTCCTTTGCCGGTAAGGTGCTGTTGTCCCATAAGATCATCCAGTGTATTGGGACGCAGACGTTCGGCTAAAGGAGGGAGAGAAGTCAAAATTAAAAATTAAGAATTCAAAATATTACAACCGGTTCTTCAACTATAGCATCTAACTTTTCAGGTTCAATTTTATCTGCAACTCCTCAAACTGTTTCTGATCAATGGTGGAAGGTGCATCCAGCATCACATCCCTGCCTGCATTGTTTTTGGGGAAGGCGATAAAATCCCGGATGGTTTCGTTGCCGCCAATGATGGCACAAAGCCTGTCGAAACCAAAAGCAATGCCACCATGTGGTGGAGCACCGTATTCAAAAGCGCCAAGTAAGAAACCAAACTTGTGTTGCTGTTCTGCAGCATCCATGCCAAGAGCAGCAAACATCTTCTCCTGTAATTCCCTTTGATAGATGCGTATGGAGCCGCCGCCAATTTCATTTCCGTTGAGCACCATATCATAGGCATTGGCTTTTATATTGGCATAAGGGTGTTCAAGGTATTTTGCGGCATCTTTAATCAGGGGGTTGTTATTGATCATCGTTTCTATCTGTGATGGTTTTGGAGAAGTGAAAGGGTGATGCCTTGCTACCCAACGGTTACCTTCTTCATCATATTCAAACAGCGGGAAGTCGAGCACCCATAGTAATTTAAATTCATCAGCCTTTCGAAAACCAAGTCTGGTAGCCATTTCCATCCGGAGATCACTGATCGCCTTCCGTGTTCTTTCTTCTGTACCTGCCAATATCAAAATAAGATCACCTTCATTTGCATTGGTTGCCTGGGCAATGGCTTTCAGTTTTTCTTCGCTGTAAAACCTATCAACACTGCTCTTGAATGTTCCATCTGCATTACATTTAATGAATACCAAACCTTTCATCCCGATCTGCGGACGCTTTACCCATTCGGTAAGTTCATCTGTTTGTTTTCGGCTGTAGTCGCTGCATCCCGGAACGGCAATGGCAACAACTGTTTCAGCCTCATCAAATACTTTAAAATTTGCATTAGCTATTAAAGAAACATTATCTTTCTTATTTACAAAAACAGTAGAAGGTTTTTTCAAGTTACAAAGCTGTAAACCAAAACGGATATCGGGTTTATCATTTCCGTACTGCCACATTGCATCTTCCCATGTCATGCGCTCCAGTTTCTCAGTATAGTCTATTCCCTTTACGTCTTTAAAAATTCTTTTTACCAATCCTTCAAACATGTCCAGTATATCTTCCTGTTCCACGAAACACATTTCACAGTCTATCTGAGTAAATTCAGGTTGCCTGTCGGCCCTCAGGTCTTCATCACGGAAACATTTTACAATTTGATAGTACCGGTCGTAACCACTCACCATCAACAATTGCTTGAATGTTTGTGGTGATTGTGGCAATGCATAAAACTGCCCGGCATTCATTCTTGAAGGCACTACAAAATCCCTGGCGCCTTCTGGTGTGCTTTTAATGAGGAAAGGCGTTTCAATATCCATGAAATTATTTTCGTGTAAATAATTCCTGGCCGACCTGTTCACTGCATATCGTATTTCTAAATTTCTCTTCACCGCATTTCTTCTCAGGTCGAGGAAACGGTATTTCATCCTCAGGTCATCGCCACCATCTGTATCATCCTGTATAGTAAAAGGCGGAACAGCAGATTTGTTCAGTATTGTAAATTCAGTAACGGCAATTTCAATTTCGCCGGTAGGTATATTGGCATTCTTGCTGCTACGTTCATTCACTGTTCCTTTTACCTGCAAAACAAATTCCCTTCCCAGCGGATTGGCATCCAGCTCAGCATTTAATGTTTCCGAAAATAATAATTGGGTGATGCCGTAGCGATCACGAAGGTCAACAAAAGTGATGCTGCCGAATTTGCGAACGGTTTGCACCCATCCGGCCAGGGTTGTTACCTTATTCTTGTCTGCCAGTCTTAATTCGCCGCAGGTGTGGGTTCTGTACAT
>JBGANE010000030.1:0-31948 GCA_044222465.1 Ferruginibacter sp.
CAAAAAAAAGCTCAAAATTTTCATTACAATTTCGTTATTCGTCAGCTTCCACCTTCTACTATATGATAATATACAATTAAATCACTGTCTGCGGCCATATTGGGTTGGGAATTAAAGATTGCCCACCAAATAGATTTTGCTGTATATGTGATATTTCCCGTAACATTACTTTCACCGTATGTAAAATTAGCGTTATTATTAGTTATAATACCAGAAGATAAATTTCCTGCATTCCAGTAAATGTTCCAAAAAAAATTGCTTTGTAACATGGTAAAAGTAGTAGTATTATTTAATAAATTATCTACATAAATATTACTTGTGCCAGGATTATAAAATGCAGATGTTGTACTTTTGCATTTTACAACAAAATATGAAGTTTGAGCAACTGTCCATTCAATAGGCTTTACCACACTACTTGTTTGAGTTACAGGATAATAAAAATTTACTGTACTCAACAAATTAAAGTCACCGTTATGCATTCCTTCATACTCATCTACAGCTGCGTTGAATAACGTTGTACTGTCAATTGAACCACCACCACCACCACCGCCACCGCCTTCAGAGCATGTTCCTGTTGCAGCACATCCATAACATTCACTCCCAAGCCATGTTATGGATAATATTTCCCCTGTTTCTTCATCCCATTCTACCCACCAATGGTCAACACAATACCCTCCTCCTCCTGGGACAGGTGCATAACTAGATATAGGCTCTCTTTCAGAGCCAGTATTGCTAACAATGTCATCTAGATTTAACTCTTTATTTTTATATTTTAACATCAGCTTACTACTTGTTCCATCTTTGGAATTATTGTTGTAAACACTAACTCCATCTTTTGAAAACGGGATATCAAAAGATCTGTTTTTTTGTGTAAGAGTTTTCTTTGATATTACATAAGTCTTGACCATAGGAAGTTGAAATGAATTTTGCTCCATCAACAGGTATTTATGTATATTAGAAGTCTGCGTTTTTAAAGGTATTAAGAATCTTTTTCGCTCTTTATCTGTAGATGCTTGTACAATGGTATTAACAGCATCTGGCTGCCCAGAAAATATTACCTGTTTAACAGTTCGATTTGAGTTTAGTTTATTTTCAGATGTGATTTTGGCATAGTTTAAATCGATTTTTTACAACCAAATAAAATCACTGTTACAAAAACCAGTTTACTGAAATTTGTAACCGAAGACAAAATGTGCTCATAGTATTTTGTTTTGAATTTATTTATTATTTTCAAGCGAGTTTTAATATTAATGAAATATTTTTTGTTTGAATTGTATTTAAAGAATAATTAATTTACTATGACAAAAAAAATATTGCCTTTTCAAATTAAGGCGCCCAGTGAATGCAATGTAGAAACTGTTTTTTCTAAAAAGGAATATGCGAAAGTGGTAGTAGAAAAATTTCTACACCATCAAAAACAACTTGGCATCTTATCTAGAATATTGACGGGTATTAATAAATAATTCCAGAAAATGAATAGGCTAAAGTGCCGGGCTATTCATTAAATTATTTTTTTACGCCTCCCTTCCCATGGCAATGCTTATATTTCTTTCCACTTCCGCAGGGGCAAGGTTCATTACGGCCAGGCGTTCTTTCAACCCGTATAGGCTCGTGCTTTATAGGTTCTGAAGGATCATATAATCATCTCGGCACTGATATGTTCAGGCTCACCCGCAGTTACAAACTCCTCTTTGCGCTGGCACATCTTGCTCATGTCTGTTCTGCGTTCCCTTCCTTCACGAATTTGCCCGGCATTGGTCTGCTCCATCGGTATCTGTGCATGGCAAAGGAAACTTACAATATCCTTGTTCACCTGGTCGTCCATTTGTTTCGCCAACGTAGGTGTTCCTTCAACCCATCCGCAAGCCAACACCAACACCCGTCAACGCCGCCGTCTTGTCTCCCGACAAACGGCGCAGCTTGGCACGAGCAGAACCTTACTACACAAAAAACAGTTTTAAATTATAATCTCTATTTTACAAATTAAGAGAGGCTCTCTGGTTCCCGTTTGTCAGGAGACAAGACGGGGGCATTCGGAATAGTTAAGATTTTTTTTCTGTAAAAATCAATATCAACCCTCGTTTGCCATTTGGGCTAAAGCCCCAAGTGAGTTGTAAATGAATTGCCCCGCCCTTAAGGGCGGGCAATTGAAACAAATATATTTATGGGCTTTAGCCCAATTCTTTATTAGAGAAAATATTTCTACACATCCTTCCCGTGGCAATGCTTATACTTCTTTCCACTGCCGCAGGGGCAAGGTTCATTACGTCCCGGCGTTCTTTCCACACGTATGGGTTCGTGCTTTATAGGTTCTGAAGGATCTATATAATCATTCTCGGCACTGATATGTTCAGGCCCACCCGCAGTTGCAAACTCTTCCTTGCGCTGGCGCATCTTGCTCATGTCCGTCCTACGTTCCCTGCCCTCTCGTATCTGCCCGGCATTGGTTTGCTCCATGGGTATCTGTGCATGGCAAAGGAAACTCACTATATCCTTGTTCACCTGGTCGTCCATTTGTTTAAAGGCGCCAAAGGCTTCTATCTTATAAATAACCAACGGGTCTTTTTGTTCATAGCCTGCTGTCTGCACACTATGGCGCAGGTCATCCATGGCACGTAAATGCTCTTTCCATGCATCATCTATTAATGCCAGGGTGATATTGCGCTCCAAAGCATCGTTCAGTTCTCTTCCTTCAGTAGCTAAATATTTATCAAGATTGGCCAATGCCTGTATCTGTTTTTTACCATCGGTGAAAGGCACAGCTACATTTTCAATATGATTACCCTGCTCCTTACGAATATTCTTAATGATAGGTAATGTCTGCTGAACGATACCATCGGTCTTTCTCCTGTATTGTGTAATGGCTTCATTGTAGAGGCGGTCACTCAGTGCATTTACATCATCTTTGTCAAGCTCCGTAGCTGTAATAGAAGTATCTATACCGAAATTAACAATAGCGGCCAGCTTGAATCCTTCGTGGTCATTCCCTTCTTTGAATGAATTGATGAGTCCGCTGGCGACTGAATAAAATGCATTGTCAAGATCAAGTGCCAGCCTTTCTCCAAACAAAGCGTGGTTACGTTTTTTATACACCACATTGCGCTGCTTGTTCATCACGTCATCATACTCAAGCAAGCGTTTACGTATACCAAAGTTATTTTCTTCAACTTTCTTCTGCGCTCTTTCAATACTCCTGGATATCATGCTGTGCTGTATCACTTCGCCTTCTTTATATCCCATCCTGTCCATCAGCCCGGCAATACGCTCACTGCCAAACATACGCATCAGGTCGTCTTCAAGCGAAACAAAGAAACTTGAACTACCGGGATCGCCCTGGCGGCCTGCACGACCACGTAACTGGCGATCCACACGACGGCTTTCATGCCTTTCTGTGCCGATGATAGCTAATCCACCGGCTTCTTTAACACCGGGTCCGAGTTTGATATCCGTACCACGACCAGCCATGTTGGTAGCAATGGTTACAGCGCCCGGCAAACCGGCTTCTGCAACTACCTGCGCTTCCTTAGCATGTTGCTTAGCGTTGAGTACATTGTGCGGAATATTTTTTTGTTTCAGCATCCTGCTCAGCAATTCACTTATCTCAACCGAAGTTGTACCAACAAGTGAAGGCCTTCCGGCGCCTCTTAATCTTTCCACTTCATCAATTACTGCTTTATATTTTTCCCGCTTGGTTTTATATACAAGGTCCTGTTCGTCCTTACGGATAACTTTTACATTGGTAGGAATAGTTACCACATCTAATTTATAAATACTCCAGAACTCAGCAGCCTCTGTTTCAGCAGTACCGGTCATACCGGCAAGCTTGTGATACATCCTGAAATAATTCTGCAATGTAACCGTAGCATAGGTCTGTGTTGTCGCCTCGATCTTTACATTTTCCTTGGCTTCAATGGCCTGGTGCAATCCATCCGAATATCGTCGCCCTTCCAGGATACGGCCGGTTTGTTCGTCAACGATCTTAACAGCGCCGTCAAGTACAACATACTCATCATCCTTCTCAAATAATGTATAGGCTTTTAATAACTGCTGTACAGTGTGGATACGGTCTGCCTTCAGCGCATAGTCATTTAGTAAGGCTTCTTTCTGATGCAGTTTATCTGCATCAGAAAGGTTAGCTTTTTCAATTTCGGCAAGCCTGGTTGCAATATCGGGTATGATAAAGAATTCAGGGTCTTCCCCACTCCGGGTTATCAATTGTATTCCCTGGTCGGTAAGATCAACCTGGTTATTTTTTTCATCAATATGAAAGAAAAGTTCTGCATCAACCTTCGGCATTTCTTTTTGCTGATCGGCCAGGTAATAGTTCTCACTCTTTTGAAGTTTTACCCTGTTACCCGGCTCACTGAGGAATTTGATCAATGCGCTGTTCTTGGGTAAACCACGATGCGCCCTCATCAAAGCAAGACCACCGTCTTTAGGGTCATCATTTCCTTCTGCAATTTTTTTCTTTGCTTCTATCAGGAACTGATTAACCGCTTTTCTTTGAGCATCCACCAGTTTTTCAATCCTTGGTTTAAGGTCGAAGAACTGCTGTGTATTATCGCTGTGCCCAACCGGTCCGCTGATGATCAGTGGCGTACGGGCATCATCTATCAGTACACTATCCACTTCATCCACCATGGCAAAATGATGTTTTCGTTGCACCATTTCCTGCGGTGTATGAACCATATTATCCCTTAAATAATCGAAACCAAATTCGTTATTGGTGCCATATACAATATCGGAATTGTATGCATTGCGGCGGGCATCACTGTTGGGTTCATGTTTGTCAATGCAATCAACTCTTAATCCAAGAAATTCAAAGATGGGCCCATTCCATTCACTATCCCTTTTGGCCAGATAATCATTCACGGTAACTATATGAACCCCTTCCCCTGATAATGCATTGAGATATGCAGGTAATGTGCTCACCAGTGTTTTACCTTCACCGGTTGCCATCTCTGCAATTTTACCGGAGTGAAGAACAGATCCGCCGATAAGCTGCACATCATAGTGCACCATGTTCCAGGTAACCGGCGTTCCTCCTGCTATCCAGGTATTCTTATAAATGGCTTTATCTCCCTGTATAGTAATATTATCTTTCTTAACAGATAGTGTTTTGTCGAGTTCCGTTGCAACAACTTCAATGGTTGTGTTTTCCTTGAACCTGCGGCTGGTCTCTTTCACGGTTGCGAATGCTTCAGGCAAAATTTCAAGCAATATCACTTCAAGTTGTTTGTCCTTATCTTTTTTAAGTTCATCAACCTGCTTATAAAATTCATCCCTTCCATTGATATCTTCAATGGGTAATTCTTCGGCGGCCTTTTGTTTTCCTGCTATTTCATCATTTATCTTCAGCAAGTGTGCGGCAATGCGTTGCCTGAATTCCTGGGTCTTATTCCTCAATTCATCATTGCTCAGGGATTGGTATTGTGTGAAATATTGGTTGATCTTTTCAACCTGTGGCATTATCTTTTTTACATCCTTTTCGCTCTTACTGCCTCCAAAAAGTTTCGAAATTGCACCGATCATAACTGCTTTATTATTGGGTATACTGATGATAAAGTTTACTTGTTGTCAAATATGGTGCTCAAAACCCTTCAGAGCCAAATTGACAGGATAGCAAAGGTAAGGATTGTTTGGGTTCAGTCCCGATGCCCTCCCGATAGTTATCGGGAGGGGCTAGTGCAATGACCTTTGTTTCCTGCCAATCGGGCTAAAAAAGCAACCCGGAAACAATCTCCCCCGATAATTGTTACGTATTTTGTAACAAATCGTAATTATGAGAAAGACCATTCTTTTTATCAGCCTCATTGCCGGTTCTCTCAGTTCTTTTTCCCAAAAGACTGATCTTGTAAAATTTGAGAAAGAGCGAACTACAATTTCTAAGAATTCCATGCTTGTATTGGGAGGATGGTCGGTGCTGAATATTGCGGGCAGCGGGCTTGCAACCAAAACACACAACAGTGAAGTACGCCATTTTCACCAGATGAATGTGATGTGGGGAGCTATTAACCTGGCCATTGCAGGACTTGGCTATATAGGAAATGCCAATGCTAAATTCGATAACCCAACAATAGCTTCCGTACTCAAACACCAGAATGGAGTAGAAAAAACATACCTTATCAACGGTGGGCTGGATGTGCTTTATATAGGTGCCGGCCTGTGGATGAACAAAGCAGCCGATAATCAAAAAAGGCCTGACCGCTTTGAGGGCTGGGGCAATTCCATTATGCTGCAGGGAGGTTTTTTACTTGTATATGACGCTATCAATTACGCCATACACCGCAAACATGGCAAGAAACTGAATGGAATGGTTGATAAAGTATCTCTTAATGGCGGGCCCGGCTCAGTGTCTCTGACTTACAGGCTATGACCTATTTGTTAAGAAATCCCGAAATCATATACCATTCATCAAAATAAATTCCCGCTTCTGAGTTTCTAAGGCTATTTTTACACGAACAGATTCGTATATCAACATCGCATTATGAGAAAATTATCAATCACATTCCTTGTGATTTTTTTAGGCCTGGTATTAAATGCACAAGTAAAAGGTACACTTATAGATTCTGCAACAAAGAAGCCGGTCGACAGAGCTGTTGTTGGCCTGGTTATAAAGTCAAGCCCTGCAGATACCATCTATGCTTTCGCTGATGAAAAAGGACAATTCAGGTTTGATCCTGCACCCACTTCAAATTTCTCTATTGTGATCCGCAATATGGGTTACAGGCCCGTGGCCAAATTTGTTCCTGTAAATAAAGCAGAAAAGACAATTGACCTGGGCAACATCATATTGGTTGACCAGGCTAAATTATTAAGTGAAGTTGTGGTTGAAGCGGCCCCTATTGTTGTAAAAGAAGACACTATTGAATATAACGCCTCCTCTTTCAAAGTAAAAGAAGGTGCTGTGGTAGAAGACCTGTTAAAAAAACTTCCGGGTGTGACGGTTGATAAAGATGGAAATGTAACTGCACAGGGCAAAGCGGTAAGCCGGGTGAAAGTGAACGGTAAAGATTTTTTTGGCGGCGATGTGAAAACAGCAACCAAGGAATTGCCTGCCAATATTGTTGATAAGATACAGATCATTGATGATTATGGCGACCAGGCTACCGTATCCGGAATAAAAGATGGCGATCCGGATAAAGTGATGAACATCCAGATAAAGAAAGACAAGAACAAAGGTTTTTTTGGAAGGGCTACTGCAGGTTATGGAACACAGGAGCGCTACCAGGCTTCTTTTAACGGCAACTATTTTAATAATGACAGGCAGATATCCGTTGTTGCAAACAGTAACAATACAAATACTTCCCTGTTCAATTTTAGCGGGGGTGGTAACCGTGGCGCTACCAGTATGATGCGTTCGGGAATGAGTGCAATGAGTGATATGGGCGGCATGGGTGGAATGAATAACATGAACCCAGGCGCTTTCAGCGGTGGTAATAGCAGCGGTATTTCAACCACCAATTCGTTTGGATTTAATTACCGTGACCAGTGGAGTAAAAGGATCAGTGTGTATGGAAGTTATTCTTATAATCACAAAAATACCAGCCAGCTGCAAACGTCATCAACACAAAGTTTTTACCAGGGAAGCGGTAACAACAGTTTCATCAATAACCAGGATGTAAATAACCTTACTACTGGGAACTCACATCGTTTCACTTTCAATTTTGAATACCAGATAGATTCTTTCAATTATTTGAAGATAAGTCCCAGTGTGAATTACAGCGGCAGCGATGCAAACAACAGGAACATGTTTGATTATTCGCTGACTGATGGAACCAAGACCAGTGACGGAACCAATAAGAGCTTTACCAATTCCAAAGCACCCAACCTGGCTGCCACTATTTTGTTCAATCACAAGTTCAGGAAAAGGGGACGGAATTTTTCAACAAGCATTAACCTCGGCACCAATCAAAATAATTCAGAACAGGATATTACCAATTTGAGTTATCAATACATACAAAACGTTCCGGTTCCAAGAAATACATTTCAATTCATTGACCAGGAAAACAACAATCATAATTACGGGGTGCGTTTTACCTATTCGGAACCCATCAATAAATACCGAAGCCTCGACTTCAGTTATTCTCATAACCTGAGTTATGCAAGAAATAACCGCAAAACATTTAATGTAGATTCGGCAACACAGGCCAAAACGCTGAATAATCTTTTAAGTAATGATTATGAAAATAATTTTTACAATAACCGCATTGGGGTTTCTTTAAGAACAACCAAAAAGAAATATAATTATACTGTGGGTATCAGTGTGCAGCCGGTAAACCTGCAGGGCAATTCAATAACCAAGGACAGCGCATACAAAACCATCAGAAGGGCCAATGTATTTCCTATTGCCCGGTTTACCTATAATTTCAACAGGACCAAAACACTTAACTTCAGTTATAACGGAAATGCCACACAGCCCAGCTTTACCCAATTACAGCCGGTACAGGATTTCAGTAACCAACAAAATGCTTATGTTGGAAATCCCGGCCTGAAGCCATCCATTAATCACAACCTCAATTTGTCTTATAATAATTTCAATTTCGTAAGCGGTAAAGTGATATTCACCAATTTAACTTTCAGCACCATTAGAAACCAGATAGTAAATAAGACGGCCAAACTCGGAAACAATGGATCAGCTATTTCCATACCTGAAAACGTGAATGGCTATTACAATGTGCTGGGCTTTTATGCCTTCTCCAAACCTTTTAAAAACAGGAGATATGTGATTACCCTTAATGGAAGTGTTAATTATAATCACAATGTTAATCTCACTGATAGCGTATTGCTAACAGGTAATTCATTAAAGCAAAATCTTGATCGTAACAAGATAAATGGTAACAACTGGATACTTTCACAGGGAGTTAATTTTGAATTTAATTATAAAGAATGGCTTGAACTGGGAACCGGTGTAAGCTATAGCTTAAACGACAATAAATATAAGAGCGCTGATGGGAAAACCCTGACATCGTTTCAGAATACTTCAAGCAATGCCTGGACATTCAGCAGCAATATCAACATCAATTTTACCAAAACACTGTCTTTAAAATACGACTTTGATTATACCATTAATGCCGGCCTCGCAAATGGTGTAAGTAAGAACCTTGCAATTATGAATGCCACTTTGGAACAACAACTGTTTAAAAAGAAGAATGGCATTATCAGGTTGTCAGCATTCGACCTGTTTAAACAAAACAGTAATATCAGCCGCAGTGTTAGTGGTAATTCCATTATTGACTCCAGGACAAACCGCCTAACCCGGTATTTTATTTTAACGTTCACATACCGCCTTCAAAGATTTGCCGGGCAAACAGTACAGCAGGCTCCAGGGATGGATATGAGAAGAATGGGGGCTGCACCACCAAGATTTTAGGTAATAAAAACTGGATAAAATTAATTGATCAAGGGGGTTTTTAACCCCCTTTTTATTACCTTCGCCCCCCGAAAAGCTGTCCGTATTATACAGGGGCAGGTACGTTAAAACAACCAGGAAATAACTATGAGTGGTGCATTAAAAGAGGTTCGTAACCGGATCAAGAGCGTTCAAAGTACACAACAGATAACCAAGGCCATGAAAATGGTGAGTGCGGCCAAACTCCGTCGTGCCCAGGACGCCATTACCCAAATGCGTCCCTATGCCAGGAAACTGCAGGAAATGCTGAGCAATATTGTTAGCAACAGCGACGGGGATGTAAATATGGCGCTTGCCGCACAAAGGCCTGTTGAAAAAGTGATGGTTATTGTGGTTACCAGCGACCGGGGGCTTTGCGGCGGGTATAATAGTAACCTTATTAAATTAGCCAAGCAGCTTATCAGAGAGAAATATGCCGCCCAACATGCGAAAGGCAATGTACAGATATTACCTATCGGTAAAAAAGGGTATGAGAATTTTTCAAAAAACAATTATAAAGTAGAGAGTAAATTCTGGGACATATTCACCGGCCTGAGTTTTGAAAAAGTACAGGCTGCTGCAAAACATGCTATGGATGCATTTGCCAATAAAGAAATTGACGCCGTCGAACTGGTATACAGTGAATTTAAGAATGCCGCTACCCAGCGTTATGTTGCAGAACAATTCTTACCCGTACAAAAAGTAGATAAAGTAGAAGGCCAGAAGAATGCCGACTTTATATTTGAGCCGGGAAAAGATGTTTTGATCGCCGAACTGATGCCGAAGATCCTGAATACACAATTATTTAAAGCCACATTAGATGGCAATGCCAGTGAGCATGGTGCCCGTATGACGGCGATGGACAAAGCCAGCGACAATGCAAACGAATTATTAAAATCATTAAAGATCAGTTATAACCGTGCAAGACAGGCTGCTATTACTACTGAATTGACCGAGATCGTAAGTGGTGCAGCAGCATTACAAGGATAAACTGTTTGTGGTTTGAAGTTTGTTGTTAGTTTAGCATCACAAACCATAAACCACAAACCATAAACATTTAACATGGAACTTTCAGAAATAATACCACACATAGAAGCCCTGATCTTTGCCAGTGATAAACCCCTGAGCAATGCCGAAGTACTTGAACTTGTAAACAGCGCCCTGGCTTTTATTGAAGACCGGGCTACTCCTGAACAGGTTAATGCTGCCATTGAAGGGATCAGCGAAAAATACAATTCAGAATTTTATGCTTTTGAATTGAAAGAGATCGGGGGAGGCTGGCAGTTCCTTACTAAAAAAGAGTATCACAAAACAGTTGCACAGCTTAATGGCGATAAATTCTTAAAACGTTTATCAACAGCTTCACTGGAAACTCTGGCCATTATTGCTTATAAGCAACCAATCACCAAAAGTGAGATTGAAGCCATCCGTGGTGTGAACTGTGATTATGCCGTTCAGAAATTGCTGGAAAAGGACCTTGTGATCATTTCGGGCAGAAATGAAGATGCGGTTGGAAAGCCGCTTATCTATGCCACTTCAAAATCTTTTATGGATTATTTTGGTATCAACAGTGCCGAAGACCTCCCCAAAATATCTGAAGTACTGATGGAAGAATTGATACAGTCAACCAATGTGCAGGAAGCTATAGAGAATACCACAGAAGGTATTATTACAGAAGAAACTGGTACCGAAGAGATCAGTACAGAAGAGGGGCCGGTTACGGATGCAGTGATCAAAGAAAGGATTAAATTATTGGCCGTTGCAGGGGCTGGAGTAATGACCGAAGAGGTATCTTCAGCCAATGACCAGGAAAGCGAGGCCGGAATCTGATTTCGGGAAAAAAGAATTAACGAGGCATGAAACAGTTCATGCCTTTTGTTTTATAAAGGGTTAAACTTTAGTCTATGAGCAGACAGCGTTATTTATCCGGCCCTGGTTTTACGGCCCTGTACATGCTCCTGTTCTTACTTTGCAGTTCATCCATAAAGAAAGATTTTTTGAAAAACGCAGATTCCAGGCATGCTCATATACAGGAGTCTTTCGATAAACAAGGACACCGTGGTTGCCGTGGACTGATGCCGGAAAACACTATTCCCGCTATGCTTAAAGCACTTGACCTGGGAGTAACCACGCTGGAAATGGATATCAGCATCAGCAAAGACAAAAAAGTCTTTCTCTCTCATGAACCTTTTTTCAACCACGAAATAACCACCAAACCCGACGGAAGTTTCATTACCGAAAAAGAAGAGCGGAGCTACAACATGTACCAAATGAATTACGACTCCATTGCAAAATATGATGTTGGGCTGAAGCCGCACCCCCGTTTTCTGCAGCAGGAAAAGCTGAAAGCGGTAAAACCCCTGCTCGGTGATGTATTTGACGCAGTAAAAAAAGATATGCTGACAAGGAGAAGGCCATTCCCTTATTATAATATCGAAACCAAAACAATGCCCGTAACAGACAACATGTACCACCCTGCACCAGGTGAATTTGTTGAGTTATTAATGGCCGTGATCAAAGAACATCAAATGGAAGAACAGGTGATCATCCAGTCATTTGATCTCAGGACATTGCAATACCTGCATAAAAATTATCCTCAAATAAAAACGGCTGTACTCATTGAAAGTTATGACAGTAAAGGATTTGATGACCAACTGAAAACATTAGGGTTTACTCCTGATATCTACAGTCCTGCCTACCAATTGGCGACCGAAACACTGGTAAAAAAATGTCACAAGCAAAATATAAAGATCATTCCATGGACAGTGAACGATAAATCAATGATAGAAAAGCTAAAAAAAATGGAAGTGGACGGGATCATCACAGATTATCCCAATCTTTTTAATTAATCAAACCCGCTGCCTTAAAAAACATTTTTAATTTTGTAGCTTCATTCCCGGCTCAACACATTTATTGATCATAAAAAAGAGTACATGAAATTCCCAGGCAATTTATTTTCAAAAAAAGATATAGACATGAGTGACCGGATACCGGGGAATGCCGCAGATAAGCGCATTTCTGCAGTTTACTCTGCTTATAACCAGGCAGGCCAGCCTACACCCTACCTGAAAATACACCCTACCTGAAAAAACTAGGATTGCAATTTGTAAATACTGCTTTTGAAATGGACCTGAAAGAGGTGTCGGCCCGGATACCAAACCCCGAAGTGGACTACATCAGCATATACCCAGGCGAACATTATAACCTGCTTGCAGCCATTGTAAACACCTTACAACCTAAAACCATAGTAGAACTTGGAACCCATCTTGGTTATTCTGCCCTCTGTATGAAAAAATATTTACCCCCCTCCGGCAAACTGTTCACCTTTGATGTTATTCCCTGGAATGGTTTTAATAATACTATTTTAAAACAAAGCGATTTCGACAGCCAGTTGGTTCAGTGTGTTGATGATATTACCGATAAGCAGGTATTTGAAAAATACAGGCCCATGCTTGAAGATGCTGAGCTTATATTTATGGATGCATTAAAAGATGGTGTACAGGAATATAAATTTCTTGAAAACCTTTCAACTGTTAAATTCAAGAATAAATGCCTGTTCTTGTTTGATGATATCAGGTTATGGAATATGCTTGACATCTGGTTTCATATGGACAAGCCTAAACTTGACCTGACGTCTTTTGGCCACTGGTCGGGCACCGGGATTGTGGAATGGAATTAGTTACCCAGCCAGGTTTGGGCATTTTTAAACAACAACTTTTCTTTTACGGAGTCGGTAAAATTCATTCCCTCGATCAATTTGCCCGGATGATGTTCTCCCAATGGGAAAGGGTAATCACTTCCCAGGCATATTTTGTCTTCTCCCATCACATCCATGATATATCGCATAGCCTTGGTATCATGCACAAGGCTATCGATCCAGAATTTTCCTATGTAATCTCTTGGGTTGGTGGGGTTATCGATGGCAACAAGGTCGGGGCGAACATGAAAACCATGTTCAATCCGGCCAATGGTAATGGGAAATGAACCACCACCGTGTGCAAAAGCAACTCTTAGTTTTGGAAATTTTTTAAATACACCACCAAAGATCATGGAACAGATAGCACGGGATGTTTCTCCCGGCATTCCTACCAGCCAGGGCAGCCAGTATTTTTGCATCTGCTGCTCTCCCATCATTTCCCATGGATGTACAAACAAAGAACAGCCAAGCTTTTCAGCCGCTTCATAAAAGGGAAAGAGCTGTTCATCGTTCAGGTTGACACCATTGATATTACTGCCGATCTCCAATCCGGGCATTTTTAATTCTGTAACGCAACGCACCATCTCTTTTATTGCAAGATCAATATCCTGCAATGGAACGGTTCCAATACCAATAAATCTTTTGGGATCCCTGTTTACTGTTTCGGCAATATGATCGTTGAAAAAGCGGGAGGTCTCCAATCCGTCTTTTGCCTTTGCCCAATAATTAAAAAGAACGGGAATAGTTGAAAGCACCTGTACTGTAACATTGGTTTCATCCATTTCTTTTAGCCTCACTCCTGCATCAAAACAATTATCATCCACTTCTCTGAAGAGTTTGTTGCCCTTCATCATACAGGCTTTGCAATTGCGATGTTCAAGATGAATGAATTCTCCATAGCCGAATTTCTGCACCCAGTTGGGCATCTTGTCGGGCATGATATGTGTGTGGATGTCGATCTTCATGTAGAACCGTTTCTGGTTTCTCGTTTTGTGTTTCTGGTCTCTCGTTTTGGTTCTTTTTAACTGTAAAGTTCTTACAATGCATTATGCTGTTATTGTTAAAAAAACGAGAAACAACCAACGAACAACAAGAAACGAAAAAAGTAATATTATCCTTTTTTTATTGGAGGCGCCATCACCGAACCACATTTACTGCAGGTACGTTTTTGTTCATCATTATAAAAACCTTCCATTACCGGGGGCAATTGTTTTACTATATCGGTGATCACTTTATACTCTTCGTATATTTTATTACCGCAGTTTTCGCAATACCATAAAAACCCGTCTTCTTCATCCTCTCTCACTTTTTCAATCACCAGTCCTACCGTATTTGGTCCACGTTGTGGCGAATGAGGAGTCTTTGGTGGCAGCAAAAACATATCTCCTTCATTGATAGGAATATCTTTTGCGACCCCTTCGTCAATAATTTTCAGTACTATATTCCCCTCCACCTGGTAATACAATTCTTCACTTTCATTATAATGGTAATCTTTACGGGAATTGGGGCCGCCAACCACCATTACAATAAAATTTTCGGCGTCTTTATAAACACATTGATTGCCTACAGGTGGTTTTAGCAAACTCCTGTTCTCATCTATCCATTTTTTTAAATTAAAAGGTGCTGTTATTGCCATAAGCTGAATTTTAGAATGGTTAAATTACAGTAATTTTTCGGGAATGAGAATTACCAGTTTGAATTTTAATTTGAATTACCTTTAAGCATGAATCTGACTGTTCCATACCACCTCGAAAATTTTATCGGGGGTAATTTTATAGGCCCACTCAGCGGAAATTTTATTGATAATGTTAACCCGGCAACGGGTACTGTGTACGGACAAATTCCCGACAGTAATACCAAAGACATTGATACGGCAGTGAAGTCGGCAAAAAAAGCATTCCCGCTGTGGAGTGTTATGCCTGTTGAAACCAGGTTTTTGATACTTAATAAAATAGCCGAGCTTATTGATGCAAACCTGGAAGAGCTGGCAAAGGCCGAAACCACCGATAATGGGAAACCGTTATGGCTTAGCAAGACGGTTGACATTCCCAGGGCTTCATCTAATTTCCGTTTTTTTGCAACCGGCATCATGCATTTTGCCAACGAGAGCCATGCTATGGAAGACAAAGCAGTTAACTATACTCTTCGCCAGCCTATTGGTATTGTTGGCTGTATCTCTCCCTGGAACCTGCCATTGTATTTGTTTACCTGGAAAATCGCCCCGGCATTAGCTGCAGGAAATTGTGTGATAGCAAAACCTTCTGAAGTAACTCCTGTCACTGCTTTTCTTTTAGGTAAAATATGCAAGGAAGCCGGCTTGCCCGATGGTGTTTTAAATATTGTACATGGTCTTGGCCAGCATTGCGGCGAAGCTATTGTAAAGCATCCCGACATAAAAGCCATTTCATTTACAGGGAGCACCAGGGCAGGTGAACGCATTGCATCCGTAGCTGCTCCTATGTTCAAGAAACTTTCATTAGAATTGGGCGGGAAGAACCCTGCGATCATTTTTGCAGATTGTGATTGGGAAAAAATGATGAAAACAACTATTCGTTCTTCCTTCAGCAACCAGGGACAACCGATGGATGAAACCAATAAACAAGGAGCTATTGTTAGTAAGGTGCATTTTGACAAAGTGATGAATTGTATCATCCTTGCAAAAGTGGAAGGTGGTAAAATATTATGCGGAGGAACTGCCCTGAGGCCCGAAGGAAGATGTGCTGGAGGATATTTTATTCACCCGTCGGTAATAGAGGGCCTGGGGCCGGATTGTAAAACAAATATGGAAGAGATATTTGGGCCGGTGGTTACTCTGCAATCTTTTAAAACAGAAGAAGAGGCTTTACAGTTAGCAAACAGCAGTACTTATGGCCTCGCTGCAACTATCTGGACACAGGATATAAGCAAAGCAAACCGTGTTGCAGCGAAAGTACAGAGTGGTATCATTTGGGTAAATTGCTGGCTTGTTAGAGACTTGCGAACACCTTTTGGTGGAATGAAAAACAGTGGTGTGGGAAGAGAAGGCGGTTGGGAAGCATTGCGCTTCTTTACTGAACCGAAGAATGTTTGTATACAGTTTTAGGGCTAAAGCCCATTAAAATATAATTCAGTTACCACAGCCTTAAGGCCGTGGCAATGCAAAACCAAGCACATGGACTTTAGTCCAACTTAAAATGAGTGAGATCATAAATACAGGCGAAGCAGCAAAACCATTGGGTGCATACCCTCATGCCAGGCGTGTAGGAAATCTTTTATTTCTTTCAGGTATCGGCAGCAGGTCTGCAAAAGATAATTCCATACCCGGATTGGAACAGGATGCAGCCGGAAATATTCTGAAGTATGACATTGAGGCTGAATGCCGCCAATGTTTTGCTAATGTAAAAGCTGTGCTGGAAGCAAGTGGCAGTAGTTGGGATAAAATTGTAGATGTAACCGTATTCTTAACCAACATGAAAAAAGATTTTCCAATTTATAACAAAGTGTATGCTGAATATTTTACTTCGGTACAGGCATGCAGAACAACGGTAGAAGTAAAAAGTCTGCCCACACCGATAGCAATAGAATTAAAAGTGGTCGCAACAATAGAATAATGGGCTAAAGCCCTTTGAGAAAATAATTCAGTTGCCACTGCCTTAAGGCCGTGGCAATGCAAAAGAACAAACCAGGGCTTTAGCCCACAATATTCAATATGGAATTTGAGAATACTTTGGATTTTGCCAAAAAGCTTGATGAGAATGATTTATTAAAAAATTTTAGGGATAAATTTTATTTCCCCATCATAAACGGTAAAGAATGTATCTACTTCACCGGCAATTCCCTGGGCCTGCAACCAAAGACCACCCAGGATTATGTACTCAATGAACTGGAAGACTGGGCCAGCTTTGGTGTGGAAGGTCATTTTCATGCAAGGCAGCCCTGGCTTAGCTATCATGAAATGTTCCCCAACCTGCTCACCAAAATTGTTGGCGGGCTCCCTGAAGAAATTGTGGTGATGAACCAGCTTACGGTGAACCTTCACCTGCTGATGGCTACATTCTATCAACCAACAAAAGAAAGATTTAAAATTATCTGCGAAGCAAAAGCCTTTCCTTCCGATCAATATGCTTTTGAATCGCAGGCAAGGTTCCATGGGTTGAACCCCGATGATACCATCATTGAAGTAGCCCCCAGAGAAGGAGAACATGTAATAAGGACCGAAGACATTATTAGCACTATAAAAAAACATGGAGCCCAAATAGCCTTGGTGATCTTCAGTGGCGTTAATTATTATAATGGCCAGGTATTCGATATGAAAGCAATAACCAGTGCAGCGCATGATGCAGGTGCTTATTGTGGCTTCGACCTTGCACATGCTGCAGGAAATATTGAACTGCATTTACACGACTGGAATGTTGATTTTGCCTGCTGGTGCAGTTACAAATACCTGAACAGTGGACCGGGCGGAGTTGCAGGAGCATTCATTCATCAAAAACATATTGCCAATAAAAAATTACCCCGCCTTGCCGGGTGGTGGGGACATGAAAAAGCAGTACGGTTTCAAATGGAAAAAGGTTTTAAACCTATTGCAACTGCAGAAGGCTGGCAACTAAGTAATGCACCTGTGCTGAGTATGGCCGCACACAAAGCATCATTGGATGTTTTTGAAGATGCAGGAATGGAGAATTTAGTTACTAAAGGGCAACTGCTCAGTGATTATTTATTCTTCATTATTGGAGATATCAATAAGAATGCGAAGGAGATTGTTATTGAAATAATTACTCCAAAAGATGCAAAAGGCTGCCAGGTGTCTATGCTGATGCTGAAAAAAGGGAAAGAGGTTTTTGAAGCACTGAAGCAGAACGGTGTTATTGCCGACTGGCGTGAACCGAATGTGATCAGGATAGCTCCCGTTCCGCTATACAATTCCTTTGAAGACATTTATCGGTTTGGCGAAATCATAAAAGAAGTAATTAGCTAGTAATGACAGCAAAAATTCTCTGGATAACAGGCTCTGCGATCTATATCATTTTGGCAGGACTGCATTTGCTGTACACTTTTTTTACCAATAAATTCCTGGCAAAAGACAGGAATACAGTTGAATCAATGAAAAATACACATCCCTTGCTGACTAATAAGACCAGTATGTGGAATGCCTGGGTGGGCTTTAATGGGAGCCATAGCGCCGGCGGTGTTTTTCTTGGCCTAATAAATTTATTATTAGCAGGTTTATATTTCCCATTTCTTGTTGCTGCTACGCCATTGATCATCCTTACAACAGTTACCAGTTTATTTTATCTTTTCCTGGCAATAAAATACTGGTTTAAAATACCTTTGATAGGAATTGCAGTTGCAACAGTTTGTTATATTATTGCTTCTTGTATAATACTGGTTTAATGAAAAAAGAAATCGTTATTGCAGGTGCCGGCCTTGTAGGTTCATTGCTTTCTATTTATTTATCCAGGCGTGGATACGCAGTAAAAGTTTATGAACGCAGGGGCGATATGCGGAAAGAAGATATGATCGCAGGCCGTTCCATCAATCTTGCACTGAGTGATCGTGGCATTAAGGCACTGGAAGAAGTAGGATTGATGGATGAGATAAGAAAGATATGTATTCCCATGCACGGCAGGTTTTTGCATAATGCAGATGGAAGTACAGCTTACCAACCCTATGGAAATGAAGGCCAGTTCATCAACTCCGTTTCAAGGGGAGAATTGAATAAGAAACTGATGGATCTTGCCGAACAACACGGCGCAGAGATCATCTTCAATGAAATGTGCACAGGCATCAACTGGCAAAAAGATGAGATTCATTTTCAGAATACACTTAACAGTCAACAGTCAACTGTCAACTATCAACTGGTATTCGGTAGCGATGGCGCATATTCAGCTGCCCGGCTCACTCATCATTTACAGTACGACCGTTTTCAATACCAGCAATATTATATTGATTTTGGTTACAAAGAACTAAATATCCCCGCCGGAGAGAATGGAAATTTTCAACTGGAGAAAAATGCCTTGCATATATGGCCACGTGGCAATTATATGCTTATTGCCCTGCCCAATATGGATGGCAGTTTTACCTGCACTTTGTTCTTTCCCTTTGAGGGTGAGCCTTCCTTTGCAAGCCTTGACACAAAAGAAAGACTGAGGTCATTCTTTAAAAAGACCTTTACCGATGCTGAACAACTGATGCCCACACTGGAAGAAGATTTTTTTAAGAACCCGACTTCTGCTTTGGTAACTGTAAAATGTTTTCCCTGGGTTAGGGAAGGTAAATTTGCGCTTATTGGCGATGCAGCTCACGCTATTGTTCCCTTCTTTGGACAGGGAATGAACTGCGGTTTTGAAGATTGTTCTGTATTGGATGGTTTGATAAGCAAACACAAAGAGAATTGGGCAAACATTTTATCGGAATATCAGCAGTTACGTAAACCCGATGCTGATGCTATTGCAGACCTGGCGCTTAATAATTTTGTGGAGATGAGGGATAAGGTTGCTGACCCTAAATTCCTGCTGCAGAAAAAAATTGAAGCGGCTTTCAGCAAAAAATATCCGGATAAATGGATACCAGCTTATTCACAAGTAACCTTTAGTCCGCAGATACGATATAGCACGGCTTTAAAGAACAGCATACGGCAGGAAGGTATTATGAAACAGATCATGTCGCTACCCGACATAGAAGACAAATGGCAGAATGATGAAGTTGAAAAACTGATCCTTGAAAAATTAAAGGGCTAAAGCCCGGCAATTATAATAATGGATTACCCCGGCCTTAAGGCCGGGGCGAAGGAAAATAAAAAATAACAAGGGCTTTAGCCCTAACAACCATGTACAAATTTGATTATTACACAGAAAAAGACCAACAGAAAGTAATTGACTTCATGAAAGAGAATTCTTTTGCATTGATCACAGGCATGGGAGAAAAATATCCCGTGGCTACCCAGATCCCTTTAGCAGTAGAAATAAACGGCGACAAAATTACGCTTCGTGGCCACCTGATGAGAAAGACCGACCACCATCTTGGATTTGAGAAGAACAATAACGTGATGGTGATCTTCACCGGTCCGCATTGCTTTGTAAGCGCCAGCTGGTACACTGATCCCAGCATAGGCTCTACCTGGAATTATATGACCGTACAGGCAAAGGGTAAGATCAGTTTCCTGGACGAGGAAAGTACCCGGCAAGCCGTTAAAATGGTATCCGACAAATACGTGGGCACGCAAACTACAAGTTCATTTGATAATCTCCCGAAAGAATATATTGACCACATGGTAAAAGCGATAGTTGGATTTACCATTGAAGTTGAAAGTATGGAAAATACTTTCAAACTCAGTCAGAACAGGGACGAAGCATCTCAACGAAATATCATTGAACAACTGATGAAACGGGGAGATGAGAATTCAAGAAAGATCGCTAAAGAAATGATAAAGCGATTAGATTGACAACAGCAATGTAATTTTGCCGCATGACAAGAAAACAACTGGTTGACCAAATAAAAGCAAAAAGGTCTTATCTCTGTGTGGGGCTGGATACGGATATCACTAAGATCCCCAGGCACCTGCAGTCACATCCCGATGCTGTTTTCGAATTCAATAAGCAGATCATTGATTCGACTAAAGATCTTTGTGTGGCTTATAAAATAAATACTGCTTTCTATGAAGCCATGGGGCCAAAAGGCTGGGAGGCCATGGAAAAAACGGTGAACTATATTCCCAAAGAACATTTCACTATAGCTGATGCCAAACGTGGTGACATTGGCAATACTTCGACCCAATATGCGAAGGCTTTCTTTGAAATAATGAATTTTGATGCGATCACCGTTGCGCCTTATATGGGTGAAGACAGTGTGAAGCCTTTTTTAGAATTTGAAAACAAATGGGCCATTGTTTTAGGATTGACCAGTAACCCCGGCAGTAAAGATTTTGAACAACAAAAGGTCGGGGATGAATTTCTTTACGAAACCGTATTAAAAAAAGTGAGCAATTGGGGAAATACAAATAACCTGATGTTTGTAATAGGTGCAACAAAAGCAATTGATCTTGCTGATATCCGTAAGATCATACCGGATCATTTTTTACTGGTGCCCGGTGTGGGTTTCCAGGGAGGGAGTTTGGCCGATGTGAGTAAATATGGAATGATAAACGACACTTCAACTACCGCTCAGTGCGGCCTCCTTGTAAATGCCAGCCGGGCTATTATTTATGCCGGAGAAAAAGAGGATTTTGCAATGGAGGCAAGAGCCATTGCAAAGCAGTACCAGGCAGAGATGGCAACTTATCTTAAATAGCTAAAATCAACTTTATGCAACGCAGAAAATTTCTACAAAACATTTCACTTGCTTCTGCCGCAGTTGCCCTGCCCATATCCGGCAGCGCCATACCTCCCAAAAAAAAGAGGTCTTTTACAGCAGCTTTCATAAGCGACATACATATAAAGCCGTTAGATACTGCTGAAGCCGGAATGAAAAAGGCACTGCAGAACATTAACCAGTTAAAACAACGCCCCGATTTTATTATCAATGGTGGCGACAGTATCATGGATGCACTGGCAGCTACCAAAGAATATACCCAAACACAATGGGACCTGTTTGATAAAATAATGAAAGAAGAAAATACGATCAATATTAAACATTGTATTGGCAACCACGACATATGGGGATGGCAATTGAAAGAAGATGTGAAAAGTGATGCTCTCTATGGAAAAGCCTGGTGGCTGAAACGTACCGGCTATCAAAAGACCTATTACAGCTTTGATCACAATAACTGGCATTTTATTGTTTTGGACAGCACACAGGAAAACAACGGCGGTTATATTTCTTTACTGGATGATGAACAATTTGCCTGGCTGGAAAATGATCTCAACAACAATAAAGAAAAATTCATCTGCATTGTTTCACATATCCCCATTGTTTCTTTCTGCAGTGCCATGTTCTTTAAAGATATGTTGCCCAATGGCGACTGGAAGCTTTCAAGGGCATTACTGCATACTGATGCCCGGAAAATAAAAGACCTCTTTAAAAAATATCCCAACATCAAAACCTGCCTCAGCGGACATATACATTTGCAGGATGAAGTTACTTACCTGGGAATACAATATTATTGCAACGGGGCAATTAGTGGTAACTGGTGGAAGGGAGCATTCCAGGATTTTGCACCCGCCTATGCCCTTTTTGATTTTTACAATGATGGCTCGGTGGAAAGAAAGATGGTTGAATACTGAGGTTATATTCCCCGGTTTATTTTTCCTGAAGCCATAACAGCATCCAGGATTTTCTGAATCTCTTCAGGACTTTTTGTACCGATGAGCAAGAACCTGCCATCGTTGAACTGCAACTGCAAACCTCTATTGCAGGACTCTGAAGTATTGATAGCTCTCCCCGTTTTAGGTGAACCTATTCGTATACCCCATCCTCCATATTCCTGAAATGAATTGTATTCCCTCATATACGCATCTTTTAATTCATGCCATTCAATCAGTCGTTCTCTTAAATGAAAAGGGATAAAGCGGTAATAGATCCCGGTGTGGTTGATTCTAGTTTTTAGTTTAATAGATACCTGGAAAATAAATAGTGCCAGGAAAAAAAGTTCAATGATGATGAGTACCACATCAGGAGCTGGTTTGGTTCCAAATGGCTGGCCCAGCACTACCTGTTGTACAATAGCATAAATAAAAAGAATATTAAGAGCAGCTACTGCAAGCCATGCCCACCAAACTCTGAACCGTTGCACTTCTTTAAAATCGTTCATATCCGTCATCATAGTTCTCTCAAAATTGCATCAGCTAGTTTAACAGCCCACTTTTTATATTCCTGGCCGGAAGGATGCAGTCCATCGGCAGCTAAAAATTCATTTACTTGTGCATCTTTTCTTTGCGAAGGGGTAATATTAATAAAATGGGTAAGAAACTGCTTTGCTGATGTTTTGCAAATATAATTGTATGCATCAATTTCTTCAGCTACCTTTTTCCTGTCCCTTCCTTCTGCAAAAGGCGTAACTCCCCAATCAGGTATACTCAACACAAAAACACGGTAGGGCTTATTATCTGCAAACTGTATGGCTCGTTGCAGCAGGTGTTCAAATTCAATTTTAAATTCTGTTACAGACCGTCCACGGTATTGATTATTTACACCAATAAGAAGTGAAACAACATCGTAGCTATTTAGTGTCGTTGTGTTTTCAATAGCATTGTTCAGCTCATCTGTTGTCCACCCCGTTTTGGCAATGATCTCCGCTGCATAAAATGCGAAACCCGACTTTCGTAAAATCTCTACAGTTTGATTGGGAAAGTTCTCTGCAAATGGAACTTGCTCTCCAATGGTATAGCTGTCGCCCAGTGCCAGGTAAGAATAATTTATCATGAGGCTGCTTCTAATTTTTTGATCCACCTTTTACAGATCAATAAAGGAATGATGCCAAACAAACCAAAACAACAATCTATTAAAATATGAAAGATGGGTATTTGCCTGATGGGACCTGCAATAAAAGCCAAAGGTACAACTGCGATACAACAAATGATCTGCCAGTCAATGATCCAGATATTCTTAACGGGGTCCCTGTACGGACCAATAAAAGAAAAAGCGATCACAAAATGAGCAAAGGCTAACCAATCATACCCATAAGCAAGAAAGGGATATTTTGCATTCGTATCCACCAGTGCATCATAACAGGTCTGCAGCCAGTTGCCCAATCGTTCAGGAAACATATCCTTGTATTGCATTAGCCATCGTAGTCCTGATTCTGCGGGCATGGCTGTAGCGCCGCTTACAATTAAAGCAACCATAAAAAAAACGATAAGCAGCCGGATCTTCGTTATCAGTTTCATTATAGCCAGTTATTTATTGCTAAAAATACAAAAGGCCTGTGATTAATCACAGACCTTTTATAATTCATGGTTATACTTTAAAGGTTAGGTTTTAGATTTATCTTTTTTCTTATCCTTGTCCTTGCTCTTCATATCCTCTTCAGATGCTTCTCCAACAATGATCTTTCCAAAACTGCTCTTTACTTTCACCGGTACGTTTCCGCTTCCCGATTTTCCAGAATACTGATGGTCGAATTTTGGAGAATACTTGTTATCACTGTCATTATCTTCATCACTGTTAAATTTCACATCACTGGTATTTTTAAAAGAGCCAAAACTGGTGGAAATATTATAGTTTGCCTGTAATCCCCCGGTTGGTTTCAGGTTAACTGTTGAATAAGATGTTTTGAGGTCAAGACTGCTAAGGGTGTTATCCAGGTTCAGTCTCACATTGCTGCAGAACTCCAGGTTCAGTTTAATATCGCCCGATAATTTGGAAATAACCGCTTTCGAGAATTTGATGGTAACCGGGGCACTATTGATATTGGCCAGGTTGGCTTTACCAAATTCCACATGAATGCCCTTTATATTACTGAGGTTACCGGCAGTGAGTGATCCAAACTTGCTGGTAAGGTCAACCTCACCTTTAAAATCAGGAATGGTTGTTGAGCCGAATTCGTTCTGCACTTTCAACGGGTTTCCTTCAGGCATAGAGACGGTATAATTGATCTCCATAGTACTCTTTTCATCCTTGTCTCCCTTATTATTGTTATGTATATCCTTCATCTTGGTTTCGAAAGATATCTCACGGCCGCTTTTATCATCGTTTACCGAGATACGGTCGAGTATTTTCTGGGCAAGTGCATCTGTATTGGCCGACACTTCAATATCTACATCCACTTTTATCTCATTCCGGCTCCAGGTATTCACTTTCACCGAACCAAATGAATTATGGATATTGAGTTTATCGGAAGAAGATACATTGTATGATTTGTTGACAGATTTCTTTTTTACAAATTCATACTTCTTTTTGTTTTCGTTTTTGTTGTCATTATCATTTTTGTCATCCTGGGCAAAGGTATTAACCTGCAGGAGAAGCAATAATGATAATACAAGGCTAAATTGCCTGAGTATTCTTTTCATGGCTGTTATTTTTTGATTGTTTGATTTGATGAATAATGTTTAATTGCTGATTCAATACATTCAGCTGCAGCTGCAGGTTTTGAACCATCGCTTCCAGCAGCAATTCCCGGTTGGGAGTGGCGCTGAGTTGATTTTTAAGGATATTATATGAACTGTCCAATTGGTTAATGTCCTTGGTGAACTGCTGGTAGAGTTCAGGTTGCTCTTTAGCCAGCGATCTTAATTCCTCCTGTTTCAGTGCGATCATTTTTGCAAACTGGTTCACTTCCGGTGCGTCAATAGTGGTTATGGTATCCGGAACAACGGTATTGCCCGCATATTCGGTTACCGTATTTTTATTCCGGTTCATAAAAAAATAAACGCCTAATGAAACCACTAACATAGCGGCAGCAGCCATACTCCATTTATAAAGAGGTGCTATGATCGTTCTCTTTTTTTTCTTTTCAGAAAAAGAACCTTCTATGTTCTGCCAAATTTTTTCAGATGGAACCTCATCATCAAATTCTTTGCGGTTGTCCCAAATGAATTTTTTAAGTTTATTACTCATATTCCTTCTTTTAAGAGTTGCAATAATTTTTGTTTTGCCCTCATGAACTGTGTACGGGTTGTTGATTCTGCTACATTCAGTATCTCTGCAATCTCTTCATGATCATATCCTTCCAGTAAATACAGGCTCAAAACAGTTCGATATCCATCGGGCAGTTTCATCATCGCTTTTTTTACCGATTCTACTTTTAATTGTATCTCCGTTTCATCAACCGGCAATTCTTCTGCACTGTCATAACCCGTTATCTTCTCCATATCCACCCAGTCGATTTTCCTTTTTTTGAGCTGGTTGATGGAGCGGTTTATGCAGATCTGTTTTAACCATCCGCCAAAACTTGTCCTGTATTCAAACCCGCCAAGATTTTTAAACGCTTCAATGAAACTTTCCTGTAACACATCTTCAGCTTCCGCTACATTATTCAGTATCCGCAGGCAGGTATTATACATGGCTTTTGAATAGCGCTGGTACAATTCCTTATACCCCAGGCTGTCGCCACCGAGGCAGCGCTCTACCAGTTCATCCCTTTGCGGCATTACAGCTATTTCCAAAACTTGCAGGTTTTATAATGAAGAGACAAGGCTTTGAAACCAATGTTGCATCCCGTCGATAATTTTTTTTCAACTCGCAATGGCAGCAGGTTTAAGCCCTGCGGGAAAGCATAAAAAAACAAAAAAATCTCATCTGATGTAAGGTATTTATATTTGCGGTATAGAAACACAGATGACACGGATTTATACCGATTTAAACGGATTTCTGTCATGCTGAGGCACGAAGCATCTCATTTGGTGAATATAGCCGGAAATGTACAAGTGAGTGACACAACGATGCTGGGTAAAGAGATGCTGTTGATAACAAAAAAAGACTAATAATAAAACCGATATGGCTGCTAAAACAGACAATTTTCAATCTCCCGATTATTTTAATGTGGATGAACTGCTTACCGAAGAGCACAGGCTCATCAGGGAAAGTGTACGCAATTATGTAAAGAAAGAGATCTCCCCCATTATTGAAGATTATGCACAGCGGGCCGAGTTTCCACAACAAATAGTAAAACAACTGGGCGACCTGGGTTGCTTTGGCCCAACCATACCGGAGCAATATGGCGGTGGCGGACTAGATTATATAAGTTATGGTTTAATGATGCAGGAACTGGAACGTGGCGATAGCGGTGTTCGTTCCACAGCAAGTGTGCAGGGAAGCCTGGTGATGTTTCCTATTTATCAATATGGCAACGAGGAGCAACGCAATAAATATTTGCCAAAGCTGGCAAGTGGCGAATGGCTGGGTTGCTTTGGCTTAACCGAACCTAATCATGGCAGCGACCCAAGCGGTATGCTCAGTAATATCAAAGATGCAGGCGATCATGTGATCTTGAATGGTGCTAAAATGTGGATCAGCAATGCGCCTTTTTCGCAGGTAGCTGTTGTTTGGGCAAAAGATGAAGCCGGTGAAATAAAAGGGTTGATATTAGAAAGAGGAATGGAAGGCTTTAGCACACCAACTACTCATGGTAAATGGAGCCTCCGTGCCAGTGCAACGGGTGAGTTGGTCTTTGATAATGTAAAAGTTCCTAAGTCAAATATCTTACCCAATGTAAAGGGATTGAAAGGGCCGCTGGGTTGTTTAACAAAAGCAAGGTATGGTATTGCCTGGGGCGCTATCGGCGCTGCAATGGATTGTTATGACACTGCACTGAATTATAGTAAAGAAAGGATACAGTTTGGAAAACCGATCGGCGGTTTCCAGTTGCAGCAAAAGAAGCTGGCCGAGATGGTAACTGAGATTACCAAGGCACAGCTATTAAACTGGAGGCTGGGTGTATTGATGAATGAAGGAAAAGTAACTCCACAGCAGGTAAGTATGGCCAAAAGAAATGCCTGCGAAGTGGCTACCAATATCTGCAGGGATGCCCGCCAGATGTTAGGCGGTATGGGCATTACAGGTGAATACCCCGTGATGCGGCACATGATGAACCTGGAAAGTGTGATCACGTATGAAGGAACACATGATGTTCATTTGCTGATAACCGGTATGGATGTGACAGGGATCAATAACTACTCAGTTATAAGTTATGAATGATGAGTTATGAGTGAGAAGAAGCGGGATAGGATCATTAAGTTATTCAAATACTTAACAGAAGTAAAAAAGAATTTGTCATTAGCAAACAATTATTAAGAAGCGGAACTTCGGTAGGAGCATTGGTAAGGGAAGCACAAAATGCAGAAAGCAGATTAGATTTTGTTCACAAACTTGGAATAGCACAAAAAGAATGCGATGAAACTTTATACTGGCTTGAACTTTTATATGAATATGGGTATTTAAAAGAAAAGGAATTTGCAAGTATTCAAAAGAAGCGGCTGATTTATTAAAAATGATCAGAAGTGCCATCATTACTACAAAAGCTAAAAATAAAGACACTCATAATTCATAACTTATAATTCATAACTAAACAGAGACCTATGAGTATAAAAAATGTTAGCGTAATCGGCGCCGGAACAATGGGAAACGGCATCGCCCATGTTTTTGCACAATCCGGTTTTAAAGTGAATCTGGTTGATGTGAATCCTTCGCAACTGCAAAGGGCCCTGGATACCATCAATAAGAATTTAGACAGGCAAGTTTCCAAAGGAACCATAACGGAAGACCAGAAAAAATCAACGCTGGGCAACATTGCTACTTTCTCCCTTATCCCCGAAGGTGTAAAGCAAGCCGAACTTGTGGTGGAGGCTGCAACAGAAAATGTGCAACTGAAATTATCCATCTTTGAACAGATAGATACTTATGCCCCGGCAGGATGTATTCTGGCCACCAATACTTCTTCTATCTCAATAACAAAGATCGCTGCGGTAACTAAAAGGCCCTCCATGGTCATCGGCATGCATTTCATGAACCCGGTACCTGTTATGAAACTGGTAGAGATCATCAATGGCTATGCAACAAAAAAAGAGGTTACCAATACAATTGTTGAGCTGAGTAAACAATTAGGCAAGATCCCTTGTGCAGTAAATGACTACCCCGGCTTCATTGCCAACCGCATATTAATGCCGATGATCAATGAGGCCATTCAAAGTTTGTATGAAGGCGTAGCCGGTGTGGAAGAGATTGACACCGTAATGAAACTGGGTATGGCCCACCCGATGGGACCATTACAGTTAGCCGATTTTATCGGTCTTGATGTTTGCATGAGTATTTTGAAAGTATTGCATGATGGTTTCGGTAACCCGAAGTATGCACCCTGTCCTTTACTGGTGAATATGGTACTGGCAGGAAAATTAGGAGCCAAGAGTGGTGAAGGTTTCTATGTGTATACGGCAGGAAGCAAAGACCTGGTGGTGAGTGAAAGTTTCAAATAATACCACGAATTAATACTAATTACACGAATTGAATACTGCCTTTAATTCGTGTAATTCGGGGCAATTAGTGTAATTAATATAAATGAATCACTACGATGTCATCATCATCGGTGCAGGCCCCACAGGCCTGATGGCTGCCAACCAGCTGGCCCGGTACAATATTAATTTTCTTATTGTTGACGGCAAAGATGGCCCCACAGATCAATCCCGTGCCATTGTGATCACTGCACGAAGCATGGAAATATACCAGCAACTGGGCATCAGTGATACAGCCATTGATGAAGGCAGGTTCATTCTCGATTTTGCCATTTTTGTAAAAGGAAAAGAAAAAGCGACAGCCCATGTTGGCGAATTTGGAAAAGGACTCACTGATTTCTCTTATTTATTAGCCTTTGAACAAAGTAAGAATGAAAAACTGCTGGTAAAGAATCTTTCCTCATTCAATAAGCAGGTGAGCTGGAGGACAGAACTGGAAAATATCATCCAGCAGCCAGGCATAGCTGAAGTACACCTGAAAAAATTATCCGAACCTGGTCAACCAATCGAAAAGATAACCGCAAAATATGTCGTCGGCTGTGATGGCGCCAGCAGCAAAGTGCGTCATATCCTCAATCTGAATTTTAAAGGAGGAACTTATGAACAGCAGTTCTATGTTGCCGATACCAATTTAAAATGGGAGGCAGGCTTTAATAAACTGATACTTTGTCCCAGCCGCAAGAATTTCTGTGGCTTCTTTCCCATGGCGGGTTCCAATACCCATCGCATCATCGGAACCGTTCCAAAAGAATTAAACGACCGGAATGATCTCGGCTTTAAAGATCTGGAAGAAGCCATCAAGAGAACAGTTGGATTCCCGATGGAGATCGAGAAAGTGAACTGGTTCTCCATTTATAAGCTTCATCACCGGGGCGTGCAGGCTTTCAATAAGGGGAATTATTTCCTGGCAGGTGATGCCGCTCATATCCATAGTCCTGCAGGCGGACAGGGAATGAATACCGGTCTGCAGGATGCTTATAACCTCTGCTGGAAGCTTGCACTGGTATTGCAAGGCAAGGCCAATGAAAAATTACTGGATACTTATAATGAAGAACGCCTGCCCTTTGCCACATGGCTATTGAAATTCACCGACAGGTTCTTCGGCATCATGACGAGCAGAAACATTTTCATTTCATGGATAAGGAGCAATATCATTCCACCTCTATTAAGATTTGCTTTCAGTAAGAATTTTATAAAGAAGATCATGTTCCGCACACTCTCCCAGATTCAATGGAGTTATGATGATTGCTCAATGGCACAGAACAGGTCATCTCAAAAATTAAAGTTCACTGCAGGCGACAGGCTTCCGTATGTGGTTATAAATAATGAGAGCATTTATAAACGACTTACCGAACCTGTTTTTCATTTATTGATCATCGGAGATTCCAAAACACTGTCTTCCACTCATTCTTCTGTAAAGCAGGTATCATTTGGTATGGAAGAGTGGAGATCAGTTGGAGTAACAAAACCTTTGTACATATTGGTAAGACCGGATAATTATATCGGCCTTATATCAGATGACATGAGCAATGAAATACTGAACAGTTATTTAAGGCAGCATTGTTATTTCAGTAATGTCTAAGTTTAAATTAAAAAAATGTCAGCCTGAGCTTGTCGAAGGCGATTTAGGACAATATTTCTAATGGTTTCGACAAGCTCAACCTGACAACACGTTTCAAACTAAAGTATTACTCCGTTTCAGCTGATAAAAATATTCTTTTACATTTGTACAGGCATTTTCTTTCATTACTAACCCAATAATGTATGGACAGAAAATACTGGGAGGCCATTGCTCCCAAATACGAAACAGAGATATTCGACGTCCTGCGCAATGATACCTCAGGCAGTATTGTCGCCGCCATTGAAGAAATGGCTTCTCCTGATAAAACAGTAATGGATATCGGTTGCGCCGTTGGCAAATGGATACCCGTGCTGGCACCCAGGTTCAAACATGTGATCGCTGCAGACATCTCGGCAAAAAATCTCCAGATAGCAAAGGAAAAATATCCTGAATACGAAAATGTGGAGTATGCCCGTATGGATATGTCGGCCAATGACCTTACGGTTACGCCATGCGATACGGCCATCTGCATTAATGCTATACTCACTGATTCAAAAGAAAAGAGAATTAATTTCTTCCAGTCGCTTTCGCTTTGTTTACATACCGGTGGCGAACTGGTGCTTGTTGTTCCATCGCTGGAATCAAAACTATATACCAATATCATTGCCGACAGGTGGAATGTAGATGATGCAGATAACGATAAGCCCCCCGCCGGCAGGGAAGCCATCAAAAAAGTCTATAATATCCGGCAGGGTGTTACCGATATTGACAATGTGCCCACCAAGCATTACCTGGGAGAAGAACTCCACCTGCTGCTTACATTGGAAGGCTTTGAAGTAACGAACATCAAAAAAATAAACTACGGCTGGGATACCGAGTTTCACAAGCCACCTAAATGGCTGAAAGAGCCTTATCCGTGGGATTGGATGTGTACGGCGAGGAAGGTCACATAAACAATGATTTATGAAAACACTAATTTCTGGACTATTCTTCACACTCTTCTCTTGCATAGCCTATTCTCAAGACTCTCTCAATATATTAATAGATTCGACAGAAGCAATTGAAGTTCCAGAAGGAGTCAAATTGGCATGGAAGAAACATTTGACCTATAGATCTAGGTTATTAAAGGAAATCAAATTCGGAGTCGACTCAACTGAGCGTTATGCTGTTGATAAAAAAAGTCATGATATTTCATTCATTGAAATCCATAAAAAACTAGCTCGGAATAAAACCGAATTTATCCATTTCTACTATTCAGATTCTCATCTTGTGAAGGTATTAATTAATGTTCGAGAACGAAGTAATTTAGGTATATGGCAAAGAAAAGGGTATGGAGTATATTTATTTCTTGATAATAAACTAACGAACAAAGTCGAAAAGAGTATTACTCCGAATAGCGAAAACAGGTTACTTTTTATGTCTGAAAAATATTTTTCAAA
>JBGANE010000031.1:0-30378 GCA_044222465.1 Ferruginibacter sp.
GGCGACAACAAAAATTACCGTGAACAGTAACGGGTCCTTAAAAATTGAAGGTGACTTTGAAATTACAGACAAGAATGGGAATGTTTATGGCCTGGCAGGCAGGGACAAGATTTCAATATGCCGTTGCGGCTTGTCGAAGAATAAACCCTTTTGCGATTCTTCTCATAAAGGCCTTTTTGATCATGAAGCTATTGCATTTGATTTGCCTCCTAAAAAAACAGAGTGATCATTGGGTTCTGCTATGATTTCAACTTCTTTTCAATCCTTCTGTCGGGAATAAACCACATGCAAGCAACCAGTACATAGGCCGATAAACCCAGCATCGGGTTAACAAACGATAATCCTATTCCTACAATATAGATCACCACAGATGAAATACCTTTCCAGTCTTTGCCCAGTGCTTCGGCGAGTGTAGAATCTTTGCCATGTATGCCTGCAAGACAATGGGCAAGGAAATAATACGCAATGCCTGCCATCATCAATACGAAACCATATAATACAACCGGCCATTTGGTAAAATGGTTTTCGCCCATCCATGCCGTTGCAAACGGTACTAATGAAAGCCAGAAGAGGAGGTGAATATTTGTCCAGAGAACGGTTCCACTCACTTTATGTACGGCGTGCATCATATGGTGATGGTTATTCCAGTAAATACCAATGTAAACAAAGCTTAGTATATAGCTTATAAAAACAGGTAATGTTGGCTTCAATGCTTCAAGGCTATCGCCATGCGGAACTTTCATTTCCAAAACCATAATAGTAATTATTATGGCCAACACCCCGTCACTAAATGCTTCTAATCTTCCTTTTCCCATAAAAATTCAACTAGGGTAAATCTTTTTATTTTCAAGGGCAAAATAAAAATCCTTTCTGATCATGAAAGGATTTTTAAAATGCTGCTTTTTATTGCGAAGATCAATAATCTTTGTTGTAACCACCTCCGCCACCACGGTTTCCGCCACCGTAGCCACCACCACCACGGTTTCCGCCACCGTAGCCACCGCCACCTTTTTTGTAACCACCGCCGCCGCCAAAGCTGCGTTTTTTATAATCACCTTCCTGGCGTGGTTGCGATTCATTAACGATTAACTTACGACCCTGTACTTCAGTTTCGTTAAGGTTAGCGATTGCAGTTTTTGCTGCTTCATCGTCAGCCATTTCAACAAAACCAAAACCTTTACTGCGGCCGTTCATTTTGTCTTTTAAGATTTTAGCGCTAGTTACGCTGCCATACTGGGTGAAAAGATTCATTAAATCGTCATCGGTCATTGTCCAACTAAGATTTCCAACATAAATGTTCATTGTAAAAACTTTTTAATAAATAAATAAATACTATAATGACTTAGTTGTAACAATGAACTGAACCGGACTTAAAAAAGCTACTTCAGCCAATAGCGAAAAACTAAAACCATTAATCCCTATAAAGATAGGGGGTTTTCTGATTAATCCTATTAAATTTTTGGGTAAGAGACAACTCTAAATAATAAGAGAATGATTTCGGGCTGAAATGCCTTAAAATTCAAAAATCTTTGAATGCCATAGCCTTTTTATACCAAGAAATAGGAAAATATTGCTTTTTGGGCATAAAAAACCGCCTTGCTTTTTAGCAAGACGGTGAAGTATTTTGATAAACTTACTCTGCTACGACCTCAAATTCAACCTCGGTTTCGGTGCCATTGCCAAAATCAATTTTAGCCTTATAGGTTCCTAATTCCTTAACATCGTCAATGATAGTGATGCGGCGGCGGTCAATTTCATACCCCTTTTGTTCTTTAATAGCTCTTGCCACCTGAACAGAAGTAACACTTCCAAAGATCTTACCGCTGGTACCTGTTTTAGCTCCAAGCTTTAAAGTTCCGTCTTTTAAAACGGAAATTACACTGTTTAGCTCAGCCATTAACTTGGCTTCTTTCTTAGCCAGTTGTTTCTTTTTTTCTTCCATCATTTTCATGTTGGAAGGGCTTGCTTCAATAGCCATTTTTTGTGGAATAAGGTAGTTGCGGCCGTAACCATTCTTAACAGTTACCAGCTCATTAGCACCACCTAAATTATTCACATCCTGTATTAATATTACCTGCATTGCTTTGCATTTTTACCCAATTACATTTTACTGCAACTTTCTTCCGCCCAAGGCGGGATTAGGGTGGTTAAAAAATTATTTTAATAGATCTGTAACGTAAGGTAAAATAGCCATTTGACGGGCTTTTTTTACTGCATCGCCTATTTTACGCTGAAACTTTAATGAGTTACCAGTGATACGACGGGGCAATAACTTACCTTGTTCGTTGATGAATTTTTTTAGAAACTCAGCATCCTTATAATCGATATAATGGATACCCATTTTCTTAAAGCGGCAGTATTTCTTCGGACGCTTCTCCTGCTTAATGGCAGTGAGATATTTGATTTCATTTTTTGCCATGATTAAGCAGGTGATTTTTCGTTAGTAAAACGTCCGCCACTTCTCTTTTTTGCATTGTAGTCGACGGCGTACTTGTCGAGTGCAGTGTACATGTGACGCATTTGTGATTCGTCACGTAAAAGTTGAATTTTCAACTTTTCATTGAAGCTGGATGGCGCTTTATACTCCATTACCCAATAAAGACCAGTCGTCTTTTTGTTAATGGGATAGGCCAGCGATTTTAATCCCCAGGGATTAGAGTGCAATACCTCACCACCGTTTTCTACAACGAGGTCGGCATATTTTTTCTGAGCGGCTTTAAATTCCTCTTCAGACAGCACAGGGGTAAAAATCACCATCAATTCGTAGTTGTTCATTTCCCTGATTGATTTTTTGCCTGCCTTGCGGCAGACAGGTTTAAAAATGTTGTTTAAAACCCGTTTTTGAACGGGCAGCAAAGGTAGGGCATTATGCTTTAAAAAGGATGATTTTCTGAAGCAAAGTCAAAAGTTTTTGCGCTCTGTTTTAGCCATTTAACCAGGAAGATATTTGCTAAATTTTCAATAACCCTTTCGTAACTACAAACTGTTCATTTTCAATACATAAGATTGCTGATGAAATTTCAATTTAGCCTGTAAACCGGGTAACGGTTATGCCCCGGCTCGTAGTAGGGAGAATTTTTATATATGAAGTCGAGTTGGGCAGATCCATTTGAGGCCAATTTTGGGTCTGCCAATTTTTTTTCTTCAAGTTTCTTTTTTATTTCAGGATCATTTTTTAGTACTTCAGCTGCGAGGTCTTCCCAACGGTAATCACTATAACCTTCTTTCTGTTGCAGAACAGCATCAAAGAAATTCCAGGTAAAGAAACTATCATCACCGGTAGGTTCCAGCATTTCTACCAGGTACCTGTTGGCAGGTTGATTCATAGGAATAAAATAATCTCCTTTCAGAAATTTTATTTTCTGTTGCATTACCGTTGCTTTTACTCCGGAATTCCTGTGATGTTTTTCATAAGGCCTGGGTGCCGACCTGTAATCATCTATTCGATATGCTTCAACATTGATCATTGTATCTTTTAGGAACTGTTGAACGTCAACATTATTTAGTTTTAAAAGATCAACAACTGCACTCCATCCTTGTGGAATAATATAAGCCTTAGGTGCATTGACGATATCTGCATCTTTGAACGTGTTGTAAAATTTTATCTGGCGGGTGAAAGGTTTACTCCGGTCGTAATACATCCTGTTCAGTCCCGTTGCATCGCTGGGTTTGTTAGCCTGTTCATATCCTTTGAATGTAACAAAAGAGTTCTTCGTGGTATCCAATGTCCAACGGAGTGGAAAAGATGTTCTGGCAATGATCTCTGCTTTTGCTTTTTTTCTTTGCTCAATCAGTTCAACTGCATTTGCAGAAGATCTGTCAATCACTGTATGCATGAAATCATAAGTGGAAAGTACACGGCCCCTGAATGGCTTCAGCATATGTGTTTCAGGAACAAAGCCGATGGTTTGAAACAACGCAGCATAACCGGAAGAATAACGAGGAGGATCATAGAACATCACCATGCCCCTGTCGGGACTGGATGTTTCAAAACTTACATACGGAACCATATCCCAATTCTTTTCACTCATCCCTTTATAAAGCTGCGGCTCAAACTTATCTCTCAGCCAACCGCCAAGTGTTGCTCCCAGTTTATCATATTGAGAAGTAAGTAATGTCATCGTATGCTGGTAATCGGCCCCATCACTTACATGGTTATCAATAAGTATATCCGGGTTCAGAAAATGAAATATCTGTGCAAACGATCTTGCTTCCTTGCTGTCGCATTTCGTGAAATCCCTGTTCAGGTCAAGGTTTTGAGCGTTTCCACGGAAGCCATATTCCAGGGGGCCGTTTTGATTAGCTCTTGAATAAGAACCCCTGTTAAGGCACCCTCCGATATTATTAACCGGTATAAATGCCAATGCCACATTATCGGGTAGTTTTAGCTTTTTTGAGACAATATCCCTTGCCAATATCATACTTGCATCAATACCATCAGGTTCACCGGGATGAATTCCGTTATTAATTAAAATAACAACTTTGTTTTGCCGGTGCCATTGTGTTGCATCAAATTTGCCATCATTGCTCACCAGAACAAGATGAAGTGGATAGCCGGCATCGCTCATCCCCATTTCTTTTACCAATACCTGCATTGATATTTTATCTAAATTTTTGTACCACTCTATTGCTTCAAAATAAGTGGCGCTTTCTTTACCATTTGATTTTTCAAAGCGGCAAAGCTGGGCATTTACAAATGAGGAAATGAAAATGGATGAACAAACGATGAGTAACCTTCTCATTCAATTAAAATTTTTGTCAAGCTACAATAATTTCAGTTGATGGAACAGCCGCCTGTAAAAAACAGGGAAGGAAGATTATTTAATGATAACAAAGGACTGGTTAATGACCTCGTTGCTGTTGCTGATCTTCACAAAATACAGTCCTGCAGGGAATAAACTCAAATCAAGATAAATATTTTTTTGACCACCCGAAACCTGGCTTTGTAAAACTACACGTCCCGAAAGATCCGCAATGATCATCCGACTTTGCCCAGTCAGTGCTTTTTGAAGTTTTATAGTTAAGTTCCCTTTGGTGGGATTGGGGTAAACCTGTGCATTGAAGAAATTGTCATTCAGTCTTATTGGGATTACCTTACTGTAACTGAATTTGCCATCAATGTCGATCATCTTAAGACGATAATACACAATGTTGGCAGATGGGAGATTGTAATCAGTAAAATCGTAATCAGCCAGGTTCTTTCCTGTCACTTCTCCAATCTTATAAAAAACAATGGCGTCAGAACTTCTTTCCATTTCATATTTTTTGAAATTGGTTTCGTATGAAGCATACCATTTCAGAAATACGTATTCATTGTTCTTTTGTGCTGTGAAATTGATAATAGTCACCGGTAACAACCCTGTGCATTGCCATACCAACAACACATATTCCGGGTGATCAATGTAGGGATTGCGGTTTCCCTGCAACATGTATATGTCATTATTACGGTCTATCTCCTTTGTGCTTACCGGGTCAAGTGTATGCCAGTCGTACAACATTTTTAGATACCAGTCATCAAAAGATTGGTAAGTAGTTCCGTTCAATACATCGTTGGCGTTGGAATTGCCTTGCCAGCCGGCAATATTGCCTTCATAAGCAGTAGCAACATACAAGATTGACCGGGCAAGATCGCCTTTGTACTCATTGATTGGTTCAAATGCAGTCCCTGTGTACTGGGTTAAATACGTATTAGGCCCAAGTTTACTTCCGTTATTGGAAGTATATGTGGGGCTGGTTACTTTTCCATAAGGAAAATTGGCCCTGTTGCTATTCACTTTTTTATCGGTGGGTACTGCAATGAACATATCGCTACGCATAGGTTCTGCAGAGCCAAACCATGATTGTGGAAAAGACCCACACAATGGTTTTATTGGCCGCATCATTGAGATGATCATCGCTTATATAATAAGCTCCCCATAACCCGGTGTAGGTAGGGTTGGGTGTGCCAATCGGTTTGATAATATTGAATAATGATGTTTTGAGGTCGCTGCAGGTAAGTCCTCCAATGGCATCATAATAACCTGCAGGAATACCGGGTGAGCCATTATATGTGGTAATGCTTCCATTCAGGGAACTGGCACTATAGGCTGGTTCGCCGGTACAACTTATCCTGGCCGAATACACATATACATAAATAGTTGTATTGGCTGTAAGCCCCGTCAATTTATAAATGTAATTGAAACTGTAAAAGGCAACTGTTCCTGAACCAATGTTATCGCCGGGATTATACACTGTGCCGTTTACAGGAGATGCTCCTAACGAAGCTGATGAACTGGTGATCACAAGATACCTGTTGACGGCAGCAGCTACGGTATCAAAATAGATCGACATTTGATTATCCGTCGCATTCAAAACAAGACTGGTAGGTGCATTAGGTGTGGTACACTGAGGGTAAGCTGCAACAGAGCCCATAAGAATCAACAAAAGCAAGATCAGTTTTTTCATTTCCTCAGAATATGCGTCGGTAAAATTAATTAAAAAACCCGTCAACAATTCCTTGACGGGTTCAAAGTAATTTTAAATATTATATTGGCTTATTTCGCCATTGCATTCACCCTCTTAACCAGCTTGCTCTTTAAGTTAGCGGCTTTATTTTTATGAATAGTGCCACGCTTAGCTAATTTATCAATCATAGAAGCAACATTTGGTAATTCTTTGGTTGCTGCAGCTTTGTCACTTGCTTTCAGATCACGTATTGCATTACGGGTTGTTTTTCCATAATAACGGTTACGTTCGTTACGCTTTGAACTCTGTCGTACATCTTTTTTAGTAGCTGAATGGTTTGCCATTTATTTCTTAATTTTTTGGGCAGCAAAGATAAGGGAATGAAGGGAGAATCGGGCTCCGGTAATGAATAATTTTTTAAATATACCCTGCATTTGTTTAATTTGACCCAAAATCAGGCTATGAACAGGTTTGTTTTACTCGGTTTGCATGTTATTTCCCTGGTACTGCTGGGCTTTGGGTGGGTACTTAATGTTCTCCAGATCGATATTTCGGCCCATTTTTTTGTAGATATTAATTTATTCAATGAAAAGAGAAGTGTTCTGGGTATGCTCGACAAATTATGGAAGGATGCGAACTACTGGCCTTTTTCGTTGATCTTTTTATTTGGTATTATAGTCCCCCTCATTAAATCGGCGATAATCTTCTTTTTATTGCTGGCTAAAAATCCGGCTGCAAAATGGTATCATTTTGTAAATGCCATCAGTAAATGGGCTATGGCCGATGTTTTTGCCATCAGCATTTTTGTGGCCTTCCTCGGCGCTAATGCCATGCAAAACACCAGGGCCATTCTGGAACCAGGGTTTTATTATTTTTCCGGCTACGTACTGTTAAGTGGCATTGTGGCTATGTTTACGGCCAAATTGTTAAAGAATTCCGTGACTCCTAATGCATAATTAACCGATATTTGCAGTCGGTTTTTACCACAGCAAGAACAAAATAATTTTCTATTCATCATGAAGGATTTTCAGTATATCACTAATTCTCATCCCGGTTATATTGAGGGTTTGTATAAAGATTTTGTAAAAGATCCTAATACGGTTGACCTGGAAATGCGAAAATTTTTTGAAGGATTTGATTTTGCCGTATCCAATGGAGGGGCTTCCGTAAATGGCAATGCCACTGCAAACGGAGCTACAACTGCTACAGGGGTTGACTGGATGAATGAAATAAGGGCATACAGGTTGATATTAAGATACCGTAATAAAGGGCACTTGCTTGCCGATACCAATCCTATCCGCAAGCGTAAAGACCGAGGCGCTAATCTTGAACCTTCCTCTTTTGGTTTCACCGAAGCTGATATGGATAAAACCTTTCATGCAGGCGAACTGATCGGTCTTGGAAAAACCACACTGCGTAACATCATTGTTCACCTGAATAAATGTTATACCGGGCACCTTGGCGTTGAGTTCAAGTATGTAGGTGGTAAAGAAAAAACCGACTGGTTAACTAAGGCTGTTGAAAAAACAATGCTTGAACCAGTTTCCCTGGGTCAGAAAAAACGGATCCTTCAAAAACTCAATGAAGGAGTAATGTTCGAAAAATTCCTTCACACCAAATACATTGGCCAAAAAAGATTTTCACTTGAGGGTGGAGAAACAACCATTGCAGCGCTGGATGCCATCATCAATACATCGGCTAAGAATAATGTAGAAGAAGTAGTGATAGGTATGGCTCATCGTGGAAGATTGAATGTGCTGGCCAATATCATGGGCAAAACCTATCAACAGATATTTAGTGAATTTGAAGGATCAAGCCTGCCTGACACAACAATGGGCAGTGGCGATGTAAAATATCACCTTGGTTTTGGTAGTGATATAGAAACAGCAGAGGGTAAAAAAATACATTTAAAACTCACTCCCAACCCATCACACTTAGAAGCTGTTGACCCGGTGGTCATTGGTTTTTCAAGAAGCAAGGCAGATGTGTTGTATAACAGCGATTATGATAAGATACTTCCCATACTTATACATGGCGATGCTTCTGTTGCCGGCCAGGGTGTGGTTTATGAAGTGTTACAAATGAGCGGACTGAAAGGATATTATACAGGAGGCACTATACATTTCATCATCAACAACCAGATAGGATTTACAACTGATTTTGATGATGCAAGATCGGCTGATTACTGCACCAGCATTGCTGCTATGGTACAGGCACCTGTATTTCATGTTAATGGAGACGACCCGGAGGCTGTTGTGAAAGCAAGTGAAATTGCAACTTTGTACAGGCAAAAATTCAACAGCGATATTTTTGTTGATATGGTTTGTTATCGCAGGCATGGACACAACGAAGGCGACGAACCTAAGTTCACCCAACCACAACTTTATTCAGTAATCGAAAAGCATCTTAACCCCAGGGAAGTATATACACAATACCTGATACAGAACGGTGAGCCTGATGCACAAATACTGGCAAAGGAAATGGAGCAGAAGTTTTTAGCCGACCTGCAGGAACGACTTGATGAAGTAAAACAAAATCCGCTGCCTTATAGTTACCAGCCACCTGAATTGATTTGGAAAAGTATGCGTAAAGCAACGATGGATGACTTTGATGCTTCACCTATAACGGCTATCAGCAGCAGCCAGTTTCAGTTACTTTTTGATGGCTTGATGAAATGGCCCGCTGGTTTTAAGCCCTTGCGTAAAGTGGAAAAACTGATACAGGACAAACAGAAATTATACAGCGACGAAAAAAAAGTAGACTGGGCCACTGCAGAATTGATGGCATACGGAAGTTTACTGGTTGATGGAAAAGATGTTCGTATGAGTGGACAGGATGTAAAACGAGGCACGTTCAGTCACCGCCACTCCGTGATATACGATGAGAATACAAATAACGAATATAACCGGCTCGATCATTTTACTGAAACACAATCGCCTTTTCGTATTTATAATTCATTGCTGAGTGAATATGCCGTACTGGGCTTTGAATACGGTTATGCCATGGCCAATCCAAATGCACTGGTAATATGGGAAGCACAGTTTGGCGATTTTTGTAATGGTGCACAAACTATCATAGATCAGTTTATAGCAGCAGCCGAAACCAAATGGCAAAGAATGAATGGAGTGGTTATGTTGTTACCCCATGGATATGAAGGACAGGGGCCCGAACACAGCAGCGCAAGAATGGAACGCTTCTTACAAATGTGCGGTGAGTTGAATATGGTGGTAACGAATGTAACTACAGCCGCCAATTTTTTCCATTTATTAAGAAGGCAGCTGGCCTGGCCTTTCCGTAAACCCCTGGTTAATTTTTCACCAAAGGCAAATCTTCGTCATTCGGGCAGTTATAGTGCAAAAGATGAATTTACAAGCGGAGGATTTAAAGAAGTACTGGATGATGATAGCATCCATGATGCTGCAGCGGTAAAAAAAGTTTTGCTCTGCAGTGGTAAAATGTATTTCGACCTGGGCGAACGCCAGCAAAAGGAAAACAGGAAGGACGTGGCTGTAATAAGGCTTGAGCAAATTCACCCCGTGCCACAGAAGCAACTGGATGAGTTGTATAAAAAATATAACAAGGCTATATGGTATTGGGTGCAGGAAGAACCGTTGAATATGGGTGCAGCTACATTCTTGAGAATGAACCTGAAGAACATCAACTTCTACATCATAAGCCGCCAGCCAAGTGCGGCAACTGCCAGCGGGTACAATAAAGTACATTTAAAAGAACAGGCACAAATTGTTGATACGGCATTCTCCATTTAAAAACGCAGATTAAATTGATGAAATGTGATTTCGCTGATTAATTTTGCTTCGCAAAATATTGGCACAATATGGAAGAATATAAGCATTCAGAATTAACAGGTAAGATAATCGGTTGTGCAATGAAAGTTCATGGGGTTATCGGGCCAGGATTCCCGGAGATTATTTATATGCGATGCCTGCAGATTGAATTGAAAAATTCAGGCTTGGTTTGCGAATCTGAAGTTGAAAGGAATATTTATTATGAAGGAATAAAAGTGGGATCGAGACGCCTGGATTTGATTGTGAATAATACAGTAATAGTGGAGTTAAAGGCGGTAACAGAAGTAGAACCTCTGTTTTATAATCAGATAATTAATTATTTAAAAATATTTAAAATAGAAATCGGGCTTTTAATAAATTTTGGAAATACAAGTTTGCAATACCGGCGTTTTGCAAACTCCCGATGACAAAGTCAGCGATCAGCGAAATCCAAAATAATCAATTTAATCAGCGTTTAAAATCTGCGTTTCATGTTTAACTCATTAAGCGAAAAATTAGAATCGGCCTTTAAGAATATAAAGGGACAGGCAAGGATCAGCGAACTCAATATTGCCAATACAGTAAAAGATATCCGTCGTGCATTGGTTGATGCTGATGTGAATTATAAGATAGCCAAAGAGTTTACCGATAAGATAAAAGAAAAGGCACAAGGCGAAAAGGTGTTGAACGCTGTGAGTCCGGGCCAGATGATGGTGAAAATTGTGCAGGATGAATTAACTGCATTAATGGGGGGTAGCGAAAGTGAATTTAATATCACGGGAAACCCTGCAATCATTTTGGTAGCCGGCTTACAAGGTAGCGGTAAAACAACTTTCAGTGGCAAGCTGGCGAATTATCTTAAAACCAAAAAAGGGAAATCGCCTTTACTTGTAGCTGCAGATATTTACAGGCCTGCGGCGATAGACCAGTTAGAAGTGTTGGGAGAGCAAATAGACGTTGCAGTTTACAGCGAAAGAGAAAATAAGGATGCGGTTTCTATTGCTCAAAATGCCATTAAAGAAGCCAGGTCAAAAAATAAGAATGTTATTATCATTGATACGGCGGGCCGTTTGGCAGTTGATGAAGTGATGATGACAGAAGTGGCCAACATCAAAGCAGCCATCAACCCACAGGAGATCTTATTTGTAGTGGATAGTATGACGGGACAGGATGCTGTGAACACAGCTGCAGCATTTAATGAACGACTCGATTTCAGCGGAGTTGTGTTAACCAAATTAGACGGCGATACAAGGGGTGGTGCGGCGTTGTCTATTAAATACACTGTAAATAAGCCCATCAAATTTGCAAGCAGCGGCGAAAAGATGGACACGCTGGATATATTTTATCCCGACAGGATGGCCCAGCGTATCCTGGGTATGGGAGATATTGTTAGCCTGGTTGAAAAAGCACAGGAACAATTTGACGAAGCTGAAGCGAAAAAACTGGAGAAGAAGATCCGCAAAAACCAATTTGACTTTGAAGATTTTAAAACCCAGTTGCAGCAGATAAAAAAGATGGGCAACATTAAAGACCTGATGGGCATGATACCGGGCGTAGGGAAACAAATTAAGGATGTTGATGTTAATGATGATTCTTTCAAAGGCATTGAAGCCATGATCAACTCCATGACCCTGCAGGAACGCAGGAACCCCGATATTATAAACCCCGGTCGTAAAACCCGTATTGCGAAAGGCGCAGGTAAGGATATAGCAGAGCTAAATGCTTTCTTAAAACAGTTCGAACAAATGAAGGGTATGATGAAAATGATGAACAAGATGCCGGCGGGCCGTATGCCGGGTATGGGAATGATGGGAAAAAAGTGAAACAACTCATTGTAAATATATGAGTTACCAAAAGTAAGCCCATGGCAGGATTAAGGGCTCAGTTCAAAGATTTCAATAAAATTTACCCCTGGCAGGCTAACCTGCTTCAAATATTTGGCGATTCTCATTCCGCTCATTATCTTCGTTTACCTTATTTAAGGATAAACCCTATTTCATAACAACCAAAAATTTCTATTTATGGCTGTAAAAATGAGACTGCAAAGGCATGGCTCAAAAAAAAGACCCTTTTACTTCATTGTTGTTGCCGACGGAAGAAGCCCACGTGATGGTAAATTCATTCAAAAATTAGGTACGTACAATCCTTTAACGGTTCCTGCAACTATACAGGTTGACCGCCAAAAGGCATTGGATTGGCTGCAAAAAGGTGCTCAACCCACCGATACCGTACGCCGCATCCTTTCTTTCAAAGGAGTTTTGTACCTGAAGCATTTACTGCGTGGAGTAAGCCTTGGCTTATTTGATGAAGCAGGCGCTATGGAAAAATTCACGAAATGGACAACTGAACACGATTCAAACGTGGCCAGGCGTCAGGGTGCCCATAAAAAGGCACGCAAAGAACAGCGTGATCAGCCTGTTGTAAAAAAGGTTGCGGCTAAAGCCGAAAAAGTATCTGCCGAAGCTACAGTTGACACACCAGCACCTGAAGAAACTAAAACAGAAGAATAAACTATCTCTGTTCTCTTAATTCTTTTCAAGTCCCGGTTTTATCGGGACTTTTTTTATAATAACTATGCCCTCTTTCAGCTTCTTTACGGATTCCAGTATCTTGCAACTTCAATGACTCAATATTTTAAAATAGGAAAACTATCAGCAAGTACAGGGTTAAAAGGTGAACTGGTTTTACAACACAGCCTTGGTAAAAAAACATCACTGAAAGGACTGGAAGCCATTTTCATTGAAGAAAGAAAGGACAGTTTCATTCCTTATTTTATACAGTCAGCAAAGATCAGGAGCCATGATGAAACAGTGATAAAACTGGAAGGCGTGGATATTGTGGAAGCAGCCCGTAAACTCACCCCCAAAGAAGTATGGCTTGCAGAAGAAGATTTTAAAAAATTTGCGGCATCATCTTCGGCCATTGCGTTATTAGGCTTCAATATAATTCATGATGGTGAAGACCTTGGTGAAATCCTGGAAGTGATCGAACAACCCCACCAGGTATTATGTGCCATATCGCTGAATGGCAAAGAGGCATTGATACCTATACATGAAGACAGCCTCGAAAAAGTAGACACAAAAAAAAGAAAGGTTTATGTAAGGCTTCCTGATGGTTTGCTGGAGATATATAAATAGGTTATGAAAAAAGAACCCCAACGTATCATAGCGCATTTCGATCTTGATTCTTTCTTTGTTTCGGTAGAAATATTGAATAATCCTTCTCTGAAGGGTAAACCCGTTATTGTTGGTGGCAGGGAAAGAGGGGTGGTTGCTGCATGTAGTTACGAGGCAAGAAAATTTGGTATCCATTCGGGCATGCCCTCAAAGAAGGCTTTACAACTCTGTCCCCAGTTAATTGTTTCCAATAGTTCCCGTGCCGATTATAGCCGGTACAGCCGCTGGATTACCCAGATTATTGCTGCCAAAGCGCCGCTTTTTGAAAAAGCATCGGTAGATGAATTTTATATTGATCTTACCGGTATGGAAAAATTTTTCAATCCCCTGCAATGGACGATCGATTTGCGGCAGGAGATCATTGATGAAACACATTTGCCTATCTCATTTGGGTTGGCCAGTAATAAAATGGTGGCGAAAATTGCCACCAATGAAGCAAAACCCAATGGCTATTTACAGGTTCCATTTGGAAAGGAGAAGGAATTTTTAGCACCCCTGGCTGTTAATAAGATCCCCGGGGTTGGTGATCATACACATGAGATATTAAGATCGATGGGGATTGTTACCATAGAAGATATAAGTAAGCGAACACCGGAAGAACTTGAAGAACGGCTGGGTAAATGGGGTGCCGACCTTTGGCAAAAAAGCCAGGGGATACATAACAGGGAAGTGAGCCAGTACCATGAGGCAAAATCCGTTTCATCTGAAAATACATTCAACGAGAACAAAACCGATATGCGCTTTTTGAAAAGCGAACTTGTTAGGCTTACAGAAAAGATTGCTTTTGAACTGAGGCAGGATGGTAAAGTGGCCGGTTGCGTAGCTGTTAAAATACGGTATCAGGATTTTGAAACGGTCTCCCGCCAGACTACAGTCCCTTATACTTGCGCCGATGATGAGATCATCCCGGTGGTGAAGGAACTGTTCGACAAATTGTACAGGAAGGGCGAACCTGTTCGCCTGCTTGGCGTAAGGCTAAGTGAGTTGACCAATGATGCCATCCAAACCAATTTATTTGATGATGTGGAACGTAAAAGCAACCTGTATAAAGCCATAGATAATGTGAAGAACAGGTTCGGAAAAAATTCACTCACCAGGGCATCTTCGAATAAAAAATAGCCTACCTTAACACTCTTTCTTCACTTAAAAATTTAATGTTATGAGCCTGCGTTTAGGGGATATTGCTCCCAATTTTAAAGCAACTACAACCGAAGGAGAAATCGATTTTTATGATTACCTGGGCGATGGCTGGGGTATTTTATTTTCTCATCCGGCCGATTACACACCCGTATGTACCACAGAACTGGGCAAGACTGCTTTATTGAAAATGGAATTTGCAAAGCGCAATGTAAAAGTACTGGCAGTAAGTGTTGATCCGCTGGATAAACATTTTGGCTGGCGCAGCGATATCAACGAAACGCAAAACTGTTCTGTTGACTTTCCGATCATAGCAGATGAAAGGAGAGAAGTAGCTAATCTGTATGACATGATTCATCCCAATGCTTCGGAAACATTTACGGTACGTTCTCTTTTTGTAATTGGCCCTGACAAAAAAGTGAAACTAATGATCACTTACCCTGCATCAACCGGAAGGAATTTTAATGAGGTGCTGCGTGTGGTTGATTCTTTACAACTCACGGCCAGCTTTAGCGTGGCCACACCTGCCGACTGGAAACATGGGGAAGATGTAATTGTGGTGCCGGCTGTAAGCACAGAGGATGCGATCAAAAAATTCGAAAAAGGTGTCAACGTGATAAAACCATACCTGCGGTATACGCCACAGCCGAATTTAAACTGATGACATAAGGGTTGTGAAAACAACCCTTTTTTATTCGTTCTTTTTTAATTGTTGCAACAAAGCCCTTATGTCTTTGGGAAGTTCTGCAATAAGATCAAAATCCTTTCCATCTATATCTGTAAACTTAAGCCTGTAAGCATGTAAAGCAAGCCTGTTCAACATCGGCCGCTCCTCTTCATCATGTTTGCTTAGGTTGTATTTTCTTTTTATTGAAGAAAGCAGGATGGGTTTGCCATCGCCATATAATTCATCGCAGGCCAATGGGTGACCAATATTTTTACAATGCACCCTTATCTGGTGTGTACGTCCCGTATGCAATTGAAATTGAAGTAGCGAAAATGACCGGTGTTCTTCTATCACTTCATAATCGGTCACCGAAGGTTTACCATTCCGGTGAACAATCATCAGGCCTTTTTGCAAACTATGTTCGCTGATAGGGGCATCTATAGTTCCTTTTTTAGCGGCAGGAGATCCCAGTACCAACCCTATATAATATTTCTCTGTTTTCCTCTCCTCAAAAAGCCGGGAGTAATATTTGTGTGCTGTTTCGTTTTTTGCGAAAAGGATGATGCCGCTTGTTTCTTTATCCAGGCGATGAACGGTAAAAATGCTTCCGTACTTTGCTATAAGGATATCTTTCAGCGATGTTTGTGTTTGCTCCCTGTCTGGGATCGATAGTAAGCCGGCCGGCTTATTTATAGCTACAAATGAATCATTTTCAAAAATGATATCCGGGTCGTTCTTTTTCACTGATCATTTCTTTTTGGAAGCGTTCATGTATTTCAATAACCTTATTTCCTTTTCACTCAGGTAACGCCATTTGCTGCGCTCTACATTTTTTTTGGTGAGGTTGGCATACATTACCCTGTCGAGCCCCTTCACATCATAACCCAGGTGTTCAAATATGCGGCGCACAATGCGGTTGCGCCCGCTGTGCAGTTCAATACCGATAATGGATTTATCCATGCTGTCGGCATAAGCCAGGCTGTCAATTTGTATTTCACCGTCTTCCAGTTTCAGGCCTTTGATTATCTTATCAAAATCAGCCTTGGCAAGCGGCTTATCTAATTTTACTTCGTAGATCTTTTTTACTTCATAACTGGGATGCGATAATTTTTGTGTCAGGTCACCATCATTGGTCAGCAACAAAACACCCGAAGTATTCCTGTCAAGCCTGCCGATTGGATAAACCCTTTCATCGGTTGCCTGTTTAATTAATTGTAACACAGTTTTCCTGCCCTGTGGGTCATCGGTGGTAGTAATATAATCTTTGGGTTTATTCAGTAATATGTATACCAGGTTTTTTGTAACAAATAATTTTTTACCATTGTAAAACACTTCATCAGCCTGCTGAACTTTATAGCCTGGCTCTGTTATTATGGCTCCATTTACTTTTACCTTTCCCGTATTTATTAATTCTACAGCATCTCTCCTGGAACATACGCCGCAATGTGCCATGTACTTGTTCAGCGGCATAGCTGTTTGAGGTTTAAGTCCTGTCTGCCGGGCAGGTAGGTTTGAAGTTTGGGGCCTGGAGTTTGTAGCTGGTTTGCTTATTACCGGTTGCCTATTGCCAATCGCTGATTGCTTGTTTCTTTTAGCATTACGGGCTTCATACTCTTCCTTTTTTTTCTGCTCAAAATAAGCGGCACGTTCTTTCTTGAACTTTTTCTTCTCCTGTTTGAACTCCTCTTTAATTACGCTGTTCTTCTTTTTGGCAACAAATTTCTGGAAAGGCGATTGGCTCATGATTGAAGTGATTTTGCTGTTATTACAACAGTAGTGAGTAGCAAAGATAATCTATTTACCCCGTCTGCAGTCGTGAATGACTAACCAGATGGAACAAAAAAAGCGCTCCGGGATGGAGCGCCTGTTCAGGTTCAGGGTAATTGTCAATTTATCTGCACCTCAGAATAAGTTTTCTTCGTGGTAATATACTGACCGGAGTATTTGGTGAAGGTTTAAAACGGTTAAAAAAATCGCCTATTTTTTATTGGCTAATTGACCGCAAGCTGCATCAATATCCTTTCCACGACTTCTGCGCAGCCTCACATTTACCCGGTGTTTGGCTAAATAATCGGTGAATTTTTGAGTAGTATCCTCATCAGGTTTTGTAAAAGAGGCATTGTCAATAGGATTGTATTCAATTACATTAATAAGATGAGTAGGTATCTGGCGATAGATCTTTATCAGGTCGTTGGCATCTTCAATGGAATCATTGATGTCTTTAAACAGGATGTACTCTAATGTGATATCGTTTTTGGTTTGTTCATAAAAATAATTCAACGCTTCTATCAGTACTTCAATATTGTTGCTCTCATTAATAGGCATAATGGCATCTCTTTTCTTATCATTGGCCGCATGTAAAGAAAGGGCAAGATTAAACCTCACTTTATCATCGCCCAATTGCCTGATCTGTTTTGCCACACCTGCTGTTGATACGGTGATCCTTTTCGGACTCATGCCCATGCCATCATTGGATGTTATCTTATCTATTGCCTGTAATACATTTTTATAATTCAGTAAGGGTTCACCCATGCCCATAAAAACAATATTGGTGAGTTTGGTGCCATACTGTTTTTCACTTTGCTGGTTCAGTAAGGCCACCTGGTCATATATCTCATCAAAGTTCAGGTTGCGTTTCCTGTCCATATACCCCGTTGCACAAAACTTACAGCTCAGGCTGCAACCGATCTGCGAAGAAACACATGCCGTTTGTCTTTTTTCGGTTGGTATTAAAACCCCTTCCACAAAATGCCCGTCAAAGGTTTTAAATCTCGATTTCACCGTTCCATCACCGCTTACCTGGTTGGTATCGACTGTAATGGCAGGCAAGGAAAAATTTTCTGCCAGTTTTTGTCTCAGTTCTTTTGAAAGGTTGCTCATATCATCAAAACTCCGGGCATTCTTCTTCCATATCCATTCATAGGTTTGTATGGCACGGAATTTTTTATCGCCAATGGATTCAAAGTAATCCTTTAGTTCAGGGAGGCTGAGTGTACGTATGTTTTTTACTGCCGTCATGCAGCAAAGGTACTGCGTATCGGAGTAATTGCCATTCGTCAAGACTCCTGGCCAGATTGCCCGAAAAATTGTAGCTTCCATACATATATCTATTGTATGTGTAAGTATTATTTATTATTCCTGCTGTTCAGCTATTCCTGCAGCGGTTGTAATTCTGCACCAAAACCGGTTAATGTTAATGAAGTGGATACACCGGCTGATTCAGTGCGTACGCTCAAAAGCGGATTGAATTATCCCTGGGAGATATTATGGGGAAAAGATGACCATATTTGGATGACAGAACGTGGTGGAAAAATCAGTAAGATAGATCCAAAAACAGGAAGCACCGTTTTCTCATCATCCATTTCAGAAGTGGTTAGCCGCAGCGAAGGTGGTATGCTCGGCATGGTTCAGCATCCCGACTTCTTAAGTAATGGATTATTTTATGTAGTGTACAATTACAGGAGCGGTGGCGAATACCTGGAGAAGCTGGTGCAGATGAAGTATGAGAACGGAAATATGCACCAGGTGAAAACATTGCTCGAAAATATTCCTGCTGCAAATTTTCATAATGGGTCCAGGCTTTTAATATCGGGTGGCAATGATCCTAAGCTGTTCATGACAACAGGCGACGCCACTGTTCAGCCCAATGCACAAAACACCTCATCCGTTTCGGGGAAAGTATTGCGTTTTAATTTAGACGGAACCATTCCTGCTGATAATCCATTTGCCGGTTCACCGGTATGGAGTTACGGGCATCGCAACCAACAGGGCCTGGTGCTGGTAAACGGCATCATGTATGCCAGTGAGCATGGGCCAAATATCGAAGATGAAGTGAACATTATAGAAAAGAAACGCAATTATGGCTGGCCAACGGTTAATGGACCCTGCGATGAGTTAGGCGAATTGACTTTTTGCAGCGCCAACAATGTGAAAGAGCCTGTCTGGAGCAGCGGTAATGGCACCCTTGCTGTTTGCGGACTGGATTACTACAATAACAACCGGATACCTGAATGGAAAAACTGTTTACTGATGCTTACATTAAAAGATGCCAGTTTAAGAGCACTTAAGCTGAGTGTGGATGGTAAAAGCGTTGTAAGCGAACAAACTTATTTCAAATTACGTTTCGGCAGGCTAAGAGATATCTGTGTATCACCTTCTGGAAAAGTTTACCTGTGTACAAGTAATGGCAGTAATGGAGATGTGCTGGTGGAAATATCTAAATTATGATCACTTATCTATCATTGCCTGCAACTTATCAATGGGAAATTCTTCAAGAAACAGTTTTTCCTGCGGTTTATGTGCCGGGTACCCGTCGGGATTCCAGCGCCATTGAAGAACCATGAATTGTGGTATATAACCCGGAAGATCTCTTCGAATATAATCAGGGTTCTCTGTTATCAGCATAAAACCTTTCTGTGGATCGGTCTCAAAAACGGCAGGTATGGTATAATACATAGCCAGGATGATGGCAGGAGAATTCAGTAAACCTTCACGGGTTGTTTTTTCTAATTCATCAGTGAATACTTTCAACTCCCTGTCTTTTATCTCTTTTGCTTTTGCAATACGCTCATCTCTTACCTGCTCATCAGTTTTATATTGAGATAAGTAGAAGTCAACATTTGCTTTTATTTTTTTTTCATCATTCGCAAATTGTTTTTGGAACTTATCCAGCTTTGCTTTTTTTTCTTTTTCCTGTTCTTCAGGGCTGCGGACCGGCATATGCCTGATATCTTCGATGATCTTATTGTGCAATTGTGTGGTAAACTCAATGCACCGGTCGAGGTATTGTTTTCTTGTAACAGGGATATAGGGCAATACTCCAGCCCGGTGTATCAGTACCTGCCGGACAAGACTTCTTGCATCTCCGTATAGTTTATAATTTTTCCATTTTTCCGGCATCACCTGGATAAGCTTTTTTACCGGAAGCCCGTTTATGGACCACTCATCATCCGGTGATGGGGGGTCAGCCAACGTGCCGAGATCATTTATATTTAAACCTATCCCATCACTGTTTTCATTTGTCCAGCCAGATACAAACGTTCTGGCAGTTCCTAATGACCCTGCACAATAATGAGGAGAGAAGTTGGCAAAATAACTTACCCACGTAATGGGCAGTGTATTTACATGGTCAAAGGAAAGTACATCATCCTGGTTACGGCTATATTTTCTTGTTGAGCCAAAGTAGGCTTTAGCATCACCCCTGCTGAATCTTACAACAACACCAACTGGGTTAGGATACATTTTCAGGAGTATATTATGTATGATGTCAATCCGGTTGTTAGCTTCTAGTTTTTGAGCCTGGTTACCGTAGCTAAACTTTTCAGGCCATTTCTTCCATTCTCCTTTTGCGTTTTGAGCGATCACGTCGGTACAAGGGTCGCCTACAGGGACATTTGTCTGGCACCGGGATGAGATGTGGAGGATGAGTAAAAGGAGTATAATGAATTGCGGTTTCATTTTTATGATTTTTTTCTCACAAGGGAGTATGTATAACCTTCAATCTTATTTCACCCAGGGTAAAGTGTATTCCCCATGTTCTATCCTTATCATTTGTATCAACGGTACTATGTATCTTATCTATCAATACTCTTGAGTTATTCAGCGCATCAAACTGGAAAATGGTATTGGCAGTATGCGTGGCACTTGAGAGGTTCATCTGTGCATAACGCCTTCTCTGCTCACTTATATGAGCCATCTTTAGTTCATCCATATGCTGGTTTCCGGAAGACTGGGGAAATTGACCTGAACCTGTTTTTATGTTATGCATTTCACCTACAAGGCCGGCAATGTCATAAGTACTTTCCTTGGTTTGTTTGATACCAAGAAACATTTTATTGGCATATTGAAGCATATCGGTCGTATATACTTCTTCAAATTTGTCGCCACTGTGTCTTTGCAGATCAGGATCGCTGTAACGCAACATATCCATTAACGCCTGGTCCTGGCTGTTAGATGGACAATAGCTTATTTCGAATGTAGGGAACACCATCCTCATCCTGCCTGGCCCCGAGTATGTCATGGTTCTTGTCGTACTCAGGTAGATCTTTTTTGTACCACTTATCACATTGATGGGTACCTCGAATGGCTCTTCATTGCCCGACCTGTCCTTGTAGTCGGCATTAGTAACATATAAATGCCATTTACAGGAACTTCTTCCAAGGCTTACAATTATAGGGGTCGATTCCAGTTTACCATCCGCATCCATCAATGCTTTATTCTCATTATCCGTCTGGGTATATTTAAAATCCATGCTGAGTGTAAGGGTAAAGCGGTTGAACTTTTTCAATCCTTCGATCCAGGTATTGAAGAAATTATCATTCAGGTCATAAGAAGGGCTTATTATTCTTTTGTTATACTCATGCGCCAGGTAAATGTTGTAATCAAAGACGACGTTGTAGTTCAGCACAGCCTTCTGGTCATTCATGTATTTTTCAAATACAGTATTACCCATGATCGAATTCTCAATCCTGTCGATCAATGTATAAGCATTGCTTTTCAACCGGACAGTTGAAGGCTCAGACATGTCAGCTATTGTTTGGACAAGCATCTTTTTAAATGAAGCTGTCGCTATTACCAGGCCTTCTTCCACGTAGATATCCGGCGATTCGTATATTTTGTTGAGCTCATCCAGCTTGATGGTTATTCTGTGAATCACAGTATTGAATGCTTTTATGATATCTTGTTTGAAATCCGGGATTGCTGCATATGGAGGCAAACCATTCTGCCGGCGAAGCTCTATATGACCATATATCTCTTTTAATTTGTGCAGGATCATTTCTTCTTCGGTCAAAAAACCCAACTCGAGCCAGTTGACCAGGGCGTGTTCATAAATTGTCCGGACTTCAGGATCACAGTTACAAAGATCATTGGGTCTTTTCGGCGGCAATTTGATATTGTAGGCTGATGGCAGGGAATTCAGATACGCCATCAGGTCACGATGTTTCGCATCAAGATAAGGGTCGGGCCGGGGTATTCTTGTGACCGTTGGAGGACCGACAGAGATCACATTCTTTGCTACTTTATAATACCTGTTCCTGAAAAGATAATATTCATCATAAGCTTTTTCGATCTCAGGATACATAAAAAAGCTATTGTCAATTCCATACATACTTGTCACAAAATCATTTCTCATCCTTTGCGTTTGACTCAGCGTATTTAGCATTCCGTAGTAGGAGGTATCTGTTCTTTGATCAGGCTGTATGATCACCCTGTTGTTCACCCGGTCGTATCTTACGATCATGCTGCCTGTGGTTATCAAAGTATTTGGATCTATCCTTCTTCCGTAGTACCATAGTAATGTATCTTTTGCCTGGCCTTTAGCCGGGGCGTCAACTTTCCTGGTCAACTGAATGGGCTCAAAGGGCGAAACATACCTGGGTTCTGTTGTTTTTGACGGCGGCAATGTTTTAGGTTTTTCATCGCCAACTTTACCGACCTGCTCTATCACACCATACATTTTTTCCATGGTTGCCAGTTGGTATTCCATATCCTTTATTGTTTCCTGACTTTCACCTTTTGCTTTTGCAGCAGCAATATCCTTTTTAAGATCTCTGATATGTTTTAATGCTTCCTGTCTTGCTTCTGCTAACTGGGCCTGCATCTCTTTTTGTGAAGGTTGTGTTTGTGCATGCACATTGATCACTGCCATTGAACCAATAAGCATGAAGATGATGATACGCATAGTGCTAAATTGAATGATCATAGTTTAATGAATTCCACCCTCCGGTTATTGGCCTTGCCGGCGGGACTGTTGTTCTTGTCTATTGGCTGGCTTTCACCCTTGCCATCTGTATCCATCCTGCTTTCATCAATGCCGAATTCTTTTGCCAGTGCGGCTTTAACAGATGCGGATCTGCGTTTGGAAAGATCGAGGTTGGCTGCATCGGCGCCATCGGAATCGGTATGACCAACGATCTTCACTTTCATACCGGCATTTTCTTTCAGCACATTCGCTATTTCTTTTAATGTGCCATAAGATTCGGGTTTGATATTGGCACTGTTCACATCAAATAAAATTCCGTGTGTTACCCATTTATTTTCAGTCAAAAATTTATTTCGGGTATCGGGTGCGCCAATGGCCAGCCGCAGGTTGCCGAGATAGTGCTGAACAGTGGCTTCGGCATAAGTGACATAAAAAACGATTGCATTTAATTTAGCTTCCTTGGCCAGCCCTTTTGGAATATCCCATATCTTTTCCTGGTTTAGGTAAACCCTTACTCTTTCTTTTTGCCGCCAGATAGAAACATGGAGGGGGTTATATGCGTCACTTAACAGGTCAGTAGAAATGCTGTTAGCAGTTTCATTCTCTGAATTTTTTCTTACTGTAGATTTTGAATCGCCGGTTTTTCCCCCGGTATTGGCATTATTTAATTGGAAGTGTATACGGTTTCCGGACAGGGTCCAATGCTGAGGTTGCGCAATATTATCAAGCTGAACAAGCGCCACACTGATCCCTCCCCCATTAATGATCCCATGAAGCAGGTCGAACTCAAACGTGAAATCCTCCGGGTATTTATCCGTGAACTCGGGTACAAACACACTGGGTTTGGTAAGCCATAGCCATCTTCCCGGTTTACCTTCTATCGTTACGATCTCTCCTGCGCCATTGGTATTCCATCCCGCCGGGAAATCACCTATCGACCCGGTTGAAAAATCTTCGAAGCCTATTACTTTTTCGCCAGGCACAAAGTCATACTTGCTGTACGCTTTGATATTTGCAGATGCTGGAACAGTATCTGCATTCAGTATAAACTGGTATTCGCCTGCATTATTTTTACCAGAGTGTGGAAACAACCCCGTGAGGACTATAAAAAAGGAGCTTAAAAAAAATATACTTTTCATAGCTGTATTTTATGAAGTGAGGGCGGTTTATGAAACCGGGGTTGAAATTAGGTAGCAGCCAATAGCGGGGCAATAGTAAAAAAGTAAGGACTGGCTATAACGAATGTTATAGCAGGCAGGTTAATTCCTCTCAAAATATTTATTTACTGCTTCGGTACGGTTCTGAACATGGAGCTTCTCATATATATTATGTATGTGCTGGCGCACAGTTCCGTGAACAATATGAAGGCGGTCGGCGATCTCTTTGTACAATAATCCATCAGCCAGCAGTTGAAGCACTTCATTTTCTCTTTCAGTTAGTATTTCTTTTTTTGTCACTTTTTTTTCATTCAGGAAAATATTGACCAGCTTGCGGGCAATGTTGCTGCTCATGGGTGAGCCGCCCTGGTTCAGTTCTTTAATGCTTTCCAGGATGCGTTCGGGATTGGTGCGTTTTAATAAATAGCCGGTGGCACCCGCCTGCAACGCCTGCAACACTTTTTCATCATTTTCATATACAGTGAACATCATGAACTGGGTAGCCGGGCATTTTTCCTTTATCTTTTTGATGCAATCAATTCCACTCATGCCTGGAAGATTGATGTCCATGATGATGATATCAGGTTGTAAGGAAGGAAGTTTTTCTGCCGCAGATTCCGCATCCTCAAAATTATCCAGTAACAATAATTCTTTGTCCGACCTCACAAGATCAGCAAGCCCTTCCCTTACTTCATCAAGGTCTTCAACTATGGAAACTTTTACCGGCATGAGCATTAAAATTAACAGTATAGGTATCATTTACCAATAGGACAAATGTTATACAGACATAGGAATGTAAAGAGTAACCTTTGTGCCCTGTTCATTTATGAATTGTGCCTGGCCATTCATTTCCTTCATCCGTTTCCGGATATTTTCCAGGCCATTGCTGTTTAGCCGCTGATTATTCAAGTCGATCCCTTTTCCGTTATCATGGATAATGATCTCTATTCCCCGGTTCAATTGTACTGAAAATTCTACACGGCTGGAATTGGCATGTTTTACAATATTGTGCAGGCATTCTTTTACCGATAAGAAGGTATTGCGCCTGACCTCACCCGGTATAAAAGTTCCCGGCAGGTGTAGAGGGGTATTGGCTTTACATTGAATGCCGTGATTGGCCAGGTATTCCATGGTATAGGAACGGGTATAAGCAACCAGGTCGGCAAGGGTATCATTCTTCTCATTCAATGCCCAAATTATCTCTCCCATTTTTTCGGCCATTTCATCAGAGTAACCGGTGATCTTTTCCAATGAGGTTAGTGTATGATCATCTTCAGTTTTCTTGTTCAGCAGTGATTGGCTTAGGAATTTTATTCTTGATAAACCTGCACCCAGGTCATCATGCATGTCTATAGCAATCCTTGTTCTTTCTTTTTCAATAGCCTGTTGTTTTTCAAGGAGCAGTTTTTGCTTACCGAGTTTTCTCCTGTAGTAGAAACGGATGCCTGCTGCCAGTATCCCGATCCCCAGCAGTACAATTGCTGCTTTTAGCCACCAGGTCTGCCACCAGGGTGGGGCAATAGAAAAGGAATAGCTGATCATTTGCTCCGGGTATCGGTTTGCAGGAAATTTTGCTTTGATGTAAAGTGTATAATTGCCTGGGTTAAGACTGACGAATGAAACGGAGGCATTGTTCGATGGTTCTGACCATTGTGTGTTGCTGCCGCCTTCAAGCCTGTAACTGTATAATACCTGTTTTTCATCAAGAAATGAAGTTGCTGCAAAGTGAAAATTGAGGTTATTTTGTTTATGTGATAGCGTGATCCTGCCTGAACCTGTTATCGTATCTTTTCCGGTCCTTACCATAGTTACCAGGAATGACGGGATATAACTGTTAGTATCTCTCCTGTCTTTGGTGATCTTTATCAGCCCGCTTGATAAAAGACCCCAGACCGTATGGTCATTGTCAATAACAATATTTCTTACTTTTTGGTAGATATTGTTTTGTTTAGTGATATTCTCAATAATCGGGTATCCATTTACAAAGGAGATCTTGTCAAGACCAGAAGGGCTACAGGCCCAGGCATCGTTATCGGGACCAACAACGATCTGCGTTATGAAATTATCAGATAAGCCCATGGATGAATAAAGATGAAACTGTGACCTTAGCTGCCCTTTCTCTTCTTTGAAAACATGGATGCCGTCACTTCTTGTACCAATCCATATCATGTTGTTCTTATCAATTGCAATGGAACGGGGAGAGATATGATCTAGTGAGGCAATGATGGTTTCTTTTGCGAAGTAATTGGCCGGGTCGGTCGGATCGGGTTGCAGCTTTATCACTTTACCCGAACGGGTAGCCACCCATATGTTGCCGCTTGTGTCTAGTGCTGCATGATCAGTAAAATCGCTGATCCTTTTATGCGACATTCGTCCGCCATCAAGTACTGCCGTAATGAAATCCTTCCCGCATACTATAAAATTTTGATTCCTGTCTGTAATGGGGTTATTGAAATGATACCCGGCGCTTCCTGGTGCGATGATCTCCGGGTACATACTGTTGCCACTGATATGTATTCTGTAAAGATCCGCACCGGAGGTTCCGAAAATCCCTTTTGCTGTTTCAAAGAGCATTTGAAATTTATTGGATTCCCTGACATCAAATATTCTTGCTTCTTCATTCCTGCCGGCTATAATGGCTTTTGAGTTAATTGGACTATAGAGCAGCATATGATCTTTTTCTGCCGAATACCAGATACTGTTTATAACAGCGATACCATAAGCTTCAGGGGAAGATGAAAAATTACTGTGTGCCAGTTTATCAACTCCACCACCGTAGGTAGCGATCCATGCAGTTCCTTCCTTGTCCTCAAATACATGACTGATATCCATATTGCTCAACCCTGAAGCAACTGTATAGGAAATAAGTTTTCCGTCGGTGCTTAGCTTGTCGAGCACGGCAACCTTATCTGTCATCCACGAATTGCCATACTGATCGAAGCTGATAAAAACACGGGAACTTTTTTTGACCTTATTATACAAAGGAGGTAGTTCCTGGAAAATGATCTTCCCTTTTTTTAGTTCGTTAGTATCCAATGAAATTATATCCTTGCCTGTGCTGGTCCAGATCCTTCCGTCCGGGGCCTTAGCCACAGAAAGTATTGGTACATCCTTTGTCTGGGCCACTATCTTCCCTGATTCTTTTTCATAGAGATATAAAATGTTTTTTTCTTCTGCATTTACCAGTGAATTATCTCTTGTAATAAGCAGGTACCTGCCCGCAGGATAAATATTACTGATAAGACTGTTGAGGTCTTTTGCATCCCTGGTAATGAAGGGCAGCTTTATAAAGCGGTCCTGCTTAAACACAAAAAGTCCTTGTTCAGATGCGGCATACAAAGTGCCTTTTTCATCACGTACCAGGTTGTCAATGATGGGAGGTGGTTCTGCAAATACCATTTTCGTTAGTTGGCTATGCGCCAGGCAATGGATATTGACATCATTGGTTGCGATCCAGATAGAATCGTTGCCCATCTCTATTACACTGTTAACAGCATCGGCTCCGAAACCGTTAGCAGAATTGTAATTGCTGAAACGGGAACCATCATAAATGCTCAGACCGTTTATAGAAATGAAGTATAACCTCCCTTTACTGTCCTGGTAAATGCTACGTACCTGATTGCTGATAAGGCCATCCCTGGGTGAATAATGAACGAAAGGGTATTGTTGTGCAAATAAATGCATTGTGATAAAGAGACTTGTTAGCATTATAATAGTCCGGCACATACCTAAATTTACTTAGAAAAAATATCATCCTTGCTGGACTGTATGAAGGCCGATTTCGCAGATTTGGTAGTATTTCCGTTATTTGTGAAGGATTGAAGACCTCAAACTATGCAAACAGTCTATGTAATTGATGCCGTTCGTACTGCTATTGGAAAATATGGTGGTTCTTTAAGCGGTATCAGGCCCGACGATCTCCTGGCGCATGTGATCAGCGCTTTGATAAAAAGAAATCCAGGCATTGATATGAATGCCATTGAAGATGTGATCGCCGGCGCTGCCAACCAAAGTGGCGAAGACAACCGCAATGTGGCCCGTATGGCTGCGCTACTGGCAGGCTTGCCGGTAACGGTGGCTGGCAATACAGTTAATCGTCTTTGTGCAAGTGGCTTGCAGGCTATTATGGATGCCTCCCGTGCTATTGCCTGTGGAGATGGAGAAATAATCATTGCATGTGGTGTGGAGAGTATGAGCAGGGCTCCTTTTGTAATGCCAAAAAGTACCACAGCTTTTGGAAGAGAACCCCAGATAGCAGATACAACATTAGGATGGCGTTTCGTAAATAAACGGCTTGCTGAAATGTATTATCCCTACACTATGGGCGAAACAGCAGAGAATGTTGCCAAACGCTGGAACATCAGTCGCCATGCCCAGGATGAATTTGCCATGGAAAGTCAGCAGAAATATGAAAGGGCACTGGCAGAAAATAAATGGAAGAATGAAATAGTTCCGATACAAGTGCAGATAGGCAAAGATGTTTTTGATTTTGAGAACGATGAACATCCCCGGTTGACAAGTTTGGAAAAACTGAAGTTATTAAAACCTGCTTTTGCAAAAGACGGAACTGTAACTGCAGGTAACAGTAGTGGCATCAATGATGGTTCGGCAGCGATGTGGCAGCTGCTATATTATTGGCAAGTGAAAATGCCGTTCGCAAATTCGGCCTGAAGCCCATGGCAAAAATTGTGAGCATGGCAGTGGCGGGTGTTGACCCGGCCATTATGGGCATTGGTCCTGTACCGGCTTCTAAGAAAGCGCTTGAAAGAGCAAAACTTCAGGTTGCTGACCTGAACCTCATTGAACTGAATGAAGCATTTGCGTCGCAATCCATTGCCTGCATACATGATCTTGGTCTTGATCTTGAAAAAGTAAATGTGAATGGAGGAGCTATTGCACTCGGCCATCCGCTTGGTTGCAGTGGTGTAAGGATATCCACCACTCTATTACATGAAATGAAAAAACGTAAAGCAAAATACGGACTGGCAACTATGTGTATTGGAGTAGGGCAGGGAGCAGCAGTAATTGGCGAGGGCTTATAAGTCAAAATTCAAAATTAAAAAATCAAAATATGCCTTTAAGTAATTTCTGTATTTTGTATTTTGATTTTTTAATTTTTACTTTTTAAGATGGTCGGCCAGCTTTTCTAAAGCAACAACTTCCTGGTTTCCTGTTGCTAAATTTTTAACAGCGCAGTTTTTTTCTTCCATCTCTTTACTGCCGATGATGATCACGAATGGAATATTTTTCTTTTCTGCGTAAGTAAACTGTTTGTTGATCTTTGTATTCTCATGGTATAGTTCACAGGCAATGCCATTACTGCGTAATTTTTGCATGATACCAAAAGCAAAACGGCTTTCTTCTTCGCCCATATTAAAGAACAGGGCTTTTGTACTCACCTGTAAATTTTCCGGGAACAAGTTTAATTCTTCCAGCACATCATAAATTCTGTCTACACCAAATGAGATACCAACTCCGGGAATATTGGGTACGCCAAACAAACCGGTAAGATCATCGTAGCGGCCGCCACCGCCAATGCTTCCCATCTTTACTTCTTCAGGAGCCTTGGCTTCAAAGATGATACCGGTGTAATAATTCAATCCCCTGGCAAGTGTAAGGTCGATGATAAGATTTGTATTTTTTGCATTGGTAGATAAGAACTCTATTTCATTAATCCCCTGTTTGCCGCTTTCTATTGAACCAATCAACGATCTGACAGCAGATAACTTCTGTTCATTGGTCCCTGATATGTTAAGATAACTATCAATGATCTTTATTTGTTTTTCATCCAGCCCACGGTGTTTTAATTCTTCTTTTACTTTATCAAGACCGATCTTGTCCAGCTTGTCAATGGCAATGCTGATATCGATCATCCTGTCAGCACCTCCGCATAACTCAGCTAAAGCGGTTAGAATTTTCCTGCTGTTAATCCTTAATTCATAATTCTTAATTCCTAATTGAACAAACACCTCATGGTAGATATTAGCCAGCTCCACTTCATTCACCAGGGAGAGACTTCCTACCACATCTGCATCGCATTGTGTAAACTCACGGTAGCGGCCCTTTTGCGGCCTGTCGGCCCTCCATACGGGTTGTACCTGGTAGCGTCTGAAGGGAAATGTCAGTTGATTATGATTCATCGCCACATAGCGGGCAAAGGGGATAGTGAGGTCGTACTTGAGGGCTTTTCCAGCTACCTCATTTTTTAATCTATTTTGATATCTTATAAATGTATCTACTAGCAAACTGCTTGTATTTGGCTCAGTTAAAGGGTTTGTATTAGGTTGAGCTAAAGGACTTGTTTTTAAAC
>JBGANE010000032.1:0-30424 GCA_044222465.1 Ferruginibacter sp.
CTACACCAATGTTGACGGATGGGACAGCGATATTGAAAAAAGTAAGTTCCTGAAAGTGCATCCATACAATACCAAAATGCCAAGATACAATTACCAGCACCTGATGATATTGGTTTACCCGTTGTTCATTACCAACTGGTTCCTGTTCCGTGATTTTAAGGATTTCTTCAAGCCCGGAATGATAGTTCAGAAACTAGGGCCTGTGCCATGGCCCCAGTATGTAAAACTTTTTGTGTTTAAATTATTTTTTGTGGGATACATGGCGATAGTTCCAATATTTTTCACGCCCTTTGTGTGGTGGAAGATAGTACTGGCATTTTTTATCATGCTGTTGAGTGCAGGGTCTTTTGCATTGACGGTATTATTGCCCCCACATGTAAACACCAGTAACCAGTTTCCGGTGGTGAACGATGATATGAAATTGGAGCAAAGCTGGTTGATGCACCAGTTGAATACCACCAATGACGTGATAGAATCCAACTGGTTTACCCGGAACGTGATGGCGAATTTCAATTTTCATTTAGCGCACCATTTATTTCCCAATGTTAGCTATGTACATGCCAAAGAAATTACAGCCGTCATTAAGAACTACAGCATGCAGGCAGGGTTACCGTACCGGTCGTATCCCTTGCTCACCACTTTTAAAAATCATTATAAGCTCATCAGGACAAATGGCCGGTGGGCCGATATACTGGAAGATGATATGTAACAGTTAAACCAAAACGGTATGAACAATTTCCGGTATGCCGATATACATTGTCATCCCAACCTAAAGACCTTTGGACACAGTTTTGACAAACACTGGAATCTGAAGCAGGACATGTGGCATGAGATACCTCCATCTTTCTTTACAAAAAAAATTCATCAGCTTACCGGTATCACCAAATTTTCTCAGGCCAACCTTAGTATTATGGCAAAATCAGGGGCCAGGATCATTTCTTTATCGCTTTATCCTTTTGAAAAGGGTTTTTTCATCAACCCAAAAATAAAACCTGCACTCGCTGCTTTTCTTGCCGACTGGGGTATTGAAATAGGTTACCAGCGGGTAAGATACCTGCAAAAGCATACTGATTATTTTACTGACCTGCAGAATGAATATCAATTTGTATTGAACAGCCGCAAACAAAAACTTATTGACAGAACAACACACCGCTGGCAATTGGCAGCTAATAGCCGGGAACTGGAAACCATATTGGCCAAAGAAAATACCATTGCGGTCATTATTAGCATTGAAGGTGCGCATGTATTTAATTGCGGTCTTACTGATTTTGGTGTTGACCCCAGCGAAGAAGAGATACTAGGCAACATCAAAAAAGTAAAGCAATGGCCTTATGCTCCGCTCTTCACAGGGCTTGCGCATAATTTCAATAATGATCTTTGCGGCCATGCACAAAGCCTGCAGCGGCTGGGCAAACTGGTAGATCAAAGTAAAAACCTGGATGAAGGCCTTTTTGCACTGGGCGAAAAAGTAATTCATGCTTTGCTGGATAACAGCGATGGCAGAAGCATATACATTGACCTTAAGCACATGAGTCTTAAAGCACGGCAGCAATACCTTCAATTATTGAAAAGAGATTATAGCAACAGGAAGATACCGCTTATAGCAAGCCATGGTTCTGCAACAGGGCTTCCTTTACAGGGCCAACCTATCAATACCGGCTGTTACGATATTTTTAATAGCAGCGATATCAACTTTTATGATGAAGAGATCATTGCCATTGCCAACTCAGGAGGTTTGCTTGCGCTGCAGATGGATATCCTCATTCATTCAGATAAGAAAAAACTCAGGAAAAATCTACCTGTCACAGTTGGAGAAACTCCGCTGCAACGCTCGGCAAAGATCATCTGGAACCAGTTGCAGCATATTGCTGTACTGCTCGACAAAAATGGATCATTCGCCTGGGGCACCACAGCCATCGGTAGTGATTTCGATGGCAGCATCAATCCTTTTCCGGGTATACTCACCGTCGGAAGTTTTGAACCGCTTGCCAAAGAACTGATCATTTTTGCCAACCGTTTTCTTGCACAAAAAAAACTTACACTGGCTCAAAACACACAATTGTCTGCCGAAGATATTATTGACCTGTTTATGTATGGCAATACGGAAAGGTTTATGAAAGAGTTTTTTTAAAGAATATCTGTTTATTCTTTTTAACTTTAAAAGCTGCAGTAACTAACATGGCCATATCAAATGATTTTATATGAACAGGATCAATTGGGGTATCATCGGTTGTGGTGATGTTACCGAAATAAAAAGCGGGCCTGCATTCAATAAAGTACCGAACTCAGCATTGGTTGCCGTTATGCGGCGCAATGCGGAAAAAGCGGCTGATTATGCAAAGCGGCATAATGTTCCTAAATGGTACAATGATGCGACACAACTCATTAACGACCCCGAAGTAAATGCGATTTATATTGCCACACCTCCTTCATCTCATGAAGAATATGCAATAGCCGCTATTAATGCAGGCAAGCCTGTTTATGTGGAGAAACCCATGGCATTGAATTATGAGTCAGCAAAAAGAATGGCAGACACTGCTGAACAAAAAAATGTAAAGCTCGTTGTGGCGCATTATCGCCGTGAGTGGCCGATGTTTAAAAAGATAAAAGAGCTGATCAATGATAAAATCATTGGTGAGCCCGTATCTGTAAGAATAGAATTCTATCGTCCGCCTATGAGTAAGGAAGACCTGGCTGATGAAAAGAAAGCATGGCGTGTGAACCCTGCCATCTCCGGCGGCGGATTATTCCACGATCTTGCTCCGCATCAGCTTGACATCATGTACTGGTTATTTGGTGGTTCTGAAAAAATCACCGGCCACTCAAGTAATCGTGGCGGAAACTATGCCGCTGATGATACGGTTAATGGTTACATTGAATTTGCAAATGGCATTCAATTCAATGGCGACTGGAACTTTATTGCCACTGGCTCCAGAGACCTTTGTGAAATAAACGGAAGCAATGGCAGGCTTTGTTTTAGTTTTTTTGAAACCCAGGTCATTGAAATGACTATCAATGACCATACAGAACACTTAAGTTTTGAACCGATCCGTCATGTACAGCAGCCAATGATTGAAAGGGTAGTGCAGTATTTTATGGGAAAAGAGATGAATCCATGTAGAGCTTGGGAAGGCCTGGAAGTAATGCGGTGGATGGAAAGTTTTATAAATTGATCTTCGAGCCGAAGTTGCACAAAAAAATCCTGCAGGTAATTTGCAGGACTTACTAACCCAAATCTTTTTTCATCAGTAAAAGAATTGCTCTTTCATGATCTTACCATCTTTTACTTCATACACACATATCTCTTCCATCTTCATACGGCCCATACCTTTCATGGTCACATCAATGCCCATGGCAAAAGAAATGTAATTACCGCCTACCAGTGGTTCACTGCACCAACCGCCATGCATTTCTTCAATAGCAGCCTGGAAATCTTCTCCTTTCTTTTTGATAGCGTCTTTTCCTTTTACAGTTTGCAAACCCTGTGCATGAGGAGGTTCTATACTTTCGCAGTCTTCGGCAAAAAGTTCTTCCTGTACCTGTGTCCAGTTGTTTGTCTTGAACAATTCATTCATACGGCTGGCCACGTCGTGGGTGGTCATTACCGCTTCTAAAGTTGACATGATTATAAGTTTTAAATGATGAAAAGGATGGAGAAGCTACAAAGATTCCTGCTCCCCAAAAATTATTTTTGATGAATGTTAAAATTCAGGGATGAGTGTGTATAAATTTTCCTGTTGCACAATGCACCGGAATTATATCCGGGTTACGGGAAGAGCCAATAAATTAGCCGGTCAGGCTGCGTACATAAAATTCCCTTGTTTGTTCTTGTTATTGGAATTCATGTACCGGAAACCTTCTTCGGTAATAAAGATGGCGATGGGTGAATGCTGTAAAATGTTAACGAGGTGCTCGGAACTTAGTTCATCAAGGTGCTTTACACTCTCATCCCAGGGAAAATTCTGGCGCAGGATGATCTCGTTGGGGTGAAGCATTCTGGCTGTTGGGTGTGCGTCATTCTTTACGAGTTCGTAAATGGTCTGCAGCGTAAGGTATTTGTTTTGCATGTCCTGATATTTTAACTATGAATTAGTTTTTACCAGGATACTGGAATTAGTTATCCACATAAATCGTTCCAAACTTTCTCTTGAGGGGGTTTTTAACTAAAACTTTGGGTGTAGATGGTATTTTTTGCCAGGAATTACGCTCAAAAAATACCTGTTTAAAGGAAAAAATAAGTTGCTGGTAAAAATATTATTTGGAAGGGAGCGCTGATTGTTAGTACCTTATCTGCACCCAAAATATGCAGCTATGCCAAGGATGTTCTTTTTTGCAGTCATTGTATCATTTGTCGTTTTGCTGGCATTTCGCTTTAGGGATGCAAGAAAGGTTGTGACCTTTAATATTGCCGAGTATAAAGCCAAAAGGATCATCCGCTGCAGCCCCGACTGGAATGAATTAAAGGCATGGATTGAAGAGACCGATATTCCGCCGATGCCAGGTGCAGGGAAATACAAATGGAAGATATCTACAAGGATCGACAGCGCCCAGTTCTATTTTAACCAGGGCATCAATATGTATTACGGCTTCCACATCATTGAAGCCATGGCCTCATTCAAAAAAGCAGCAAGGTTTGATCCGGGCTGTGCCATATTGTATTGGGCCCAGGCATTGGGTTATGGCCCCAATATCAACGATTTTGGTTACCGGGCATCACCCGATGCGCTGGCGGCTGTAAATAAAGCGAAAGAATTTTCATCCACAGCAAGTGCTTTTGAAAAAGACCTCATCAATGCCATTTCTATTCGTTATACCGCTGATTCAACTGATGTAACAAGGACACAGCTCAACCAGGCATATACTGATAAAATGAAACTGCTGTATGACAAATATATTTCGCTTGCAGATGCACAGGCATTATACGCCGACGCCATGATGCAGCAACACCCCTGGGATCTTTGGCATGCTGATGGTACACCTAAATCCTGGACGCCGCTTATCAGGACGGTACTTGAAAAACTGCTTGCTAAATTTCCCGAACACCCCGGCGCAAACCATTATTATATACATGTAATGGAGCCTTCTCCTTACGCATCACTAGCATTACCCAGTGCTGATCGCCTTGGTAAAACCAACCCGGGACTTTCGCACCTGGTGCACATGCCATCACATATCTACCTGCGAACAGGTAAATATATGGATGGGGTGGATGTGAATATTCATGCTGTACGCAGTTATAAAAACTCCATCCCTTTGTTTGCACCCGTTACCGGAGCTGATTTTTTATACGAGATACATAACCGCCATATGAAAACCAATAATGCCATGATGATGGGAAGTTCTGAACTGGCTCTTGATGCAGCAACAGAGACAATCAAAACCATTCCACCCGATTATTTATCCATCCCTGCACCCATGGGCAGTTATGTGCAGTACATCAACACGACAACCATATTTGTACATATCCGCTTTGGAAAATGGGATGCAATATTACAGGCAAAACAGCCCGATGCAGCTCAGGTGTATGCAAACCTGCTGTATCATTTTGGAAGAGGCATGGCTTTTTCTGCCAAACAAGATTTTAGTGAAGCAGGCAATGAACTTGATAAACTGAGAGAACTGATGAAAGACAGTTCTCTCTATATCCCATTCACACCATTCTCAGCAGCTATAGAGGGAGCAAGGGTGGCTGAACAACTTTTGCTGGGAGCCATTCATCTTGACCGCAAAATGTATGAAGGAGCTATCAGACATTTAAAAGCTGCAGATTCCATTGAAGTGAATATGGTGTATAATGAACCCAGGGACTGGCTACTCAACCCCAAACATTATTTGGGTACTGCATACCTGCAAAGTGGTGATGCAGTTAATGCAGAAAAAGTTTTCAGGAAAGATCTTTTATATAACAATGAGAACGGGTGGGCCCTTCTCGGGCTGTATAGATCCTTGCTGGCACAGAAGAAAAATGCAGAAGCAACCAGGGTCTACTCCAGGTATAAAGCTGCATTCAGGTTGGCTGATGAAAAACTCAGGTTGGCGAGGTAGATAATTCAAAAGTCAAAATTCAAAAGTTAAAAGAGAAGTTTAATAATCTATCCTTCTCTCAGGCTTCTGAATTTTGACTTTTTACTTTTGACTTTACTTCTTCTCCTTAACTTTTTGTTCGTGCTGGAATACTTCCCTTATCTTACCCTTCACCATCCGGTAGTCCTCATGATATACCACGTGTTCTTTTTTGCCATCCTTATAGTAATGTATTTCATCGATCCACTGCATTACCCACTCATCGCCATTGTCTTTATTGTTAACTGCAATGGCACTGATATAAGTTTGCTTAGCGCTGTCCATTGAAGCTCTCCATCCTTTAAGAGCCGCCGCCGCGGTATCCCGGACAGTATTCATATCGGTGCCGTCGGCAAATACTAGATGAATAGAATCGGCAAAATAGGCACCGATATTATCTACTTTACCTGCTATGAAATCTGCATTGAAATTCATAACCTCCACAATATTCTGCGGATTGCCTTCCGTAGCTGTAGCCTGGTAGATCATTTTCTGTGGCAGGGTTACTTTAGCAGCATCTGCAGGTTTGGCATCAGCAGCTTTTTCTCCTTCAGCTGCCTTTTCATTGTTACAGCCGAATATTAATGCGGCTGATGCGATTAAGAACAATTTTTTCATTTGTTTAATTTTTAATGATTAATAAAAGGGCAGGAGTATATCAAGGGGCAGGAACAGAGTTTGAATATAGACATAAAAATCAGATCGGCAAAAGTTAATACGGGTAATCTGAAAACTCCACGAGGCTTTTCCCGCTACAATCATCGGTAAGCTCTCCTTTGAACAGGTAATAACCCGGATGGGTCTTATTCCTGTAAAAAGTTAACGTTCCAGTTCCCTTACACCACCGCAGGTCATTCGGTAATGCATCGGCCCGTATGGATGTACCTTCCCTGATATACACCGACCAGGTGGATCGATAGAAGGTGCCCGAAATATTGTTACTGCTTGAATAGGAAACCCCATCAAGGATCATGGTGGTGGTAGAAGTTCCATAAACCGAATTATCATCTTTAAGTGTAAGCTTGATAGCCTGTTTCAATTGTACCTTTCCGCTCCTGGTGAAATTAGCAGGCTGCTCAGAAAGCCCGGTCCAGTATTTTTCAACCATTTCCTTTGGCGTAGGGTCCTGAGCTTTTACTATGGCAGAAAAAAGAAGGAAGCAGATAAGCATGTTCTTTTTCATCAGTTATTTTTTAGAAAGATAGAAACAAAGTTTTCTTTACAAATACCGGGAAGAGGGTATTTTTCAGTAACTTTCATGTATATCACCCGCAACCAAAATTTGCTGCTATGAAGTTCATCAACCCCATCTCATTAGCCATTACTGTTTTGTCCTCTCTTACTATGCATGCTCAAACTGATAAAGTCACTACTGTTGTGGAAGGAACTAATAACTCAGTAAGGCATGATATATCTCAGCCACTTTCTTCATTACTCAACGTTCCACAGCAAAAGATTTCCGAAGTTTCAAAATCACCGGAAGCGTTGCCAGTAATAAAACAACAGGGGGAAAAAAGGTTCGTTGACAATATTGAACAAACTTATTTTGGAAATAAACCCGCTGCAAGGCTTGTTGAAAGTTTTGATGGACTGGGTGTTGGATTTGCAGGCCCGCAGGGAACAACAACGCTTCGCAACCCATCTGATAATTCACTGGCGGTTGGCCCCAATCATATTATTCAAACAGTAAACTCCATGACAGCCATCTTTAGCAAAAAAGGAAAAATGTTTGACAGCAGTGGCCGGGTGCTGTATGGCCCTGTTCGTACAGCTAATTTTTTCCGGGGATTTGGCGGCCCATGCGAAAGAATAAATAACGGCGATGCGGTTGTTCGCTATGATCAGCTTGCCGACCGATGGTTAATTGTGATGCCCACTTTTCGCAAAGCGCCATTGCGCAATGATAGTTTAACTGTAAAACTGCCGCAACCTGGCGCTGCTGTGCTGCTTTATCAGCCGCCCTATGTTCCGCCGGATACAAGCCGCAACGTTGGAGTAAGGCAATCACGTGGCCGTGACAGTACCGGAAGCTTTTGCATGTGCTATGCCATCAGCACAAGCAGTGATCCATTTGGTTCTTATTACCGTTACGAGTTTAAAAGAGATCTTTTTCCCGACTATCCCCGCCCCACTGTTTGGCCCGATGGTTATTATACCACTACCAGCACGGGTGATGATGTAACAGAACGGCATGCTTATGTGGTTGACCGGAGTAAAATGCTGAAAGGAGAAGATGCAACTGAACAGTCATTCATTATAAAAGATGTGAACTTTATCATTAATGCCGACCTGGATGGAAAAGAATTGCCTCCACCTGGAGCACCAAGTATCATGATGGCTACAGGAGGCTGGCAGTTGAAAAAAATATTTGAAGACGATGGCATCTATGTGTGGAAATATCATGTTGACTGGGCAGATCCTTCAAAAACAAAACTGGAAGGGCCGGAAAAAATACAGGTGGCGCCTTATCATTATTTAAGCGACGGGCAATTAACAAAATCTGTTCCGCAACCCGGAACAGAGCAAAGGTTGGATGCACAGGGTGATAAACTTATGGCACGTTTGGTTTACCGAAGAATAGGAGACAGGCAGTCAATCGTTGGAGTGCATTCAATAAACACCACAGCAGGTGGAGGTGGAGTAAGATGGTATGAATTCCGCATTAATGAAACAGGAAATGTAAGTTTATTTCAACAGGGCACCTATGCCCCCGGGGGAAATTACCGCTGGATGGCAAGCCCTGCCATTGATAAGAAAGGGAACATCGGCATCGGGTATTCTTTTGGTGGGCCAAATGATTTTCCTGGTCAAAGATTTGCAGGACGATTGTCAAAAGATAAGCCGGGTGTGTTAACACTAAATGAAACCATCCTTGTAAAAGGCGAAGCGCCACAAACCAATACACTCCGCTGGGAAGACTATACACAAACTGCAATTGACCCAAGCGATGATTGCACCATCTGGTATGTGGGTGATTATCTGAAAAAAGATGCAAAGAATTATTCAAGCAGGATAGGTGCATTCCGCATGAAGGGTTGTAAATAAAAAGGCTGACTATGTTATCGCAAAAAATAAAACCAACCAGTATTGAAGATTATATTGCTGAGGCACCTGTTGATACACAAAAAAAACTGCTTCAGTTACACTCTTGTATCCGGAAGGCGGCTCCCGGCGCTGCTGAAAGCCTTAAGTGGAGAATGCCAGCGTATTCTTACCAAAAGATACTGGTGACCTTTGCTGTGTTCAAACATCATATTGGTTTCTATCCAATGGCTTCAGCAATAGAAGCATTTTCAAAAGACCTTGCAAACTATAAAACGGCCGAAGGGTCTGTTCAGTTTCCATTGGATAAGCCGCTGCCTTTACAACTGATCACTAAAATCGTTAAGTTCCGTGTTAAGGAAAGCAAAGAAGGAACTATACAATGGAGGTCATAGGAGATAAATGACAGGCAGGGAAAATTCCTGCCTGTCATTTATTATTTCTGTTCAACAAATTTTACTTATTACCGCCTCAGCCACCAGCCTAGCCACAAACCTGCAATACCCCAGCTTACGAGTGCATCAATAAAGTGGGCCATCAGGTCAAAACTTCCATACCAAATATGCATGGTATATGGAGCATGAAGAAAAACGATAAGACCCGTACCCAGCGTACCTATAAAAACAGTAGCAAATGACGGGGAAGGTATTTTAACAAGCAGCCAGCAAAGCAGCCATATTATAAATATGTTGACCAGCAGGTTTCGGCCCATATTCATGAACATTTTGCTCATACCAGGCATACTTTTATGATATACCACCTGTGCCCACGGCTTGCCTTCCATAGCTTTCATTTCTTTTTCCATTACCTCTCTGGAAGTGCCCGGTGCAAACGTAGGCATCATATAAGCGCCGTCTTCGCTGAACTGTGAATTCAGGTAGGAAAGAATACTGTCCTGCTTAGGAGTGTATTTCTGTTGTGCTTCATGAAGGTTCAATGCTCCCCATGTCATGAATTGCCAGGCAAAAATAATGATGCCTACAATAGCACCAATGATCATTTTTTTCATACAATAAGTTTTGGTTTAGGCTAACAAAATAAAAAATAAATGTGGGATTTAAAATAGCTGGTTTAAATACATATACCGGCAAGGTGAAACCATAATATAACTCCGGTCCACGTCATTATGAACCGGAGCTATTTAAATAACGATCGGAATCTTATCTTGCTATTGTAAACCGTTTCGTTTCAGAAAAATTTCCTGCATTTAGTTTATAGAAGTATGAGCCTGCCGGCAAATTACCCGTAGGAAAACCTGCCTGGTAAATTCCTTCATCTTTATTTTCTCCTACAAGCCGCTTAATTAATTTGCCTGCATGATCGAAGATGCTGAGTTCTACAAATTCAGTCCTGGGCAAACGATATTTGATATGCACCACATCACTCACCGGGTTAGGGTAGCATGGGTATAATTCATAGCCCGGGTCTTTGAATACAACAAGCCTGTTCTCACTGAACTTAAAGTTCTCATCATAATCAATTTGTTTTAAGCGGTAAACAAATCTTTTACCTCCTGTTGGTTCATCTTCATAAGAATATCTTTTCGCAATGCTTGAATTTAGACTGCCTTTCACAAAACCGATAACCTGCCATGAATAATTTCCGTTAGCTACATCTAATGATCTTTCTATTTGAAAGCCTTTGTTATTATTTTCACTTGAAGTGAACCATTCCAAATAGGCTTTACCTTTTTCTTTTGCAGTTGCTGTAAAAGAAGTAAGCAGCACGGGCAATGGGAGCGGAGGTAAGATAATGGTTGTGGTATCTGAATAACTTATTCTCACACTGGAAGCATTGAATAAACTGCTACGCATATCCACATGAGGCACGTCCTGCAAAAGAATATCATCCACATACCAGCCAACAGCAGCAACGCTTGCATCAGATCCAAACCTGAACCGGAATTTTACATTGGCCTGGCCGGCAAAAGAAGCCAGGTTGATAGTGGTCTTTACAAATCCACCGCTGTTACCGGTAAATGCCGATCTTCCTGATAAAGGACTACTGCTGGTTCCTAAAGTACCATTGTATTTACCAGATGTCATGTAAGTGCCAAGGTCACTCCAGTTGGTTCCGCCATTAGTGCTTATCTCAACTACACCGCCATCCCATGCCGGTTCGGAATTGATATATCCCCAGAAGGTCAATATTAATGGTGTGGCAGGCAAGGCCATTGAATTGGTTGTTGCCAGCAACTGGTCATTCACCGTAATCAGGTTCGATGTGAAGAATGAATTTGGTGCACTCTGGCTTTGAACAGCAGATACTGTCCACAAATTACTTGTTGGTGTAGCTGTTGTTGTTAATGTAGCAGGTATGGTTGCCCCGGCTGCTGTTTCATTGATATAATTTACAGTTGCATAGTATGCACCTGTATTTATTTTTACAACAAGACTATAATTCACCGAAGTACCTGCAGCCTGGTTGATAGCCCAGCTAACCACCCTGTTTCCCGAATTATAAGTACCACCATTGTTTGCGCTAACAAAAGAAACATTGGCAGGTAATGTATCAGTCAAAAGATAGTTGGTTAAAGCTGAAGTGCATAATGTACTTATTGTTTTGGTATAAGAGATATTCTGTCCTTCGGGAACCTGTGTAATACCTCCGGTCGTCAATCCTAATGAAGGATTAAGAATAAAACTGGTAACCTGGTCTGTTACACTTGAAGATAATCCCTGTGATGCACCGTCACCCATACCTCTTCGTCTGAAAGCTTCTTTGATGGCACATTGGTAAGCGCCGCCATACAGGTTCAGGTCGGCCTGCAGAATTGCATTTCTGCCATCAATAAAACCGGGACTGCATGGCTGCAATTTCATTCCCTCCATCACCAGCTTCCATGCAATATTGTTTCCGCCTCCGCCGGCAAGGTCATATATGTTTGGATTAATAGTACCAACCTGGTTGATGATATTCCAGGTCATATCCCATAAAGTGGCGCACCATATTTCCCCCCTTGTATGTGCAGAAGATGAAATAGATGCTGCATAAGACCTGTTGTTGATGGTGAAGTTGGTGCAATATCGTTGAGTACGTATCCCCAGGCCGGTTGTAGCCTGGTTGAGAGCATAGGTACCAATTCCCCGAGGAGTTGTAAAGCCTGTTGTTAAAGTTGAATTGGCCCAATCCTGTGTAAACATCAATGCCTGGTAATCACTCCATCCTTCACCCATTTGCTCGGCATTGCTTAAACAACCTGCCGCTGCAGGGCCGCCTGTCAAACGGTTACTCACACCATGCCCGAATTCATGTGCTATGATACCATTATCCACATCACCATCTTTATCAGGTGTGGGTGTAGACCACAGATACATCTGCATTGTTCCACTACTGCCGTCAGCTGGTGTGGCAAAGTTGGCATTGTCGACACCGCTTCCATCCTGTGCTTCGGCCTTCACATGATCATTGCCGAGGCCACCTCTGCCCAGGTTATTGTTTTGAAAATTACCTCCCGCTTCATCAAAACCATAATTGTATAAAACATCATGAATAATATTGTTCCAATAGAACAGGTTGGTAATATTGAACTGCTGGTTAGGAGGAGAAGTTACAGTGGGTTCCAGTGTATAATCAGGCGTAAAGTCAAAAGTCAAGTTAGGCAATGCTGTGGTAGATGTGGCAGAACGGGCTGCATCACCGGCATCCAGGTTAGTCCTGTCATGATAAGCCCATACATTATTGCCCCGGGTATAATTATAATCGGTACCTGCTGCATTTGTGCTATGCCATTTCAACGTAGTGGCATTAGCTGATGCTGCTGTCCATGGGTTTGCCCGAAGTGCATGCCAGGTAGCGGATGCTCCCGGCATAAATGAAGGCGCTTCATAAGGAAGTGGAATAACACGGTACGTGGAGTTATCTGCTAACGATGGAATTACCGTTGTTTGATAAATATTTCTATATGGTGTTTTAAATTCAAAAAGATTATTTCTTTTAAAAACCGGTTGCTCCATTTTATGATCATGAGTACGGTAACTTCCAAATTCATAAATGCCCGCAGGGTGGCTCCAGTTACAATACACAGTGAGGTTATCGGCACCCATTGCAGTATTATTGCTGGCATCAATTTTCACCAGCCAATAGTCCGGTGTAGTATTTGGAATGATATAGACCTGCCATGCTAAACGAACGGCTTTCCCTTCGGTAGCCGGAACCCATATCAACTGGGCAGTAATGTTTTCACGGGAGATACCCATGTTGTTGAATTCGATCTTTTTGCCATTATCTTTTATGCTGATGATAACCGGTGTTTGGTTTGAATTTAAACCCCTGTCTGCAATAGCTGTTGTTAATGCATTTGCAGCAGGAACAGGAGGAGTTCCATTGCCCACATTCACTTTTTGGCTGATTGCAAAGATGCGGCCTCCGGCATTTGAAAGTAACTGGCCGTTACGGAATGTTAATACCTGCATCTGGTTATACACCGGGATATCAAGATAAGTTTGTACCAGGTAAACATACCTGATGCCAGAGTTCTTGTCAACATAAGAACTGGATACCGCCAGATTATTCAGGTCATCAGCGCTTAAACCAATTGCTGAGCGGTTTGCACTTACTAACTGCAGCGCTGCATCTTTATCGGGGTCACCGGTTTGAGATTTGCCCGGGTAAAAAGCACAAAGGGTAGCGATCAAAAGTAAAATCTTCCTCATAAACTAATTAGTTGATGTTAATGTAATCATTTGCCGGAAAAAAGTTTTCCGGTTGCTGTGAAGGGTAAACTAAAAGGGGATCTTATGGAGGATATTGACAGATAACGGATCAATACGTGGCTTGATCAAATACAGAAATGATTTCCCACTATGCTTGAAATGTTGATGCCAAAATTATACTATTCGGCCAAGCAATCCAAATTGTTCTGACCTGGCTAAAATGAGGTAGGCTGGTAAAATACCTTGAAAATTTGCTGAATGGTAATGCTAATCAGTTAAAATGAACTAACTTTTGGTAGTCAGCCTATATTTAAAAAATGAAAACACTCAGTATTATACTAATCTGCAGCATGTATTTGTGGCTTTGCAATACAAATGCGGTTGAAGGAAAACTAGCGGAAGATATTTCTCCCCAAAAAGACAGTGTTGATTTTAAAACACAGGTGCAACCTGTTCTCGTTAAGAATTGCTCACCCTGCCATTTTCCCGGGGGCAAGCTGTACGAAAAATTGCCTTTTGATAAGGGGTCAACCATCACTGGTCATGCAAGCGGTATTCTGAAGCGCATAAAAGACGAAAAAGAAGTAACCCTGATCAGGCAATATGCAGCGCAATCAAAGGCTGCAAAATAGTCTGGCTTAACAAAGAATCACTTTATCTCCATTTGAATGCAAAGTAAGAACAGGGCTTATCTGTTGCATTTTCAATACCATGCATCTTACCCGATTCAACAATATACAGGTCGCCGGGGCCCGCTTTGTAATCCTTACCATCAATGGTCATTTCTGTTTCGCCCTCTATCACTAAAATGATCTCGGTATCTACGTGCTGGTGTGGTGCATGGCTCGGGCCTTTAAGTTTCAGCTGGGTTATATGCATTTCATAATTATCACACATTGCGGTAGGGCGGTCAAAATATTTGAGGGTGCCCCTGTTGTTTTTTTTTGGTTTCTTTATACAGCAACGAATCATAATTCAACAACAGTGCGCCGCCTGCCTTTGCACTTCTGTCCATATCCACCGGTCTTTTAGATCGGAACATCAGCACATAATAGGTTACCGGGCGGTCGCCAGTGTTTTCAAATGTTTGCGACTCCAGTGGAGGTATAAGCAATACACTGCCTTTACCTAATACAGCGGTTTTATCTCCGATCGTACATTTTAAGGAGCCTTCCTTGATGATAATAACTTCTTCAATATCTTTTTGTATATGTGGTGGCCTGGGTACAGCTCCTTTATATTGGGTGGTGGCGTGTATCTCAAAGTATTCAAATTCGGTAGTTGTTCCTTCAAGTATCTTACGGCTTTCACGCTGTGCTTCTTTTTTCACAGCCAGTTCGGCCCAGTGATAAACACCAGAGCCAACCGGCTGTAGCTGTGCAAATGAATTCATAACAAATAGTTGGAGTAAGAAGAGTAATGTGGATTTCATAAAACAATATTAGTAACTAAAGATATTTTTTTTGCCTTGCTATCTAATGAGATTTTTTCTCACTCCCTCTTTTGTTATGATGACCGGCTTAATGAATCCATCCTTATCAAAATACATTTCATCAATACAGGTCTCCCTGGAGTTGCCGTCCTTTTCTGTTAATGGCCGGCGGTGATAAACGATATACCATTTGTCCTGTCGAAAGGTATTTTTAATTACTGAATGGTGCCCGGCCCCCGTAGCGATCTTTGGGTCCTGTTGCAATATTTTACCGATCCGTTTAAAGGCCCAAGCGCCGATTCAGCCATTGCATAAGCTACACAGTAATCCGGTCCAGTCCACCCGCCTTCGCTCCACATAAAATAATATTTGCCGTTGCGTATGAACATAAACGGCCCTTCCACATACCCCTCGGGTGTTATTTCTTTAAACAGAGTTCCGTCTGCAAAAGGAATGATGCCAGTAAACTCATCATTCAACCTTGCCATATTGCAATGCTGCCATCCGCCATAAATGATATAATACTTCTCATCAGCATCTTTGAAAATAAAAGGATCAATGGGTTGTGCACCGTTATGAAATTTCTCAATTATGGGTTTTCCCAAATGATCTTTGAACGGCCCGCCGGGATCATCGGCCACAGCAACACCAATGCCACCATATTCCTGGTTATTCTGAATATCATTGGCGGCAAAGAATAAATAATACTTCCCTTTTTTCTCAATGACAGAGGGAGCCCACACAGCCCGCCTGGCCCACTTTATGGAAAATGTATCAAGTATACGTTCATGCTTTGTCCAGTGAACAAGGTCGGGAGAGGAGAATGCGTCAAAGAAGACCTGTTTATTATAAGGAGCGGAATAAGTAGGGTATATCCAATAATTCTTTTTGAAAATGATCCCTTCGGGATCGGCATACTAGCCTGGGAAAACCGGGTTCCCCGACATTAAGGTATCAGCATTTTTTTGTGCATAGCCACAGTGCATCAAAAGCAAGCCCGGCAAAAACTGTAATTAATTCTTTCATTATATTGCTAAACTAACCTTTTATTTAATTCTTCTCTGCCCCCTGTATAACTATTGTCCTTCCTGTTCGCACAGGAAACGGAGGGCAAGTATAAAAACGTTGATGGTCTTCATATAAACCGGTTTCCCTAAAAAGTTCCGGTATTTAAACCGGTTTTTAAAATAAGTTCCGGCTGCCGTTGGGTTTTCTTGATGAATGGCGACTTAATGCCTGCTAAACCAGAAACAAAATTGTAGTTTTGAAACAAAAAATATGAGCAAGTATAATACCTTCCTCGCTGTTTTTATCATTTCCATCATAGCATTCGTTGTTTTTATGGTGTTTTACCTGAATGCTATTTTCGGATTTGCATTTAATACATTTGAACATGGCGACACCGACCCGTTCGAAATGATCTTTACCATTTTCAGTCCGCCTGTTGTTATTTCCGGAATAGTACTCGCTGCCAGCAGCCTGGCTTACCGCATACTGGGAATTGTGCATGTGGCAAGGAGCAAGGCCGTTTCTGATGGAGAAAAAGCATTGTGGATAATCGGATTTATACTGATGGGGTTTGTAACGGCGATCGTTTTTTTAGTTATGGCAAAGGGCAGAAAATTTGTTGACTGATCATTTTTGTTTCCTGATAATTTTATCCTGATGGCACCCGTATTTTCCAATCCCAATATTATTGTGGCAACTGCAGCTGATATACCGGTGCTTATAGCCCTGCTCAACAGCGCTTACAGGGGAGAAGAATCAAAACAAGGTTGGACACATGAAGCGGACCTTATCGCCGGAGAGGTGCGCATTACTCAAGACATCCTGCAAGACGTAATGAACAGACCGGGAAGCGTTTTATTAAAATATATTGATGAAGAACAAAAGATCATTGGTTGCGTTAACCTGCAGAAACATGATAGAGGAATTTACCTCGGCATGTTCAGTGTATCGCCAAAATTGCAGGGTGGGGGTATCGGCAAAAAATTATTGATAGCAGCTGAAGAGTATGCCCGGTTTTTATCCTGCACATCTGTTTATATGCATGTAGTTTCCCTCCGTTCGGAATTGATCGATTGGTATAAGCGACATGGCTATGTAGAAACAGGCGAAACAAAACCATTTACAGAAGACGGTATCACCGGTAAGCATATACAGCCGCTTGAATTTATGGTCTTGGAAAAAACATTGACTTCACACTAAAACTGGTTTATGCAATATATGATCATTGAAAGGTTTCATCCCGGCAAAATAAAAGAGCTATACAAACGATTTGATGAAATGGGCAGGATGATGCCTGATGGAGTAAATTATATCAACAGTTGGATCAATGAAGACGTAAATATTTGTTACCAGGTAATGGAAAGTGACTCAGAAGAAAAATTAAAGCAATGGATCAGTCACTGGAACGACCTGGCAGATTTTGAAGTGATCCCGGTAATTACATCTGCACAGGCAAAAGAAAAAGTTTTTGCTAACGGGTAAATATTCTTTGCAAACGAGTTTTACGAAGTAGAAATACTATTCAATATAAGTATCACACCCAGTTCATTGGCTTAATTTTTGAGACCTTATAGTCACTAAATCCAATACTATGAGGGCCAAATTTTCCACGCTTGTTTATTTAGTGATCATTATAATCATTATTCTCATCACGGCATCCTGCAGCAAGAATACCGAAGATATTAAAGCACAGGTAAACACCGGTGGTGGTAGTGGGGGCGGTGGCGGAACTATAACATGCGCTGCTACAAAAAAAGCTGCAGAGGACATACAGATCTTTCCTTCAGATAATCCATGGAACAAAGACATTTCAACATCACCCATTGATCCGTACAATATACAGATCATTGCAGCCATTTCTTCACCGGTAATAAAAGCCGATTTTGGAAGTGGCCTATGGCTGGGTGCACCAATTGGTATCCCATATATAGTTGTATGCGGCAATCAGCCAAAGATAGCCATCAACTATACCGATTATGGAGATGAAAGTGATCCAGGGCCTTTTCCCATTCCATTAACAGCGCCTGTTGAAGGAAACGGCAATGGCGACTCACATGTTATTGCAGTGGATGTGGAAAATAAAATGCTCTATGAACTTTTTTATGCAAGGGTGAATGGCAATCATTGGGATGCATCTTCCGGTGCCGTGTTTAATTTAAATTCAAATCAAATGCGGCCCGAGGGATGGACCTCTGCAGATGCAGCAGGTTTACCCATATTCCCCGGGCTTGTTCGGTATGATGAAATTGTAAAAGGAGAGATAGATCATCCGATTCGTTTTACACTGTCAAGTAATAACGTGAAGCCTGCATATATTTATCCTGCCCGTCACCGGGTTAACAGTACCGGCGGCCAATATTCATTACCCTTTGGCGCAAGGATCCGGTTGAAAGCAGGTTTTGATATCAGCAGCTATTCAGCCACCAACCAGGTCATTCTTCGTGCTATGAAAAAATACGGACTTATCCTTGCCGATATTGGAAGCAACCTCTACATAAGCGGTGCCCCCGATGAAAGATGGAACAATGACGACCTGCGGAAACTGGGGCAGGTACATGGAAGTGATTTTGAAGTAGTGAAATTCAACAACTGATCTCCCTCAATTTATTTTATTACAGAACCGGCAGCATTAACGTTGCCGGTTTTTTTTATAGCTGAATACTGCTGAATCAAAAAATCATTAACTTCAAATAAAAACGATGAAATCGATAGAAGAACTTCAAACCGACAGATCAACCTTTTCCATTGGCGAAGCCTTTTCTGATGGATGGAACCTGGTTTCAAAACATTTAGGTTTTTATATTGCTGCAGGAATAATAGCGGTTCTTATTGGCGGGGCAGTAGGGATCATTCCATTCATAGGCAGTTTAATAAACAGTTTGATACTGAGCCCTTGCTTTATGGCAAGCGCTGTTTTCATCACCTGGCGTATTGCTATGGGCATCGAGTGGACCGATTTCGGGGATATGTTCAAAGGATTTAGATTCCTCTCACAGATAATGGTAAGCTCCCTTATCCAGATGGTTGTAATGGTATTTTTGCTGATAGTCTTCTTCTTTAACATGTTGCCGCAAATTTTCGACCTGGTTACCTTATCGCAGGGACAGGACTTTTATAAAAACCAGGCAGAAATGGAAGCCGTGTTAAGGGGATTCCTTAATGCAAAAACAATTATTGCTTTCATCTTTTTCATGATAGCCATCTTACTGGTGTCGGTCATCTGGGCTTTTAAAACACATTTTATTGTCATCTACAAAATGGAAGCCTGGCCTGCCATGGAGTTATCCCGTAAAATATGCACCCGCAACCTCTTTCCTTTGATCGGTTTATTCCTTTTACTTAGTATAGTTATTGTCATCAGCGCCATCCCATGTGGCATTGGGTTATTATTCACTTTGCCATTATCCATAGGTACTGTGTACAAGGCTTTTCAGCAGATCACCCATTGTGATCAACCCGACGAAACAAATTTTGACTTCAGGGGAGAAGGCAGGGTATAAAGATATATTTTATCAAAGCCGGTCGTCCACACAGACCATATTGTGATCAATTTTCTTTGTCTGGGGTAAAACTTTTATTCTACCTTTAAAAGAAAACGGTCATGAACCAGGAAATCATAAATCTTTACGATGAATACACACATGCACCTTTAACAAGGAGTGAATTCATCCGGCGATTGGTTTTACTTACCGGTAGTATTACCGCAGCCATGTCTGTGCTCCCGCTTATTGAAGTGAATGCAGCCAATATGAAGGTCACCAGTGATGAAGACCTTTTTACAGAAAGGGTAAGTTATCCCGGTATTCCTGCAAACATGGAAGCCTATGTAGCCAGGCCGAAAGAAGAAAAGAAATACCCGGCAGTAATTATTATTCATGAGAACAGGGGTTTGAATGCACATATTGAAGATGTGGCCCGGCGTGCAGCCAGGGAAGGCTTTCTTGCCATTGCTCCCAATGCATTGTCTGCCCTGGGTGTAGTTCCTGCCAACGAAGATGAAGCCCGCCAGAAATTCCAGGAACTGAAAGCAGAGAACAACCTGCAGAACTTCATCAATGCTTTTAATTATGTTGCTACACGTAAAGATCATAATGGTGCAACAGGATGTGTAGGTTTTTGCTGGGGAGGTGCTATGTCGAATAACCTGGCTGTAAAATTACCGGAATTAAAAGCTGCGGTAGCTTTTTATGGAAGACAACCTGCCGCTGAAGATGTAGCGAATATAAAAGCAGCTGTACAATTACATTATGGTGGGTTGGATGAAAGGGTTAATGCAGGTATTCCTGCCTATGAAGAAGCGCTGAAAAAAAATAACGTGAAGTACGAATTATACATGTATGAAGGGGCGAACCATGCTTTTCATAACGACACTGCTCCCACACGCTATAATGAAGCTGCTGCAAAACTTGCATGGGGCAGAACCATAGAATTCTTTAAGAAGTACGTTAAATAACCAAACAACTTAGCATTATGAGAAATGTAGTAACCGTTTTATGCATCGTCTTTTTGATGCCTGCCACCAGTATTGCACAAAGCAAAGATTCACTCATGGTTGCTGCCATCATTAAAGAAGCCGGCGAAAATTCTGCTTTAAAAAACCTGGCACATGAACTGTTTGATGGCATAGGCCCCAGGCTGGTGGGTTCTCCTAAAATGCAGCAGGCACATGACTGGGCCCTGGCTAAGTATAATAGCTGGGATATAATGTCACGCAATGAAAAATGGGGTGAATGGCGTGGATGGGAAAGGGGTATAACACATATTGATATGGTGCAACCCTGGGTAAAGTCATTGGAAGGAACGCAACTGGCCTGGTGTCCCAACACGGGTGGCAAAACAGTTACTGCCGAACTCATCATCCTTCCCGACGTAACAGACTCTCTTGCTTTTGTACAATGGCTGCCCAATGTAAAGGGAAAGTTTGTAATGATATCCATGATGCAACCAACCGGCAGACCTGATTACAACTGGAAAGAATTTGGAACTGAAGAATCATTTAATAAAATGAAAAAAGAAAGAACGGAATTAACGGATGCATGGCGCAAGCGTATCACTAAAACCGGGTTAAACAATAAAAATCTTGCGCTGGCTATTGAAAAAGCAGGAGCCGTTGGTATTGTTGGTTCCAACTGGTCGGCAGGTTTTGGAGTAAATAAGATATTTAATGCAAACACAACCAAAATCCCTACGGTAGACATAGCGCTTGAAGATTATGGTTTATTATACCGTTTGGTTGAATCAGGTAAAAATCCAAAGATCAGTGTGAGGGCAGATTCAAAAGAAACGGGGATGCAGCCAACGTATAATACTGTTGCAGAAATAAAGGGAACCGAAAAACCTGATGAGTATGTTATGTTATCGGCACATTTCGATTCATGGGATGGTGCAACAGGAGCAACAGATAATGGAACAGGAACTATAGTTATGATGGAAGCTATGCGGATACTTAAGAAAGTTTATCCCAATCCAAAACGTACGATACTTGTTGGCCATTGGGGCAGCGAGGAACAGGGACTGAATGGTTCAAGAGGATTTGTAGAAGATCACCCCGACATCATAAAAAACATGCAGGCATTATTTAACCAGGATAATGGAACGGGTCGTGTGGTTACTATTGGTGGTGCAGGCTTTCTGCATTCGTATGACTATGTAGGCCGTTGGCTGGCAAGGGTTCCTGCAAATTATAAACGTGAACTGGAAACAAGGTTTCCCGGTTCGCCTGCCGGAGGCGGATCAGACAATGCATCATTTGTTGCAGCAGGTGTGCCTGCATTCAGTTTAAGTTCCAATAGCTGGTTGTATGGAAGTTATACCTGGCATACCAACAGGGACACTTATGATAAAGTGGTTTTTGATGATGTTCAAAACAATGCCATACTTACTGCCATTTTAGTGTATATGGCTTGTGAAGACCCCGCAAGAACACAGCGTGATAAAATTGTATTGCCTGCCAATCCACGTACAGGTGAACCAGGCAAGTGGCCTGAACAACGTTCACCGACAAGGAAGGGAGGTGTTGATTAATAATATTTTTTGACAATTAATATTGGTCATCTAAATTTTACGCTATGTCTTTCCCTAACAGAAGAAATTTTTTAAAGTTTACTGGTCTTTCAATTCTTCCTGCAGTAATACCTGCTGCCGGTCTATTTGCCAAAGAAAAAAATACGCATCTTCCTTTTGCTGATGAACCAATAGTTAGATTTGGAGGAGACGGTGAGATGTTTGAACCTGGTGCTTATATAGAGATATTGAAACAGGTAAATGCAACAGCAGCAATTGGCAGGGATAGTTATGGAAATGGCGGAGCAGTGGCTGCATTGGAGAAAAAATTTGAAGAGATCACCGGGAAAGAGAAAGCCGTTTTCATGCCCACTGGCACCATGGCCAACCAATTAGCCATTGCAGTGCTGAGTGGAGAGAACACCAAAGTGTTTGTACAGGATCTCAGCCATGTTTACCGTGATGAAGCTGATGCAGCACAATCTGTTTTTCAAAAAAGGCTAATGCCGCTGGCAATGGGAGAGACCTGTTTTACTGCCGATGAATTGAAACGTGCTGTTGAATCGTTGGGAGAACTGGAAGTATTTAAATCAGGTATTGGTGCTATAAGTATTGAGAACCCTGTACGCCGCTCAAACGGAAGAATGGTTGCAATAGAAGAGATCCGTAAGATAAGTGAATACTGCCGATCCAATAATTTCAAACTGCATCTTGATGGAGCCAGGATATATATGGCTTCGGCATGGTCTGGGGTTAGTGTAAAAGAATATGCTTCTTATTTTGATACGGTTTATATTTCATTGTATAAATACCTTGGCGCTGCAAGTGGAGCCATACTTTGCGGAGATAAAAAGATAATGGAAAAAATGCCACACCTTATAAAAATACACGGCGGCACCATGTATGGCAATTGGGCCAATGCAGCGATGGCCCTGCACAAGCTCGAAGGCCTTGAAACAAGATTGAAAGATGTGGTGAGCAGGTCTGCTGAACTATTTGCATTGCTGAATAAGATACCAGGTATTACCATTACTGCATTGAATGCCGGAACAAATATTTACCAGCTACAGTTGGGTAAAGAAGTGGACGCTAAAAAAATGAATGCCAGTTTAAGAAATACATATAATATAAGGATACCGTTGCCTCCAGATAGCAACAGTAAATCATTTATTACTGTAAATGAAACCCTGCTTTACCGGGATAATAATTACATAGTAGAAGCATTTAAGAAGGCAATGGTATAGCAGGTATAACTATCTCAGGAACCTGTACGTCCATTTTACCAAAAAGATATTGCGGCCATTTCCGCCCGTGAAGGCATTATTAAAAAGGCTTTTAAATAAGGGTGAATCCAGGTCGGCATAGGCATCGGGTGTATTTCCCTGCGACCACACGAGGAATAATTCCGATCCCGGCCTGTATTCCCACCTGATAATTAAATTGGAGCGGAACTGCACAAAATTAAAATCAGGTTTTCCAAAACTGTAATCAGTGATGCCATCTTTATTCTCATCTACAGCATAAGTCCCATTGTTCAGGCTAATCTGGCCTGAGGTAAATGGCGTAAACCGGTCATCATATTTTTTTGCAAGTGGACTTGAAACATATGCAAAGTTTGTAAACAGTGGCCTGGTCAAATAAGGTTGCCCGTAATATTGTATGGTAAGATCAGGAGTTATATTATAGTTGAGCCTGCCGGTAAAACGTAATGTTCTTTGCCGCAACTGCCCTACAATTGTACGGGTGCCATTGTTAAACGAAATATTCCTTACAAACTGGTCTTGCTTTCTCCAGTTATTGTCGTAGTTAGCACTGATGCTAAGTGTAATTGCATTAATGGGAACTACATTGATAGTGAGTCCTGCACTTTTAAAATCCATCGAGTTATTGAATCCCCAGAACCTGAACAGGTTGAGGTTTGCAGAAACCTTTTTCCGGAAATCGCTGTTCAAATAATAGTTCCAGCCAATTCCTGCAGGCCTGCGTAATGAACCGGCTCCTCTAAGCGCTGTGTTGGAAACATCATAAGGATTCCAGGTTACACCGGTACCATTCTGCCAGTTATTACGAAATACCGAGTGGGTATTCATGTTAAATTGTTTGTACAACATTTGCCCGCCATAATCCCACCTCAGCCAGTGATTATAATTTACCCGAGCATTCCGGAAAATAGAAAAAGGTTTTTGATATTGAAGTCCCGCCCATGTCCAGTGATTGATCTCATTTGAAGTAAGCATGAAACCAATATCATTTAATTCCAGTTCGGGTGAACGTAAGGTAACGCCGGTTTCAAACCGAAGTACTCTTCCCATAGCATTTGATCTTCCACCAGCCTTACCAAAACGAATAGTTCCACCGGTACCGGTCAATGATGTACGGGTTGGGTCAACAGATGATTCTTTTGAATCGGGGCGTTGAAAGAGGTGTTCAAAAGCGGTCTGCGTATTCAATATAGCTTCTTTAGTACCGTTTACATGGCTATACACAAAATTACCACGGACATACCAGGTGCGGTTTTTCCAGTAATGTAAAAAATCGAATCCACCGGTGTAGGCGCTGCGGTGCAATCTCGTTTCTAAACCCTTTTCACGGTTTACTGCCGTAAATATTCCCCCAATGATTGTATTACCCTCATTGATATCTTTTTGCAGCCTGCCCACGAAATAGTTTGTAAGCGGCTCCACTACTTCTTTTCTTTCCTTGCCATTATTCTCAACCGTAGCTTTTTCTCTTTCAGTAACTGCATCCAATATGCCAATGCTCCATCCTTTTTTTGTTTTGCCGCTGAATTTTGCAGCACCAAGTATGCTGGTGCTCTGCGGATGTTTTACATATTCTCCACTAACTGTGTTTGGATAACCATGAGGTGAACTGCCAATGCGCCGTGAATAAAAAAGAAGGTCAGCATCATAATCGCCACCTGCTGCAGAACCGGTAAGCTGGTATTCAAAAATATTCCTGCTCTCAATAAAGAACGGCCTTCGTTCGCTAAAGAAATTCTGGAACCCATCAATACGAACCTGCGAAGGATCAGCTTCCACCTGTCCAAAGTCTGGATTGATCGTAAAATCAAGGATAAGATCATTAGTTACTGCAAGCTTTCCATCCACACCACCGGTAACTTTAAAATCAACCCCATCGGCATAAGGATTACCCGGCTGCTTTTTATATTTATCTACCTGTGCTGTTACATAGGGCGCTATCTCCACCTGCCTGTGCATAGGTATGTTATTTAATCCATGCAGTTCACCAAAACCGCTAACCCATACACCCGCATTCTGCGGTATATATTGCCATGTAGATCGTTCTTCTTTGCGAAAGAGACGTCTTGTTACCTGTAAGCCCCAGACCTTTTCTTTTTCATTACCATATCGCAACTGGCTCAGAGGAATTTTTACTTCTGCCGTCCAACCGCCTTTATTCACATGTGTCTTTGCAAACCAGATGGGGTTCCAGCTTGGATCCCAACTGCTGTTATTGGAAATAAATTCATCACTACGTACTCCGGAAACGGAAAGTGTGAAAGAAAATCCGCTGCGCAGGTCATGATAACTGTCTATATTGATCTCCACCCAGTCACCGGGGAACTGATCTCTCCGGCCCATTCTTTTTACAATAGAGTCGGGGGCCCGGTCAATACAGTTGTAGGCTATGTAAAGAAATTTATCATCGTAAAGGATCTTGAACTGGGTAGGCTGGGAGGGAGCCTTACCTTCATTGGGTTGCCATTGTATAAAATCACCACCCCATTCAACGGTGTTCCATATTTCTTCGGAAGGAATGCCGTCGAGTACAACAGTACCTGTCAACCGCTTTGTGTTATACTGTTTTTTTTCGATGACAGTATCGGCCGGGTTGGCATTTGCAGTTGTGAGTACTAAGATAAACAAACAGAAAAGCAGGCTATACTTTTGCATTACTCAATGATACGAATGATCCCTCACGCAATACATATAAAATACAACAGCGGTAATTTTTTGCGATATGTGGCTGAGGCTGGTTAACAGAAAAATAAACCATCAAATAATGGCAGATTTGTACATAGCATCACTCACTGGAATAAACCCAATTGTAACGGCTTTACAAAAGAGGCAATGCTGTTTTCACCAGGCGATTCAGTAATGGTATAAACATTTGTAGATTCATAACGTGATGCTACAATAATTTCCGTGCCTGCGGCATGTTCGGCAAATAATTCTTTAGCCAGTTCGGGAGAATTATTTTCTTTAGATAAGTGCGATAAGAAAAGGTGAGACATAAAATCCGGACGGTGTGCCTTAAATAATTCAAGCGCCTGCCTGTTGGACAGATGGCCCTGTCCGCCACGTATCCGGTTCTTTAAATGCAAGGGATACCTTCCGTTCTCCAACAAAGCTTCATCATAATTGGATTCCAGGAAAGCAGCATGGCACTGTTTGAAATAATGTATCACTTGTTCGCAGGCTATTCCAATATCCGTGAAGATGCCAACTGTTATCCCTTTATACTGCACAATAAAACTGTAAGGATCCACAGCATCATGTTGTTTTGTGAATGGGATGATCGTCAATTCTCCTATTGTTACCGGCACATCTGCTTTAAATGTTTTGGAAAGATGCCTGATTAGCTTTGGGCCATGTGTAGCAGTTTTAGGAGTGATGTAAACAGGCAGGCTGTACCTGTTGGCCAGAGTTGATACACCCTTGATATGATCGCCATGTTCATGCGAAACAAAGACAGCCTTAACCGTTTTCATCGAAAGCCCCAGTTTCTTCATTCGCTTTTCAGTTTCACGGCATGAAATGCCGGCATCTATTAAAACAGCATCGGTATTATTTCCTACATAATAACAGTTGCCATTGCTGCCAGAGTTCAACGATGCGACGAGTAGAGCCATAAGAATTGCAAAGAAAACCAATTTTACCCGTGAGGCAATAAATAACAGTTATACCTTTCTTTTATGAAGGAAAAGCTTTACTTTGTGACTGCTTCTAAAACCGTACCTGTCCTGTCTTCTGTTGAAAACTTCCTGATCCATTCTTGTGAACCCTGTTTGATCTCTGATCCCCGGAATTCATTTTATACAAAAATTTTGCCCATGAGATTTTTTTACGCTTCTGGCAGATCTGCTGCAATCCTGCTGGCCGTACTTTTTATTTTATCAAAACCGGCAGAAGCACAGTCTTTACGATTTACTGATACCAGCTATGTTGACCTGGGCAATCATGCATCGCTGAAGCTTACCAATTTTACTTTAGAAGCCTGGATAAAAATTGAAGGGTATGCTTCCACAACCGAAACAGGTACCGGCGGCTTAACAGGAGTGGTTCCAATCATTACCAAGGGAAGATCAGATGCAGAGAGCGCAGCGGTTGATATCAACTATTTTTTGGGATACCGCCTTTCCGATATGCGGCTGGTAGCCGATTTTGAAGATAATGCCACATCAGCCAATCATCCTGTTATAAGTACAGGTGCAGGTGGTATACTTTCTAATTGTGTATGGACGCATGTTGCTGCCACATATAATACCACCACCGATGAATGGAAATTATATGTCAATGGGGTATTGAATACCACAGTTCCAGCAGGCGGGAATTTTACTCCCCAATCCGGAAGCAATGTAAATGCCTGCATCGGGTCAACGCTTAATACAAGTACATCTGTAAGGCCCGGTTTCTTCAATGGCAGGGTAGATGAAGTGAGAATATGGAATATTGTGCGAACTGATGCTGAGATACTTGCAAATTATAACTCACAATTAATTAGTGGTAGTGGATTAGCAGGCCGGTGGGGATTGAATGAAGGTTCAGGTACCAGTGCAATAAACTCGATTGCTGGCGGAGCCTCAGGTGCTTTGGTTAGAAACCCTTTGTGGGTTACCGGGTTTAATCAAACCGATCCTGCTACTAATTCATCACTTGATTTTAATGGAACAGAAGACTACATAACATTTGGTGCAGCGCCCGGGTTGAATACGCCGAGCGGAACATTTACGGTTGAGGCCTGGATAAAAATAGAAGGAACCGGTATTGCAACCAGCACAGGAACCGGGGGAGTTTCCGGGATACCCATTGTTGCAAAGGGAAGGGCTGAATCGGATGCAGCGGGTAGAAATGTGAATTATTTTCTTGGAATAAATACGAGCAATGTTCTTGTGGCCGATTTTGAAGAAAGCGGTGGCGCCAATCATCCTGCCACAGGAACAAATGCAATACCGCTTAATACATGGACACATGTTGCTGCTACTTATGGCGCAGGCAACTGGAATTTGTATATAAACGGTGTGCCTGATAAAACCGAATCAGAAGGTGCTGCAGTTCCGGAAACAGCCAGCACACAACATGCATCTGTGGGAACGGCCATTACTTCAAACTCTGCCAGCCCGGCTGCCGAACCTGCAGGTTTCTTTAATGGAAAAATTGATGAAGTAAGAATATGGAACGTTGCCCGTACATCAACACAGATATCCGACAACTATAATCTTGAATTAACATCTGGTACGGGACTGCTTGGCCGCTGGGGTTTGAATGAGAATTGCAATAGTACGGCTACAAATTCAGTTTCGGGGGGAGTGAATGGTACCATACGGGCCACAAATATTGCTACGCATCCAACAAACGGTGCGCCTTACTGGGTGAGCAGTGGTTATAATAATCTTCCGCCAAACCAACCCACCAACCCTGCACCGGCAAACAATGGCACTTCGGCAACAACAAGCCCTAATATTTGTGCAACAGTAAGCGATCCTAATGGTGGAAATCTCCGGGTAAGATATTACGGAAGGAAAAAACCTGCCGGTGGCTCTGGAAAATTTTCTGTTATCATGTTGCCCGATACACAATACTATACAGAAGAACCGCAGGGCAACCACCAGGGTGGCAATGCTTCTATGTTCAATTCTCAAACCGCATGGATTGTGGCCAACAGGGTTTTAAAAAATATTGTTTACGTTGGTGGCCTGGGTGATTGTGTACAGAACGGAGATAACCCACCGGGTACAAATGACCAGGTTGAATGGGACCGTGTGGTTGCAGCTATATCGCCTATCGAAAGCCCGGCCCAGACAGGTTTACCCGAAGGTATTCCGTTTGGACTCAGTGTTGGCAACCATGATCAAACACCAAATGGTAATGCAGCCGGTACTTCAACTTATTTCAACCAGTTCTTTGGGTTCAATCACTTTAATGGCCGGAGTTATTATGGCGGACGTTATGGTACAGCAAATAATGATAATCACTACCAGTTATTCTCTGCAAGCGGAATTGATTTCTTAGTCATCTCTTTTGAATATGACCAGTCTGCTGGATTCTCTGCAGCAGGAGGTCCGCTGGATTGGGCAGAAGGGTTGGTACAAACTTACAGTAACCGCAAAGTGATCGTGATGACACATTATGGCATTAATGAAGACCAGTCATTCGGTACACAGGGCGCTGCCATTTACAACAGGCTGAAAGCATATCCCAATTTTATGTTCTTCGCCTGCGGGCATATACATACTGCCGATGGAGAAGCAAGAAGAAGCGATACCTATAATGGCAATACAGTACACACCATGCTTTCCGATTACCAGGACAGGGCAGGAGGAGGAAACGGTTTATTACGCACCTGGGAGTTTGATCCGCAACTGGATAAACTATCAGTGAAAACATATTCGCCTTTCCTGGGCACGTATGAAACAGATGCTGACAGTGAATTCGATCTTCCCATAAAACTTGGCGCCTATACATTGATAGGCGAAGTGAGTAATGCAGTATCAGGCACAAGTAACTGCGTAAATTGGCCCGGGCTTCTGGAAACAACGCAATATGAATGGTATGCCGAAGTTTCAGATGGAGAAAATACAACTATTGGCCCGTTATGGACATTCACCACACCCATCAACGGACCTTTACCTGTTTCTTATACCAGTTTAACGGCTACACCCGAATCAAAAAGAGTAAGGTTGAACTGGAGAACTTCATCAGAGATAAACAGTCATCACTTCAACATCGGGCGTTCTGTTGATGGAAGTACATTCATCAAAATAGGAGAGACACAAGCCATCGGTAACTCATCAACTCCGCAAGACTATCTTTCTTATGATCATGCTCCATTGAAAGGAAGATCTTTTTATCGTTTGCAACAAGTAGACATCGACAGTAAATTCAAATACTCCGGTATCGTTGCGGTAAAGTACGGCGATAACACAAAGTTTGAAATTTTCCCCAACCCCGTTACCGGAAATGATATCAATATCCTT
>JBGANE010000033.1:0-29658 GCA_044222465.1 Ferruginibacter sp.
GGGTATAAAAAAACAGACCTTATATTTTTTGATTCTGTAAAGGTTTCGTACCAGATGAATAAAAATAAGGAGTTGGTAGATAACCTTACGATAAGTAAAGACGATACATGGCAAGCAGTGCAAATGATAAATGCGTTACCGGAAAGAATCAGTTTTATAACAGCCAAACCAGCTGCAAGGCAAAATAGTATGGATGCATTTGTCAATAATTCAGGTAAAAAACTAAGTGATACACTAACTATTAAAGAAGTGATTGTGAAAGCAAAGTACCATAATCCTGAATTGGCAAGGATTGAAGAATTGGATAAAATGTATACAACCGGGATGTTTAGCGGAACAACCACGGGGGTTCAGCTAAATGTGCTAGATGACCCCCTTGCAAAGGCAAATAATCAAATAGGGGATTATGTCGCTTACAGGATAGCCGGAATTAAATTAGTCGTTGACCCAATGACGTTAGAAAAAAATTTTGTTCGGGAGGAATCAATCAGTCCCCTTAAAAAGGAGCTTAAACCTATTCCTGTTTTTCTGGATGAGGTTCGGCTTGATAATATAGGCTTTGTGGATATGGAGGATGTGGCATATATCAAATATTTCCAGGGCATTGTTATAGGAGGCACATTCCTGTCAACGGTTGGTGCCATTTATATATACACTAAAAAGGGAAATGAAATGGGGCCTTCTAATAATATACGTTCAGTTTACGTAAAAGGGTATAACGTGCAAAAGCAGTTTATCAACCCTGATTATAATGATAAGGACCTGTTAAAACAACCTGATCTGCGAACCACATTATATTGGAACCCCAATGTAATACTGGACAAAACAAATAATAAACTGAAGATTGAATATTATAATAATGATGTCTCTAAAAAATTGCTGCTTACCATTGAAGGTGTAAATGAAAAAGGGAAACTAATTCATGTTGAAAAGATCATTGAGTGATATTTCTCTTAACACTAATTAATAATCATTGCCCGGTTTTGGCTTTGTTGTCTTTTTATTTTTATCATCAGCAGGGTTAAGTATAGGAGGTGTTGCTCCCTTTTTATCATCAGGCTTTTTTGATTTACCGGTATCGGCTTTTGGTATCTGGCTTTCAATATCAATTTTTTCAACAGGCTTATTATCCGATACCTGCGGTGGGGCATTAAAGAAATCATCAGCATTGCCATTTCCCTCATCCAGGGTTGTGCTGTCGCCTTCCATGAAGTACTTATCAAAATTATCTGCGTAAATAGGGTTGTTGCTTAATTCAATGGGCTTCTCAAAGGTTTTTACCTGGCCATATTCCAGTTTTTTATCAGCATATACCTTGTTCATAAAAATGCCCCATTTAGGCGCCGACATTTCAGCACCACCGGCATTGTTTGCATATATCCTGATGAAGGGATCATCGCATCCCACCCACGTACCAGCCAGCAATTCGGGAGTATATCCAATGAACCAGCCATCGGCATTATTATTTGTAGTACCTGTTTTACCGGCTTTCTCAACCGGGATGGAATAGCTGTTCAAAATACGTGCAGTACCAAACTGTATCACACCCTCCATCAGCTTGGCCATGGTATAAGCATCCGATTCGCTGATCACTTGTTTTGAGGTGGAATTAAATTCCTGCAACACATTACCGCTTTTGTCTTCGATCCTTGTCATGATAATGGGCTCGGTGCTCAGGCCTTTGTTTGGAAACATGGTATAACCCTGCAGCATTTCCATCATAGGTATCTCTGCAGAGCCGAGGCCTATCGAATAATAAGGAGGTACTTTTGTTTTAATACCACAATTTTGTATGAACTCAATGGTTCTTTTTACACCTATCTGCCCGATCAACCGCCAGGCAGCAATATTCTTTGACCAGGCAAGACAATAAGCAACCGTACCACCGCCACTTGAAATGGTTTTGCCTCCAAGTGTGAGTGCACCACCGGGTATAACTGTTTCAGGTGTATAGCCTGCTTCATCAATGGCTAAAGTATATATAAATGGTTTGAAAGTAGAACCTACCTGTCTCATTTGTGTAACATGGTCAAACTTGAACCACTTGAAATCAATGCCGCCAACCCAGCATTTTACTTCTCCGCTCCGGGGATCCATGGCAACAAAAGAAGTCTGCAGAATTTGTTTATGATATTTAATAGAGTCAAAAGGAGTCATCACGGTATCTTTTTCCCTTTTGGCATTCCAGGCAAACACTTTCATTTTTACAGGAACATGAAAGGACTTGATAATGTCTTCTTCTTTTATCTTATCCTCTTTCATACTTTTCCAGCGGTCGGTATATTTAAAAGCTGCTTCTACAATATTCTCATTCCCTTTCCATATCCTGGCGCCATTATTCTTCATGATCCAGTCCAGTTTCTTTTGTATAACAGGCATGTGTTGCACCACCGCTTCTTCGGCGTACTGCTGCATACGTGAATTTATAGTAGTGTAAATTTTCAACCCATCCCGGTAAAGATTGTAGGGTTCACCGGTCTTAGGATTTTCATGTGTTTTACACCACTCTTTTAGTTTGTCGGCAAGAGCAACCCTGAAATAAGGGGCAATACCTTTGTCTTCGTCAATTTTTTTGTAATTGGTGATAAGGGGCTTTGCTTTTAGTTTAGCTGCCTCAGCCTCTGTTAAAAAATGTTGTTTGCAAACAACCATCTGGTTGATAACAGTATTCCTCCTGTCAACAGATGCTTTTGGATAACCGATGGGATTATAAATAAAACCTTTGAGCATGGCTACCAAAACGGCAGCTTCTTCAACCTTCAGGTTTTTGGGCTCTTTCTGAAAATAGGTACGTGATGCATTTCTTATTCCATACACATTACCCCATGGAGCCCTGTTCAGGTAAAGGGCAATGATCTCTTCTTTGGTAAAATTTCTTTCCAGCTTAACTGCTACGATCCATTCCTTCATCTTTTGAAAAACCCTTCTTACAATACTGGCTTTACCCTGTTTAAGCATCATTTTAGCCACTTGTTGTGTAATGGTACTGCCTCCTCCCTGCCTGCCAAATGTAAATACAGCACGGGCTACAGCTTGGGCATCAATACCGGAATGCTCGTAAAAACGTTCGTCTTCGGTAGCTATTAAAGCATTGATGATATTGGGTGAAATTTCGTTGTACTTTACTTCGCTCCTGTTCTCGGAATAATATTTTCCCATCAATTCGCCATCGCTTGAATATATTTCACTGGCCAGGTCAGCCTCAGGGTTTTGTAGTTGTTCTACGGATGGCATTTTGCCAAATAAACCAAAATTGGCACAGAGGAACATCAGCAGCACAAATAAAAAGCCTCCCAAAAATACCCGCCATAATATTCTTACTGAACGTTTCATAGAAATGATGAATTATAAGTTATGAATTACGAATGCACCGGTAATGAGGTCGAAACATTTCATAAAACTATAAAAGAAGTTAGTACTATTAAAAGCCCGTTTGTTAAAACCTGTTAGGGAACTGGGTATTTAACAACGCTTTGTAACCCGGAATATCTTTATTTGTTTTCAGCTTCTGCAGGTTCTCTTCTGTAATGATCAGGAACGAATACTTATTGGCCGGCAGCCAGGATACCTCGGAAGCAGCACTTCGTTTTATCTTGTCATAATACAACAATGCCGTTGCAGCATCGGGGAAAGATGAGATCACCAGCAGGTTACGGTCAGCATCCAGCGCATCTTTATTTATATTGATGGTTTGGCCATAATAGTTTTCCCTGTTGTACCGGTTGAATGCATTCCTGGCTTCGGTAACATATACCTGGTCAACCTTATCCAGCACCATCAGTACAAAATGTGGCGATGTAAGCGACATCACAAACGGGCCGCTGGAGAGGGGTGGGGGTGGTACTGCTTTTTGTACACTGTCAATTCTTACGATTGGCGTTGTCGGTGGTTTTACCACAACAGGTTTGTCATCAACCTTCACCGGTTTATCTTCATCGGCCCTTGTAACCTCTAAACTGGTCAGGTAAGATTCTATTTCTGCCCTTCTCTTCAAAACATCAATCATTGTTGCTGCCTTTTCTTTAAGTGGCGATGCAGGGTCTTTATCAATGATAGATTGTAATACCTTAATAGCCGTACTGTCATCCCTGTTCTTAACATAGTGCAGGGCTTCAATGTAAGACAATTGAGGTGTCCAGTAATTTACACCATACAGGCTGTCGGCTTTTTTCTTTTCGGCAATGGCTTTCTCAAAATTACCTTCAATGAAAAGGTTGTAAATATCTTCATAGAGTTTTGTCACTTCGGGATTTTTTGCCTGTGGGCCTGATGACGATACCGGCTTGTTGAGCACTTGTGCCGATTTACTGTCTGCAAACTTAGTGTTCAATAAACCTTTGTACAGGTCAGCTTTTGATTTATCGCCCAGTTTGGTATAGCAGAAATAAAGGGCCAGGTAAACTTCACCATCCAGTAACCTGTCCGGGAAGCGTTGTAAATATTCCTCGTAAGTATTTGCAGCCAGCTGATATTCCTCCAGCTCATTTTGATAAAGCTGTGCCAGCTCAAACATATTTGAAGCCAAAGTCTCATTGCTTTCTGTGAGTTTCTCTTTTGTTAAAGGCAGGTTTTTCATCAACCCTTCAAAACTTATGTCCTCTTGTTGCTGTGCCGTAGTATTTTTAAGACTGTCTTTTGCATTACCGGACTTTACCGTTTTAGGGTCTTTACCTGTTCCCGCCGGGTTTACAGGATTATTGATATTTGTTTCTATGGCTGATTTGCGACGCCAGTTATCTACATTTGTCCGGTTACCCCATTTGCCTTTGAATTCATTAAAGCCCCTTGATTTAAGTGAGCTGTTATTAAAATACCATTCTCCCTTAGTATTGTTGTTCCCGGCAAAAATATCGGTTTGTTGCTGGTTAGTATTGAACGGATTTGTATCGGGGCCCGAACTTCCATCATCCTTATATCCTTTTTCCTTGCGCAATTTTCTCACTAATTTTTTTACAAAATCATCCCTTTCGGCGGGTTGCATGGCAGCAATATGCTGAAGGCTGTCTTCTCTTTCAATATTATCAATGGCTTCTGCAATTTTAGCCAGTGCAATTTTCCTGTCCTGTATTTGGGCAATACGTTTTTCAAGGAGGGAATCTGTGCCGGTTTGCAGGCTGTCGTACATGGTTGCAGCAAGCCTGTATTGTTTACGGTTATAAGCAATATCACCGAGCTGTAAATAAGCCCTGTTCCTGTAATTGATATTACTCTCATTATATTTCAGGCTTTTTCGAAAGAATGCTATGGCAGCATTAGTATCGGGTTTTTGCAGGGAGAGCTGCCCGGCAGAATAATAAACGATATCACGGTAAGCATCAAACTTATCCTTTCTGCCCATCTTTACAAGATTGTCAATGCTCCGGTCTAATTGCTTCGGATCACCGTTTCCTTTCATCATCTTGGCGTCATTAAGCCTGGCATAGATATCCATCAAGGGATCTACAGTATGCCTGGATGCCTTATCGTAATAATCTGAAGCTTTAGCATAATCGCCACTTTGTTCATATAGCTGAGCCAGTAAAAATTCCCAACGTGACTTATCCTGTTTTGTTTCGGCAGTACTCAATGCTTTTTCCAGGTGAACTGCGGCGCTATCGTAATTGCCTTGTTTAAAGAACCAGTAAGCGGTCACTTCATCCAGGTCGTTGCGTAATCTTTTCGGAAGGTTAGGGTCGTTTTGTAAAGTGTTGATCAATACACCCGATTCGCCAAATTCATCTTTTTCAATTAAAGTACGTGCCAGCCAGATAATGGCATCATTTCGGCTGGGTGGCTGCGCCATAATTTTTTGCAGGATATTTCTTTTCTCTTTACTGGCAATAGAAATGCTGGAGCCGCTGGCAGATGAATTAGTACCTATTATCTTATCGTCATCGTCATTTTTTCTTTTACGTGGAAAAAGATTGTAGTTAATGAACTGAAAGGTCATTAATGCTGAATCAAAATCTTTACGGAAGAAATAAGCCTTGCCAATGAGCATGTACATATTATCTATCCAGTCGTTGCGCAGGTCGTGTAATAAAATACCGGCAGTGGAAGTATAGATCACAGAATCCAGCTCAATTTTTTGCGATGCAGTACTTTCCAGTGAATAGGGGTAAAAAGCAAGCAGGTTTGTATAGTCGTCTTTCAACGAAAGTTTGGCCCGGTCAACAACACTGTTCACCCGGTTATTGGCATTGAAATAATAATTGTAATGAGTTACGGTGTTTTGGTAAAAGTTACGGGGTACAGTGAATTTTTTCTCTGCTGTTTTTTCTGAGCCCAGTTTCCTGTTCTCAAATTTTTCAGGTTTTTTTTCCTTTCCGAAGGGGTCAAAGGTCCAGGTAGGTTGAGATAATACAAGATTGGGAAGCCCGAATAATATTAAAAAAACCGGTACCAGGTTTATGGTTCTCTTCAGCATGAATCAAAAGGTTGAATAAGAGGGCTAAATATCGGTTTTTTTTGGTAAATATTCCGGATAAAAAGCCCTATTTAGCTTACTTTAATATTTTTTTGTGAACGATATTAATGGCCATATAGTATAGGTGTTTACAACTTTAGGCCAATACAGGCTTTTGCCCGTTTTTAAATTGCTTTTTCACGGGCATTTGCTAATTTTAGCATTCAACAAAAAACTATGGCAAAACTGGATGCCGACAGTACGCTGAAACGGCTGAGAAACCGTTACAGGCTGGTGGTAATGAATGAAGATACCTATGAGGAAGTGGTTAAATTTAAACTTAGCCGGTTGAGTGTGTATATATTTTTGAGTACTTTATTCGTTATCATGGTGGGGTTCATCGTTGCCTTATTGGTTTTTACTCCCTTAAAATATTACCTGCCCGGCGTTGGTTATGGCAATGCGAAACAGATGAGGGAATATAAAATGCTTAAGATCCGAACCGATTCAATGGAACAGGCACTACGATACAAGCAACGGTATTACGACGATCTGCATAAAGTATTGAAGGGCCAGATGCCGGTATTGGACACCAATAAACTGAGTTTACCAAAGGTGGAGAAAAGTGTAGAGTGATTTATAAATCAATCTAAAACCAAAATCTATGTTTAATTCAAAATCCAGGTCATCTGATGATGCAACAACAGCCGCCGGAAGCACACTTATAAGTGCAGGCACTACCATTACCGGCGATATAGACAGCAACGGAGATATACGTATTGATGGTATCTTAAAAGGTAACCTCAAGGGAAAGGCCAAGATCATTATTGGCACCGATGGGGTTGTGGAAGGTGATATTGAAGGCCTGCAAGCTGATATCATGGGACAAGTGAGGGGTATAATAAGGGTGCGGGAACTTTTATACCTGCATGGCACTACAAAAGTGAATGGTGATATCTATGCGGGTAAATTACAAATTGAACCTACAGCGGTGTTCAATGGAAAATGTAATATGGGCGCTAATGTAGTTGAATTGAACAACGGGATGGCTAATGTGGTAAATCAATAAATTTAGTTTTGATGAATTTTCGGTATAAAGCCTTACTCCCCTTATTTATTACATTCCTGCTGCTAACTGCAATAATCCTTTCAGCAAAATTATTCTATACCGGTAAGGGTATTGAAATTGATTATACCGTGGTGATGGGAGCCAACTGTTTGTTTTTCCTGGTAAGCCTCCTGGTTTTCAGGATGCAGTTTAAAGCCATGCACAACAGCAACCCGAATGTTTTTATACGCAGTGTAATGAGTGGTATGATCATTAAGATATTCGCCTGCATCACTGCTGTGGTGGCCTATTATTTTTTGAGCGGTGCATTGTTCAATAAGCCTGCGGTGTATATCTCCATGGTTATTTATATCATTTTTTTAGTGGTTGAAGTAAGGACAATCATGAAGCTGAACAAACAAAAAAATGCCTAAGCAGGAAGCCCCACTTGTACAGTTACAATCCTATTTGCCAGAAGGAAGTTTTGAAGACGTTTCGTATTACCTGCAACATCACCATGTTCACCTCACCATTACACGGCAGAGGCAAAGCATTTTAGGCGACTACCGCCATGCTTTGCCCGGTAAAAATCACCGTATCAGCGTTAATGGCAACCTGAATAAATATGCATTCCTCATTACTTTATTGCATGAACTGGCACATCTTTTTACATATGAAAAATTCGGACACAGGGTTTTGGCCCACGGGCAGGAATGGAAAGATGAATTTGGGAAAATACTGGCAAAATTTTTACTGAAAGACGTTTTCCCGGCCGAGATCAAAAAGACCTTGCTTCATACATTACAAAATCCTGCAGCCAGCAGTTGCGGAGATGAAAAACTGTTAAGGGTATTGCACAAGTATGATGAGAAAAAAGATGGAATACATTTAATAGAGCAACTTCCGGATGGGGCATTGTTTGCGATCAAGGGTGGGCGTATTTTTAAAAAAGGAGAGAAGATCCGGAAAAGATACAAGTGTGTGGAAGTAAAAACGGGGAAACTTTATTTATTCAGCCCCGTGTATGAGGTGAACACAATGTAACAGACGCTTATAATTCTTTTATCATCCACACATCACAACCGGTATGCCCGCTGTTACCCTGTGCTGAGGGCAAATAAGTAAATCCGAATTTTTCGTACATGGGTATGGCGATGGTTAACTCGGGCATTGTCTCCAGGTAAATTTTTTTATAACCCATGTTTTCAGCTTCGGCGATACATTTTTGCATCAATAGTTTTCCAATTCCTTTTCCCCTCACTTCTGGCAATAGATAAAATTTTACCAGTTCACATGTACCAGATGGCAGGTTGGCAGTTGGATAGATGCCTGCGCCACCGAGTATGGCGCCATTTTGTTCAACAACAAAATAAATACTGTGGTCAACCCTGAATTCTTCAAACAAATGATCGGTCCTCTCGTCAAAATAAACAGTACCGGGCTTGTTTGCATTAAACTCCTTTAACGTGTCCCTGATGACCTTTGCCAGTGCTGTATTATCAGCTTGTTCAATGGTTCTTATGGTTAGTTTGTTATCCATATCAGTGGGTGCTCTCACAATTGGTATGTAATTTAAACAGGATGCTTTATTTTGAAAAAAACATTTACTTTCGGTAATAAATTAACTGCCCACTGTTTGCCTGATGTAAAAAAATATAGCGAAGAGGAATTGGTAATGCTGCTTCAAAGCAGGGACCAACAGGCATTTTCTTATTTATACGACAATTATTCGGCAGCCTTGAACGGTATTATTTACCGCATGGTTGAAAACAGGGAACTGGCCGAAGATATTTTGCAGGAAGCCTTTGTTAAGATATGGAATAACTTTTCAAGTTACGATACGGGTAAAGGGAGACTGTTTACCTGGATGCTTAATATCACCAGGAACCTTACTATTGACACTTTACGCAGCAAAGGATATAAAAAACAGGCTAAAATCTCCAGTGATGAAAATTCCGTAAGTAATTTTACGGACGACAGCAATGTTGCTGAGCGTTTTGATGCTATGGGGCTAAGGAAACAGCTGGTCAATTTAAAGCCTGAACAGCGAAGTATTATTGACCTTGCTTATTTTAACGGCTATACCCAGGATGAGATATCTAAAGAGATGGGTATTCCGCTGGGAACCGTTAAAACGAGGATGCGATCCGCTATTATTGAACTAAGAAAACTATTAGAATACACGTAAATTGAACGCACAAGAGATCATATCATCCGGTATTTTGGAGCTGTATTGTACAGGACTCACTTCCGCAGCGGAAACTGCCGAAGTGCAGCAGTGGGCAAAGCAATATCCCGAAGTAGCCGCAGAAATTGAAGCCATACAAAGGGGATTGGAGGGTTATGCACAGTCTCATGCTATTACACCGGCGACTTCTGTGAAAGAAAAAATATTTGCCGAGATCAGCAAGAGTACAGCAACGCCGGTGGTTAATATTCCGTCCGCAGGCAATGGAACAACTTCAAAAATTCGTTCCATTTCATCTGCATGGAAATATGCCGCTGCGGCAAGTATTATTTTACTGCTCGGAAGTTTAATATTCAATTATAGTTACTACAATAAATATAAGGATGCCAGCAACCAGCTTGCATCAACCCAAACAGAACTGGAGCAGCAAAAAATACTTGCTGAATCAGGTAAGAAGAAAATGGACGTCATGTCGGATATGAATGCAAGGCCTGTTTCCCTTGAAAGCATGGATTCTGTAAAGGATAATAGCGCAAGGATATACTGGATGAAAAATACAGGAGATGTTTATATTGATCCTTCCCGTCTTCCTGAATTATCTTCTGATAAGCAATACCAGTTCTGGGCGATTATTGATGGCAAGCCTGTTAACGGCGGCATCATTACCCGGGAAGTAAACGGTAAGATCATTCAGTTTCAGCAAATGAAAGCGTTTGGTAATGCCCAGGCTTTTGCTATTTCTGTTGAAGATGCCGGCCCCGAAAAACCTGTTCCTACCGAAGTAAAGGCAATGGGTAAAATATCTACCTCTCTTTAATATTCCCTGATATTTTTTAAAAAAATAAATCCACCCTGTTTCATTGTCCGTATGTGATATACAATCATTAATCAAAAAATTATAAAAACAGAATTATGAAACAGGTTAAAAAATTATTTATTGTTGCTGTTGCATTATTATTTGCCAATGCAACATTCGCCCAGAAAGAAAACACCGTAATGGTAGGCGGCGCTGCCATGTATACTACAAAAAATATTGTTGAAAATGCAGTGAACAGTAAAGACCATACCACCCTGGTTGCTGCTGTTAAAGCTGCCGGGCTGGTGGAAACATTACAAAGTGCAGGACCATTTACCGTATTTGCACCAACCAACAGCGCTTTTGATATGTTGCCGGCAGGTACGGTAAATAATTTACTGATGGCAGAAAATAAACCGGCTCTCACTGGTGTACTTACTTATCATGTGGTTGCTGGTCGCTGGAGTTCTGCAGACATTGCCAAAATGATAAAAGAAGGCAACGGCAAGGCTGAAGTAAAAACAGTAGCAGGTGGCAAACTATGGCTGATGATGGAAGGAAAGAAACTTGCCATAAAAGATGAAAAAGGCGGAGTTGCTTATGTGACTATTAAAGATGTTAATCAGAGCAATGGTGTTATACATGTAATTGACCATGTACTGATGCCTAAGATGTAAGTCGTTTCAAGGTTTGCTCAATAGTACGGCCCTGTTCGGCATAGAGAACGGGGCCTGTATTATTTATTCAGCAATGAATAGACAGCGGAGTCAAAAAATTTACCCTGGAAATAAAAATTCTCTTTAAAATAGCCCTCCCTGGTGAATCCACATTTTTCCAAAACCACTCCTGATGCAACATTTTCTGGATTGATTTGCCCTTCAATACTGTGCAGTTTCATTTCATTGAATCCAAAATCGATCACCGTCATTAACGCTTCCTTCATTATTCCTTTATTCCAGTGATCTGGAAGAAGCATATAGCCTACTTCTGCCCGGTAATGGTCCTTTAAAATATTCCAGTAACAGATAGTGCCTATCATCGTGTCAGGTTTGTCCTGTAATGCGATGGCCCACATAATCGATTCATTATTGTCAACAGAAGAATTTATTTTCTGAATAAATTCTTGCGCTTCTGTCAGCGTTTTCATTTTTTCACGCCCAATGTGTTGCATTACCGCTTCATTCGACCGCATGGATAAAAATTGCGATGCATCGGCATCTTTCATTCTTCTGAGCAATACTCTTTTATTTTTTAATTCGGGAAAAGGAGAGAAGTTCAGTTCGAGCATGTAATGAAAATTTAAGCTCGTAATTTAATATAATTTTCACGTCCAAATAAAAAACCCATCCCGTTAGATCAGGATGGGCCTTAATATTAAAATAAAATAATTTAAGCAACCGCCTTATTCACCAGGGCTGCCGCCTCACTCAATAAAATTGCACTTTGTACTTTCAACCCGCTTTCGTCAATTAATTTTTTGGCTACATCAGCATTTGTACCCTGCAACCTTACAATAATGGGGATCTTGATATTGCCAATGGATTGGTAAGCATCAATTACGCCCTGTGCCACCCTGTCGCAACGTACAATACCGCCGAAAATATTAATGAGTATGGCTTTTACTTTGGGATCTTTTAAAATGATACGAAAACCTGCTTCTACGGTTTGCGCATTTGCTGTACCACCAACATCAAGGAAGTTTGCTGGTTCACCGCCGCTCAGTTTGATCATATCCATTGTAGCCATGGCAAGACCGGCGCCATTTACCATGCAACCTACATTACCGTCCAGTTTTACAAAATTCAGGTTGAATTGCCCGGCTTCCACTTCGGTAGGATCTTCTTCACTTATATCCCTTAATGACGCAATATCCGGGTGGCGCATCAGTGCATTATCATCAATATTCATTTTACAATCCACGGCAATGATCTTATCATCACTGGTTTTAAAAAGAGGATTTATTTCGAGCATACCGCAATCAGAACCCACATAGGCATTATATAAATTGGTAACAAATTTTACGCAGTTCTTAAAAGCAGCTCCGCTCAAGCCTAAATTGAAAGCAATTTTTCTTGCCTGGAAAGCCTCCAGGTTTCCGCCGGGATAAACCCACTCCTTAAATATTTTTTCAGGTGTATCATGGGCTACGTCTTCAATGTTCATACCGCCTTCGGTGCTGTACATGATCACATTCTGGCCGGTTGACCTGTCTAATAATATAGACAGGTAAAATTCTTTTACCGGGCTTGGGCCTTCATAATAAACATCCTGGGCTACCAGTACTTTATTCACTAATTTTCCGGCAGGCCCTGTTTGAATGGTTACCAGGGTACCACCCAAAATATTTTTTGCTATTTGTAAAACATCTTCAGCATTTTTACCAACGGCTACTCCACGTTGTTCTGTTCCCATGATCTTCCCTTTGCCCCGTCCACCGGCATGTATCTGTGCCTTTACTACTGCAAACTTGCTTCCGTACTGGGTATGAATTTGTTTATAAGCCTGCTCTGCTTCGCCGGGAGTGTTGCAGGGAATGCCTTCCTGAACGGGAACACTATACTTTTTCAATAATTCTTTAGCCTGGTATTCGTGAAGATTCATAAATCAAAGGTTTCGGCGAAGATAATTAAAACAGTTTATAGTTTGTGGTTTGCAGTTTTTTACCAATAGTCCAAACAGCCTCAATCCGCTCTACCCCCGCAAACTCCTTTCTGTAAGCTAATTTTTGTAATTTTCATTATGCTGAAACAACTGTTTGCCATCCTTCTCATTTTACTTAGTTCCTGCAAAGCATCCCGGCAACTTGTTTTGCCCGAAAGAAAGGAAATAGCGCCAGGAGGTAACGCATTTTATAAACAAATTACCGCCATGAAATGGAACGAAAGGGAGCCGATAATGATAAAAGAGATATTATCTGGAAATGTGCCGGAGTTTTTAAAGAAACTGGTTCCTGTTCATATCGAAATGAAAGATACCAGCGGAGAAATAATTACTGCTACTTATTTTGTAACTCCCGATTATTTAAGTGTGGGAAATAATGACGACTTTGCCCGTGTACCTATGACGCCGATGGCTGCACAACAGATCGCAGACAGCCTGCATTGTTTTTTACCTACCCGTAAAATGGTGAACGATATTTATAACCAGGCTAAAATAAAATTAGAGCCATTACCTATGTTTGCTTTTCGTGACAGCGCCATAACTTTTTACCAGCATCACCTGATGATAGAAGGACAACGTAAAAACAGGTATGGACTCATTGCCGGTATAAAAAAAGATGTGGTCATCTCTTCAAAAATAAATAATGATACAAAACCCGGCCGGGTGGCCATCTATGGCTGGCATAAGTTGGATGCTGCTCCCATACAACCTTTGTACAGCGGGCATATAAACTGGTATGTGGATTATAGCCACGGAATACGGTTAGTTTCAAGAACCATCATTGTGAATGGGAAGAAGTATGATTATATAGACTTGCTAAAAGATGAAAGACTGAGAAAAATTTTATGTGATGAGGCTGACTGCAGTTTTTATCGATACAACTATTAACGGGTAATGAGCTAATGCCTTTTTATCGCTTTTCTAACAATATCTTACCTTACCTTTGGCGCTAAAAAATACAGCAATTGTTTATGATTGAAAAAATTAATGAAGCGGCAGGGTTCATCAAGAATATATACAACCAAAATCCAGCGGCGGGTATTGTTTTAGGAAGCGGCCTGGGAAGTTTTACCAAAGAAATAAAGATTGAAAAAGAAATTCCATACGGTGATATTCCTCACTTTCCGGTGAGTACGGTTGAAGGGCATACTGGTAAATTGATCTTTGGCGAATTGAGCGGAAAAAAAGTGGTTGCTATGGCCGGCCGTTTTCACTATTATGAAGGATATACTGCAGAGCAAATTGTTTTCCCGATACGGGTTTTAAAATACCTGGGTATTGATACTTTGTTATTGAGTAATGCGGCAGGTGCGGTTAACCCGGCATTCAAAGTCGGTGACCTGATGATCATCACCGATCATATCAGCCAGTTAGCACCCAACCCGTTGATTGGAAAAAATTATAAAGAACTGGGCCCAAGGTTCCCTGACATGAGCGAACCTTATAAAAAACAGCTGATAAAAAAAGCGAAGAATATTGCTGCTGAAAAAAACATAAAACTGCAGGAAGGAGTTTATGTTGCCGTTACGGGCCCCACTTTTGAAACCCCGGCCGAATACAGGATGATACTTGCTATGGGTGGTGATGTGGTAGGTATGAGTACTGTACAGGAAGTAATAACTGCCGTACACATGGGGTTACCTGTATTCGCCATGAGTGTGGTGACTGATGTAGCGATAAGAGAAGACGGGCAGGCAGTAACACATGAAGAAGTTTTGGAAGCAGCAAAAAATGCAGAACCCGTTTTTGCCACTATTTTTTGTGAATTAATTGCACAGCTATAAGTGAAACCAATGAAGAAAATTATTGCTGCTTTATCGCTGATCTTTTTTACTCAGTTCTTGTATGGCCAGGATGGAGCTGTTAGAAAAATCGGAGACAGGTTAGCAACGGACATACAAGGCATACAAAGCAGCACCAGCAGGACAGATACGATCGGTTTTGTTCACCGTGATGATAGAAAAGATTCTATTGCTATAAGTTATAAGTATCTCGATTCTATTCGCAGCATTCCGTTTGATTCCACCATCAACGATTTTGATAAATATTTTTCCATCCCATCCACCTACCAGTACCTGGGCAATAATGGTGCAGCAGCTTATCCCTTAATTTATTCACCTAATGCAAAACCGGGCTGGGACGCAGGGTTCCATGCATTTGATATATATAAGTTTACCCTGGAAGGGTCGAAGTTTTATAAAACCAACAAGCCGTTCACACAACTTGGTTACCAGCTGGCATCAGGTAAAGAGCAAATGATCAAAGCGCTCCACACACAAAATCCAAGGCCCAACTGGGGGTTTGGATTTGACTATCGGTTGATAAGTTCCCCGGGTTTTTATGTTACCCAAAATAGCAATCATAAAAGTTACCGTTTGTTCAGCAACTACCAGGGAAAAAGAAAAAGGTATGCTGCCTTTCTTATTCTCGTAGGTAATACACTAAAGAGATCGGAGAATGGTGGAATTGAAACCGATTCATTGTTGCAGGACCCCAACCACAAAAAAAGATTCTCAATTCCTGTAAACCTGGGTAATGCCGGTTTATACCAGCCTAATCCATTTCAGTCGGCTGTAAATACAGGGAATATTTATAAAGATTTTACTTTTTTTGTGCGGCAGACCTATGATATTGGTAAAAAAGATTCAGTAGCCATCAATGATTCCACCACTGAATATTTATTTTACCCTAAGCTGAGGGCGCAACATAGTTTTACTTACAGTACCTATGATTATTTGTACAGGGATAATAATGGAGATACAACAACTTACAAGAACTGGTACGATACGCTTGTTAAGCAGGGAAAGGATAGTTTTTTTGTCCGTGAAAAATGGTCGGTCATGACCAATGATTTTTCATTGCTTCAGTTTCCCGACACTAAAAATTCCGGACAGTTTTTATTGGTTGGCGCCACGATGGAAAATATAAAAAGGCAGGTAAGCAGCGGAACAAAGAATTATTATAACCTTGTTCTTCATGGAGAATACCGTAATAAAACCCGTAATAAACTATGGGATGTGCTGGCCAAAGGGGAGTTTTACCTGAATGGACTGAATAGTGGGGATTATAGCGCCTATGCAACCATTGCACGTCACCTGACCAATAAGTTGGGCGACATCCGCCTGTTTTTTAAAAATGTGAACAGGTCACCATCATTTATTTTCGATAATGCCTCATCGTTCAATTTAAAATATGCCAATGCAGGGATAACAAAGAAAGAGAATATCATTTCCTTTGGGGCCGAAGCAAATAACCGGTTCATATATATCGGGTTCAAAAATCACATCATTAATAACCTGGCCTATTTTACTGACTACTACCATACAGCACAAAGCAGCAAGGTCATTAACCTGCTACAGGTATATGCATCTAAGAAAATAAAACTTACAAAAAAATGGAACTGGTATGTTGATGCGGTGGTTCAGCAAACTGATGGTAGTGCACCTATAAAAGTTCCGTTGTTGTTTACAAGAAACCGCCTTGCTTTTGAAGGCCTGTTTTTTAAGAACCTGAATTTAAGTACTGGCCTTGAGGTTCGTTATTATACTCCTTATGAAGGGTACAATTATTCCCCTGTGATGGGGCAGTTTATGCCACAGGATACAGTTACATTAAAAAACCTGCCCGATATTGCTGCTTTCTTTCATTTCCGCATAAAATCTTTCACACTGTATATCAGGGGAGAGAACCTGAATACAGTAAGTTTTTCCAATGGCTTTGGGTTTACTAATAATAATTTTGCTGCTCCACACTACCCCACACATGGCTTTATGTTACGATTTGGTATTCAATGGGGATTCGTGAATTAGTTCCTCGCAGGAGTGGCAAACGCTTGTTAAATTCTTCCTTTTGCCTGCTTTACTTTTGCTTTTCTGCAAATCTGCAGTAAATTTGTATTGCAGATGAAAAAGATCTATATCGGCATATTAGCGATAATATACATGGCGGTTTCTTCGGGAATCGCAATGGAGATCCATTATTGCATGGGTAAAAAGGCCGGTGTGGAATTTTATGGTTCCTCCAGTGACAGGTGTGGCAAGTGTGGGATGAAAGATACAAAAACCGGTTGCTGCCATGATGAACATAAATTTTATAAGTTAAACGATTCTCATAAAACGGCATCAAACGATATCAATTTTGCTGCAGATGAAATAGTATTGGCAGGCGGGCAAGTTGTATATGACTGGCAACTGCCTGTGAGTATCAGTTTAGCTGCAATTAATAACCACTCTCCACCTGGTAATACAGACCCCTCTGCCTGTATTATGAATTGTGTTTTCAGACTATAGACTTGACTGGATTAGTTCACCGGTAATGATAATTACCGGCAAGTAGGTATTGGCCCAGCTTCTTCTTTGGCCATGAATTAATTTATTCAACGTTAAAACTATTTACAATGAAAACATTATCATTAATTGCTGTGCTCCTGTTCAGCATATTCTCAATCAATAATACCAATGCACAAACTGCAAAAACTGAAACCATCAAAGTTTGGGGCAATTGCGGAATGTGTAAAACAACCATTGAAAAGGCGGCCAAAAAGGCCGGTGCTACAAAGGCCAGCTGGAATGAAGACAGTAAGGAGCTTAAAGTTACTTATGCGGCAAATAAAACATCTGCTGCAAAGATTCAGGAAGCAATTGCAAAATCTGGTTACGACACACAGGATTTTACAGCAGCAAATTCAGCTTACGACAATTTACATAGCTGTTGCAAATACGATAGAAAAGAAGCAACTGCTGCGGCATCATCTTTTTCCTGCCCAATGAAGTGCGAAGGAGATAAAACGTATGACAAGCCTGGCCAATGCCCCAAATGCGGCATGAATTTAAAAGAGAAAAAGGGGCCAATTAAAACGGAAGCGATGAAAGTGTACAGCTGCCCGATGCATGACGATATTACAAGCGACAAACCCGGCAAGTGTTCAAAATGCGGAATGGATTTGAAGGAAAAGCAATAAAAACACTACTATGAAATGGGTAAAATTTGTATTGATACTTTACCTGGTTATGCCAGGTAAGGTATCTTTTTCACAGGATAAAAAGCAGTTAGCGGATACAGCAGTAGCATTTAAGGTTTCCGGCGCCTGTGAAATGTGTAAGGACCGCATTGAAACTACCGCAAAGATCAGGGGAGTTAAAAAAGCAAATTGGAATGTGGATTCGAAACAACTTTCAATTGTATATAACCCCGCATTAACATCACTCGAAAAAATTCAGAACAGGATCGTGGCGGTAGGACACGATCTGGAAGATAAAAAGGCAAAGGATGTGGTGTACAATGCCCTGCCAAAATGCTGTCATTACCGGGAAATGGAAACGATGATGGATGAAATAAAGAAGGATACTGTGCCGGCACAGGTAAAGAACATCAGGATAACGGTAGATTCTGTCCTGAGAAACGAACCTCTTGCAGTGAATACTCCATCTTCACATATGGTAAAGGGAATTGTTTTAGAAGATGACAATAAGGGTAAGTTCAGGCCTCTTTCGGGGGCGAGTATATCCTGGCTGGGTACCAGCAATGGAGTGATCGCTGACAGCACCGGTATGTTTAGCATAAAACACGATGGGATGGTAAGCAGGTTGCTGGTGAGTTATGCCGGCTACCAGTCTGATACCATCACTGTAACAGACATGAGTGAAGTAAAGATCGTTCTGGCGTCGAACAAACAGTTAAGAGAAGTTACGGTTGTTTCAAAACAGCGTTCCACTTATATTAATAACTTCAGTCCTATCAGGACACAAACCATGTCGGGAGCCGAATTATTGAAAGCGGCCTGTTGCAATCTCAGTGAAAGTTTTGAGACCAATCCCTCTGTTGATGTTTCTTATAATGATGCCGTTACCGGATCCAAACAGATACAGTTACTCGGACTAAGCGGTAACTATACACAACTTACAGTTGAAAATCTCCCCGGTCCAAGAGGCATTGCCACTCCATTGGGATTAAACTCCATTGCAGGACCATGGATCGAATCGATACAACTTACCAAAGGAGCCGGTTCAGTGGCTAATGGTTATGAAAGCATTGCCGGGCAGATCAACGTAGAACTGAAGAAACCTGAGAACAGCGAGAAGTTACTGGCCAACTTGTATGTAAACGATTATGGCAAGACAGATCTGAACCTTAGCCTTGCTCAGAAGATCGGCAAAAAATGGTCAACTGCTTTATTGCTGCACGATAATTTTTTGACCAATAAGAAACTTGATTTTAATGAAGATGGGTTTCGTGATCTGCCCACGGGCAACACGCTGAGCCTGGTCAATCGCTATAAGTTTGATAACAGCAAAGGAACCTTAATACAGTTTGGTTTTAAGATACTGAATGATAAAAGAACAGGAGGCGAAGTAGCTTTTGATCCTTCAACGGACAAGAATACTACTAACCGCTATGGCCTTGGTATCAGAACTGAACGTTATGAAGGATTTGCCAAGGTGGGCTATGTGTTTCCTGAAAAAAAGTATAAGAGCATCGGGTTACAAATGGCAGCTATCAGCCATAAGCAGGATTCTTATTTTGGGTTTACCACTTACAATGCTAAGCAACAAACGTTTTACAGTAACCTCATCTACCAGTCCATCATCCGCACCACTATGCATAAGTTCAGGACCGGGCTGAGTTTTGTATACGATAAATATGACGAGGATTTTAAACTGAATAATTATCACCGTTCCGAAATAGTGCCAGGGGTTTTTGGTGAATATACATTTACACCCAATGAAAAATTCAGCGCAGTGGTTGGTTTAAGGGCCGATCATAACAACCTGTTTGGGTTTTTTATGACACCGAGATTGAATATTCGCTATGAACCAGTTAAAGGAACAACCTTTCGTGCCAGCGTTGGAAGGGGACAACGTACAGCAAATATCTTTGCAGAGAACACGGGAGTTTTTGTGAGTGCAAGGCAGGTAAATATTATTGCAACCGGTACCGGCAAGGCCTATGGATTAGATGCTGAAGTAGCCTGGAATAAAGGCATCAGCTTTGACCAGAGATTCAAACTGTTTGGTAATGATGCACTATTCAGTATGGATTATTTCAGGAATGATTTTGTAAACCAGGTAGTGGTGGATATGGAAGACGCAAGGATGGTTAAGTTCTACAATTTACAGGGCAGGTCTTTTTCCAACAGCTTCCAGGCAGAGTTCAATGCTGAGCCGTTAAAGAAGTTTGAACTGAGGCTGGCATATCGCTATTTTGACGTGAAAACAAATTACAGTGGCAGGCTTTTGCAAAGGCCATTGATCGCAAAGAACCGTGCTTTTGCAAATCTTGCTTATTCCATCAGTGGATTCAAGTTTGATTATACCATTACGTATAGCGGGAAAAAAAGATTGCCGGATACCCATATGAATATACCGGCGTACCAGTTGCCGGCTTATTCTCCCGATTTTGTACTGATGAATGCACAGCTTACAAAGACTGTTGGAAAAAAATATCCGCTTGACCTTTATTTGGGGGTAGAAAATCTGGCCAATTATTTCCAGGAGCAGGTAATTTTATCCGCCGCTCAGCCGTTTAGTGGATACTTTGATGCATCGATGATCTGGGGCCCGGTGAATGGAAGGATGTTTTATGGTGGCATACGGTTTAAGATCAAATGGAATGCAGCACATGAAAAAGATATGGTTGTTTATATTATCCTTATTTCAAAAGAAAAACTGTTGTAAATGAAAAAAAGTTTTTTAGCACTTATTATTTTATTTGGAGCATTTACGGGCAAATCACAACTCAGGGCAGGAGAGGCTGTACCTGAAATAGAGCTGCCTGATACAAAGGATAGTCTCATCAAACTTTCTTCACTAAACGGGAAAGTGGTGCTGATTGATTTTTGGGCAAGCTGGTGTGCACCATGCCGGGCTGCTAATCCTTATGTGCAGAAATTGTACAGCAAGTATAAAGACAAAGGTTTTGAAGTTTTTGCCGTTTCGCTGGACAAGAAAAAAAATGAATGGCTGAAGGCGATCAGGCAGGACAAAATGAAATACACCCAGGTGATTGACAACAGCGGCTGGAATTCGAAAGTGGCAGAAAGATACTTTGTTGATTTTTTACCTACCAACTTCTTGCTTGATAAGACAGGCAAGATCGTTGCCATCAATTTAGATGGAAAGGAATTATTTGATAAAGTGAAAAGCCTGGTGCAATAATTATTTTCCGGCTTTAAAACGAAATGAAGCGCCAACGGCAATGTACCAATCCGGAGCAGCTTTACTAATGCCAAAGCCTGATGAAAGGTCTATTTTAAAATTCTGGTTTATATAGTAAGCAATACCCCCGTCAAGACTGTGCTCTGGCTCGTCAGGTTTGGAGATGAAACCAAATGCCTCGATATAGGCATACCATTTTTCGCTAAGATTAAATCCGGGGGCGAATGTATAGATCCAGGTAGCTTCTTTATTATAGCCATCCCATTCGGCTCCCAGGTTATAGCCGATAGCCATTGAGCTGGTGATGCTGTTTTGCATTGTAAAACGAAAATTGGGTGCCAGCTTATTGGCCTGGTATTTTTTTGAAGCAAATTTTGGAATAGCAAAGTGAAAGATCAGCGAGGTTTTCGGCAATAGTTTCTTTTCTTCCCATAAAGCAATCTTGGCTCCTATTTCAACAGGCACCAATCCCGATTCCGTTTGCTTATGCAGGTTGGGTATATCTTCAACTTCACTTGCAACTGTAGTGATGAGCCTGAATTCAACTCTTTTTGATATACCGTACTTGCTAAGGAGGGTAGGGTGTTCAAAAGAAACAAAGTTTGCGTCATTTTTTTGCCTGAGGATTCCCAGTTCAAACTGGAACCATTTTTTGGGTACGGTTAATGCACTTTCTGTCTGGTCGGGCCGGTCGGTATCAATTTTTTCTACCTGGGCATAGCCAAATAAAATACCAAGGCAAAGTGCACCAGTGAGTAAGGAGAATTTAATCATAGTTCTAAAATATAATTTAGTCCTGTCTAAAAATATATATAAAGATAGGGGAAAACCGGTATTAACGTGTATTAGTGAATAATTATCGGGGAATTTATTTTTTTACAGCAGCAACACCTGTCAGCAGGTTTTCCAGGTTTTTTTCTTTGCAATATATTTTGCAAAGATCTGCCGCCGCAGTAAGCACCTGGTTTACCTTCATCTGGTCGGGCCCACAAAGTTTGTATGCCTGTAATAGGGCATTCCTTGCATCTGCTCCAGATGTTTGCATGATGGCTTCTTTGATCACCTCAGCTCTCAGGCCATTATCTTTTAGTTTACCCAATTCAGCGATCATCCAGCTAAGGGCATAGAAGCGGTTCTTTTCCAGAAGCAGGAAATAACTGCAATCGCCTGCATCAGGCATTACATTGTATGCTGAACCCGTGATCTCTTTTGTAAGATATTTCGACAGGTATTTTTGTGGTACCACCTTGCTTTTGCTCAGTTGTATGCAGCCCCGCAATGCCTGCGGGTAAATACTCAGCCAACGCAATTTTCTCCTGAACTCATGTATGTCGGTTTCCACATTTCCAAAACGGAAATTCTTTTGGTTGACAAAATTTAATATTTCTTTTATGCCCTGCATATAAAAACAGCGAATCTCTTTTATTTCCTCTTTTTCTTTTTTCCAATCGGCTTCGGCCAGTTTCTTCCTGGTCTTCGTCATCCGTTTATTTCCTTCGCTCAGCCATTCTTTTTCTTTTAGTATCTCATTCAGGCTCTGGATCTTTTCCCTGGTCTGTGCCTGCAGGTAAGCAATGATAGGAGCAGGTATTTTTTTATTGCCGGCAAATTCTTTTGCAAAAGCATCGTAATAATCTATCTGCCCGATAGCATCTTCCAAAAGCTTAAAATGTTCTTTCAGCTTGCCGAATTTTTTCTTGTTGTGTAAGCCTGTGTAGATCTTAGCCAGGGCTTCAAGCATGAACAGCGTGGTACGGGCATTATTCTGGTAAAGCCAGAGTGCCGGGTTCTTTTGCCTTGCAGCTTTATAAAGCAGGGCCTGTAACTGGTTAAGGAAGAAATCAAATCTTGCTAAGCCATTTTTCATTTCAATATTTTTAGATTTTCGCTTAGTTGTGGTAGGGAGTTAGAGGGTCTCAAAGAACGCTACATTACCGCCAACCCACTCTTTATTTTTATTGTAACGTGTACCTATCATCTTTCCTTTGCTTAACCTGGCCAGATTATGTACGGCTTTTGGCTTTGGCCAGTCTTTTTTCCAAAAATAAAAGAGGCGTATCTCTGCTTTGGCAGGCTCGTCGGGAGTGTCGATCACATCGGCGTATTTTACTTTTTTCTGTAAGATCCAGTTCTCAGGGTCCTTTACATTTTCAATATCCTGGGGCGTAACATCTATTACCACACCCATACCGGCAAAAGAAAACAAGGGTTTCAATACATAATTCTCCAGGTCGGCAGGCATTTGTTTCAATTCATTCAAAAAATAAGTTTGCGGAACATAGGGGTTGTGAATAAATGGCAGAGTGAATTTACTGATGCGATAAAACCAGTTAGGGTGCGGTACCCACTCTACATCATAATCTTTGGTAAGGTCAACCACATCACCTAAGCCTTCCTGCTTTTGCAGGTCGTCAAAAATGAGACGGTTATAAATTCTTTTTATTTCGGTCTTTACACCGTTATTGTCATAAAATAATTTCTTGCCTTCTGCTATTAATTTGGTCAGGCACACCATCTTGATACCAAGTAGTTGTTCGGTGCAATAAAAATCGATCCTTGTTTTTTGCTGTTCGGGAAATATCTCAAGCAATATTACATTTTCGGGGTTCATGTCACCAACAATGATCTCTTTTAACAATGCTGTATAGGTCTCTTTATTATACCCATTTAAATACGGGGAAAAATTGGCTGGTAAGTCTGCATACCCGGCAGTCAGTTCGGAGTGAAAAGCCTGGAATGCATACAAAGTAGGGAAGCCCTGCATTTCTATCAGCTGGGGTTCTAACTCTCCATCTTCATTTTCGCAAATACCAAAATCAAATACAATGAATTCAGCGTGGCCGTTCTCATTTGGCACTTTTACGTTAGCAGGAATACCACGTTCGGTAAGCGATATGAATTTCGGGTCAACGATCACATCAATAATATCTTCGCAGGCGCCGAGCATTTTATTTTTAAATGCTGCAGGAACAAAAACAGGTGTTTCTGCATTTCTGAAATCAAGAGCGCCCGGATGCAGCGCTTCTATCTTTGCCATATAGGCATCATATTTCTCTTTTGAAAATGCAGCGTTGAATTTTTCTCTCAGTTCTTTTACCATGTAAAATATAGCTTTAGATTATTCTTGTTGTATACAATAAAAATAATCATAAAAATTCATTTACCACCCGCTTTTGTCATGCTGAGGTTCAAAGCACCTCATTTGTATTATGTTTTACAGGGATGCTTAGAACCTCAGCACGACAGGTACAAAAGAATAAATTTTGCCTTTGGAAGTTAGCTGGCTTAAATTGAACTGATTTTGTTCCTATACTTCAACGGGTTGCAACGCTTCTACTGCGTAAAATAAAAAGTTGGGAATAACATGGGCGTAGGTCCACATGATCTTTTCGGGGTCATTTAAATGGTCGATCATGGATTGCCATTTTTCCAGGCCATGATTTTCGATGACAGTTTTTTTCTTTTCATCAGTTTGCAGGTGCAGGCTCATACCTACGGCATCGGCTTCGGGGTGGAATTGGGTACCGATCATATTTTCATTGAAACGGATTGCCATTACTGCTCTTTCAAGCGGTACATGTGGACGTTCTTTTTCAATGGCCAGAATTGAAGCGCCCATTTGCTTCAGTTTATTGTGGTTGGGTTCTGTAACCTGGAAGTCGCGGCTGTCAACAGAATAAAAAGGGTCCTTCAGCCCGTTGAATATGATCTCATTTTTACCATCGGCCAAAAGATGCATAGGAAAGATACCGAAGGCCGTACTTTTTCTTTTACTTATCCTGGCAATATTATAATGCCGGCAAACCAACTGAAATGAATGGCAGATAAAGAATACCTGTTTTTTTTGAACATGGGCAGGGTTCTCGTTCCATGATTCCAGTTTTTTTAACCAGGAAAAATATATTTTTTCCCATTCGCTTCCTTCGCTGTCAAGGGGGCTGCCGGGGCCGCCCGATGAGATATAAATATCGTAGCTGAGATCAGGAACTTCTTTTTTCAGCCTTACTTCAAATTCATCCCAGTCAAGATTAAGGTGATTAGTTTCACCAAATTGATTGAGTATTTCACGAAGGCAGCGCATGCCCTGGTTGGCAACACCTTCATACATATCGAGAATAGCAATACGGATTGATCGTTTTTCGGTCATGCTCATATACAAACATAACAATTTTTTAAAAAAGCTCTTTTATGCAATAACTGCTTTTATTAACGCATTGTGAATTAATATATTCTGTAAAAAGGCAAAAATTGAATAAGATGATATATAATGCTTTTTATCATGACGAATCTCAGTTTATGTTTTTTTAGTTTTTGTCATCTTGCAACTGCCTAATATTAGAAATTATGACAATTACAGAAACTGCAGTGCAGAGGGAGAAGATCCTGTTTGATTATTGTTCGAGCTGCCAGCCCGGCCCGGGTTCGCCTGAAGAGTTAAAAGCTTTTGAGAAGATACAGGAAGGATTTGCCAACCAGTTCGAATTATTTTTTCCGGATAACCTGGCGCCCAAGACAATTGTGGTGATACCCAGTCTTACACTCGATCTTGAAGTGCTCGGAAAAGTAGATGGCGCTTTGCACTATGAAGAAAGACTTTTATGCCTGCTGATGTTACTGCGTATGCCTCGTACCAATGTAGTATATGTAAGTAGCATGCCTATCGATCCGGTGATCATTGATTATTACCTGCACCTATTACCGGGTATTACCGGTTTTCATGCAAGAGAAAGATTGACATTGCTCAGTTGTTATGACTGTTCGTCAACACCGCTTACGGAAAAAATCTTGCAAAGGCCAAGACTCATAGAAAGGATCAAACAAAGTGTTCATGCCGGGCATGTGGCGCATATAGCCTGTTTTAATACTACAGCATATGAAAGAACACTGGCAGTACGACTTGGTCTTCCCATTTATGGCTGCGATCCTTCATTGATCTACCTGGGAACCAAGAGTGGGAGCAGGCGGGTATTCCTGAAAGCGGGGGCAACCATACCGGCCGGTGCAGAAAACCTGCAATGCTATGATGATATCGTTCATGCAGTGGCCGGTTTAAAAGATATGTATCCAAACCTTAAGAAGGCGGTCATCAAACTGAATGACGGTTTTTCCGGTGATGGGAATGCTATACTGAAATACCCTGAGCATATTTCCAAAAAGGAAATGTACGACTGGACACACCATAACCTATACAAATCCATCATTCCTGTTGCAAAAGACCTTAGCATGAAAATGTTCCTTGAGAAATTCGAATTGATGCAAGGCATCGTGGAGGAATTCGTGGAAGGAGATGTGAAAGCTTCACCGTCGGTACAATGCAGGATAAATCCGCTGGGCGAAGTGGATATTATTTCCACACACGACCAGGTGCTGGGTGGAGAAAGCGGACAGGTATTTCTTGGTGCTCATTTTCCTGCAGATGCCGCATATCGTGTAGAGATTGCACAAATAGGAAGGGCTATTGCGGGGGAGTTAAAAAAGGCAGGTGTGCTGGGTAGGTTTAGTATCGATTTTGTTTCGGTAAAAGAAAAAGAAACCTGGAAGCACTATGCCATTGAAATAAACCTTCGTAAAGGAGGAACGACCCATCCATTCCTGATGCTGCAGTTTTTAACCAACGGGTATTATGATGAGAACACAGGATTGTTTGAAACACCCGGAAAACAACAGCGGTACTACTTTGCTTCCGACAACCTGCAACGTGAAAGCTATAAGGGTTTAACACCACAGGACCTGATCGATATTGCCATGTTTCATGGATTACATTTTGACGGCGCTACACAAAAAGGAGTAATGTTTCACATGATCGGCGCTTTATCGCAGTTCGGGAAAATGGGTATCGTATGTATCGGCGAATCCCCCGAAGAGGCATATTCATTTTATACCCGCACATTTGAAGTGCTGGATGCTGAAACGGCTGTAAAATAAAAGACCGGAGCATCCCCCGGCCTTTCATATAGATCCCTGGAATAAGTTATCTTATCAGTATAACGGTACCCTTCATTTCAACAACCCTTCCATTCTTGTCAACACCTTTTATCATCCATGCATAAGTACCGGATGCAGAAGGCTTCCCTTTTATCGTACCATCCCATCCTTCCATCCATTTATTGGTTTGATACATCAGCTCTCCATAGCGGTTGAATACCCTGAAGTACTCTGTACTTTGAATGCCTACCGGGATGGGGCGGAATATATCATTTTGTCCATCGCCATTCGGAGAGAATGCATTGGGTATATAATACATGGGCCCTTCATACACTTTTATAAATACGGTGTCATCATCTGTACAGCCAATAGCATCGGTAACCACCACCCTGAAATAAGTATCGGCATTAAGTATGGCAAGAGGATTTGCTATAAAAGGATTGTTCAGCGGGCCAACCGGGCTCCACACATAATTGTTTCCACCACTGGCCAGCAATTGGTGTGGCCTGTTGATGATCGCATTGGTATCATTACCGGCAAATACCACAAGTGGTGGCATCATGATCACCCAAACACTGTCGCTAACGGAAAAATTACAACCATAGTTATCAGTAACAGTTAAAGTAAACTGCCTGCTGGTATCTATTCTTGCAATAGTAATGGGCGCATTTGGTGTATTTAAAGAATCCGGCGGCGACCATGAGAAATTTACCGGGCCTGATAAATTGAAAGCGCTGCCGATTAAAACAGCATTTGTTTTATAGCAGATGGTTGTGTCTGTTCCTGCATAAACAACTGGTTTATGCAACACATTTATAGTAATGGAATCTATTCGCTGGCAAACCCCCCATTTGGCAGCCAGGTAATATTTAATCGTATCAATGGGTGATGCAACCGGGTTCTTTGCCGTATCATAATTTAACCAGGTAGCAGGTGTCCATTTAAATGTATCTGTCTGCGGATTGGTTTGTGGTAATAAAGTAATGGAACTTCCAAAACAAATGGTACTGTCGGGCCCCAGTTCCAAACGCATAGTATCAATTAAATTAATTATGACACCTGCATTCGAAATACAACCATTGGCATCCCTAACTCTAATATTGTTATAATTACCTGCAGGCAAATTGCTGAACACATTACCTGCCTGGTAGTTGATGCCTCCGTCAATTGAATACTGATAGGCTGCTGTTCCCCCTGCTGCTGTAATAGTGATAGAACCGTCATTATTGGGGCAGGTGGCAAAAGAAGAAGGAACGGCTGTTGAAGTTAAAATGGCGGGTTCAGTAACAGTTGCAGTAGTTGAACCACCGCAAAGCGATGCCACCAGTCTTGCTTCCACTGTATAAGTACCAGCAGCTACATTATTAAAAACAGGAGAAGCCTGCCAACTGGCTCCGCCATTTATTGAATACTCAATATTTGCCGCAAGCGGGCCGGTAACTGTTATTCTTCCTGTTGATGTGCCGTTACACAGTGCATTATTTACAACTGCTGTAACAGGATTCAATGTTTTGTAAACGATCATGGTATCGGAACCTTCGGTTTGTATGGCAGCGTTATCGCATTGCCTGTAAAAAGCCCTTACCACATAACTCATGCTATCTTCATTTTGACAAACATTAAAAGTCGCTTCCAATTCACCATTGCCCAGATCAACAGTAGTACCAGGCGCAAACCATACCCCGTTTTTATAGAGTGCTACACTATCTAAAAGTGAGGTTGAGCCATTCGGAACAAAACGCCAGCCTTCTCTAACGGCTGTCCATGCTGTACCATTTCTTCCGGGTAAAACTACAGCCTGATCTCTTGTCCAGTTTTGTAAGCCGGCAATTGCAAGTTCTCCATCAGTTGAGCCTACACAAGAAGGCTTATTTTCATAAAAGATGTCAATAATTCCTGATCCTTCATATAATACAGCTTGCATAGTACATAGATTCTGAGGATTTGTATTGGGACAAATAGCTATATCCCAAAATCCTACGTGATAATAAGATACAACAAATCTCCTGCAAGGAGCTGTACCTTCAACTCTCCATTCGATTTTATTACCTGTTGGAGAGGTGGAAGGGTCCATGTCAAAATAAGCTAAAAAAAGGCTTGCTCTGGGAGCGTAATAAGTTGCCTGTACATTAGGATTACTTCCGGCATACCAAATCGTATCACCCGGGCGCATAAAATATCCTTCAATTGTATTATTGTTCAGCATAACATCAAATGTTAAAACACCATTTGAACCGACACAAAGTTGATTATATGTATTTCCATAAAAACAGAATGGAAAGGGAAGGAAAAAAGAATTGGAAAAATGATCATCGGAATTAACTGCAGGGTCAGTTGTACCTCCGGGTGTTGTGTATGCATACGGAGTATAGGGAATTGAAATTACTTTGTATGTTTCAGATGTTCTGATATCAGGTATTCTTGCTTTTAAATCAAGACATGTCTGTATACAAGAAATGGTGGTATCATTACCGGCTGCAACACTAAAACAGGATTGGGCTT
>JBGANE010000034.1:0-30393 GCA_044222465.1 Ferruginibacter sp.
ATGCATAGATGCCCAATAATTTTGCAGGTTTAATATACTTCATAAAGAATGTTCCCGAAAAGCGGCCGATCATAAATCCTACCATTGCCACAGAGCCCCACAGGAAGGCAGCATTTTTTTCACCCATATCTTCGGTGTATTTTGAAAAACGTATGAAGAAACTTCCCACACATGTCTGTGCACCCACATAAAAGAATTGTGCAATGATGGCCCATACTAAATGTTTATGCCGGAGTACCTTAAAAGAAAATTCAGAAGACGCACCGGCATCTGTTTCTTTTATTTCCGGCAGCCGGGTAACAAAGAATAATGCCAGCAACACAAATACAACTGCTGCAATGACGAGGTATGGTACTTTAACCGTGGACGCTTCTGTATGAAGATAAGTATTCAGCGCAGCCGGATCCATCTGCTGCAGTTGTTCTTTGGAATATTCAACGCCTGATAAAATGAACTGTCCGCCAATGATGGGTGCAATGAATGCACCCACGCCATTAAATGATTGGGCAAGATTTAATCTTTGTGCCGAAGTTTTTTCATCGCCTAACCTGGTGATATAGGGATTGGCCACTGTTTCTAAAAATGTGGCCCCCGATGCGATAATGAATAAACCTAAAAGAAAAAAAGAATAATCCTTTGCATTGGCAGCCGGAACAAAAAGCAATGCCCCGGCTCCATAAAGGAACAGGCCAAAAAGAATTCCTTTCTTATACCCAAACCTGTGCATGAACCATCCTGCCGGCAATGCAATGGAAAAATAAGCAAGGTATACTGCTGTATCTATAAAAGCAGATTGTGTATCGGAAAGTTGACACGCTTTCTTAAGATGAGGGATAAGGATGGGATTGATATTATGCAGGAATGCCCACAAAAAAAATAAACTGGTAACTAAAATAAACGGAACGAGGTATTTATTGTTTTTTCCCATAGCTGATTTGGTTATTTAAATGTACGTAAATAAGGCCTATTTCTCTGTTTTGGAAATGCAAACAGCTATACATAAAATACCCAGATCAAAACCAAACTGTCGGGATGACTGGATTCGAACCAGCGGCCCCTACGTCCCGAACGTAGTGCGCTACCGGGCTGCGCTACATCCCGAAATGGGCATGCAACTTAACAAATTTTATTTTACCAACCGCTTGTCAAAAAATAATCCAGGCTCTCCAATCATTCTTTACATTTATAAATAAATCTATTTAAATGAGAAAAATATTATTTGCTTGCGTAGCCTTTACAGGAATCATTTCCTGCAACAGTAATGACAAAACAACAACCCCTAAACAAGATGTGCTTGCTGCTAATGTTGACAGCACAGTGAACCCTGCCGCCGATTTTTTTGACTATGCCAACGGCGGATGGATCAAACAAAACCCCATACCCGGCGAACAATCCAGCTGGGGCATCGGCAATTTGGTAATTGAAGAGAACCTGAAACGGTTGAGGGAAATCTCCGAAAAAGCAGCTGCAAGCAATGCGGCAAAAGGAAGCAATGACCAAAAGATCGGCGACTTCTGGACCATGGCCATGGACAGCGCCAAAATTGAAGCAGATGGATTAAAACCCATTCAGCCTTTACTGGATAAAGTAAATGCCATAACAGATGTAAAGTCGCTGGTAAGTGTTGTTGCTGATCTTAAAAAGATAGGTTCCTCAACTTTATTTGCCGAGTATGTATCGCAGGATGCCAAACAAAGTGATGTGATGGCTTATACTTTATGGCAGGGCGGAATAGGTTTGCCTGAAAGGGAATATTATTTCAAAACAGATTCGGCAACCATAAATATCCGCAATGAGTATGTAAAATATATTACGAAGATACTTACCATGGCCGGTGAAGAGGCAACGGTTGCTGCCACTGCGGCAAAGAATATACTTGCCATGGAAACCAAACTGGCCACTGCTTCCCGTAAACTGGAAGACCTTAGGGACCCCTACAAAAACTATAATAAGATGACCATCGCCGACCTGAACAAGATGGCCGTGAACATTGACTGGGTATCTTATTTAAAGACCATTGATGTAAAGGCCGTGGATTCGGTGATCGTTGGCCAGCCGGAATTTTTTAAAGCATTGAATGATATCCTGACCAAAACACCTCTCGCCGATTGGAAACAATATGTGAAATTCAACCTCATCAGCGACCTCTCTGGAGTACTACCCGATGTATACGGTATTGAAGCTTTTAATTTCAATAAACTATTTAGCGGCGCCAAAGAAAGAAAGCCAAGATGGAAACGGGCCATACAAATGGAAGAAGGGGCCATGGGTGAAATGCTGGGCCAGTTATATGTGAAAGAATTCTTCAACGAAACAGCAAAAAAACGTTATACCGTAATGGTGGAAGACATACGCACTGCATTAAAAGACCGTATTGCAAAACTTGGCTGGATGAGCGACAGCACCAAACAAAAAGCCTATGCCAAATTAGCGGCTATAAAAAGCAAAGTAGGTTATCCGGATAAATGGAAAGATTTTTCGGCTATGGAAATAGGCAGGGAAAGCCTGGCAAAAAATTACATGAACTCCAGGTTGTGGTGGCATAATTATGAATATAATAAACTGGGTAAACCGGTTGACCGTGATGAGTGGGATATGACACCACAAACCTATAATGCCTATTACAACCCAAGCAATAATGAAATTGTATTGCCAGCAGGCATATTCACTGTACCCGGTTACCGGGATGAGGAACTGGATGATGCCGTGGTATATGGTTATGGTGGCGCCAGTACCATCGGCCACGAAATAACCCATGGCTTTGATGATGAAGGAAGGCAGTACGACGCCAAAGGAAATTTAGTAAGCTGGTGGACAAAGACCGACGAGGAATCATTTAATAAAAGAGCCGAGGTGATGGTAAAACAATTCAACGAGTTTGAACCCGTGAAAGGTTACCACATAAACGGTAAAGCCACACTGGGAGAAAACATTGCCGACCTTGGTGGTATTTTACTGGGCATTGAGGCATTTAAAAAAACGCAGCAGTATAAAGACAATAAAACCATTGCCGGCCTCACTCCCATGCAACGCTATTTTATGGGTTATGCCCTGGGCTGGTTAGGACATACAAGAGAAGAACAATTAAGGAGCCGTTTACTGACCGATGTTCACTCACCTGCCAAATACAGGGTAAACGGGCCTTTTGTTGATGTGGATGAATTTTATACCACCTTCAATGTGAAACCCGGCGATAAAATGTACCGGGCAGATAGTTTGAGGGTGAGGATATGGTAGCAGGTTTAAAAAGTTTAAGAAGTTTAAAAGGTTTAAAGGTTATTTAGTAATTTAGATGAGACCTTGAACGTCTTGAACCTTTTAAACTTCTTAAACGCTTCATGAGAACAATACTTAAAAAAGACGAAAAGAAACTCCTCATAATAAGGCAGCACTGGTTAAAACTGGCGCTGCCTTTTTTAGCCTGGCTCATGCTGGCCATTTTGTTACTTGTATTTATCAAAAACTACCGGGTTGACTTTATCATTATCTTATTAACGGCGCTTTATCCCTTAATTGAATACATCAACTGGAAGAACAACCTTTGGTGCGTAACCAATTTAAGGGTGGTAGATGAAAGTGGGTTCTTTACCCGCTATTCCAAAGAAAGCCCGTTGGATAAAATAAATAATGTGGAATACGACCAATCCATCTGGGGACGGCTTTTTGGTTTTGGGAATGTGGATATACAAACCGCAGCTGAACTGGGGGAAACAACGTATAACCTCATTCATCATCCCAAACTTTTGAAGGACACCATTACCCATGCACAGGAAGAATATAAAAATGCAGATAGCCAACCAGGCCACCCAGCTTGCCGAAGCCATTGCAAGAACAAATGTAAATGTAGGCAGCCAGCCCTCGCCACAAATGATAGCCGATGAACTGCATAAACTTTTTGAGCTATTGCAAAAGGGCGCCATTACACAGGAGGAATATGTAGCACAGAAGAGTAAGCTGATGGGGAGTTAGAAAATGTATGTGGGTACATATTTGCACTGATAGTCAATACAAAACTGTACCCTGAGTTACGCCAATACAAATGTTGTGAGTCACCTGTCTTAAAATTTCAATTCTTTAAAATGACAATAAAACAAGATTTAATACCGTTCGCTCTTTTGTCGCTTATTATAATTTTTAACTCATGTTCCAATAATCATCAGACAAACTCTCTCAGTTTTCAGACGATGAATGATACTTTAAATGTTTTAAACAATAGACTCAAAACTCAGAATGATAGCATTTATAAAGTGCTAGTGGAAAAACTTGCAAATGATAAAACTGCTCAAAAGGCAAGCAATTGGTTTCCGAAAACTCAATATCTTCAATACAGGACAAATGAGATCAGCAGTTACATTGGGAAACTCATTTCTAATTTACAGTTCGATTCAGTTAAGAGTGTTAGTGATTCACTTTATATAAGATTAAATTTTTATAAAGTCAAAATCTTGAGCATTGACCCAGAGATAGATGAGGCCGTAAACAAAAATGCAGAGATTATAACACATAAGTTTGACTCAGTAAAACAAACTACTCCTGAAGCATTTAGCTCATTCATGTCAAAGAAACCGAAAGAAGAAAGGCTCTTCATACTAAATCAGACACTGCTTAATATTAAATCCGTCGAAAATCAAATACTTATATTTTGCAACAAAAAAATAGATTGACGCAGGCGAACGCATTTTCTCAGCAACGCCTCCTGCAAGGAATTTGCTAAGAAATAAAAACACATTTCTTCCCAGCAACGTCTCCTGCAAGGGACGTTGCGTCAACGAAACTTAAATAATTTACGCAACGTCCTCAGCCAGCACACAAAACAACCGAGAGACTTTGCTAGGAAACAAATAACAAAAATGGTTCGTGAGTGAAACCATGGCAAAGAACTATGCAACGCAAAGGCCGTTATTTACAATAACAACAGCATTTCGTAAGTGCAATATTCCACAATATGAGTGTGTGCAAACCTACAATGTTTGTATGTGCCTCTGTGGAAACAGGGCTGTTAAGCGGAACATTATCAAACTGGCTTAATGAAAAGCCCGGCACACAGGGAAGAAATGCTGCAAAAGCATCTCTTGCAGTATTCAAATGGTTGCGTATCACAATTTGAAAAGCCATTGGCATTGGCGCCGGCATACACATGCGGCCAGAGGCATGTGCCTGTGCTGCCCCCACATGCACACCTGTAACAAACAGTGATGAGAAGGTGAAGCCATGGTCACAGGTGGCGGTTGATTGGGCAATGGCAGTCTGCAGTTCTCTTATCAACTGTTGTATTTCCGCTTCGGCCTGTACATTAGTTAATGAGGGCATACGGCTGATAAGGGTATTGACTTTGTTTATATCAAAACTGATACATTTCCTCACCATATTCAAAGCATCCCTTGCATTTCCTATATTATTCTGTATATCCAAAATCCCTTTTGGGGTCATCGTTGTTGGTTCCGTAGTTGTTCGCCCCCATGCTGAACCCAGTCCACCCATACCGGCATAAAAAACACTTAACGGGGTCCTGCAAAAAGAATCATCCGACTGTGCACCAATACGGCTGCTCACCACAAATGGGTACCTATACCTTACCGGCGAAGTTTCATTCTTGAAAAAAACACGTACTTCATAATTACCTTCCGGAAAACCCGGAAAGTCCATGGTGCCCTTTTGGGCGCCATTTGTATATTGCCAGTTTCCCTGGCCCTGGCCATCGCCATAAGCAGCCGGAACAATATCTATCCAGTCGGTGCCATTACCCGGGAAACCGGAAAAGATCACTTTTATCTTTTCTGATGGCAGGTAGGTTGACTTCTCTGTTTTTGCCTGCAGGTTCTGGTCAGCATTACCTACCCGGAAACGGTAACGTGCCCTCACAGGAGTTGTCTCGTTCCTGAAAAACCCACGTACTTCATATTCGCCGGAAGGAAAACCGGAAAATTCCATTGTACCAGCCGTTACACCAAATGTATATTTCCAGTTCCCCTGCCCCTGTCCATCACTATAAGAAGCAGGAACAATATCTATCCAGTCTTTTGCATCACCGGTAAAACCTGAATAAGTTACAATGATCTTTTCGCCGGGTGCATATACAAGCTTTTGGGTGCTCACATTTTGTGACAAAACCGGGGAAGATAAAAATAAACCTGTGCTGGCTAAGAGCAGCATGAGAGCAAACCTTTTCATAAGCGAAAGTTTTAGTATCTACAAGGTAAAAAAATATAATTGATTACAAAATCACTCTTTTTATCAAGATGGACTTATGTTCTTTTCAAACAATACCACGCCTTAGTCCGTAATCCACGGATTCAAACTATTGATAACAAAGTGTTTGGTGGGATAAGGATCATATAAAGGTTATCATTACAGCTGCCAATATCAGGTGTATGCAAGAATATTTTTCTCTTCTCAGGCGAGTCTCTGCCCAAGCTTGTGCATAGCCGGCAGGACTCGCCGTACTACGGAGCAACAATAAATAAACTACCTTAGTACAATGCCGGTAAAAAGTGAAATACCATTTGATCATGGCCATTTCTTCATAACATTCACCTGTTACAAATGGTTGCAACTTATCGACATTACTGATGGATATGACCTGGTATACAACTGGTTTAACATTCTCAATAAACAAGGGCATTTCATTACCGGCTATGTAATCATGCCAAATCACCTGCATGCAACTATTGCATTCCGAAAAACCGGTAAAACCATAAATAAAATCATCGGTGACGGGAAAAGATTTATTGGCTATGCAATTGTAAAGCGATTAAAAGAAAAAGGGCTCAATGCCCTGTTGCAACAATTGGAAAATGGAGTAAACAGCAGTGATAAAAAAAGAGGCAAGCTACATGAAATATGGGATGACAGTTTTGATTGGAAGGAGTGTATCAGCAGTTCTTTTATCATACAAAAGCTCGATTATATGCATGAGAATCCATGTACAGGAAAATGGATGCTGGCTAAAAAGCCTGTCAGCTATCAACATAGTTCTGCCAGGTTTTATCTGGGTGGAGAACAAGGTATATACCGGTATTGAATTTTATGGAACTGGAAGATATTGATTTGACCGTTTTTCCTAACGGCGAGTCCTGCGGCCTGGCACATAGCCCCAAGCAGAGAGTCGCCTGAGAAGTGTAAATTCTAAAAAGTTAAATTATGAAAATAATATCATTCAAACCCAACTGTTTTTTTATTTTGCTGCTACTCTTACTCTTTAGCAGACATGCATCTGCCCAAGACCAAAATGAACAAAAAATAAAACGTGAAGTAATATCCACTGACAAAGCTCCAAAGTCAGTCGGCCCTTATTCTCAAGCCATTCGTGCAGGGGACTTCATATTTGTAGCTGGTCAAGGTGCATTTAGTCCTTTAACCGGAATTCTTGTTGAAGGCGGAATAAAAGAACAAACAAGGCAAGTACTCAGGAACATTCAAACCATTTTGGAAGCTGCGGGTAGTAATCTAGACCGGGTTGTAAAGGTGACAGTTTTTCTTACAGATTGGAAATATTTTAAGGAAATGAACGAAGCATACGCAGAATTCTTTAAAACGAATCCTCCAGCACGGTCAACAATACAAGGTGACCGGTGGCCCGAGGGTCATCTGGTAGCTATGGATGTAATTGCTTTATCAAAGTAAAATTTTTGTCCGCATTGGGTCCTCACAGCGGGGTAATAAGGAAGGCTTTGAAGCTATCCTGACATATGTTGAAATATATGGGCATTGGACAAACGATGAAAGTAAGTTAGAAACAGAACTATTAATGTCTTTAAAATAGTCCCCCTGTTACACCTGCCGATAAGAGATTCTTGCTGGAATACTTTTAGAATTGTTCAACCGCTATCCCCAACCCGGGAATATCATTATAGATGATCTTACCAAGATCAAATTTCACCCCAGCAGCGATATCTTCTGCAAGTAATAACGGCCCATCCATATCTACCTGGTCAAGCATGGGTGCCAACTGTGCAATAGCAGCCGTGCCCACCGAGCTTTCATTCATGCAGCCCACCATCACCATCATGCCCAGTTCCCTGGCACGGGTTATCATCCTTCGTGCAGGAGTAATTCCGCTGCACTTGGTGAGTTTTATATTGATGCCATGAAAAAAACCATGACATCTTTCCACATCGGCTTCAAAAACACAGCTTTCATCAGCTACCAATGGCAATGAGGATTCTTTATACAAAATTTTCATTCCCTCCCAGTCATCTTTTGCCAGGGGTTGTTCCACCAGTTCCACTCCCATTTTTTGCAACAATGGTATTTTTTGCAGGGCCTGTTCCAGTGTCCAGCCGGCATTGGCATCCACCCGAAATATAGAATCGGTATGTTTACGCAGTTCTGCCAGCATTTCAATATCACCTTCCACACCCACTTTTATTTTATAAATGGGCCATGGCCTCTCTTTCATTTTGGCCAGCATCTTTTCCATGGTATCAATGGCAATGGTGTAATCGGTCAATGGCGCAGTACTGGTATCTAGTTGCCACAATTCATGGAGTTGTTTTCTTTTTAATTTTCCATAAATGTCCCACCCTGCCATATCTAATGCACAAACTAAAAAAGGGTTTGCAGGAAACAGGTGATGCAGGTAGTGCCAGTAACGTTCGGGATCGGAGAAAGCGAATTTTTCAACAAATACTTTTTTTCGCTCTAGGTCTTCTGCCATTTTCTCTACGGGTATATTATAATAACTGATGGCAGGCGCTTCGCCGTAACCTTTTATGCCCATGAACTCAAGCTCAACAACAAAGGTTGGCTGATGTGTTTTTGTTCCTTTGGAAATGGTGAAAGGATGATGAAAAGGAAGATTGAATATTTTATATTTTACTTTCATTGGTTTGTCATCCTGAGCGATAGCGAAGGATCTGCAAGGTAATGTTCTACTGTTCAACTTTAGTAATACTGCCGGGCAGATTCCTCCACAGCCTGTGCTGAGGAACGATGCGTCGGAATGACAGCACAATCATCTTCCACTGGCTTCCACATAACCTTTCAGACCTTCATTGAATGCATTTTCTTTAAGCATGTCTTCGAGGGTAATGTGCATCCGGTAGTTCCAGTAATGTTCCGACTGTGATGGATTGTTGATCCTCTCTTCATCCGGGTTCTTTCTCCTGAAGGTTGTGCTCATACCCATCAGGTCCTGAAGCTGAAAAACGCTCCACATAGCGGGTGAGTACAAATGCTGAAGAACGATCTCCTTATTAATCCAGGGTTCACAACTCTGTGGCGGTTCACCGCCGTGCCCCATCAGCAGGTTATAAAAGCGGCGTGTTTTAAAACTGTCTTCTTCCCACCAGGCACGAATGGTGCTCATATCATGTGTAGATGGAGATACCACGCTTAAATAAGGGGCATCCTTGGGATGAAAGAATTCAATTCCTGTTTTCTTGGGCATGCGTTGTATCTCAAGGCTTAATATACCCAGTTGCTCCATTACTTCAGGTACACAATGCGGAACCATGCCGAGGTCTTCACCACAAACCAGCATAGCGGTATTGCGCTTGAGGCCGGGCAGTTTTTTCATGGCTTCCTTACGCCAGAGTTCATCTTGCCGGTGATAAAAATAATTGATGTATAATTTTTTCAGCTCTTCCTGTGAATGTTTATCAAGGTTTTTGAATGAAGAGGTCTCTTCCATCGAAATACGGAAGTGGAACTTCTGCCCGTTTGAATTATCCACTTCAAAGAAGATCACATTACTGATGATATCATACAGGCCCAGCTTTACCGAATTGTCGAATGTATTATTCTTCGCAAAATATTCCTCCACTTTACGCTGGGTGTTGAAATTCTCTTTAAGCTTATTGCCATTAAAAAAAGTCTTCTTAACCGCATCTTTTTTCTTATCGCCAAATATCTCGAGCAGGATAGGGTCGGTGATATAGGGCTGGGTATAGCGGTGCCTTTCAAAAGCAATGTTCTTTTCAAATATTTCGTTGATGGAAACCGGAAGTGCAGGAACAAACCTGGCCATGATACCTTCCACGGCATGCATAGGTATACTCCAGATGCGAAAGAAGCCGAGAATATGATCAATGCGGAAGGCATCGAAATAATTGCTCATCTGCTCAAAACGTTTCCTCCACCACGTAAAGCCATCTTTCTGCATGGCTTCCCAGTTATAGGTGGGAAACCCCCAGTTTTGTCCTTTGGCCGTAAAGGCATCGGGTGGCGCACCTGCCTGTTCATCCATATGATACAATTCCGGCTCTATCCATGCATCCACACTGTTGCGGCAGATACCGATAGGAATATCGCCCTTGATTATGATCCCATTCTTATGAGCATATTCGGTAGCATCTTTCAATTGAAGGTGAAGATGGTATTGCGTAAAATAATGCAGGGCTATCTCGTCGTAGTGTTTTTGAGCCGGGCTTACTAGTTTCTGTATCTCATCTTCCCTGTAAACCGCATGTGTCTTCCAGGTACTGAAATCTGCTGTTTTATATTTATCCCGCAGGTAAGAAAATGCAGCATAAGGTTCCAGCCAGTGCCGGTTCAGTTCAAAATAGGTAAAATAGTCGGGATTGTTTTTCAGGGTGCTTTTTTTTAACTTATACAACTCACGGATAGCTGCAGTCTTATATTTCATCACTTCCTCGTAATTGATCTCGGCCAGTTTATTCAATTGCTTTTTTTGAGAGGCCAGTGCATTAACCACAGATTCGTGCACTTTGCCGGCCAGTTCCTCCAGGTTAAGGAAAAGCGGATGCAATGCAAAGGCCGAGATTGCAGAATAAGGATAAGAATCCTTCCAGGTGCCGGTTGCCGTTGTATCATTCACCGGCAGTAATTGTATCATTTTGATACCTGTTTTTTGTGCCCAATTCACCAATAGCTTCAGGTCGGTAAATTCTCCGGTACCAAAACTTTTTTTACTCCGCAAGCTGAATACCGGGATAGCCACACCGGTTCCCTTCCAGTTTTTATTAATTACTTTGGCAAACCCATCGTGTAAAATGACGATGCTGTTGTTCAGGTCTTCATTTAGTAATATCCGGTTATTACCATCCTCAAAGCGGTTGAATTTTTTGGCGGTGGTATTATATACACCATATTTATATACCAGCGGGAACTGAACTTTGGAAAGATCGATCCTTACTGTCCACCAGTTACCACTCTTTGAAAGTAAGACCACTTTTTCCTTATCCCATTCGTTGAGTGCTGCAGTGGAACCACTCATGCAGATCACTTCATCTGCATTGAGCAGGGGCGCTTTTACCCTGAATTCGTGAGTGAATATTTTAGAAGAAGCTTTTAAAGCAGGGGTCTTTGCTTTGTCCTCCTTCAGAAGTACCCCACTGAATGCAGAAGTAAAAAAAGCATTTTCAAAATCTCCGGGATGGTTCCAGGTATCGGACAAAACAATGCGGCCGGTTTTTATTTTGGATACATCAATACTACGGTCGTCGCCGAATTCCGGTACCAGCTCTCCTTTTTCATCGTTGAGGATATATTTATAAGTAATGGAATCATCGAGTTTTTTCTCGTCAATCTCCAAACTGCCATGCCATAACTGGTCATTGAGATAAGTAAGCAGGAAGGATTTGGCCATATCGCCATTGCCCAGCTCATTCACATTGCCGCTCACCATAAGTGACTGGCCAAACTTAGTTGAATAGCGCAAATAAAAATGCAAGATCATCCGAAAGGGTTATAAGAAGCGGCAATATACCACTTTACGTAAAATTTACACAATCAATACTAATAAAAAGTTACTGATAATTAGCTCTGCCTTATTATATTTGCAGGAAATTATTACAATGGAAACAACTAAAAAGAGAACCGGTCTGTACTGGGTATTATTTTTGCTCTCTGTTGCTGCTTTTTTTGCAGTGCTTTGGTCACCCATTGGATCTTATTGTTCAATGGTATTGCCTTTCAACACTACCTTTTTAGCCAAGGCACTTGACCTGATGTAATCTTATTTTTTTCATTCATTATTTGTACGCCTTTGCTGAACCTGCCGCCCCGGGCAGATAAACAGGTAATAAGGGGGTTCTGGCCTGTTAGTTAGCGATAATAAAATTAGGGCGGCTGATGAGGCTGCTCTTGTATTTAAACCTGATATTGCTATTCAGTTCTACTTTCCACGGATTCATATTTCCATTAAGCCTTGGAAAATAATAGGTCTTTAGTTCAATGGTGCCAAATACCAGGTTTTCGTTACGGGTACGTACTCCTCCACCCAATGCAGTATATATATCACTTGTGGGCAAACCCATCTTATAAGGTTTCACCAGGCTTACATCGGTAAACAGGAATGGCGCAAAGCGAAAGCCGAGTAACTTGGTTGTATTATAAAAAACGGTTTCCCCTTTTATTGTTGCCCGAAGGTCAGCAGTTACATTGCCATTGTTAAAATAAGGCAGCCCATATTCACTGTTGAGGTATAATGGTGTGTTAAGCGATGGATTTGCCTGGGCAGTAATGGCCGAACCAATGAAGAGGCGATGGTACCAGGCCCCGTTCAGTTTCCTGAGGCGGGTAAAATGGTCTACGGAAAATAAAAAATCAACATCTTCAAAACGGCTGTGATAATAATAGCCTCCCAGCTTGAACGTGAAGTTACTGTAAAAGCCCTGTTTATTGAATCTTGCCAGCGTGGCATCAAAACCACTGTAAGGCCTTTTGGTATTTTGCTTTTTTACAAAACCTCCTGTTAGCGCAAAGTTGAATCCTTCGGGAATGTCTTCGCTGATACCGAATCCATAAATAAAACTGGTCTTATAAAATACCTGTTTAAAAATATTGAGTGAAGCCAATGCACCGGTGAGATCGGTGAAGCGGTAATCATATACTTTCTGATATTTTGTTGGCAAGCTGAGAAAGTGTTGCTTAAATCCACGAATAGCAATGAAACGATGCACCCTTATTTGTTTATTGGCATATAGCGAACGCCTGCTGTCAAGGCTATAGCCAAACCAGGCATCTACATTATAATAAGCATATTTTATATCACTTCGGTAGAGCGAATCAGCATCATAAACATTCCTTGTACGCTGGTAACTCCATTCCAAAGCCCCAGTAGTGGGGATATAGGCAGTCACCATTGGTTTTTCAAACCGGGTATACACAATCGTTTCCTGGTTTCGGCCACTGCTGAAAGCGTAATTATAATCTTTATATCCCGATGTCCAGTCAATAAATGAGCCCCCGATATTCCTTCTTATCAACTCGGCGCCAATACCTGTTTGCGGGTAACGGCTTTTTTCATGAAAGCCACTTACCAACAACCTTGTTCCACTGCCCAGGAAATTTTCTTCCCTTAATTCTCCCCTGCCTTTTTCCCTGTTGCTCATCAGAATTTTTGTACCGATGGAAAAAACATCTTTGGTAAGCACTACCACATCCACGGAATCGGTACTGCCGGCTGCATAACTTACTATTATCCTTGCATCTTTTGTATAAGGGAGTTCCCGCAGGTAGCGTTCATTATCGGCAAGCAGGTAGGGATACACAGGATCGCCTTCAGTAAAAAAAAGATTGTTGCGGATAACTTTAGATGATGTGTTCTTATGCAGCGCTTTACCAACTGTTACTGCAATACCCGTTCTCACCCGGCTGGAATCATTGATGTCGTATTCAAATCCAAGTATTATGGTTTCAATGGAGCGGATGATCTTTCCCTGGTATTCCAGGAACGGGTTCTCAATTTTAACCGGGTTTTCGCCATGTGTTGTGGTGGAAATGGATTTTCCCAACCGGCCCAGTAACCCTTTTTTTTTGGCAAGAAAAAACGTATCGCCCTTTGAGGGAGTTTCTTGTGCGGCAAGGGGCTTACAAAATAATAAAAAAACCATACCGTACACCCCACTATAAAAAACCTTTCTGATCATTGCTGCGTTAAAACTGGTAACCCGTATTTAAAACTTAAAGGTATTGAAATGAGCGGAATAGAATGTTAAAGGCATGACAACAAATTACTGTTCTTCAAAGGCTGTTACATAAACAAAAAAGCTGCACTAAATGTTTTTACCGCAGCTTTAAAATCTCATGCATGCTCACCTGTTTACCTGATCCCTCTTACACCCCTGTAATTACGGGCGGCAGCCTGCTGTGTGGTCACAGATTGTGCACAGGAAGCCAGGAAGATCACAACAAGTAAAAGAATTGTAAAGTTTTTCATATCGGTATTTTTTGGATTAAACGACGATATAAAATTAGTGAGAGAATAAAGCAATACCAGCAGTGAAAATGCCCTATTTTTTCAGTAAATATCCTTGCGTATTATACGGGATATATGTAACAGGTTGTTTATTAATACTTATTTAAAAACATTATCTTTCGGAAAAAAAACAATGAAAGTTCTCATCACCGGTGCTACGGGTATGGCAGGCTCCGAAGTGGTTCGACAGGCCATTAATGATGATGCCATCACAAGCATCATTGCATTGGTAAGGCGTCCTTTGGAAATAACCCATCCAAAGATCACCACAGTTATTCACGACGATTATTCATTGTATGATGATGTTAAAGATCACTTTAGGAATTCCGATGCCTGTATCTGGTGTCTCGGAATATCGCAGTTGCAGGTAAGCAAAGAACAATACGCAGTTATAACGTACGATTATACCATTGCCGCTGCCAAAGCCATGCTTGCGGTGAACCCTTCCATCCATTTTGTTTTTTTAAGTGGCAATGGCGCCGACCGTTCAGAAAAAAGTAAAGTACTCTTTGCCCGGATAAAAGGAAAAGCCGAGAATGCATTACTGCGATCGGGGTTAAAAAATATAACTATTGCCCGGCCCGATGCCATCTGGCCTAAACATAGAAACAAGAGAGCGCCTTTTGCTTACAAACTGGTAACCCCGCTTTTTCCACTGATTGAATTGCTTACTCCCCGTAAGATCATTGGTTCTGTACCATTGGCGAAAGCACTATTACACCTGGCCAAAAACCCGGGAGAAAAAAATACTTATGAGAATATGGAATTAAGGTTACTTGGTGGAAAAGTAAAATGAAATATCCATCAGAATAATAAAATAAAATTTAAATATTGCATATATGAAGATCATCTTTTCCGCACTCTGCATTCTTGTACTGGCTAGCCAGTCGCCTGCACAGGTAATCAAAAAATTTACAACAGCAGTTGCTTACAATGATTATATTGTTGACGAGCAGGTAAAGATCGGAGAATCACTGAAAGAATTCATCAGCGTATTCACCAATTCAACCGATTCGGTGGAAATACACAAGGCCCGTATGAGAATTGTGGCCCGGGCCGATTCATCAGTTAACAACGTAAAAATAATGACTCCTTTTAAGGGCGATACAGCGCTTAAAGCAAATGCAATCCGTTTATTTTCTTTTTATTCAAGAATTGCGGCCAATGAATACAGGCAACTGGTCTCCCTTTCTTTCAGTTCAAAAAAAAGCAACGAGGAAATAAGTAAAGAGACAAATGAAATTGTTAAAAAAATCACTGATAAGGAAGCGGTATTCGATAAAGGTTTCCAGGATGCACAAAAGGCCTTTGCCGCAAAGCATAATATTGACCTGAAGGCAAATGAATTTAAACTAGATCAGTAAGCAGTGTTTGTAACCGTAGGCATGGGCTGAGCTAATAATAAAAACGACTAACTTTATAGCAGAACCAAAAATCATTTTTATGATCATTCTGCAAATTGAACACCCGGTTCCTGATTATGCTGGCTGGAAAAACGCCTTTGACAGTGATCCTATGGGCCGCAAACGATCAGGTGTGATACGCTATAGAATATTTCGCCAAACCGATGACCCCAATTATGTTTTGGTTGAACTGGAAATGAACAGCCTCGATGAAGCAAATAATTTATTGGTAAAACTTCGGCAATTATGGAAACAGGTTGAAGGAAAAGTTATAACCGGCCCAAAGGGAAGAATTATTAAAATGGTGGAAGGAAAAGATTGCTGACACACGAACCACGGAGACAAAGTTTTATTATGAAAGCGCTACCCGTTTTATTTTTGTAACAGGAATGATCCTTCTTTTTGTGTACCCCAAAAGTTCATATATCTTAATGGCCCTTTCATTTTTATGGCCTGTGTGCAGGAAGGGCGTAATGCCTGATTGCAAATTTTTATCCGCCAGGTATGTACACAGTTGCTGTGCATACTTGCGGCCTGTGTGATCGGGATGCGTAACCACGGCGCTTATCTCGGTAAGTCCGTCCATACACAACCTCTCCCCTGCAATGGCAACTATTTTTCCTTCTTTGAAGATGCCATAATAATCACCCATCACCGGTGTGCCGGGCAGGTAATAACCGGGGAATACTTCACTAACTAATTGGTACATCTCTTCATAGTTTGATTCATTAAGCAGAACAATATTTTCGGTGATATCAATCGCAACCGGTTTTTCACAAACCATCTGCAAACATTGTACAATCTTTTCCACTTCATAGCCCGGGGGCAATGCAGGATAATCATCAAAAAGAAAGAATGATTCTCCCACTCCTATTACTTCATCAAACTGTTCTGCAATATTCTTTGCTTCTCTTTCAAACCCCGAGAACAAAACAATCCCCGGGTCATAGCGCCTGAACTCAGCCGTGCCCTGCGCAAAGTTTGCATGCCTTTCGGTTAAAGCATACCAGGCGGGGTTGTCTAATTTTTTGTAGTTAGCGGGCATAAGCAAATTAAAAGTAAAATTATGAGTTATGAGTTGGGAAGAACAGTTGCAGCAAAACTTTGTGTACTTAGTGGTTAAGTGTTTTTTACCTCAATGAGCCAAAGAAAGGTGCACAAAGGACACTAAGCAAGGCGGCGAAGGATAAAACCTGTCCGCTGTCGGAAAAATACAGCTCTTACCTGCCTGCAATAAAGTAATAATACCGGTCATCTTTAATTTGCAGGGATACCTGGTACAGATTCAATAATTTAATCTTGTTACACTTAAAACTGATTTATATGAACGACATGTCATTTGAACGCCGGCGTTTTCTGAAAAGATCTGCATTAGGCTTTCTCGGTATCACTACTTTTGGATATGCCACTGCAAACGAAACATTGCATACAATAACTCATTCGCCTGACGGTGAACCGCTTTTTTACCGCTATCCCAGTATGAACGACAACATGGTAAGCAGTGTGGTTGGCGCTTCTCATTTTGATTTTGATAAAGTGAAGCAAATGATAACCCAGCGGCCCGAGCTGGCCAAAGCTGCCTGGGACTGGGGATTTGGTGATTGGGAAACTGCACTCGGCGCTGCTTCGCATGTAGGGCGCAGGGATATTGCCGAGCTGCTGATAAGTCATGGAGCAAGGCCGGATATTTTCACCTTTACCATGATGGGGATGCTGAAGAGTGTGCAGGAGATCATTGAAACTGTTCCGGGTATTCAAAGCAACCCGGGGCCACATGGCATTACTTTATTACAACATGCAAAGAACAGGCTTACCGATAAAAATATCTCAGCAGCCGACAGTGCTAATGTAAACAAAGTGATCAGCTACCTGGAAAGCCTGGGTAATGCGGATATTAAACCAAAAGGAATTGAAATAAACGAAGAAGAAAAGAAAATGTATTTTGGTGAATACCGCTTTGGAGATGGTGCAGATGAGATACTGGTGGTTAACCAGCACCGGCTGGGCTATTTACAACTGGGCCGCAAAGGTGCAACTGCAAGAGGACTTACAAAAACAGATGAAAATACTTTTTTACCCGCCGGCGCTCCGTCGGTGAAGATAATTTTTAAAATGAAAGAAGGCAAAGCTGTTTCATTAAGCATTCATGAACCGGAGCCATTGGTGAGCGCTGTAAGAATATAAACTTTATATTTAAATTATGCCGCAGATCAGGAGACCTGCCTGCCGTTTTACCTTCGGCAACAGAAAGGAGTAAATATAAAAATATTAACTTGCTGCATAATCAATAGCCCGTGCAAAAATATATCCTTCTTCTTCTTCTCCATGCATCTACAAAAGGTCTTTGCCAGAAAACTGTTTTTATTGAAAAGTATAGTTTGCCTGCAGAAATAAAAGCAGGACAGGTTATTGTAACCATGCCTTTTGGCTATTCCAATATCCTGGAAGTTTCAGGTGACACCGTTGGCTTAAAAACTGCCGGTGATATTTTTATTGATGTAGCCTGCACCGACTACCCCATCAATGCATCTTTGGTATCGTTGAATAAAAGCAGGGTTGCTTCTTTTTTAAAACGTTTCCCCTTTATTGAAGAAGGCCAGTTGGCCCAGGTAAATTTCTTTCAGCAAACCGATGGTGCATTAAGGGAAAAAGCTATAACGATGTTTCATGGTCTTGTCGTTAAGTTCAGGCCTGAACAAACGGTAGAGAATGCCAAAAAAGAAGTGGTTAAGCTGGAGGAAATTGTAAAAACAGGCACACCTGCCCCTGCTGAAAAGCCAGCAGCAACAGCAAAGAAAAAAGACAGCGCAACCAGCGCCCTGGAAAGAATATATGCCCAGCGGCCACGTAAACTGCAAAACGGCAAATGGTATATACAGGTAGGCCGGGGCGGCATTTCATCTGTAGATTACGACGTTCCAAAAAAATCGCCGGTCGACTCGTTTATAGTACGTGACCCTAAAGATGCATTGGATGAGGGCCTGATAAATAAAACGGAGTATAAAGAATTCAGGCGATCAACCGCTATCCGTATCTACTATCCCCACTGGGTTGCCGAAGATGTACTCATTCCTAAAAAGACCGTCACAATTACAGAAAAACCGGCTGTTACCATCAAGATAAGCGGAATCCCTGATACTTCCATTTTGAAGATACTGGACAGAACAAAATGGGAAAAGGCCACCATAGTGGGAGATGTTACCGGCAGTATGTACAAATACACTGCACAGCTTTTACTTTGGGTAAAAACAAATCCCATTGGCAGTTCAGCAAAGAACTTTGTTTTTTTTAACGACGGTGATAACATGCCTGACAAGGATAAAAAGACCGGCAGTACCGGCGGCATTTATTATAAAACCTGTAACAGCTATGCTGAAGTAGAGACCCTGATGAAGGCAACCATGTTAAAAGGCGGAGGTGGCGACTACCCGGAAAATAATATTGAGGCTTTGCTGAAAGCAGAAAAAGTTTTTCCGGCAACCGATTTCCAGGTGATGATCGCAGATAACTGGGCAGCCATAAAAGATAAAGTGTTGTGGAACCAGCTTACCAAACCCGTAAGAATTGTGGTGTGCGGCGCCAACGAGTTCAATGTGAATATTGATTACCTGAACCTGGCCAGGAAGACCAACGGTTCGGTTCATTTAATGGAAGCTGACCTGTACAATCTTTCGGGCCTGAAGGAAGGAGAGATATTAAAAGTTGGCAAGAACAGTTTTGTTGTTAAGAATGGAATGTTTGTTGAGACAGGATATGATCTCAATAATAAATAGGACGCTGATGAAACAGATGCAGGGAATGATAAGGGATAACAGATTACTATACAGAGATCAACTTTGTGTTCTTAGTGAATATCATTATGCCCTTTGTTGTTGACCTGGTCTTACCACAAAGCACACAAAGATATTTGTGCCCCAAGCCAAATGGAAAAAACCGCCCCAGGGGTTTAATAAAAGACAAGCTTCTTAACCGCTTATCAAAAACATTTTCCTGTTGTAACAGGCAAATGATAATTTGTAATTAAACTATCGTTCATGAAAAGAACACATTTATCTGTAATAGCCTTTTTATTCTTTTTTACTGTAAAGGCACAGCAGCCTGTTATCGTATCGCCCCAGTGGCTGCATGATAATTTAAATGATCCCAACCTGGTGATCTTATACACGGGCTTTGTCATTAAAGGAGATTTTGACAGGGAACATATTGAAGGCTCCCGCTTTTTGTGGGCCGACTGGCTGGCGCCTGATACATACGAATCAACCATGAACGCTGTGGATGTGAAGACGGCGACAAAACGTTTACAGGACCTGGGCATCAATAAAAATTCAAAGATCGTTCTGTGTCATAAAGGTGCTGACGTTACCATTACTGCAAGAATGTTCTGCTCGCTGGAATATTATGGCCTGCAGGGAAGAGTATCATATTTAAATGGAGGCATTGAGGCCTGGAAAAAAGCAGGCTATGCTGTTACCAGTAAACCCACTGTTCATAAAAAAGGAAATTATGTTGCCAGCATTAACCCGGTGCTGGTAGATAAAGACTATGTATTAAGTGCATTGAATACAGGATCTAAACTGGTGGTGGATGCAAGGATGAAACGCTGGTATGATGGCGATGTTACAGGCAATCCCAGGGACGGGCATATAAGTGGAGCGCTCAATATCCCCTATCCTGATATGGTTGACTCTACCAATAGCATTAAAGCACCAGCCATACTGGAAAAGAATTTTACCAGTGTTGCACCGGATAAGAATAAGGAAATAGTGTTGTATTGTTTTATCGGGCAAACTGCCTGCGTGGATTATGTAGTGGGGCGTTCACTGGGTTATACTATGAAGGTGTATGATGGTAGTATGCAGGAATGGAGCCGTGATGAAAAACTGCCGATGGAGAAGACGAAGAAAGAATAAAAAGAGAAATTAACCACAAAGAACACGAAGCCCCTGTATACTTCGTGAAAAACTCAGTGACCTTTGTGGTCAGACCTCATTAGCATATTATTCGTTGCTGGTAATAAATATCAGACAACTTTGCGGTTAGCTCATATAGGTTTATTGCCATTAAAATAAAAATGTGCATCATTCTTCCTTATCCGTAATAGTTTCGTTGATAATCGTATAGCCAATGCGTAAGATCATTTTACCTCTTTTTTTATTGCTTTCCTCTGCCTGTGTTCTTGCCCAGGGGCAGGATAAGCGGAATATCCGGATCACGGTAACGAATGAACAGAAAAAAACACTACCTGGTTCCACAGTCTATTTACTGAACCAGGATTCAGCGGTCATTCGTTCAGGCACTGCCGGATCAACCGGCATTTTCGAATTTACTGATCTCAATCCCGGTAAATACATTGTTCGTGTCAGCCAGACGGGGTATAGTGATGCGTACAGCCCATTGACCGATCTCACAAACAAAACCTCATTTGCTGATATCATTACACTGAGATCTGAAAGCCGTATGCTGAATGAAGTAACGGTTACATCTAAAAAGCCGGCCATCCAGTTCCTTCCTGATAAAACAGTTGTGAACCCGGAAGCTTCTATTTCAAATGCAGGGGCTTCGGTGATGGATGTATTGGAAAAATCCCCCGGCATAACCGTGAATAAGGATGGCTCCATCATCATGAAGGGAAAACCCTCAGTTACTGTATTGATTGATAGCAAGCCAACGCAGCTAAGCGGCCAGGACCTGCAGGCTTACCTGCAAAGCATCCCTGCTTCACAGGTAGATGTGGTTGAACTGATTGAAAATCCCGGGGCCAAATATGATGCAGCCGGCAATGCCGGTATCATCAACATCAAGATGAAAGCTAACCGGGTGAAGGGTTTCAATGGGTCGATGAACTTAAGTTTGGGACAAGGTATCTATACTAAAACCGGCAATTCACTCAACCTCAATTACCGGTATGGAAAAGTGAACTGGTTCATGAACTATGGCATACGTGCCAGCAGGGAGAAGATGGATCTGTGGACATTGCGGACATATTACAATACCAGGAATGAAGACTCTGTATTATTGGAACAACCCAATTATCAAAGGAATAAACAGTTCGGACAAAATATCAAAACAGGCTTCGACTTTTTCCTGAATAAGAATACCACGTTCGGGGTTGTATTTACCGGCGGCGGCTTCAGCAGGAAAGGAACCAGTAGTAGTTCCATTGACTGGATGGACCCCTATCACAACATAGATTCTTCCATCAACACCTGGGGTGAGAACAACCGCAAATTCAAAAGAGGCGGTTTGAACATCAATGGCAGGTTCAAACTCAATGGCGGAAGTGAACTGGCAGTTGACCTCGACTATGTGAATTTCACCATCAAAGGCGATCAGCAATACCAAACCCAGTTAATAGCGCCGGGCAGCGACATTGATGCTACAAAGGGAAATATCCCTTCTAAGCTCAAGATCTTTACGGCAAAAGCAGATTACAGTAAGCAGTTTAAAAAAATCCTGTTGGAGACTGGCCTGAAAACAGCAATGAATAAGACAGATAATCTTGCTGAGTATTACCTGGCAACCAATAATGCTCCCTGGCAAACCGACCTCAACCGCAGCAATCATTTTTTATATAATGAAACGATCAGCGCTGCTTATGCAAGTGTTGATGCAGAAAGAGGTAAATGGCACTGGCAGGCTGGTCTGCGTTATGAACATACTTTCTATAAAGCTAACCAGCTTGGAAATGCTATTGTAAAAGACTCGGCATTTAAACGGAACTATGGCAGCATATTCCCAACTGCGTTCCTCTCTTACAATGCAGACAGTAATCACACGATCACCATCCGGGCAGGAAGAAGGATAGACAGGCCTGCATTCCAGCACCTGAACCCTTTCACCACCATCCTGAACAAATACACGTTCGAAGCCGGTAACCCTTACATCAAACCACAGTACACCTGGAATTTTTCTGTAGCCCACACATACAAGCAAAAGCTTACCACGGAGGTTTCTTACAGTTTCCTCAGGGATTATTTTTCGCAGATATTCATCATTGATTCCAGCAGCAGTAATCCCAATAAGAACGTCATGATCTATACACGGGGTAATGTAGGTTCATTCAGGAATTTCAGTATTTCCGAAACCTTTCAAACTGCTGTCACCAAATGGTGGAACCTTACTGCCGTAGCAATGTACAATCATAAAGTGATAAAGGGTGTGGTATGGGCGCCTATCACAGCAAGGGTGAATGTTCTTAACATCAGCATCAACAACCAGTTCCAGCTTAAAAAAGGATGGAGCTTTGAACTGAGTGGCTATTACCAAACCAAGAGCCAGATAGACCTGCAGGAATGGCTGGAGCCACAGGGCGAACTGAATATTGGGGTTGGCAAGCAGGTACTTAAGAAGAAAGGAACAGTGAGGCTGAGCATCCGCGACCTCACTTATTTCGTGAACTATAATGGCTATTCAACATTTGAGAATTCTACTGAACCGTTTACGGTTAAATGGGACTCCAGGGTTGTGCGGCTGAGCTTTAGCTGGCGCTTTGGTAAAGCGATGAAGGCGATAAACCGGTCTGAAGGCGGAGCATCAGACGAGATCAACAGGGTGGGAAATTAATTAGTACCTCATCATAGCTCGTCCGTCGTTGTTGGTATGCAATTCACCAACTTTGATTGTTGTGCTGGTCATTATTCGGATTACAAGTAATGAACCTCAGCTTAGCTTAGGCTCAAGGAAAGACATTACTGGGAATAGAATATTTTTCAAACTCCTTTTCGATATCAGTATAACGAATGCTGTTTTTTTATCCCTGTTGTTTCCTTACATATTTAGTAAGAATTACGATCTGCTGGCCTTCAACCTTTCCTTCTATCTGTTCGGTATTGTCTTCCACAATGCGGATATTTTTCACTACGGTTCCCAGTTTTGCAGTGAGGGTAGAACCCTTAACATCCAATGATTTTATCAGCACTACCGAATCGCCGTTTTGTAATATATGCCCGTTGCTATCCCTGTGCAGTTCAACAGTGCCGTCGCTCTCATGATCGCCTGTAGCTTTTGCCCAGGCCAGGTTTTCATCGGTAAGGTAAAGCAAATCCAGATTTTCGCTGGCCCAGCTTTCGTTGCGCAGGCGGTTAAGCATTCTCCACGCAGTTACCTGCACCGGGGCAAATTCGCTCCACATACTTTCAGTTAAACATCTCCAGTGCTTACTGTCGGGTTCTTCTTTCTTTTCAATTTGTGCCAGGCATTTGGGGCATAGCATAATGCTGGTATCGGCCGAAAGGCCGTTTTGCGGTGGTACTTCAAACAGCTTTAAATTTTCAGGAGATTTACAAAGTTCGCATCGATTTCCGCTTCGTATGGCCAGTTGTTCTTCTACTTTCATTTTATTTAATTTGATGCAAAAGTAATAGAAACACTGATAACACAGATGCGGCGGATAAGAACGGATAACAGCCGCTGAGCGAAACACGGATTCCCGGCGACGTCTCCGCCAGGTACCTTTAGATTTGTTTTCCATGCTTTGGCCCGTAGCTCACGAACCATTTTTTATTATTGCGTTTTCGTTTCCTGTGCCTCGCAACGAGGCTAAAGTGAAAGCGAAGACCAACAGCAGCAAAGGTAAATTTCAACCAGTTTCAAAATCAAGAAACATCAAATGGTTCAGGTTATAATGCGTTTCAGTCACATAAAATTTATGGCTCCCTATGATGGTAAACCCAGCCTTAAGATAAAAATCAATAGCCCTCTTATTCCCCGTCCAGGTGTATAAATACATACCCGATTGGTTATCGTCTTTCGCCAGTTCAATGTTGAATTTCAAGAGTTCAAACCCTAATTTTAAACCGAAGTATTCTTTGAGTAAATAGATCCGGTCGAGCTTGGTTACATTTTCTGCTGCGATTGCCGGCTCTTTTGCATTTAATACTATTTTTGAAAACCCAGCCGGCCTGACATTGTAACTGATGATATGATAAATATTATTTTGATCATCAAGTTCTTTCTTGATGGCATCGTCATTATAATGCTTATCCATGTACTCGTCGAGATTTTCTGCTGTAGTACTGTCCCTGTGAGCTTCTGCTACTGCTACTTTCCCAATGTCAACAATTGACCGGTGGTCTTCTGCCTTTGCTCTTTTTATGGAGATCATTTGAAGATTTTATAGTTAGAGAATAGCAATAAAGGTAAAGACTTAAAAATAGTATTTGCAGTCTGGTATTATTTTGAACTGCCCCCGTCTGCCCTCCCGGCTGATTCCCGGCAACGTCCTTGTCAAACACCAGTAGGGCCGCCGGTGGGAGATTTTTTATTCATCAGGTTTAAATCCTATTCTTTTCCTTGGTTGCTGCGGCGGATTTAATAATTGTTTCAATGCTTCAAAGATCAATCTTATATCTGCATCGTGTGCAGTTAATTTTTTTTCTACTTTTTGCATCTGCAATAAAATATCTTTATTGGTTGATAACATTTCTCTCATTTTCACAAAGATCTCTATAACTCTTATACTCACATCCAGGGCTTGTTTACTTTTTAATACATTTGCCAGCATCAATACACCATGTTCTGTAAAAGCATAAGGTAAAAACCCACCTAACTGTTGTTTTGATGGTATCGCATTTTGCGATACCATAGCTTCAACTTACTTTGCCGTTAACCTGAACATAAAATTAGATGGAAACCTGTTCAGGTTTCTTTTTACCTGTTCTCTTAATCTTATTGCCTGCACACCATATAATTCTGCCAGGTCTCTGTCCAACATTATTTTTTGCTTTCGGATGTAGTAAATTTTGTTCACTATTATTTCATCCACCACAGTTATTTTATTTACAGCTTTTGCCATACCTGTTTTATAAAGATTCACAAATATAATTTATCAATAGATAATACCTTGATAATTGCCATGGTGAGACTCGTTTGAAAAAGCCATTCCTGACACAGTCCGGAAAATTAAAAAGGCATCAGGTTATCCTGGCGAAAGGCTTGCGCCAGTGGGGTGAAACTCGTCTAAGAAATGAAGAAAAAAGCAATTGACGTAAGTCCCCCCTTTCTATTTCTTTACCCAGGCCATAATGCGCAATGGACCACCACTTCCATTTTTTATTTTCATGGGCAATGCAATGATATAATATCTTTTGGTGGCAGTTTGTCAAGGTGAGCTACATTCTCAAAACCGCAGATATTTTTTTCGTACAGGACCTGGTGTGTTTTAAAATCTTTTGACTGGCCGTAATCAACACTGGCTGCATCCAGTCCAACAGCTTTAATTTTCCTTTTGGTTGCCAGCCATACCCCAGCATCGGGATGAATGCCCGGAAAATGCAGTTTGGCAACCGCTTCAGCGCCACGTTCGCTGGTACCAAGATATTTTTTTGCATCGGGATAGAACGAACCATAGCCGGTATGGAATAATACGATCGCATCATCGGGTATGTTTCCATTAATTTTTTCCCATGCTTCCATATCGGCAACGCTGACCTGGTAGTCGGGGTTCTTTAATGCACTTGCCGATATATCAATTACCACGGCTTCACCGGTAAGTTTATCAAGAGGTATTTGATCAGCCGTCCATTTTCCTTTTGCAAAATGAACGGGTGCATCCAGGTGTGTTCCACCGTGTTCGGCGGCGCAAAAATTAAAGGCCTCGTAATAAAATCCACCGGATGTCATACCAGCAAATACCGTATCGAAACGGAACCTGTCTGCCGTGGGCCAGTAAAGTGTTTCTTCAGAAAAACTATAAGTAAGGTCAATCCATTCTCCTTTAGAAAGTTGTTGGGAGAAAGATAATTCGGTCTTATTTCCTGTGCAGGAAACTGCAGATAGCAATATGCAATAGAGGGATCTTTTCATCAGCGGGAGTTTAGATCATCTAAGGTAATTACTTTGGCTGTCTAATTCTCAGCAACGTCTCTCCCATGGCTTGTGTGTTGGCAGGACGTTGTGTTTGTTATATGAAATCGCAGACGCAACGTCCTCGGCTCTACTCAGGCTCATGGAGAGACGTTGCTGAGAAAAATGAGACTCGTCTGAGAAAGAGAGCGGCAATGCAACAGTTATCTGCTACATTAGTGAGTAAACAGAAGCAGCAAAAAAAATTGTAGCTTCTCTTTTTATTATTTAAAACCCAACGGCTTTATTCATCTTGTCAAAATCTTTGCTTTTAACCCGCATACCCATTGTCACCTTCTCAAAATATAACAGCTCTTTTGTGCTTACATCAAAAGCCATTAAATATTTATGATTATCTATTGCCGGTAAAAACAGCGCATACTTACCGGCATCTGCACTGGTTTCCAGTTTCAAAATTTCTTCGTTAGTCATTACTTTGTATTTGCCGCCATACGTAATATCACCTTCATCAAGAACGGCGGCCTTTATTTCTCTCATATCTTTTTGTCCGGCTTCAATTCTTCCTTTCATCAAGGCAGTAGTGGCAGGATTTACATCCCACTCTGTTACCAGGTCCTTAGGAATAATCAACGTTTTATTTGCCAGCCTTGTATTTTTGGCTTCTATATAATTACTAAAGCCATTATCATTCCCTTTTTCTTTTAAATACTTCAGCATATCATTAAGGTTATACACTATGTAAGGTATCCTCAGTGCAGCCCTGTCGTAATAATAGGTAGCTTTCGGGTCAAACTCGTAATGAAATCCATTTATAGGAAAAACCCCAATAATGCCTGAACCAGAAACGGTACCGCCGGAACCTGCCTCTCCATAAATAAAAAAAGGATTGTTCATGCTTGTCTCGTGCCCTCTAACATTTAGTCCCACAACGGCAGGCATAAAACCGGCATAGGTTTCAGTTTTTACGACAGCCCTGTTGCTTGTATCTCCGGGTATCAGAAAAGGGCTTACTTTCCAGTAATCAACAAATGCTTTTTTCATACGTTGATTAAACGAAGCCGATTGTGTGGTACTTACAATTACCGGCGACTCTATCACCTTCATTACATTTTTGCCCGAATTTTTGTCAAAGAATTGACCAAAGCATGTATTTCCTAAACAAAAAACAAAAATAAAAAGAAGCATTTTTTTCATGACATATTTTTGCTGTAATATAAAGCAAAAAGTATTTGCCGCATTTTTTTGTTTACGTAATTCTCAGCAACGTCTCTCCAATGATTTGTGTGTTGGCAGGACCTTGCGTTTGTTATATGAAATCGTTGACGCAACGTCCTCGGCTCTACTCAGGCTCATGGAGAGACGTTGCTGAGAAAAAAACCCTAATTTTAAACCGAAGTATTCTTTAAGTAAATAGATCCGGTCGAGCTTGGTTACATTTTCTGCTGCGATAGCCGGCTCTTTTGCATTTAATACTATTTTTGAAAACCCAGCGGGCCTGACATTGTAACTGATGATATGATAAATATTATTTTGATCATCAAGTTCTTTCTTGATGGCATCGTCATTATAATGCTTATCCATGTACTCGTCGAGATTTTCTGCTGTAGTACTGTCCTGTGAGCTTCTGCTACTGCTACTTTCCCAATATCAACAATTGACCGGTGGTCTTCTGCCTTTGCCCTTTTTATGGAGATCATTTGAAAAATTTATTTTTATAGAGTAGTAATAAAGTTAAAGACTTATAAGGTTTCGGTAAACAAAGGCACTGTTTTGGTTCTTGTGCGAAATCAAGCCTCGTGCTCATCCTCATAAGCCACTACCCAACATGCTGATCCATACTGACCGATAAGCGATATTGCGTATGCCTTCTCCATGATAAGGATTAGGATTGCTTCCGGCTGCGGCTGCATTACCTAATTGCTTGTCCAATGCAAAAACATGGCCTGCCGTTATCTTGAGCGCTGCACATATCTCCTGCAGGCTCACAGCCGCTGATTCATTGACATGATAAGTTGCATACCAGTTTTCCATAGGCGTTACATTCTTATTAAAATACCATCCTGCTATCTGTTTATCTGCTGAACTGGAATAATCCCAGCCACCGGAGAAACTGATCGACCGATATATATTCTCATTCTGCGCAATGAACTGCGCCATACCACCTCCCTGAGATTGTCCTGCAATAGCGATCCTGCTCCAGAACGGCTTGTTCATTCCTGTTTCTAAATATTGCGACCAGTTTCCGGTTGCATCATTTTTTATTAAGTACTGCAACAGTTTTATTAAACGGGGAATAATGGCATCCTGTGGTTTATCTGCTATAAGTGAAAAATCATTATCGCCATAGATACGCCGCCTGCGGAAATCGGCTGCACAATTACTGTTAGCATCAAGATTACTACCGGTACATATTTGTGCAACCGCAGGAACAGATATAAAAGAGAGGGCTATGATACGGTATCCCTGCTCCAATGCGGTTTTAAAAAAATTGACAGGTACATTATTGGTTGAGCCCCCGGTTCCGGTGAGCCATAGTAACAATTTATTGTTCCTGATCTTTGGGTCATAATAAATAGCGTGTGCAGAATCCCAGTAAGTTACCGACGCATCAGCAGCACTTGGTTTTACTCTTATGGTTTTATATACTGTTGTATCAATCGAAGGCCTGTCAGCCTGGGCATTGATATGACCTGCTGAAACAAAAAACAGGCTGACCATAACCAACTGTTTGATATGTAGCTGCTGTTTCATAAATGCAATACTGAAGTTACATTAAATATTAAGTTGCTGATCTGGGAAAAGGTCATAAATATCCTGAATTCTTGCTGCCGCCGTCTGGTCTCTGACCAACGGCGATTTAAATTGAACTCCATTTTATTTTTATTTATGAAGTATGCTACGGCTCTTTTGCCGTTGGTCGGGGAAGACCAGACGGCGGCGTATGCGGCTGGGTCAGTTGGCTTTGTGCCGTTGTTGGTGTTCGTGCTGATGGTTTTTTGTGGCGCTGGCAATCACCAACAACCAGCATACTGTTATTCATTCAATCACTCATCCTGAATTTTTTGTGCCGTTGTTGGTGTTCGTGCTGATGGTTTTTTGTGGCGCTGGCAATCACCAACAACCAGCATACTGTTATTATCATTCAATCACTCATCCTGAATCTTTAATCTTTATCGTGGGTTTGTGCCGTTGTTGGTGTTCGTGCTGATGGTTTTTTGTGGCGCTGGCAATCACCAACAACCAGCATACTGTTGTTGTCATTCAATCACTCATCCTGAATCTTTAATCTTTATCGTGGGTTAAGAACTCCCATTCCGTTTTATTCAGTTCATATAAAGATGCAGATGAGTATCGGTACTCCTCCGGCAATGTACACAACCCTGCCATTACCGGGTTATTGTGGAGGTAATTTAATTTTTGTTGAGATACCTTTTCTGTACTTAATTCTATACTTAGGGCATTTCTTTCCCAGAACTGGTATTGCCTGTCCTTTGTTTTTACTTTAAACCGGCTGAGTACAGCAGGATGATTTACCATCAGATCATTTTTTATTTTTTGTGCAGTGTATTTTAAAAAATCCCTTTGTACATCATCTGGTTTTATACCTGCCTGCATTTGCCATATCAGGTGCGGGTGGTTTTCATTATTACAAATGCATAGAGTATGATCCTTTTTTCTTTTACTAAGAAACGCAGGCTTTCAATTATAATGTCTTTATACTTATCTGGTTTGAGGAGCTTTTTCCACTCCAGGTTTGTGGCGGTGAAGAATTGGGGGTATTCGGTTATTATATTTGCCATTAGCAGTTGTATGTGCTAAGGTATTTATTTTTTAACAGCCTGCTGGTACAAACCGAGGCACTCTGCTGGTTGTTGGTGATTGCTTTGCTTCCAGGCCGGCGGCACGAACACCAACAACGGCAGTCGGTGGGCTACGGAACACCAACAGCGGCGAAACATATGCCGTTGGCCAAGTAACCTGCCTACCTGTAGGTGGGCCAGACGGGGGCAACTACCTACGACGGTA
>JBGANE010000002.1:0-158121 GCA_044222465.1 Ferruginibacter sp.
GCCAGGCTACAGATGCGGTTGACGAAGGTCTTAGAGGAATGCAGGAAGGGGAAATTCGACAACTGATTGCCTCTCCCAATTTAGTAAAGCGGAAATCATACCCATCGAATGTGTCACCCGACTCCTCATTGACTATAAAAATAATCTTAATCAAAATTCTATAATTGCAAAAGCGGACAACGATCTAACTCTCAGCTGCACTACTGCTAACATGGGGTTGCATTATTGGGGCATGACCTTGTATCATCACCTGCTAACCTGAAACTGACTGCAAGAAATTAACCTGACAGAAAACCACAGCTGCCGAAATAAAAAAAATAGTTTCTCAACGTTTAACTGTCACCCTTAAGAAAGTGGCAGGTATGGAAGTGGTATTAGCCGTGTTACTTTTATTTTGGCTGTTAAACAAAACTTCTAATTCATTCTGCAATTCTAAAGCCTTTCCATTTTTTTCAGCCGCCTCAAAAGCATTCATTGTAGGTCCGTAGTAGGTTTTAAACGTGTTGACGAGTTCTGTTGGCGAATAAGGTGCATTGAATGTAAAAGTATCTCTGACAAATGATATGTTTTCTTTCGGCAGGCCTGCATTTTCAAAACGTTCCGTGACATTACTCTCTACACCCCATAGCATCGGGCTAATAAATCCACCGGGTGGCGGAGGCATATAAGCGGAACTTATCTTTAGTATTTGCGCTACCAGCGTTGGGTCTCCCGGAATCCAGTTCCCCATCACTATTCTTCCACCCTTACGGGTAACACGAACCATCTCCTTAGCCACATCAAATGGCTTGGGAGCGAACATCGCACCAAAGATGCTTACCACTAAATCAAAACTCTCATCCTTCAGTTCATTTAAATCGGTTGCGTCCCCTTCCTGAAAGGTACAATTAGCCAACCCTTCAGATTTTACACGGAGGTTTCCTGCTTCAACAAGATTTCTTGCTATATCAACGCCTAAAACATTAGCACCCAGTTTTGCTTCAGGTATCGCTGTGGTGCCATCACCGCAACCCAAATCAAGAACGTTAAGACCTTTGGTAACTCCCAATTGAGCAACCAGTGAAGCACCGCTTTCTCGCATGCATTCTGCTATTCGGGTAAAGTCACCTTTTTCCCATAATGCTTTGTTTGGATTCATCCTCTTTTAGTTTTAGAGTTCCAAGTTACAACTAATCTTTTACCTTTCTCGCCCTTGTTATGCGTTGCGCCACTGCAAAACCTTTTCGGAAGTGATTTCCGCCGTTGTTGGTGTTCGTGGGTAGCCAAGGCAGCATTGGCAATCACCAACAACCAGCAGAGTACTAAAAATAAATACCTTAGAGTCTAAATAACAAAACAGCGTCCTGTGTTGTTGGTGACTGCCATTACACAAAACCATCAACACGAACACCAACAACGGCAAAAGAACACATGCGGGCAAACAGGGAACAGTACGGGACATAAATACGAGTAAAACAGGTCATATTACTATAACAGTTGAACAAAAGAACGGAGTTCGTTTCAAAACATTGGGAAAGAATGTGGAAGTGCTTAAGTAATTGTTACCTGTGCAGCAATAAAAAACCGGGAGTTTCCTCCCGGCTGCCTACAAACTAAACATCAATCGCAAAAAAGCTAACAGGCATATTATAATCCCATGCTCATATTTTTTTGTCGCAGTTTTCCAAGAGAAGGATCTAACTCAATGGCTTTATCACACATCCTTTGCCCCCTTTCTGTTTGCCCCTTCCTTTGAAAACAAAGTCCGGCCTGGTACAATGCCCTGCCATCGTTCTTATCCATCTCCAGTAATTTCTGGCAATAATCCAAACATTTATCATACTTCTTGCCATCATAAAAGGCAAGGGCTATATCCCTTATGATCTCTTTGTCACCCGGCTTACGGGCCATGATCTCTTCTAATAATTTTTCACCCTTATCAAATTCGCCGCAATATATATAGGCGAACCCAAGGTTCTCATTAAAATCGTTGCTGCGTATAAAACCCTGTTCTGCTGCTTTATTAAAATACAAGACCGCATTCCTGTAATTATCGGTATCGTAATACAGCAATCCTAATTCAAACAACCATTTACTTTTTGTACCGTCGGCCTGTATGGCTTTTTCATAGTAAGGAATTGCTTTTCCTTCCAGTCCCATCTCCAGGTAAGTTCTTGCCAGTGTATAAATTACTTCTGCATCATTGCCGTCTTTTTCCACAAGGCTCAATAATATTTTCTCAGCTTTGCCATAATCTTCCATTCCAAAATACGACATAGCCATTATCTTGTCTTTATTATCGCAGCCATTGCATTTTTGAGCAAATTCAATGGCTTTTTGAAACTGCCGGTAGTGGTAATTCAGCTCCATCAATTCTTTTATTACAACTTCATTACCCGGATCGAGCCCATAAGCTTTCATGAAATTCTGCATGGCGGCATCCGTCCTCCGCATTTCCTTGTTCACAAGGCCGTTTTCAATATAGGCGGCGGTATAGTTGGAATTAAAATGGATGGCTTTATCAAAATACCCGGCAGCAACCAGGAACCTGCGTGCCGTTTTTTCTTCTATCCCCTTTTGAAAGTAATGGGCAGAGCTATCCAGTGTTTCAGAGAACACAGGAGCAGAGAATAGCAATAAACAAATGGTAAATATGTTTTTCATAGTCTCTTGGTACGGGTATAATACGGATTACAGAAGTATCACAGCACCTAACGCCGGAAGGTGCACATTTATTTCATAAATAAGGGCTTTTTTGTCCACTAATTTAACCTGCGGGGACGGGTTAAAAACATTGCCCGTACCCCAGTATTTTGTATTATCACTATTAAACACCTCTTTCCACACTGCCTTGCCTTTTACCCTTAGTTTCCAGTCCCTTCTAACCACAGGTGTGAAGTTCAAAATGACCAGTACATCATTCGCCTTTTTTTTGCCTTTTCGCCGGTATGCCACCACCGATTCCTGACGATGACTCAGATTCACCCATTCAAACCCCCTGGGGTCAAATTGTAATTCGTATAATGCAGGATAGGTTTTATACAGATGATTCAGATCCATCACACATTGCTGCATCATACTATGACAATCGAATTTCAGTAAAGGCCAATCCAGTTCTGTTTTATAATTCCATTCGGTAGTTTGCGCAAACTCGTTACCCATGAATAAAAGTTTGGCACCAGGATGAGTGAACATATAGGTATATAACAAACGAAGGTTGGCAAATTGCTGCCATTCGTCGCCGGGCATTTTATAGATCATCGGGCTTTTCCCATGCACTACTTCGTCATGGCTGAAAGGCAGCATAAAATTCTCGTCGTAATAATACATCATGCTAAATGAAAATTTATCCTGGTGAAATTGCCTAAGTAAGGGATCCAGTTTAAAGTAATCAAGTGTGTCATGCATCCAGCCCATCATCCACTTCATTCCAAAACCAAGCCCGCCTTCGGTTGTTGGTTTGGAAATTTTTGGCCAGTCTGATGCTTCTTCGGCAATGGTTTGTATATCCGGGAAGTCACGGTAAACCGTTTCATTGAATAGCTTGATAAAGTCGATAGCTTCTAAATTTCCATTACCACCAAATTTATTTGGTTTCCATTGTCCCTCCTTCCTTGAATAATCAAGACGAAGCACCGAGTTGACTGCATCAACCCTGATACCATCAATATGAAATTTATCGAGCCAGAACCTGGCGCTGCTGATGAGGAAAGATCTTACCTCTGCCCTTTCATAATTAAAGATATAACTGTTCCAGTCGGGGTGATACCCCTTTTGCATATCGCCATATTCATACGTATGTGTACCATCAAACATAAACAGGCCATGTGCATCATAAGGAAAATGTGAGGGTACCCAGTCGAGGATAACGCCAATATTTTCTTTATGAAACGCATCGATCAGCTCCCTGAACTCATCGGGTGTTCCAAAACGGGAAGTGGCTGCGAAATAACCTGTGCCCTGGTAACCCCAGCTGCCGTCATAAGGAAATTCCATCACGGGCATCAACTCCACATGGGTAAATCCCATTTTTTTTACATAAGGAACCAGGTTTTCTTTTAACTGCAAATAACTATTGAAGCTTTCTTCATCGGTGGGCACAGGGCGCTGCCAACTACCCAAATGCACTTCATAAACACTCCAGGGAGCAGTAAGTGAATTGTTCTTCTTTCTCTTTTTCATCCATGCGCCATCTTTCCACTTATGTTCACTGTGCCAGCTTATTGATGCTGTTGCTGGCCTCAATTCACAGTATTGAGCATAGGGGTCGGTTTTCTTTAACTCAACTCCCTTAAATCCTTTGATATAATATTTATACGATTCCCCCTTTTTGAAATTCGGAATAAATCCTTCCCATATCCCCGACTTATCGAGCCGTACAAAGAGCGGATGCAATTGATGTTTCCAACCATTAAAATCACCGATCACCGATACTTTGGTTGCATTGGGTGCCCAGACAGCAAAGTAAAACCCAGGAGTATTTAAAACCTCTATAAAATGGCTACCGAATTTTTCAAAGCCGTTATAGAGCGTACCGTTTTTAAAATTAGTAATGTCTTCATCTGTAAACAACGAATAATTCCAAACCGGCTTTTGTGAATCAATAAAATGTTCTTCCTCATATTTTAAAGATGGCTTAGCCCTGGGGTTGGCTTTCGAGATATGCGATGCCCTTACCGACTGTCGTTTAGATGTTGCCATTTATAGAATTGCGTTTTCAATGCCCCCGGAAAGAAGTGAAATTTGTTTTAACGTAAATTTAAGAATACCCTTTTAGTTAATGCTAATTAAAATAATCATCTTTAACTAAGAATTTAGTTTCGTACTATAAAACAAAGCCAAAGTATATGCCTAAACTATCTGTACTGCTGATAGCAGCCTTGCTGTTTTCTGCAAAATCTCAAGCGCAAAACATTTCCGTTTCCGGTTCTGTTGCCGATACTTCCGAGAAGAAGGGTATCAGGAATGCTGTTGTGGCATTACTGTCTACCAAAGATTCGGTGCTATATAAATTTACCCGTACAGATGCCAATGGCAAGTATACTTTCAAGAATGTAAAGGCTGGTGAATACGTTGTAATGACCACTCACCCTTACTTTGCCGATGTTATTTTTTCGCAGGATATGAAAGATGCAGAAACGATGATCCCCGATATATCCCTGACCTCAAAAAGTAAATTACTTGCCGAAGTGATCGTAAAATCCGGGTCACCCATCAGGATAAAGGGAGATACCACGGTGTATACTGCGGATAGTTTTAAAGTAAGGCCGGGTGCAAATGTGGAAGAGTTGCTTAAGAAGTTGCCGGGTATAACTGTTGACAAAGACGGCAAAATAACCGCCATGGGTGAACAGGTTAAAAAAGTTTTGGTAGATGGTGAGGAATTTTTTGGAGATGACCCGGGTATTGCCACAAAAAATTTAAGGGCTGATGTGGTGAAGGAAGTGGAAGTATTTGATAAAAAAAGCGACCAGGCAACATTTACCGGCATTGATGACGGAGTAAAAGACAAAACGATCAACCTTAAACTGAAGGACAATGCCAAAAAGGGTTATTTTGGTAAAGCCGAGGCCGGTACTGATTTCTCCAATTATTACAACAACAGTGTAATGGTCAATGCCTTTAAAGGTAAAAGGAAATTAGCTGCTTACGGAATAATGAGCAATACCGGTAAAACAAATTTAGACTGGAACGATAATCAGAACTATGGTGGCAATGATGGAACCAATATGGAAATGATGGAGGGCGGAGGTATCATGATCTTTTCTGACGGCGGAGGTGATGGAGATAGCTATTGGAATGGCCGCGGCGGTATTCCTCAAAACTGGAATAGCGGATTTCATTACAGCAATAAATTCAATGATGGAAAACAATCCCTGAACAGCGGCTATAAAGTAAGCAAAGTGAACAGCCCGGGTGGTCAACGAAATTACAGTACGATCTTTTACCCAGGCGATTCAACAAACTCATCAACAAGTATAACTGAGAATTTTTCTTCAAAATTAAAACAGAGTCTCAACCTGACTTTTGAAACGAATATTGATTCAAATAATTCATTGAAATTTACAGCACGTGCCAACCTCAACAATACCAAATCAAACGGCACATACAGCCTCGTATCTACAGACGATGATTCAAAACTGGTGAATACCAGCCACCGCAGAACAAAAAGCGAGGTCGATAATGAGGCAATCAATACCACCCTGCTTTGGAAACATAAATTCAAAAAACTTGCACGGACACTTACGGTAAATACCACCTTCAATTACAGCAGTTCAAAATCAGATGGTTTTGTCTATTCTGATAATGATTTCTTTAAGGGTTTTATCAGGCATGATACTACGGACCAGGAAAATATCAAAAATGTAAAGACAAATAACTTTACCACGAACATAACTTATACGGAGCCCCTTGCAAAGGATATCTTCCTTTCTGCCAACTATACATTCAGCCGGGTAGGTAATACCAATGACAGGTTTACTTATGAACCGGATGCAAAAGGTGCTTACCTGGACAGGATCGATTCACTTACTAATTCTTATATTTTTAATCAAACGATCAACAGGCCCGGCCTGAGTTTCAGAGTAGCAAAGAAAAAATATAATTTCAACATCGGCGCTGCTGTTTCATTCAGTCATTTTACGCAAGACGATCGAAGTAAATCCATTTCCCGTACATATAATTACACCAACTTTTTTCCAACAGCTTCCTTTTATAAAAAGATGAGTGGCTATAGCGGGATCAGGATAAACTATAGCGGGTCAACAAAAGCCCCTACCCTTGATCAGCTTCAACCGATCGTTGATCTCACTGACCCGATCAACCAATATGTCGGCAATCCTGACCTGAAGCAATCCTTTACCCATAACATCAACCTGAACTATAACTTTTACAATGTGCTTAAAGAAAGAGGGCTTTGGGCCGGTATCTATGGAAACATGACCCAGAATGCGTTTGTGAACCAGACCATATATGACTCGAGTGGAAAATCAAAACGCCAGACTGTAAATACGAACGGCAATTATTATTTCAACCTTTATTCCAACTATAATTTCAAATGGAAGAAGCCCAATATCCATATATCATTCGGGCCTAATATCAACATTTCACAGAACATATCTTATATTGGCTTCCATGGTTATCCAATACAAAAGAACATCAACAAGAGCCAGAGCTATGGTATTGATGTAAACCTGCGTAAAGAGAAGGAGAATAAGTACGAATTCTCCATCGGCCCTGAATTCAGTTGGGTGAATGGCTCAAATTCTACAGGTAATTCGGCACTGGCCAAATATTGGCAGTTTAACCTTGATGTAAATGCAGAAGTAACTATACTGAAAAAATTCAGGCTGGGATCTGAACTGGAATACAAAGACAAACAACAGGATCCGAAGTTTCCACAAAAGAACAGGTTTACGATATGGAACGCATCACTGAAAAGAAGTCTCTACAAAGAAATACTTGTAGCATCTTTATCAGTTAACGATATCCTGAATGAACGTAGAGGGTATGACAGAAGTTTCTCAAACAACCAATATTCAGAAACGTATTACAATACACTGAAGCGCTATTGGATGATCTCACTTGTATGGAACTTCTCTAAAAACGGTAAACCAGCAAGCGGATTTTAAACTTACTTAAACGAACAATATGAAATACATACTCGTAATAGCGCTAACATTTTCACTTAAAAGCCCCCAGGCACAGGTATTTATTGAAAAGGGCATGATAGAATATGAAGTAAAGCTCAATAATCACAAAGCGCTGGGTACCGGAACCTGGGCCGAAATGATCAAGGACAAGATACCTAAATTGGCAACCAGCTATTATCAACTCACCTTTGATACGGACAAAAGCATTTACCTGTTTAACCGCAAGGATGAGAAGACAAAGTCGCCATTTGGATTTGGAAGTGAAGGAGAAGAAAATGTCTGGTACAACGATTACCGGAATGATAATTTTGTTCAGCAAAAATCAGTATTTGGCGATACGTATATCTTAACCGACAGCCTCATTAAGATAGATTGGAAAATGACCAATGAGAGCCGGGAGATCGCCGGCTTCAACTGCCGCAAAGCCGTAGGTAAATTATTCGACAGTGTGTATGTTTTTGCTTTTTATACCGATGAGATTACAGTAAGTGGCGGACCAATGAGTCTTCACGGATTACCAGGAATGATTATGGGTATCACCATTCCACGTATGTACTGTAGCTGGGTTGCCACTAAGCTGGAAGTGAATGGCGTAAACTACAGTAAAGTAACTGCTCCTACAAAAGGGAAGAAGAAAAAAGCAACAGACCTACAGGAAACTGTTGTAAAAGCTACCAAAGACTGGGGGAGCTGGGGACAGCAGGCTGTTTGGAATATATTCCTGTAGTTAATCGTTATTAGTTATCAGTTAGGCTTATTTCTCTTTACGATTAACTATTAACCATTAATTTATATCTTGAACCCATCCGGAAGTATTGCGCCCTTTTTAACAACAACAATTCCGTCTTTAACGGTAAATAAAGCATGATCACTATCGGGTAAATGGGATCCTCCATTTATTACAACATCATTTCCAATGCGGCAATCCTTGTCAACAATGGCATTGTTGATTTTACAGCGCTCTCCTATTCCAAGCTTTGGAATTCCTCTTTCCAATGCATGGGCCATTTCAGGAATGGTTTCATAATAATCGCTACCCATGATATAAGTGCTTTCAATCTCTGTTTCTTTTCCTATCCGGGTACGGATACCAATTACGCTGTTGGATATTTTTGATGCCCGGATAATGCATCCTTCCGCCAGTATGCTGCTTTCTATTTGTGTGCCTGCAACTTTCATCGGCGGCAGCATACGTGCCCTGCTGTAGATTGCCTTGGTATTATCAAATAAATTGAAGGGTGGTATTTCCATTGTCAACGCAAGGTTGGCTTCAAAAAAAGAGTAGATATTACCGATATCTGTCCAGTAACCATCGTATTGGTAACTCAGCACTTTATATTTATCAATGGATGAAGGGATGATCTCTTTACCAAAATCGGTGGCATCTTTTTTATCGTTGAGCAACTGGTCGAACAATAACTTGCGGTTGAAGATATAGATACCCATGGAAGCAAGATAATTGCGGCCAAGTACCTGCATATCTGATCCCGTATCACTTGTCCACTCAGGCAATAATTGTTTGGCAGGCTTTTCAATGAAAGAGGTGATATAATTTTCACTATTGGCTTTTAATATACCGAATTCGGGAGCTTCTCTTTCTGCAACAGGAATGGTAGCAATAGTAATATCTGCACCCTTATTGATATGGGTCTCCAGCATATCGCCAAAATCCATTTGATAAAGTTGATCACCGCTAAGTATAAGGAGATATTCAAAATCATTATTGCCAATATGCTTCAGAGACTGCCGCACAGCATCGGCTGTTCCCTGGAACCAACCCAGGCTATCGGGTGTTTGCTCGGCAGCAAGTATATCCACAAAGCCACTGCTGAATGCACTGAACTGGTAGGTATTCTTGATATGTTTATTGAGTGATGCAGAATTATATTGTGTCAATACAAACATTCGGTTGATGTTTGAGTTAATGCAGTTTGAGATCGGGATGTCAACCAACCGGTATTTACCGGCAATAGGAACGGCGGGTTTGCTTCTGGTTGATGTGAGAGGATATAAACGACTTCCTGCTCCACCGCCAAGTATGACGGCGACTACTGTTTTACTGATCATATATGGGCTCAAATTTGACGTATAGCGTTGTATAAGTTAATGTATTTTTCGCAACTGGTTTCCCAGCTATTATCTATTTGCATTATTTGTTTCCGGATCTCTGCAAGCTTTTCTTTATCGTTGTATAATTCAACCGCCCGATGGACTGAATACGTAATATCCCAAACGCTGGCATAATTAAAACGTATGCCGTATCCATTAGGTTCACCAAAGTCGATCACCGTATCTTTTAATCCACCAATACTGCGTACAATAGGTATAGTACCATAACGCAAAGCATACATCTGGTTCAGTCCGCATGGTTCCACCCTGCTGGGCATTAAAATAAAATCGGCTCCTGCATACATCTGGTGAGCAAGTTTCTCATTATACCCGATCTTTGAATTATAATACCCGGTAAAACTGTTTTTTAAATTTGTCAGTTGTTCTTCCACCTGTGTATCCCCGTTTCCCAAAATTAGAAAATTCATTTTGTTTCCCAACTGGCTTAATGAATCACTAATTGCCTGGGGCAGCAGGTCGGCGGCCTTCTCTGCCACGAGCCTTCCAATATAAATGAACAGGGGTTTCTTCACATCCAGCTTAAAATCCTTACAAAGTTTTTTCTTGTTCAGTTCCTTACCGGCCTCCTCATCCTTCAGCGAATAATTGTCCAGTATATAAGTATCTGTTTCGGGATTCCACACAACCGTATCTATTCCATTTAATATCCCTGTACATTTTGCTCTTTCCATCCTGAACAATTGTTCCAACCCGTTCGCATTCTCAGTAAGTTCCTCCATATAACTTGGACTCACCGTAGTAACCCTGTCGGCACACTTAACACCACATGCTAAAGGGTTGATGGTATTGCTCCAGTCCAATAAACCCCATTGCCAGGTATCCCAGGCAGGAATGTACGTGCTTTTATCCCAACTCATCCATCCCTGGTATTGCCCGTTATGAATGGTAAGCACTGTGGGTACACCCGATAAGCGGCGATAAGCATAACAGTGCTTCATCATGAAAGGAATAAGGGCCGTATGATGATCATGCATATGAATCACATCCGGTTGATGCTCCCATTGGTTAATCCAGTCAACCACAGCGATCTGGAAAGCAGTGAAACGTTCGGTATCATCATCATAACTATACACATTTTCCCGGTCGAGCAGGCCATAAATATCTACGCAATAGAGATCAAAATCCAGTTTGTTGGTTTTTTCCTTGATGATGGTGTACTCAAAATGCATGTGGCCCATGTTAAAGCTTCCTTTATGCTCCACTGTCCATTCGTTGTCGTACAAAAATTTAGTACGATGCATAGGTACCACCACCTTGGCGAAATGGCCCAGTTGCTGCTGGTATTTGGGCAATGTGCCTACCACATCTGCAAGCCCGCCAACTTTTGCGTATGGGTAACATTCTGCACTAACATGTATGATCTCCATTCAGTTTGTTTATTGCAGTTCAATTTACCAATCATTTTGTTGCAAACCAATTCGCAATGAAAATTTTTCCCAATGGTTAAATTATTCTATTTTCAGGCACTTAAACTTAACGATATGCCTACTGAACAAAATCAAATGATTAAAGAAACCAACTATGGAGCACTGAGTACATTAGTTACTGTATTTTTCTTTTGGGGATTTATTGCTGCCGGTAACAGCGTATTCATTCCGTTTTGTAAACATTATTTTCATTTAGACCAGTTTCAAAGCCAGCTGATAGATTTTGCTTTTTATACTGCTTATTATGTTGGCGCATTGGCATTGTTTGCCTATGGTTCTTTTGGCGGTAAAGACCTGGTGGGTAAATGGGGTTATAAAAAAAGTATTGTGTATGGATTGCTGTTTTCGGCTTTAGGCGCCGCAGCCATGATCATCGCTGTAAACGCAAACACTTTTGCAGGCATGTTGGTTGGTTTATTCATCGTGGCATTAGGTTTTTCTTTACAACAGACCGCTGCCAACCCCTTTGCTATTAATTTAGGCGACCCTGCTACCGGCAACAGCCGTGTAAATCTTGGGGGCGCTATCAATTCTTTTGGTACCACTATCGGCCCAATCATTGTTGCCATTGCACTCTTTGGTACTACAGCCGCTATAACCGATGAGAAAATTGCTGCACTTAGTTTAAGTAAGGTCATTGTTCTTTACACCTGCGTAGGTGCTTTGTTCATTGGTGCTGCTGCACTGTTTTATTTTTCTAAAAAAGTTCCGGCAGGTATTCTTGAAGAAAAAGTAGAGAAAGCCAATAAAGCACTGTATACTTTACTTATCATGACCGGGCTACTGATTGTAATGTTTGCACCTGTTTTCAATAGTTATAAAACCGACCTCACCAATGCAACCGATGCTGAAAAGCATGCCATGAATATGTACAGGATGAACTGGTTATTGGGTGCACTGGCGGTTGTGGTGATTGGTTTATTAGCTGCCAACTTAAGTGCGAAAAAGAAAAGCGCTGGATGGGGCGCCATGCAATATCCGCAACTTGTGTTGGGTATGCTGGCCATTTTTGTTTATGTAGGTGTGGAAGTTGCTATTGGCAGCAATTTGGGCGAACTGCTCAAACAAAATGACTTTGGCGCATTACAGGCATCGGAGGCAACACCATATATTGCCATGTATTGGGGAAGCTTGATGATTGGCAGATGGGCCGGGTCCATCACTGCATTCCAGCTTTCAAAAGCCACTAAGAACATTTTACTATTTATTGTTCCCTTCATAGCCTTTGCTATAATCATCGGGGTGAATACTATTGCAAAATATGATATGGCCCCTTTATATTATTATGCAGTATGTGTACTGGTGCAAATCGTTGCATTTTATCTCAGTAAAGAAAAACCGGTAAGAACATTGCTTATTTTTAGTTTACTGGGTGTGGCAGCAATGATTATTGGAACAATGACGACAGGAAGAGTTGCTGTTTATGCATTTTTAAGCGGTGGTTTATTCTGTTCCATCATGTGGCCGGCCATTTTCAATTTATCTATTGCCGGTCTGGGGAAATATACGACGGAAGGTTCCGCATTTTTGATCATGATGATCCTTGGCGGAGGTATTATCCCTCCCATCCAGGGTAAACTTGCAGATGTAATAGGCATCCACCAGTCGTATTGGGTTGCCGTAATTTGTTTTGCTTACCTGGCCTTCTTTGCTTTTGCAGTAAAAGGAATTTTAAAAGGACAGGGTATTGATTATGATGCCCAGGTTGATGGTGGCGGACATTAATTTCTAAAATATGGCGAAAAAGAAAGAATATGCTGTTGGTATCGACATTGGTGGTACCACTACGAAATTTGGTATTGTTGATCACCGGGGTGATATTTTATACCGGGGTGTTATCGCCACCAATAAATATGATACAGTTGAGCCTTATCTCGATGATCTATTTGAGGCCCTCTCTCCTGCCATTCATGAAGCGGGTGGTATTAATACCATCAAAGGAATTGGTATTGGCGCCCCTAATGGTAATTTTTATACCGGCACCATTGAATATGCTCCTAATTTAAGATGGAAAGGAATTATTCCCCTGGCGAAAATGGTAAACGAAAAATTTGGGATGCCTGCCGCACTTACTAATGATGCCAATGCTGCTGCTGTTGGAGAAATGATGTATGGCGCAGCAAGGGGGATGAAAGACTTTATCATGATCACCCTGGGCACAGGTGTAGGAAGCGGTATTGTTGCCAACGGCCAATTAATATTGGGGCATGATGGATTTGCAGGTGAGCTGGGACATACTATTATTGTACCCGGCGGACGATTACATAAAAGTACGGGACACAGGGGGCCACTGGAAGCATATACCAGTGCAACAGGCGTGGCGCTTACTGCTATTGAATTTTTAGAACAGCGGCCTAATGAAAAAACTTTACTGAGAAATTATGCCAAAGAAGAAATAGACAGTCGTGTTGTATATGAATGCGCCAAACAAGGAGATGCAATGGCAAAGGACGTATATGAATTCACCGGTAAGATACTTGGAGAAGCATTGGCTAATTTTGTGATGTTCTCGTCACCCGAGGCCATTATTTTATTTGGAGGATTAACTTATGCCGGTGACCTGATAATGAAACCAACCAAAGAGCATATGGAGAAGAACCTGCTCCCCATCTTTCAAAACAAAGTAAAACTCATTTTTAGTGAACTGAAAGAAGCTGATGCGGCTATATTAGGCGCCAGTGCACTGGTCTGGGAGATGAAGGGATAAATGGACGAATTGCTAAAAAATCTAAAGGCCCTTAAAAGGGCCTTTACAATTGTGTAAGGATTTTTGAGTCTTAAAACGGGTAATTAATATAGATAACCAAGCACGGTAATCTATTTTACATATCTTGATTTAGCTGGAGTGAATGATAGCCGCCACAACAGCCACCAGCGAAATAGATAAGAAGAATATTAGCTTTTTCATAAAATTTTGATTGTTTAGTCTGCATTTACTTACCACGAAAAACCGTGCCAGTAATGGGAAAAGGAGGGAATTAGTTAAAAAAACTGGTTGTAAAAGGGAAAATCAGTTCCCGGAGATAAGAAAAACAGCAGGCACGGGCCTTTGGCCTTCTTTGTCGCTGGGTTTGATGGTTTCCTTCCCATTCACCAGCATACAACTGCTACCGCCCCCATCCAGGTTAAGGGCCTCAATACAACCCAGTTCAATAAGTAATTTGGCTTCCTGGCCAAGGGTGGCCCCTTCGGCAATACCTGGGAAGCGGCCCTGTATCACCATAATAATAAGGTAGCCATCATCTGTATAGCCCATGCAGGTACGGGGATGCTTATCATTGAAGGCATTACCGGCAAATTTTAGTTCTTCATTATTGGTGATCTTTACCTGTCCATTCTGAACGATCACCGGCCCACCTCCGACTGCAGTTTGCATTTTCCATTTTTTAAAATCCAGTCTTCGGTACATCACACCAATTACACTCCCGTCGTAAGCATACCATGGATATTTCTTCAGGAATCTGAATGAATGAGTCTGAACAGAATCTTTAATGGGTTTCGATATTGATAACTGGCTGGCATAAACAAATCGCTTTGAAGAATCTGTCAACAGCCATGCAATATCTGCTTCTCTTTTTTTATTAATACCGATAGCACTTGCCAGCGGGTGCCGGTATTGAAAGGTATCCTTTCCCCTCATCGGAATAGAATGAATATTATACCCAACGAGTTTTCCATTCCTGATGACCGTATTCAGGTTCTGATGCTTGTCAAAATTGAAAAAAGTGCAGTTTACCACTAGTAAAGGCTTATCATTCTTTTCATAAAAATTAGATGGGGTTAATCTTCTGCCCAGTGTAGTATCATTAGTAAATTCAAGGCCTTTGTCCTTCAGCTTTGCTTTTACATAGTAAGCAATAAATGGTTTACCATCCAGGCTTTCGGTGGTCTTGTACACATGAAAATTTGGAGGCAAAGGTTGAAACAGTGAATCTACATTTACCCATTTTTGCTGGGCAAATGGTTTTAATAAGAAGATAAAGACAAGCGATCCAGCTAGTGTAAAACGAAAACCTAAGCCGGTCATCATGGTTGTAATACGTGATTTTAAACAACTCACTCCTTTTTTTCTACAGTTCACTCTATTGTGCTTTGGATGTAATAGTAATCAGGTTAGTCTTGTGTCTTAAAATTAACCTTTTTAGTAACAATAAAATTTATAGTCATGAAGACCAAACAACTTTTTTTCGCTTCCCTGCTGATCATTTCTTGCTCAGTTGCAAAAGCCCAAACTGCAGTTCCTGCAGGTTTTACAAAAGGCACAATTACTTTAGCCGATGGCAGCGTTATTAATGGCTATGTAAAAGATAACATTAAAAAATCTGCATCGGTAGTATATGTCGATAACAGCGGCGCCAACAAAAAAACCTATTCTGCCAGCCAGATCAATGCTGCAACTATAGATGCAATAGGTTATATCTGCATCAGTGGTGATTTCTTTAAAACGCTCAGCGCAGGCAAAATGAATTTTCTGCAAAAAGCCAGCAATGCCTCAGGTAATGTTTCCTACAATGGTTCCGAAGCTATATTAAATAATGGTACTGAAGGTAAACCAGGCGACTACTTTGTGTATACAGATAATAAACTCAAACTGCTGAATAAAAAGAACCTCGAATCTTTTATCAATACCGACCTGGCCGTTTGTGCACCCGCAGTTGAAAAAGCAAAAACCATCAATGGCGATATTGCAAGGCTGCAGGAAGCCGTGGAGATCTACAATAAGAACAAGTGATCTTTCAGCCCGGGGATGTGTAGAGCCTTTTAATTTTTATACCTTTACTGTATGAGGCGCACCAATTGCAAAATAGCATTCAATGATCTTCCCTTGATGCTTTTTGCAATTCCGGTTTTAAGCTTTGTTGTTCCCATTGTATTTTTCGGCTGCCGTTTTAACCGTGAGCCTTACCTCGACTGGATACAATACTTTGTTACATTTATTGTAGTATCCCTGTTGTGGGCAGCGGCAAGATATATCCTGATATTGTGCCGGACCCGGTATCCTCTTTTCAAACAAGTTCGCCGGCGGTTAGTAATCCAGTCGTCAGCCTTACTGGCTTTTACCATTGCCGGAGACAACCTGCTTCATTTCATCATCACCACATATATTTTGCCTGACCGGCACATTTCAGGTTTTAATTCAGATGAACTGATCAACAGAACCGCAGCAGATGTGTTTTGCGTGATCACCATCATGTGTATTTATGAAAGCATCTATTTCATGCATGCACTGAAGGATTCGGTAGAAGAAAAAGAAATGCTTAAAAGGGAAAGCCTGCAGGCACATTTAGATGCACTGAGAACGCAGGTAAACCCCCACTTCTTATTTAATAACCTGAATACCCTTAGTTCATTGATACCTGAGAATCCAAAGCATGCAGTTGACTTTGTACAGCAATTATCAAAAGTGTACCGGCATATTTTAGAAGTAAAGGATGAAAGGAGTATTTTGCTGAAAGATGAAATGGAGGTATTGCATGCCTACACCTTCCTGCTTAAAACCAGGTTTGGCAATAACCTTGATGTGCGTATTGACATTCCCGACGAAAAACTGAAAACTAAAATTGTGCCTTTATCATTGCAGATACTGATGGAAAATGCCATAAAGCACAATATCGTATCATCCGACAGGCCTTTACATATACATGTGTTTACCAACAACGGTAACCTGGTGCTCAGCAATAACCTGCAGGTAAAAAATCAGATCAATGAATCAACCGGCATCGGCCTCGATAATATTCGCAACCGCTATAAACTATTAGGCGATAAAGAACTAAAAGTAACAGAAAGTGAAAGCAGCTTTATCGTTTCCATTCCACTGATAGAAAACTGAAATGAAAGTAATCATTATAGAAGACGAGATACCAGCAGCCGACCGGCTTGTAAAATTATTGCAAAATTACAGTGATGAAGTTGAGGTGGTACATCAATCAGACAGCGTGGAAGCAAGTGTAACTTACCTGGGCTCCTGCAAAGACGTCGACCTTATATTTATGGATATTCAGTTAGCCGACGGATTAAGCTTTGATATTTTTGAAAAAGTAAAAGTTTCCACACCGGTTATCTTCACCACGGCCTTCGATCAATACACTTTAAAAGCATTTAAGGTAAATAGTATTGATTATTTGTTGAAGCCCATTGATGAACAAGAATTACACTTGTCACTGGAAAAATACCGGCGACTCTACCCCAGCACAAAAACCGATTTCTCAGATAAAATATTGAAACTGGTTCAGGATATGAATTCGGTGAAATACAAAGAACGCCTGTTGATAAAAAGGGGCCAGCAATTAAGTTATTTAAAGACCCAAAGCACGGCTTTTTGTTATGCTGATGGTAAGTTGTGTTTTGCTGTGGATTTTAATGGTGCCAAATATTTACTGGAAAATAACCTTACTCAGCTGGAAGAACAATTGCAACCCAATCATTTTTACCGCATCAACCGGCACTTGCTCGTAAATATTGAAGCCGTAAAAAAAGTGCACACCTGGCTTGGGGGCAGGTTAAAACTTGAAGTTTTTCCTTCAACTACCGCCGAGACTATTGTTAGCCGTGAAAGAGTGAATGGATTTAAAGAATGGCTGGGAAAGTGATAGTAATAGGGAATTAGGGGTCAGGCAGGATCATACAATTAATAAACAAACCAATTAACGACTAACGTTTAATTTTTCCTCCTCCCATTTATTTCTTCCATAACCGGGTATCACATGTTTTTCCGAATGATAGGATGACCGGACAAGGGGGCCGCTTTCTACATAATCAAAACCCAGTTCATATCCTATCTCCCTGAATTCAGCAAACTCATCAGGATGAACAAACCTGGCTACAGGTAAATGTTTTTTAGTGGGCTGCAGGTATTGGCCAATGGTCACAACATCTACATTGGCTTGTTTCAAGTCTTTCAGTGTTTGAATTACTTCCTCTTTTTCTTCACCAAGGCCGAGCATGATGCCGCTTTTCGTACGCATGCCACCTTCTTTAAGTATCATTAGCGTTTTCAGGCTTTGCCTGTATTTTGCCTGAATGCGTACCTGTCTTGTTAACCGTTCTGTTGTTTCAATATTATGACTAACCACTTCCGGTGCCGCTTCAATTACACGCTGTATATTTTCCTGTTGCGCTTTGAAGTCGGGAATAAGCGTCTCCAATGTAGTGGCCGGATTCAAAGCTTTAACTGCTTTAATGGTATTGTACCAGATTATGCTGCCCCCGTCTTTAAGTTCATCCCTATCCACTGAGGTAATAACAGCATGTTTAACCTTCATCAGGTTGATGGCTTCGGCCACCCGTTGTGGTTCATCCCAATCCACTTCCAAAGGCCGGCCTGTTGCTACATTGCAAAAGCCACAGCTACGGGTGCAGATATTTCCAAGTATCATAAAAGTTGCTGTGCCTTCGCCCCAGCACTCACCCATATTAGGACAGTTACCGCTTTCACAAATGGTATGCAGTTTATGTGTATCTACCAGGCTGCGTACATGACGGTATTCTTCACCAATGGGTAGTTTAACCCTTAACCAATCGGGCTTCTTTGGCCCGATAGCTACCGGGGTCTGTTCTGCTATTCCGTCAATTACGGGTAATTCTATCATGGAAAGAAATTCTGAATATTAACTGTTGTATTATTTTCTTTTGCCAAATGCCAGGGCAAAATAGGCCGAAAAGAAAAAAGATCTTTGTTTATTGTACAACATCTGTGGTATCTTCTTTGAATAATACTCCCCCATAACACCAACTTCAATTGCTGAAACGAGGTCGTTGTAACGGCCATAGTCAAAACGCAAACCCGGTTTGATATACAGACCTGGGGTTAATTTTATATGGCTCCATCCTTTAAAGAGCCCCGGGCCCGAAGGGTTGAGACCAACAGGATTTGCAAATAAGAGGCTATCGGGTGAGTCGTAGCGAATATACTTGCGCCCGGCACCACCGGTAGTTATATCATCGATCTCCATTTCATAAGCCCTCAATAAACCCAGGGTGATACCGCCACCCACGTTTGCCGAAATACTTACCCCGTTCTTATTGCTTTTATTACCCAACAGGAATTGTTGCTGTACACCCAGTTTTATGGGATAAAAGAAATTTACCTTTCCATAGATCAATGGTGCACCAGGCTTCAATGAACTGTTTTGTTTTTCTTCCTTTTGGTGTTTACGCTCACCTATCTCTACCTGGTATAAAGTAGCTTTCTTTATAGATTTTGAATACCCTTTTTCAAAGAATACACTATAGCCGTCCGAGATCAGTTTAATGCCAAAAACAAAATGCTTCTTATAAGCGATCACCCCTTCTTCTTCTGCCCTTATCATGGCATTAATGCGTTCCCTCTTTTCTTCTTTCTTACTCTGCCGGGTGGGTTTATTTGTTTGCTGTGCGATAGCAGCCAGGGAAAGGCTTACTACTGTCAAAAAGATTACTAATTGCTTCATGTATACTGTTTACGAACGTAAATTTATGCAAAAATACTATCTGCTGTTTAAAGATGATACATTTGCAGGCAGAACTGCTGCATAAAGAATATTAAACGATAACTTTAAAAAATTAACAAATGACTGCTACTATTGTTTATAAAGGCCACCTGAGGTGCGAATGTACCCACCTGCAGAGCGGTACCGTCATTGAAACCGATGCCCCAACAGATAACCGGGGCAAGGGAGAACGGTTCAGTCCTACAGACAGCGTGTGTGTGGCCCTGGCAACCTGTATTATTACCACAATGGCAATAAGAGCTACAGATATGCAGATCGAACTGGCAAATACATCCATTGCTGTTACCAAATATATGCTGAGCGACCCCAGACGCATCGGAAAAATTGACGTTATTTTAACCTTTCCAAAAGACCTTAAGTTAGCTGAAAAAGACCAGTTGGCCCTGCAACGGATCGGCGACAATTGCCCGGTAATGAAAAGCCTGCACCCCGACCTGGTAGTGCATGTTGATTATCGCTGGAGCTGATAGCGTGATTTATCCTTTTCTCAATAAAAGATTGCCCACACTGCAATCGAGACAGCGTTTTTTATTACAGTATTCATTCTTCAATTGGATCAGCGACTGGGAATCGAAAGCGGTTTTATTGGCTACATGCAGTAAAGTAAATCCCTTTGTGATAGTATTTTTTTCCGCCCTTATCTCTTCAAACCATTTCAGGGCTTTATCCTTAAATATATTTTCATTGTGGTAATGTCCGTAAGCAAATAATACAGGGATGACGGTATTGATGAGGATATTATCAAGCATCTGGTTACCCAGTTTTTTCTTTTTAAATGCTGTGGGTTCATCAAATACATAATGATAATGCCAGTAATCATTAGCTGTTAATTGTAACAAATATCTTACTTCTTTTAACTCCCGGCTTTCTTTTAGTTTTGAAAACAGGTGCATGCTTTCATGTACCAGCATGGCTAATTGTGCCAGCCTTATGGTGGGGAAATTAAGCGGACGCATCCTTAAAAAGACCAGCGAGCCTTCGATCTTTTTAAGGTTGTATTTGTTTTTGAGGAACTGGTATTCCCTTTGTAATAATTTTGGATAGTCTTCGGTGAATTTAAAGTCAAGCAAACCCGCCTGCCCAAAAAGCAATGCCTCCACCTGGTGTACCTGTTCCTTGTGTTTTGCAAGTATATTAATTGAAATAGATTGGGCTATTTTTTCAAAAGCCACACTGTTGAGTTTGATACCAAAATTTTTTGCTATAAGCCACCATAATGTTTCTTCCCAGTGATTATTATTTTTATCCAGGTAATCAAATACCTGCTTTGTCTTTGCTTCCAGTCTTTCAACCAGTAATCTTTCTTTCCAGCTCTGCCAGGTAAGCTCATTTACCGACTGGATATTTTTTTCGCAGGGAATAAAACTATCGGCATTCATCAACTCTGCATACTTATGTAAAAGCATTTTGGGTACTTTATCCTGCAAAACCAAAGTGGAGAAGGGTAATTCCAGGTGAACATCTGCATTCCAAACAACATGCAGAACTACATTTCTGTAATTTTTATCAGCGCTGTGTTTATGATTCTTCCAGTCAGATGTATTGATATGAAGTTCGGTGCTGCCGGCCCAGACCGTATTATCGATTTTTATTTTAGCATCGGTAAAATCGGGGCCCTGGTTGGTATTGAGTGTGCCCGGGTGAATGACTTGTAAAGATTCTCCCTCTTCTGTAAGCAGGTCTTTGGCATTGAAGTATTGAAATTGCCAGATATATTGCAACAGCCTTTCAGTCATACAAGAGGTTTAAAGGTTAAAAGTCTAATGGTTTAAAGCCCTACCATTTAACCGATAATTCCCATGCATCTGAACGCATATCAAATTTAAGAACTTTAAACATTAAACCCTTAAACCTTTTAAACGTTTAAATCCTGCAACGCCTGCACCACCCTGCTCACCGGTAAACCCATCACGTTATAAAAATCGCCTTTCACTGATCTTATTCCCACAACGCCAATCCATTCCTGTATGGCATAGGCTCCGGCTTTGTCATAAGGCTTGTATTTATCAATATAAAATTCAAGCTGTGGTAAACTAAGCTCGTGAAATTCTACTTCGGTTGTTTCTGCAAATGCCGTTTCACTCTCCCCATTTAAAATAACAACACCGGTAATTACTTTATGCTGTTTACCCGAAAGTTTTGACAAAATACTTACGGCATCTTCCTTGTCCTTTGGTTTACCAATGATCTCATCATCAAGTACAACCATCGTATCCGCAGCAAGTATTACCGGCAACTTCCCCAAGTTTTTTAAATCTTCCGAATCTTTAACCGCTAAAGCTTTATTCCTTGCAATGTGGATGGCAATTTCATCAATAGGTAAATTTTCCGGGTAAGACTCGTCTGTTTCTTTCACCAGAACATCAAACGGAACCTCGGCCCACTCCAGTAATTGTTTGCGGCGGGGTGATTGAGAAGCTAGAATTAATTTTTGCATAAACTACACAGAAAACTATGAATAGATCTTAAAGAAGAGCATGGATAATAAACCGGTAAGCATCACAAATTTTATCATGCTGCTCAACAGGTGATAATCTTTGGGCACCTGCGCCATAAATAATTTACGCAGTATCCACAGCAGCGGCACAATGATCAGTGCGATACAATATACTGCACTCCACACCCAGCCCAACTGAAAGACATAGAACTGCACAATGCTGATCATACCGATCAATACAACCAGCCATACTGCAACAAATACTTTACTGGCAGGTATACCCCATACGATAGGCATGGTCTTGCATCCATAACGGGCATCGCCTTCCATATCTTCCATATCCTTCACCACTTCCCGTATCAGCGAAATTACAAATGCAAAACCGGCATATAAGAAACTGATGCGTATAAAACGGCGCAGCTCGGCATGCCAGTAAGCTGCCTCGCAGGCGTTGCATTGAAAACTGCGGTAATAACAAAAGAAGGCAACCATCACCACCCAGGCAGTAAGCAGCGATACCAGGATATTTCCTACCAGTAATTTCTTCTTCAGGCTGATGCTGTACCCAAATAATAATAAAACACAGATCAGGTTGGAAAGCCCTAACCAAAAAACGGAAGTTTTAAAATCGATATAGAAACCCAGTATGATCCCCGTAGCTGAAAACACGATATGCATTACAATGGCCCACCGTCTTTTTATCAGTTTGTCAATGATCTTCTTTTCCGGTTTATTTACTTCATCAATATTGAGGTCAAAATAATCATTGATGATATTGCCCGCAGCTGCGATAAGTAATGAGGATGCGATAAGAAGGACTAAGTGCGTACTTGTAAAGGAACTGAATATATGTTCATTGGCCGAGTAAAAAGGCTGAATGACACAGTAATAAAACAATAGCTGCGTTACAGCAATGATAAGCAGGTTGGGCCACCTTACCAGTCTTAGAAATGCATCTATAAGTTTCATGAAGTGTTTAAGCAACGAAAATAAGATAGAAAATGCAACAGGTGAAAATTACCTTGAGGCAACCCTGGTATCCAGGTCCCAATGACCGTTCAGCTTCAGTACTTTTTCAATCACATCCCTTGCACAGCCCTTTCCCCCGGCAATTGGAGAAATATAGTGAGAAACCTGTTTTATCTCCGGCACAGCATCTGCAGGACAACAGGGAAGCCCGACAAGTTGCATGGAAGTATGATCCGGTATATCATCTCCCATAAATAAAACTTCATCCCAGCTTAACCGGTGTTCGGTAACATAAGCCACCAGCTTTTCTTTTTTATCATCTACTTTTAAAAAGCAATCCTTCACACCCAGTTTATCCAGCCTGCCTTTAACCGCTTCTGATGTACCACCTGAGATAACCACAACCCTGTATCCTTTCTTTACTGCCAATTGTAAAGCATACCCATCTTTTATGTTCATTGCTCTTGCCTGTTGCCCATCATTTATTACCAATAAAGTTCCGTCGGTAAGAACACCGTCAACGTCGAAAACAAAAGTTTTAATGGTTTTAAATTTTTCGAGAACGTTCATTGAATTTGGTTTAGGAAGTTAAGGGAGTTTAGAAAGTTTAGGGAATCGGGTAAACTAAACATCCTAAACTTTCTAAACCTTCTAAACTATTTCTGGTTATCCCTCCATTCATATACCCACTTACTCTGTATCATCTCCAGGTGTCCTTCATTACTTTCTTCGGCCTTGCCGGCAAATTTCGGTATTTCCATTACCCATTTATGAAGATCGGTAAAACGGATACGGTAAATTTTACTTTCGCCAAACTCATCGCCAAAGCGTTCATACAATTTCATGGCGATATCTTCATGATCGTTCCAGTATATAGGCGGTTCAAAAGTCATAATACATTAATTTGATGATTTGGAGATTTGGTGATGAATTGATTTGAAGACAGGCCCTATCAGCAAATCATCAAATCACCAAATCAAATTATTCTCCCAGGAATTGTGTCTGGTCTGGCAAAGTAACAGAAATATTGCCACTACCGCTTTGCAATACGCACTGGCATCCCAGTCTTGAATTCAACCTTGGGTTTACTGCTCTGTCAATAAAATCCTCTTCCTTATCGCTTAACTCCTCTAAAAAATCTTCCCCCTGGTCAATATAGATATGACAGGTGCTGCAGGCACATACACCGCCGCAGTTATGATGCAATTCAATATCATGCTTTAAGGCAACTTCTAAAATAGACTGATCAGGTTCTATCCCTGGTAATGTAACCGGCTCCAACCCCTTCTGCTCAAACTTGAAAGTTATATTGTACATACTGCAAATTTCGGGGTGCAAACCTACTTTAATATTACCAATTCAGGAAAATAATAGTTGCATAAAGGGCTTTTACTATTTGCAGAGTAAAAAGGTTTCGCTAATTTTCTTTTTAAATAACCAACGGGTATAATGAAAACAACAACCATACACATATGCTGCAGCACGATGTTGCTGGCAATGATCTTTTTTAGTGCCTGCAGTAATAATGCTGATAAAAATGCTCAACCAAAAAAGGACAGTACTAAAACATCCATCAAAAAACCTCAGCCTCCTGCACCCAAAACGGAAACTGTGCGCCCCCCCATTGTAAATATTGTAGATACTGTTGCCCCAAAAAGACTGGTATGTTATTTCAAAGACAGTGCAAAGACCTTTGAGCGGATAAGTTTGAAGCTGGGGAAAATTTATGGCGTTAAACTGGCCGAATACATAAAAAAGAATGGCCTTAAACAAAGCGGGGCTCCCATGGCCTGGTACAAAACACAAAAAGCGCCATACTTTTTCGAAGCCGGGGTACCAGTCAATAAAGCCGGGAAAAAATCAGTAGCAGGTGTACAGGTACGGGAAGTTGGCCCGGGCAAAGTGATAGTTGCGCATTTCTACGGACCTTATGAACTTTTATCGCAGGGCTATGATGCTGTGAAAGAATTTATGAAAGACAATAAAAAAATTGCTGCCGGCCCTCCTTTTGAAATGTATGTTACCGACCCTATCGATAAAAATGGTAAACCTGTTGACCCATATAAAGTACAGACCGATATTATTTTCCCGATAAAATAACCGGTAGCGATTTATCCTTTTATGATGCTGTCTGTCAGCTTCAGGTAAATATATTTGAGCTTGGGATGATTTGATAATAAGCGGAGGTGCTTATCCAATGTAAATACATCATTGCGGAGGGCCGGACCTGTTTGAACAGATGCAGGTGAATGTGTCTCTATACGCTGCGCTGTTTCTTTGATGAGCGGAGCAAGTAATTTAAAATCGATATTTTCTTTTTTACAAAAATCTTCGGCCAGTGCATACAGGTGGTTGGTGAAATTGCTTACCACCACGGCAGCAACATGAAGCTTAAGTCTTTCTTCATCACCGGCTTTGGCAACAGTACCTGAAATAGTTTGGGCAAAGTCTTCGATCAGCGTCATCGTTTCTTCTGTATTACCATCAATAAGGAAAGGAATATCTGCCGGGTAGTCCATTTCTTTTCTAAGGCTTTGTAACGGATAAAGTACACCGTAGTTGAGTGAAATATCTTTTAAGATATCCATAGGCACCGAGCCGGCTGTATGTACGATCAGTTTCTGCCCCAGGTGAAAGGATTTATTCAGCTCGTATAAAGCGCCATCATTAACTGCAATTAAGTAAACCCCGGCATTCATATCTACAGCGCTGTTGTTATCTGAAGACGGGCATTGCAATTCATCGGCTAACATTTTTGCATGGCCTGCATTGCGGCTGATGACCTGAACAATTTCGTGGCCATTGCGTTTTATTAAACGGCCCAATACCGATGCTACATTACCCGAACCTATGATTACAACTTTCATAACAAGTATCTTTGACGGATATGAAACTGACGCAAAGATTAGCCATTGGCTACATACAAACCAAATTTAAGTTTTTGACTGCAGTATCTAAAAAGAAGGCTGCTGCACAAGCCTTTGAGTTATTCACCACACCTTATTTAAGGTCAAAAAAGCGAACAGAATTAAAAAATGCAGAGCCCATCAGTTTCAGGTTGAACAAACAAAAGATACATGGCTACCGCTGGAACCATCCGCAAAAAGAAAAAGCATTGATATTACATGGCTTTGGTTCGGCAGCATATAAATTTGAACACTATGTAGCCCCGTTGGCCAGGAAAGGATACGAAGTACTGGCATTTGACGCACCTGCACATGGCGACAGCGAAGGAACAACAACCAATGCCGTTGAATACAGCGAAATGATAAAAGCTGTGATCGGGAAATACGGCCCGGTAAAAAGTTTTATAGCACATTCCTTTGGTGGAATAGCTTTAAGCCTCGCATTGGAAAGTATACCACACCCTGCCGATACAAGAATTGTTTTTATTGCTCCCGCAACCGAAACCACCAGCGCTGTTGATGCCGCATTTACCATGCTCAAAATAAAAGATGCAGAAGTAAGGAAAGAGTTTGAAAAGATCATTATCAGCGTAAGCGGGAAGGAAACAGCATGGTTTTCGATGAGGAGGGCTATGCATCATATCAATGCCAGCATACTCTGGATACACGATGAAGAAGATGATGTTACACCTTGGAGCGATGCACTAAAAGTAAAAGAAGACAACCATCCAAACATAAATTTCGTTATTACAAAAGGGCTCGGCCACCGGAAAATTTATCACGACATCAACATAAAAAATAAGGTAATAACGTTCATGTAAGAAAGTTAAAATACAGTTACGTTCAGCAGGAATTATTTTGATTTTTCAATTTTGAACTAATATTGCAGTAAAACCGGCTATAAGTCTGGTATGGTATTTTCAGTAAAGTGATGCCGATAAAAGGAGTTTCTTCTGTTTCTCCTTCAACAAAACGAGAGATACTGAAAAGCAGTACCATGGCTGGTTGCAAAATAATTATACGACGCATTTATGGCGAAAAATCTACTGATCGTGGAGTCCCCGGCGAAGGCAAAGACCATTGAAGGTATCCTGGGGAAAGACTTTGAAGTAAAGAGTTGCTTTGGGCATATTCGTGACCTGGAGAAGAGTGATATGGGCATCAATATCAAAAAAAATTTTCAGCCTACATATATAGTACCTGCCGAAAAAGCAAAAGTGGTCAGCGATCTGAAAACCCTTGCCAAAAAAAGTAAAGAAGTTTGGCTGGCATCGGATGAGGACCGTGAAGGAGAAAGTATCAGCTGGCACCTGGCCGAAGTACTGGGGTTAGATCCAAAAACAACCAAGCGTATCGTCTTTCATGAGATCACTAAACCTGCTATTCAGCAGGCAGTACAAAATCCACGTACCATTGATATGAACCTGGTAGATGCACAACAGGCACGACGCATTGTGGACAGGATCGTTGGCTTTGAACTGAGCCCCGTGCTCTGGAGAAAGATAGGCGCCACCGGCGGACTAAGCGCCGGAAGGGTGCAAAGTGTTGCCGTAAAACTCATCGTTGAAAAAGAAAGAGAGATAAACCAGTTTGTACCTGTAAGCAGTTTTAAGCTGGAAGCCATCTTAGCGGCAACCGACCTGAACGATAAGACCGTTCCCTTCAAAGCCGAAGGCAATAAATATAACACTGAAGAAGACGCCGAAAAGTTTTTGCAAAGCTGTATCGGTGCAAAATATTCAGTAAGCGATATACAGGTAAGGCCCGGTAAGCGTACACCGGCAGCGCCCTTCACCACATCAACTTTGCAACAGGAAGCCAGCCGTAAGCTGGGTTATGGTGTTAGCAAAACCATGCTGCTTGCTCAAAAATTATACGAAAGCGGTAAGATAACTTATATGCGTACCGACAGCGTGAACCTGAGCGATACCGCCATGCAGGCCATCACTTCGGAGATACGCAACAGCTATGGAGAGCAGTATGTGCAGGTACGTAAGTACAAGAATAAAAACGACAAAGCGCAGGAAGCGCATGAAGCCATTCGCCCTACATATATGGAGAACAAATCGGTAGGTGATCCCGACCTGAACCGTTTATATGAGCTGATATGGAAAAGGACCATCGCCTCGCAGATGGCCGATGCTGAACTGGAAAAAACAACAGCCAAAATAAATATCAGCACAAATAATGAAGAACTCACTGCCAGCGGTGAAGTGCTGAAGTTCGATGGCTTCCTGAAAGTGTACCTGGAAGGAACAGATGAAGATGATAACGATGCAGGCGATGAAAGCCGTTTGCCCGACCTGAAGGTTGGACAGGTGCTGGATTTTGAAAGGATGACCGCCACTGAAAGATTTACCAAACATGCTGCAAGATATACGGAAGCCTCGCTGGTAAAAAAACTGGAAGAGCTTGGCATTGGAAGGCCGAGTACCTACGCTCCCACCATCTCCACCATCATCAAACGTAATTATGTAGAGAAGAAAGACAAAGAACCTGTAAAAAGGGACTTCCGCATTTTGAGATTGAAAGATGATACTATAAATAAGATCACCGAACAGGAAAACACCGGCGCCGAAAAAAATAAATTATTCCCAACCGACCTGGGATTGGTGGTTACCGATTTTTTAAACCTCCACTTTGAACAGGTAATGGATTATTCCTTCACTGCCGAAATTGAAAAAGAATTTGATGAGATAGCCGATGGTAACATGAAGTGGAACCAGATGGTGGGTAATTTTTATGCCCCCTTTCATGACGGTGTGGAGCATACACTGGAGAATGCCGAAAGAGCTGTTGGCGAAAGGCCACTGGGCAATGATCCTGCAACGGGCAAACCCATCATTGCAAGGATGGGACGCTACGGCCCGATGGTACAAATAGGCACGGCTGACGATGAAGAGAAACCAAAGTTTGCCAAACTGAAGCCCACGCAAAGTATTGAAACCATCAGCCTGGAAGAAGCGATCGAACTTTTTAAACTGGGAGCGCCGCTTGGTGAGTATGAAGGCCTTGAGGTTTCGGTTAATATTGGCCGCTACGGGCCTTATGTAAAATTTGGTGACCAGTTCATTTCTGTGCCACGTGGCGAAGAGCCTGCTGAAGTGGACCTGGAAAGGGCCATTGAATTAATTGAAGCCAAGCGAATTGAAGACGCCCCCATTGGTTTTTATGATGAAAAGCCAATTACAAAAGGCAAGGGCCGCTTTGGCCCCTTCATCAAGTGGAACAATATGTTCATCAATGTGCCCCGGGCTTATGATTTTGACAACCTGAGCAAACAGGATTGTGATGAACTGATACAAAAGAAGATAGAAAAAGAAGCCAACCGTTTTATAAAGCAATGGCCCGAAGAAAAAATTGCCATTGAAAATGCCCGCTGGGGTCCGGTGGTAAAGTTTGGCAAGAACATGTACAAAATAGGACTCAACAAGAACAGCCAAAAATATACTCCCGAAGAATTAGCCGCCCTTGAACTGGATGATGTGAAGAAGATCATCCTGGCACAAAACCCCAAAGCCTTTGATGGCAAGGGAAAGAAAGCGGCTGCCAAGAAAAAGGAACCTGCTGTAAAAGCTGCTGCCAAGGCGGCGCCGAAGAAAAGCGCTGCAAAGAAAAAGAAATAGCAGGCTGCATTTTATCCTTACAATAACTTTTTATACTTTGTACCTGCGACGGGCCGCTTGTATATTTTTGTATTGATAACCAGGCAGAAATTATACAAGAAGTTGCGACAATACACGAGTTGTGTGCTATTTTTTGACACACCAAGATTGACAATCCATCAGTATTAACACTAAATGAAAATTTCGCAATTAATTTCAATGGGATTTTTAGGACTTTTATTCGGCTGTTCAAATAGTTCACAAGACAAGCAAAATAAGCAAATGAAAAAGACACCAACCCAAACATTGGCATATGCAATTTCTGACGTTGGTTTATGGACTTGGTGGACAACTGACAGTACCAAATCTGTTCAACTTGAGTTTGACAGAGCAATGCTTTTTATTGACAATCCTGAAAATAAGGTAACGCCAAGTAATAGACTTGCTTTAAGATTTGTAAACCCAAAATCTGTAACTCTACTTTATAAAAAGGAAAGTGGACTGCCAAAGAATTGGCTTGAACTATTTGAAAAAGATAAGTTAGAGCCATTTTCGGTTGACTACGAACATTTCTCATTTGACAGGGAACAAGTGAATAAAATTTTGACAAGTGCCGACAGCTCAGAAACAGTAATTGGCGGCAATTATAAAGACTATTCAAATGGTGTTTCGCAATTAGGCTTCTGGGCAGGAGAAGTTGGAATTGTTATAGTTGCAGACTCAATGAAAATAGTTTCACATTCAGGTCAAATTGAATTAGCTAATATTCCAGAACTGCATCAAAAATGGTGGGACTATTGGAAAAAATATTGGGACTTAAAAGATACAAAATCACCTTTACCTTATGACCCATTATGTGAAATAACAATTCCTGCGACAAAAGACAATATTGAAAAAGTGAAAAGCAACTTGGATAAACAGAAATAAAACAGCACACAACAGGCGGTTTGGCAATATGGCGGGGCGACGAATATATTCTCATCTTTTTGCTCACTAATCGGCTTCAGTTCCAGCCGACGGAATACTAATGAGCAGCAGAATTAACAATGAACTTTTGTAACTTTATTCAGCAGCGGTTACGGGCTGACGATTTCCAAATACCGCCACATCGCCAAGCCGTGTCCGTTGAAGCGCCATTACGCCTGCGGCGTAGTTTTGTCTGCCGTTTTCGCTTCGCTCAAACCGTATGCATCCAAAACCTTATGGCGCGCCAATGTTGCGCTTGACCAAATTTCTTCCACGCCTTGGCTCTACTCCGACTTATGTCGGGATAACGCGTCAACACGCCGCTTGGCGAAGCTTGATCCCCTGGAGAAAAAACACCGGAATCCCAATGAGGCTTCGCCCTTGGTATTCTCTTTTTTTCAGGAACTTCGTCAAGCGCAACGTTACCTGCAAGCATATCGACCACCCAACAACACCGTGTAATAAAATTATGCTTTGACAATTTAAAAATATAAAATGACCTTTTCAGAAAGTACAAATATGACGAGAATATTTATCTCACTAATTGCTACTCTTTCTTTGACCGCTTGTTCTAATCACCAAAGCGACAGAAACAAAACATTAGCAGGTATGTACAAACTGTACTCAATCCAAAGCGAAGACTAACAGGAGTTTGGAGAGAATCAGGTTATGGAAACGGAGGTGAGAGTTATATTATTTATGACGGCTTAGGACATATGGCAGTCCAAATAACAACCTTAAAGGATATAGCGACTTTAAATGGCTTAATGAAGAACAGGCATTAAATGAAAAAATACTTAAAGTAAAAATAGACAGTATGTCCTTAACAGAACTTAAAGCTGCTGTTACAGAATTTTCTTCTAATTATGTCTATTTCAAAAATTATACCATTGATGACACTACCAATATTGTTACACATAATCGTTTAATAAGCACTATTCCTGCAATTTGGGGTACAGAAGTTAAAAGGAAATTTTCCTTTAGCGGGGACACATTAATACTTATTAATCCTGTTGTCAATCGGAGGTTAACGTGGCTGCGACAAAAATAAAAAGTTGCTTGACAAAAGGCTATGCAGGTAACATGGGTTCCTATGTAAAGCGGTTCTTAGAGATTTATATGTTTACTAAGTTACTATATAATCATTATTTTAATCTGTTTCCCTTAAAAACTAAAAAACATTTTAGCTTTTTTAGTTTTTAAGCTGTTTCAATTCTTTAAACTCAGGCTCCTATTTGCAGTATCAGCCAACTGACCGATCTGCCGGCAACTGTTTGCTTGTAAAGAAAATAATGAGCAGCCTACCTGCTTTGCGATGTGATAATAACTTAAAATTATTTCACCACCCATGTTTTGTGGTCTGCTCATAAAAATTAATTGAGTTTTAAAGCTGAATGTTGATGATTGATCTGATAGGGCGTCTCATTTTCCGCTGTTGCTGGTGTTCGTGCAGTAGCTAAGGCAGCATTGGCAATCACCAACAACCAGCAGAGTGTTAAAAAGTAAATACCTTAGAGTCTGAATAACAAAACAGCATCCTGTGTTGTTGGTGACTGGTATAACACAAAACCATCAGCACGAGCACCAGCAACAGCGGAAAATAAATTCCAGGGTTGGGCTGAGATAGCTACTATTCCCGTACTGCGGCAAGCCCTGGACGTTGACTGAAATACCATTCAAACTCTTCTTTCCTCTAAATTGTTTATTTTTGACAAAACATTAATTTATGGCACATCCGATAAAATATATGATTGACGAAAAGGGGCAGAAAACCTCGGTGGTCGTCCCCTTCAATACCTGGACAAAAATTAATGAGGATTTTACTAAGCTGCAAAACAAACTGGCGGTTTTATTGGGCATTAAATCTGCATATAACGAGGTTAAAATGGCGAAAAAAGCAGGAAAAAAATTACAGACTCTAAAAGATTTCCTGCGTGAAAGTAATAGTTAGGATTACCAACAATTTCAAATCGGAAGCTAAGCCTTTAGTAAAGAAGTATAAATCTTTAAGTAATGATCTTCTAAAACTAGAAAAAGACCTAGTCGCAAATCCCAGGCTTGGTGCTCCACTTGGACAAGATACCTATAAAATCCGCCTGAAAATATCAAGCAAAAATAAAGGCAAGAGTGGTGGCGCCAGAGTAATTTCATTAGTTGATTCCACATTGATTGGCCAGATAGAGCAGACTTCCCCGGAGGAAATCACAGTCTATCTGCTTTCCATTTACGATAAATCTGATGTAGCTAATATAACAGATAAAGAGCTTAAGGATCTAATCAAGAACTTTAACGAACACTCATAAGTACTTCAGCTAACAGCGGATTAGCGTAATTTCTGCTGTTGTCAGTGACTGCAATAATACAAAACCATAAGCACGAACACTAACAACAGCAAGAAATCAATATTAAACTGTACAAGAAATTATGCCAAGAAGAACGTTATCTGCAACCCTCTAGAAAGTCGTATCCTTTTCAAAATGTAATTGGATAAAGATATGCCATCAAAAAAAATACGGACTGAACACTGCAAAAATTGCAACTACGATTTCAGGATCGACCTGCCGCATATGAAATACTGCCCTAATTGCGGACAGGAAAATCATAGTCCCAGGATGCCTTTCTTTCACTACCTGTACGAGTTAATAGAAGGCATTTTTCATCTCGACAATAAAACATGGTTAACCATTAAGACCTTGTTTGCCCACCCGGGCAAGATCACCAAAGATTTTATTGAAGATAAACGGAACCGGTATTCCCCTCCTGTCAGGATGTATATCTGGTGCACTGCATTTTTTATGTTTAGTGTTTGGCTCTTAATAGATACCAGTACCCACTATGCTGAAACTGCTTCCGAAGCAAAAAAATCAATGAGCCAGCGTTTTGATGAAATGCCTGATTCAACAAGCACTCCAATAACAATTGGATTTTGGCCTACGCTACCTTCGACGCCTGTAAGCAGGCTGAGGGTTTTAAAAAACATCCCCAATCATGAAATTAAAAGCTGGCTAAAGGATCAAAACTATCCTGCTGACTATTTTCATATTCAATTAGTAAAAGCCTACCGGGCAGAAATCAATAGCCCGCTAACCTTGTCTGCCTACACAAAGAAAATGACAACAGGAAATAATATCATTTTTGTATTGTTGCTTCCACTCAATGCCTTATTACTGTTCCCTGTTCTTTATAGAAAAAAATTATTCTACTATGATTCAATGATCTTTACCCTGCATATTAATACCTGGATCCCGCTTTTCCAGGGTATGTGGATATGGGTACTGGGGCTGATGGTGGGTTTCCTGCACGCTCCTGAATCGATCTTTTTATCAGTACCTGTTATCGATGCTGCCTATTACTTTTTTGCAATAAAGAGGGCATTTGGTTTTAGTTGGGTAAGTACAATACTACGATGGCTCCCTGCCTTTGTTATTGACACTTTGTACCATTGGATAATATTGCTGTTATTTGCAGCCTGGTTTATGAATTAAATTATACCGGTTACTGAAGGCAGCAGGTAATATGACCCGTGTAAAAAACCAGGTAAAAACCCAACTTTTTTATGGCTTAGCTTAGCTGAACAGTAATTGGGTTGATACAAACTGTTATTTTTATCCCGGTAGCTATCGGTACAAATACCTGTTTCAAAAGTTTATACACACTGCTATCAAGGCTTGTTTCCCGTTTGCCATTGCCAGTAAGCGGTCGTAAAGTGTTTTGCAGTGAAAAGTTTTTTACCTTGTAGCAAAACCATAGCTAAGAAAATTATTAATTGGTTGAGTTACTTAACAAAAATATCAGCAATTTTGTATGGTATAACCAACCTGAATTGAAGCGAGATGAATGCTCCTCCATTTTTAATTCACGAGGCCACGCCGCAGGACCTGCTACCGATCCAGGCCTTTTTAACAGCAAATAAACTGAGGCCTTCCATTGAAATCTCAGTTGACTCGCTATATTACTATATAAAAGATGGTGAGCAGTTGATAGCAACCATTGGAGCCGAATTCAATGATCGTTATGCACTCATCAGGGCTGCAGGAGTGGCGCAGGCCTGGCGCAGGCAGGGTATTGCCAATGAACTTTTTCAAAAACTGGTAACTGAATTAGAAAAGAGAGGCATTGTTGATCTTTATTTATTCAGTCGACAGGCTGCAGAATTCTGGGCTGCCATGGGATTTTCGAAATGCAGCATACAGGAAGTAATTGATGTCTTACCCGGTACACCCCAGGTAAAAGAATTTATTGCAGATAACTCTATCTGGACTGATGTTGCATGGACAAATCGTCAAAAAATATAGATAAAACTTCTGTTGTCCTTCTATTACTTAACCGGGTATTATCCTGTTCCTGTCTTTTTCAGTAACGGTTATTTTCTTTGCGGCAGCAATAATAAAATGGCTGAAAGGGAAACTGGCAATTTAATTAACAGTAACCCGAAGGCTTTTTATGGCTGCCTGCTTTAAAACACCCAACTGCTTCGCTGAAATGACATCATGCCAGGAACTTTTATCATAGCTGATAAAATCAAAATTTTGTTTACCGGTTATTGCTGCATAGATGGTGAGTGCAGCCAGTACGGAGCCGTCAATACCGGGATGGAAATTATCAGGCCCGTATAGAGCCAAACTGCTATCCAAAGCCCATGCATTTTTCCAGGCAAGGCCTGCGGGGCATAGCAACGACTTTGTTTTTTTTGCCGCATGGGTGTAAGAATAAATCACATTATCAAGGTCGAAGAAACGTGACCTGGAAGGCCAGACCATATACAAAGCCAGTTTTGTTTTTTTAGCATCGCATAACTTCCTGAACTTTTTGCAGTACTCCAATAACAATTCCTGAGATTCCGGCAATGCCGATGGGCCTTGTTGTGCGATCACCAGGTCATATTCCTCTTTGTCCAGTTCCTCCTGCAGTTTGCCTGCGTTCCAGTGATCTTCAAGTGCATAATTGGGAAATGATAGTGAAGTGTATTTTATTTCAAGCCCATCCTGTTCACCCAATTCCTTTACCAGTTCAGGCAATTGATTGGTGTAGGTAAGGCTGTTGCCAACAAAGAGTACTTTAAGAATAGTTTGCTGAGGGCGCTGAGCATTTGAATAAAACCCGGAAAACAACAGGAGTAATGATATTGTACAGCATTTCATAGCAACGGTTTTACTTACCACACTCAATTCCTTCTTCAAAAGCAAGCAGGTCATCTTCTTCTTTCTTTGTTATGTTTACACGGCTGCTGCTCTCTGCAACTACCTGGTCCATGATCTTACGTTTTAATTTTTTATCGGGTAAGATGAAATTCCTGCTCACATCTCCTTTAAGGTCCTGGTTCATGTTCAGCATTTTGTAAGGCCCGTTGCAGGCAAAGTCAAATACAGCAAACTGTATGGTCTTTACTTCTTTATTGGCATCGGTTTTAAAATGAATTTTTTTGTTGCTGATATCATATACAATGCTCCACCTGGTAAAGCTGCCCTGCGAAACTTTATCGAGTATGGAAAAAGCAAAGTCAGTTACAGGCATTTCTATATTTGATTCATTGAATTTTTTAACCATGCCGCAGGCTTTCACAAAACGGTCAAGCGAATTGTTCTGAAGCGAAACATTCTTACCTATCCACCGCTTAGCAACATCCACAGAAGATGCATAGGTATCATTGGTAAGCACAGGAAAAGGCAGTGATTCATCTTTGTGTACGGTCATCTTTCCATTCAGAAATTCTATAGTGGCCACATTACCGGCAGCATCTGCCACGAGGAAATGAATAGGCGTTCCGCTTTCTTTGATGCGTACCAGTGCATCAGAAGAGATCACGTCCGCCGTTGTTGCAGAATTGTCCAGTTGATATTGTATCCACTGCAATACGCCTACGGCAGGCCTTGCATCATTGGCCGGGTAAACCGTTTCTTCAAGCATCATCAGTTCCACAACAAGCCCCTTTTCATTCATACCGCCGGTGGGAAATTCCTTACCATATTGATTGAAAGTGATACTGCCGTAGCTGGAAACCCAGCTAATGGTTGAACCATTGCCGGTACTCATTGAAGTCTTGAATAACCCACGCTGGTTGGTATTTACAATACCTGCTCCTGTAACCCAGTCATAATTCCTGCCAAAGACGATCTGGCCGTTCTTGTTGATACAAAAAGTGGTACAGGCTAAAACAGGCTGGTACAAAGAACACAGCAATACAAATGGCAATACTTTTTTCATAACATAATTTCTTCAAGCTACATATTCTTTGTCAACGAGTGATTGCAAAAATGATGAACGGGGCCGATACTATTTATTCCGAAGAAAAGAACTATAGCTACAACTTATTTTGTAAATTGGCTGCTGTTACTGCCCTGTTATCATTAACTGACCAAAATTTACATGTATGAAACTTATACACTTTCCATTTGCAACCCTTATTGCTGCCATGCTTTTGTTTTCCTGTAATAACAACGGGGATAAAAAAGCAGAAACAAAGGAGCCCAAATTAAAAGAAGAGAATATCAGTTATAAAATTGACAGCCTTACCATGGATGGCTATATTGTTTATGATGAAAATATAGAAGGCAAACGCCCGGCAGTGATGGTGGTACATGAGTGGTGGGGATTGAATGATTATGCAAAAAGCAGGGCAAGGCAGCTTGCCGGACTTGGCTATATTGCTATGGCCATAGACATGTATGGAAATGGAAGAAGGGCTGATAACCCAACCGATGCCGAAAAACTGGCAATGCCCTTTTATATGGACCCGCCAATGGCTAAAACTCATTTTGATGCGGCATTAAATAAGTTCAGATCATACGCACAGGTTGATACAGCCAATATAGCCGGGATAGGTTATTGCTTTGGGGGTGGTGTATTGCTTAATCTTTCAAGAATGGGTGAACCGCTGAAAGGGATAGCCAGTTTTCATGGCACCATGCCGTTCATTCCTGCAGGTAAAAACCTGTTGAACGTAAAAACATTGGTATGCAATGGTGAAAATGATACTGCTTTTGTTCCGCCGGCATCTATTGCAGCTTTTAAAAAACAAATGGATTCCATAGGGGCTGTGTATACTTTTAAAAATTATGCAGGTGCCACGCATGCTTTCAGCAACCCGGCAGCAACTGAACTGGGTATAAAATTCAAATTGCCCATTGCCTATAATGCAGCAGCCGATACCGCTTCATGGAATGATATGAAAGCGTTTTTCAAAGACTTGTTCAAACAGAAGGAATGAAGACATTCTATGTCCTTTTTATTTCCATAGTGATTTGTTCCTGCCAAAACAGGATTGAAAAGAAAGAGCATATCATTACAGGAAATAGTGTTTCAAAAAACATTACAGGAGTTTCGCTGGTCGTTTTAGGCACCATACAGGATGCAGGTTCTCCACAGGCAGGATGTACAAAAGATTGTTGCAAAGACCTGTTCCTTCAACCCGGCAAAGACAGGAGGGTTGTTTGCCTTGGATTAGCTGACCCACTAAATAAAAAGAATTATATCATCGAAGCCACTCCCGATCTTCCGCAACAATTCAAGGCATTGAAAAGATATTCCCCGTTCAGCAATAAAGAAACGCCTGACGGCATTTTTGTAACACATGCTCATATCGGTCATTACAGCGGACTGATGTACCTGGGCAAGGAATCTATGAATACGGATAGTGTTCCTGTGTATGCAATGCCCCGGATGAAAAATTTCCTGGCACAGAACGGTCCCTGGAGCCAGTTGGTGAATACAAAAAATATTTCTGTACAGGAAATGGCTGATCAAAAAGAGATCATGCTGAGCCCGAACCTGAAACTAATTCCTTTTGTAGTACCTCATCGGGATGAATTTTCTGAAACTGTTGGTTACCGCATTATTGGTCCTGCAAAAAAAGCTCTGTTCATTCCTGATATTGATAAATGGGAAAAATGGAGTACTTCTATCAAAGATGCCATTGCCGGGGTGGATTATGCTTTTATTGACGGCACGTTTTACGATGCTGCAGAGATAAACAACCGGGATATTTCAACCATCCCCCACCCCTTCATTATTGAAAGCATGGAGTTGTTCAAAGACCTTCCTGTCGCTGAAAAAAAGAAGATCTGGTTCATTCACTTCAATCATACCAATCCTGTAATCAATAAAACAAGTGAACAGGCTAAGTGGGTTTTAAAAAACGGGTTTAATATTGCAGGAATAAATGACAGCTTTGGGTTGTAAATAATATTTATCCCGGTCTTTTAATTGCAGCAGCAACGATATTGGCAGTATACTGTTTTACTGCATTGGCCTGTTCAAGATACTTACGGTTAAAGCCCACCTGTTTATAAGCCGTAAACAGTTCCCTGGAAAGAATTTCTTTTGATCGTTGAGCAGTCAGCGAATCAATTTGGAAAAATTGAGTCATGGAAACCCTTGCTCCTGGCGAACAGAATTGCCTTTTTATATTTTTTGTATCATTCATGGCAGTGAAAAAAGAGAAAGTAGCCGGTTTTTCAACCGCTTCATAACCATTAATCAGCCAGAAATCGTCAGTGGCTTCCTTTACAAATTGTACCAGCGATACGATCTTATTCGGTTCTTTTTTCAGCCTGTCCGCATGGATAACTACAATGTTGCGGTTAAAAACACAGTTGGGGTTTTGTATATAGGGAGCATAGGCATCTGATTTTGGTTTGGGAAGCATAACAAGAATGTTATCAGTAATATTCACCGGCCTGGAGAAATCCGAGCTTACCATAAACCTGTCTCCCGAATAAATGATATTATTATTGATCTCCTGCACAGCGGGTCCTTTATATATCTGGTCGGACAGGTCAACCTGTATGCCGGCAAAAAGAATAGAATTCGAGAGTGTTGAATTTAAACTATACATACCTACCCCATTCAATGCATCTGAATAACCCCTCGTAAGGTCAGATATAAAACAGGAATCAATGATCACTTTCTCGGAAGATAATGTGGTCACTACCTGGAAGCCTTTGTTTCCCCTCAGGCTGCAGTTCCGGATGAGTACATTACCCAACAGGCCCGGGCCAAATTCATTCTCTACATCAATGCCTGCTCCCGGTGCATGCCATCCATAAGCACCTGTATTACCGGTTGAGTCAAATGAAGAATTAAGTATTTTGATATCATTTCCTTTTACAATACTCAATCCCTGCCTTGCATTGCAATAAGAGTTGCAGTTGTTCACTGTTATATTCCTTCCATTAGTTTTGATCAAAAAACCATCGGCAGCAAAATGGTGGGCAGTTATATTTTGCAGAACTATATTGCTGCTTACATCTGTGGCTTCATCGTCTGAAATGAACACGCCGTATGAAACACCTTCCACCACACCCTCCTGTTTTCGCATTTTATCCACTTCGCCATAAAGTGTTATGTCTTTTAACAAAACATTTTTACAATTCACCAGCTTGAACGGGCATACGGTATGGCTATAGGCATAATCATAGGGCAATCCCTTTATTCGTGTATCCCTGGTACGGGCAAAACCCCCATTCACCCTTATCACAGCATTATTCCCTGTAATGGTAAGATCTTTACAGTTTTTAAAAATAATATCATCAATATTATTCTTTTTATTACCGCCAATGATCTTATAAGCTCCTATATAATATTTCCCCTTTGGAATGTTCAACTGTCCGCCACCCGCCCTGGATATGGTTTCTGCAGCTTTTACAAAAGCAGGATAATTATCTGTCTTATCATCCCCCTTAGCTTTAAAGTCTTTTACGAGGTCGTATGTTTTTACTTTTTGAGAAAACGCAGGTTGTTGTATACAACATGCAGTAAGTATAAGTGCAGGGGAAATTAATTTAAACCATTGCCGGTTGCTGAACATAGTAGAGTATTTACCCGGAGAATGCAATTAATCTGCCAGGTATTTTTTCAAGATCATAATTTGTCCTAAATGATAAGCATCATGCTGCAGGCAACCCATGATGAGATCATAATAGCTTTGTCCTTTTTTAGGAGAAGGTTTATACAGGTTTTCTTCGCTGAAGTGGTGTATGGCATTACGCAGCAAATGATAAGCTGCTTCAAAATCATGCAGGGCCTGCCTCCAGTTTTCTTCATTAGGTTCATTGGGTAACAGGAAATCCGGGAAAGGCGGGGGGTTAAGGGAGCCGGTCAACCGGTTTACAACCGTTGTACGCCAGTAAGTAATATGGGCAACCAGTTGCCAGATGCTGTTTGTTTTTCCTGATATGCTCTGCATCGCTTTTTTGGAATCTACCCCATGCAGTGTTCCTTTAAAATTATTCCCGATCCAGCAATCTCCGTGTTCCAGGTCGGCAAATAGTTTTAATATGCGGTTAATTTCATTAGCCATATTTTTGTCAAAGTTTTTTAGCGTATTAAAATTAGCCCAAAGACACAAAGACACAAAGAATATTATTATAAACGCAGCGGAAAAAATAAGAACCAACTATGAATGTAGAATTCAATAAGAACGAAGACAGTATGAAACTGGCCTGGAGCCAGGTAAAACAACGACTTGAAAAGATTTACGAGGGTGGAGGAAAAAGATCGGCTGCCAAACAAAAAGAACGTAATAAACTAACTGCCCGTGAGCGGATAACTTATTTGTGCGATGAAGCAGCACCCTTTGTGGAAATAGGCGCTTTTGCCGGTTATGATATGTATGAGGAAGAAGGTGGTTGCCCGGCAGGAGGAACAGTAAGCGGTATTGGTTATGTAAGTGGCAGGCAATGTGTCATCGTGGCAAATGATCAGACGGTAAAAGCAGGTGCATGGTTCCCTGTTACTGGCAAAAAGAATTTGCGTATGCAGGAGATCGCCATGGAAAATAACCTCCCTATTATCTATTTGGTTGACAGCGCAGGTGTTTTCTTACCCATGCAGGATGAGATCTTTCCTGATAAAGAACATTTTGGCCGCATATTCCGCAACAATGCAAAGATGAGCGCCATGGGCATTACACAAATTGCAGCAGTGATGGGTGCCTGCGTAGCCGGTGGCGCCTACCTGCCCATTATGAGTGATGAGACATTGATGGTGGAAGGAAATGGCTCTATTTACCTGGCTGGTCCCTACCTCGTTAAAGCAGCCATTGGTGAAGATATTGACAGCGAAACGCTGGGCGGTGCAGAAACACATAATGCCATCAGCGGCATTGCTGATTATAAATTCAAGACAGAGGAAGAATGTCTTGACCAGGTAAAAAAGATCATAAGCAAATTAGGGCATACTGAAAAAGCAGGCTTTGACCGAATTGCAGCAAAAACCCCTGCAAAAAATAATGGAGAGATATATGGCATCATGAGTGAAGGAAACAGTAAACCCTATGATGTTATTAATATCATTAACTGTATTGTGGACGCAGGTAGTTTTGATCCCTTTAAAGAAGATTACGGCAAGACGATCGTTTGTGGCTATGCCCGGGTGGATGGATGGGCTGTGGGTATTGTTGCCAACCAGCGTTTAATTGTAAAAAGCAAGAAAGGAGAAATGCAATTAGGTGGGGTGATCTATAATGACAGTGCCGATAAAGCCGCCCGTTTTATTATGAACTGTAATCAAAAGAAAATCCCGCTGGTGTTTTTGCAGGATGTAACAGGATTTATGGTAGGCAGCCGCAGTGAGCACAGCGGTATCATAAAAGACGGGGCCAAATTAGTGAACGCTGTTTCTAATTCGGTTGTTCCAAAGATCACGATCATCACCGGCAATTCTTATGGCGCCGGTAATTATGCTATGTGCGGCAAAGCATACGATCCCCGTTTTATTTACGCATGGCCTACGGCAAAAATTGCGGTAATGGGTGGAGAGCAGGCAGCCAAGACCATGCTTCAAATCCAGGTTGCCACTTTAAAAGCCAAAGGAAAAGAAATTACTGCGGAAGAAGAGAAAGAACTGTTGCAGCAACTGATTCAGCGATATGATTCGCAGACCACACCATATTATGCAGGCGCCCGGCTTTGGGTAGATGCCATTATTGATCCTGGAGAAACAAGAAAATTAATTTCTGAAGGTATCGCCGCTGCGAATCATAATCCGCATATACCGGAATTTAAAACGGGGGTGTTGCAGGTGTAAAAATCCTGAGCGAAGCCGAAGGGTGACATTTCGATACTTCGTACCTCAGTACAGGCTGCCGAGAAATCTTATTATACCAACTTTGGTTTTCCATATCATCGTTGTTTTGTCGCCCAGCACCCGGTTTAGCTTTGGGCAAGTTTTATTGAAGCCCGCCAGATTATTTGGATTTAACCTGAGTTGTATTTGCGCCGTGACAATTGAAAAAGCGAATACTAGTTGCTTGAAAATCAATACCCATTTTTTTGGAAAACTGAACTTGAGTGGCGTATATTTATGTGTTGTGTGCTACTTTATTGCGACACCCTACAAATAAACGAAAACAAACTATCAGACCTTAAAAACATGGGAATAGCCAAAAGACGACCTATGAAGAAAATAATTCTCTTACTTTTCATCGTATTGACAATCTCCAAATCATTCTCCCAGACATTAACAGATATTCAATCCAAAGAATTGCTGAATTTGGAAAAGTTTGGGGGTTAATGAAATATTACTACCCCAACCTTGCATCAGGCAATTTGAATTGGAATGATACTTTACGAAACTATATTTCCATAGTAAAAGATTGCAATTCAGACCATGCATTTAATTCTTTGCTGTATAACCTTCTTGAGAATATAGGCAACTATCGGGCTGACAGAAAGTTCACCAAATCAAAAAAATACTATACTCAAACCTTTGAAACGGGATGGATTTCTAAATCACAGTTGCTAGACACATCACTAAAGATACTGCTGGAAGACCTGTTGTTGTTTTTCAAACCACAGAAGAATAATTTGGTTGTCAAAGAATCTGTAATATATGACGCCGAAGTAACTCACAACAACGAAAAAAACAATCTCACGACATTAATTATAGCATGGAATATCATTAAAGTATGAAGCTCCCCATTTAAAATTGACAGATATAAATTGGGATGGTCAATTAGGAATCTATGTTCCTATTGTAGCATCAATTAACAGTTCTTCACAATTTGAATATGTTTTGGCCGAAATGATTTCAAAAACCAGAGACAGCTACAATTTCTAATCCTTCCCAATTATGAAAATGATTTAGGGTCCTTGTATTTACCTTTCAACATTGCTTTTTGTTGAAGGAAAAAATATCATTAAACAAATAGACACTTCAGCTTGCAGGGATTATAACATTAAGATTGGCGATATCATTGAAACAATAAATGGCAGGGATATGAATAGCTTGAGAGATAGTTTTAGAAATATCAGCCGGGGCGGGCATATAAAGGTAATAGACAGTGAAGTGGATGAGATTTATATGCCGAAAGTGAAAGACAACCATCCTGTTAAAATTATATTCATGAATGCAGACAATAGTTTGAGATCTTTGCATATTCAGCCTGTAAACAAAAGAAAGCTTTTTGACCCAATAAAACAAAAAGCGAAAACAAAATATTACTCAATTAATGATTCCGTCTCCTATCTTAACCTCTTTTATTCATCTGCAAAAGATATACGAACTGCTTTGAGGAAATTTTGTATTCAAAATGTATCATCGTTGACAACCGAGGCTATCACACAGGTAAAACTTACAGCGCCTCATTTAATCGTTTGAAAGGCAACAATGATAGAATTATTAATTACTACAAACAAAACAATACAACATTTACAGGAACATTTCCACAGAATTTTCTTAATAACCCATACTATCATCTCCGAGGGTTTGCTAATATTTTAAAACCTTTTTACAAAAAGTACAAAAGAAAAATAATAATCCTGTTTGATGAAAACACTTTAAGCCATGCAGAGTTCAGGAATCAGGGATTTAGTTTTATTAAAAATAAGATTATATCGGTTGGAAGGAATACAGCCGGTGCAGATGGGACAGCATACTTCAGATACCTGCCCGGAAAAATACGAATTGCATTTACTGGAGACATGGTAACTTTTCCAAACGGTGAATCAACCCAAAGAAAAGGAATGACACCGAACTATTATGTGGAAGATTCAGTTAACTCAATACGCAACGGAGAAGACGATATATTGAAAAAAGCAATTGAAGTAGCGACAAAACATGACTAAGAGAAAGCCAGCAGGCAACAGGCAGTTTTGCGTCAGCAGGGGCGACGAATAAATCCTCATCGGCAGTGCTACTATCAGCGACATATCGGGCTGACCGAACACAGATGAGCAACAGAATATGTTTTCAACTTTTGTAACTTACATCAGCTACAGTTCCGGGCTGGACGTTTTCCAAATGCCCTGCCGAACGCAAAGCTGTGGCCGTTAGCGGCAATTTATCTTAGCTATTTCCCACACACATTTTGTGGCTTACGTCCTTGTCTGCCGACAGGCAGGCTTCGGCACGTTGAGTTAATAAATATGTCATATGATTTTCACTAAAGTCATGAATCAATGCAGTTAAACAGGATGTGCGTAACAAAATTATTTTTTCGCTGTTGCAGACAAAGTTAATTTAGTGGCATAGTAATTATAGCAAATGAACACAATATCAATTTACACCGATGGTTCCTCCCGTGGCAACCCAGGCCCGGGTGGCTTTGGTGTGATACTGCTGTGGAATCATCACCGAAAGGAAATTTCGAAAGGCTTTCGCCTCACCACCAATAACCGGATGGAATTACTGGCTGTCATCACCGGGCTGGAAGCGATCACTAAAAAAGAATTACCTGTTATCATTTACTCCGACAGTCAGTACGTAGTTAAAGCCATTGAAGAAGGCTGGCTGAAAAACTGGATAGCTACTGATTTCAAAGGCGGTAAAAAAAATAAAGACCTTTGGAAAAGATACCACGAGCTGACCCGTAACATGAAAATAAAAATGAAATGGGTAAAAGGCCATGCCGACAACCCATTCAACAACCGCTGCGATGAACTGGCTACTGCTGCTGCAGATGGAAAAAACTTAGCGGTTGATGAAGATTATGAAGAATCCATATCATAAAAAACACCCGCCGGGGCGGGTGCTTCTCAAAACTATTTTGTATTTATTAAGCAGTCAGCTTTTTACTGAAAGCATACTTCTGAGTTAAATAATAAGCCCCAAACAAAATCGTACTATAAACCAGGTCGGCCAAAATGCCTGTTTTCAGGAATGGTATACCGCCTGCCAGGGAACCAATATATCCATTGAAATTTTGTGGATACAGGTGATAGACAGGATTATCAAAAACAAAGAATGCAGAATTAGATAAAAAGAAGAACAGCAGTGATGAGCCTATTGAATACCCGGCCACTGAAAGCACATTTATCTTTTTCATGCTGAAGGCAATGATAGTGATGAGGGCAAGTATGCCGTAACCTACCAACTGTCCCCAGCCCCAAAAGCCTGGCGCAATACTAAATACCTCAAACAAAATATCCGACAGGAACATAGCCAGTACAGGTAAAGCAAATGCAAGCCTCCTGTCTTTGATAACAGCGCCGGCGAAAACAGCCATACCGATGATGGGGCTGAAATTATCAGGATACATGATCACCCTCGATGTGGCTGCAATAACTATCAGTAATGAGGCTATTAGGAGTGAGGAAGTGCTTTGCTTTGTCATTATTTTGATCTTTGCACAAAAATAAGCAATAATATTTTTCCTTCAACATTTTATACCTGCAATTATCCTCAGGCTGTTAATTAACTTTGAGCTATGGCTTCACACAATCAAACGGGCCACAGCGGCGAAGCAATGGCTGTAAAGCACCTCGGCGAAAAAGGCTTTGAGGTCTTACATCAAAACTGGCGGCATGCTCACTGGGAAGTGGATATCATTGCTTCAAAGAACGGTATCCTGCATTTTATTGAAGTAAAGACCCGGCGCACAAAAAAATTCGGCCACCCCGAGGAAGCTGTAAGCGAAAAGAAAATTCAAAACCTCATTAATGCTGCTGAAGAATACCTGTACCAGTTCCCCGAATGGAAAAGGATACAGTTCGATATTCTCTCCATCACCATTTTAAAGGATGAGCCCGTAGAATATTTTTTGATCGAAGATGTGTATGTGTGATGGATAATTGATAATTAACTAATGGATAATGGGGTGCCTGATAATTTAAACAACTTCACTTTTCGGAGAAATTATCAATTATACATTTATTAATTATCCATTAATGGCTTGCTGCATCATCTCTACCAATCGGTATGTGGCCGGGCATGACTCTATGTTTTGTGTATGCACGTGCAGGTAATCCACCATTTTCCTTTTACGTAAATGCGGAAAGCCTGAACAATCAAGCGGCCTCACTTCATAAATGCTGCATTTATTATCTTCCAGGTTCAGGAAAGTACAGGGTTCAGTCTTATTCAGCATATCTCCCACCCTGTCTTTACGCAAATATTTTTTAGTGAACTCTTCCTTCGTGAGGTTTAAATGTTTTGATATGCGCCTGATATCTGCCTGCGTATAAGTGGGGCTCATCGTTTTACAACAATTGGCACAGCTCAGGCAATCAACATTCTTCCAGACTTCTTTTTCCAGGTCATCAACCATGCGGTGCAGGCCTCTTGGTGGTTTCTTGCCAATACGGGTAAGAAAGCTCTTCAATCTTTTTTTATTAAACCTTACTTTTTGCCTGAATGAACGTAAATTGATTGCCTGCATATTGTATATTGATAACTATTATCGAAATTTAGTTTGCGAAAATAGGGTATAAATGATTGTCATGTGCAATCTTAATGTATAAACGGCATATAATATCATGTGGGAATCGTATAAAAAAGGTTTTAAGGCCTGGCTTCAGCTTGAAAAATCACTGGCAGCAAATTCTGTTGAAGCCTACTTACGTGATATTGATAAGCTGACAGATTATTTGCAGGCCACGAAAAAAATGGCCAAACCGGGTGAATTGCAACTGAAAGATCTTGAAAAATTTGTACAATGGATCAATGAGCTGGGTATGACTGTTGCCTCACAGTCGAGGATCATTTCGGGGTTAAAGAGTTTTTATAAGTATTGCCTGATGGAACAACTGGTTACTGCCAACCCAACTACCCTGCTGGAAGCACCCAAACAAAAAAGAACATTACCCGATACGCTAAGTTTTGAAGAGATTGAAAGCATCATTGCCGGGATAGACCTCAGCAAGCCCGAAGGCGGCCGTAATAAAGCCATATTGGAAACACTTTACAGTTGCGGGCTAAGGGTTAGCGAACTGGTAAACCTGCAGATCAGCAATCTCTTCCTCAATGTAGGCTTTATAAGGGTGATCGGTAAAGGGAATAAGGAGAGACTGGTGCCCATCGGCAGCGAAGCCATCAAATACGTCAATATTTATAAAAATGAGATAAGGGTGCACATTAAAATAAAACCCGGGCAGGAAGATTACTTATTTTTAAACCGCAGGGGAAGTAAACTCACCCGGGTAATGATATTTTTAATGCTGAAAGAACTGGTTGCAAAAGCAGGTATAACAAAGAGCATTTCGCCGCATACATTCCGCCACTCTTTTGCCACACATTTAGTAGAAGGAGGCGCCGACCTGAGGGCAGTACAGGAAATGCTGGGCCATGAAAGTATTACCACTACCGAAATTTATACTCATTTAGACCGGGAATACCTGAGAGACACATTACAGCAGTTTCATCCGGCATTTAAATAAGATGGCCACAAAGGCACCAAGACACTAAGTTGTTTTAGCATAAAGTATATGCTGAATAATTTTTCCTTTGTGCCTTCGTGTCTTAGTGGCTAATAATTTTGAGGTAATAAAAAACCGGCCAGATGCTCCTGCTTATTTTTAAAATTATAAGGCAGCAATCCTGACCGGCATAAAACAACACTACTGAACGATGAAACTGGCTTTACTTATAAGTTGATTTTTGTTATTAAAGATGTTTAAGTAATCACCCAGGTAATTCCATTGTTTACCCACTTCTTTAGCACAGGCATTGCAGAAACGTCCTTGTTCTGTCGGCGTCATATTGTGCCAGTTCTCGTGGCAGGGCTCAGGAATGGAAAGTTGCAGTTTCTGCATAGCAGTGATTTGCTATACGGATGCCCTAACAAAAACAATTACATAAAATAATAAGAATATTTCTTAGCGGAGGATAATTAACCGGAAAAATTATTTGCTCTCCAGCGCCACATCGGGCTGATGAAAGCTTATGTTATCGGTATAAATTCTGTTCGTGACTTTTTTTTGGTAATTTTTGAACAGGCTTTGCCAGCGAAGCTTTAGTACACCCAATATACCTTCTTTAACTATACCTTTGTTCATCTTGCTGGTACCAAATTCACGGTCAATAAAAGTAATGGGTACTTCCTGTATCTTAAAGCCCAGTTTCCAGGCTGCGAATTTCATTTCAATCTGGAAAGCATAACCCACAAAACTTATCTCATCAAGATTTATAGATTCCAGCACTTCTTTGCGGTAACAAACAAACCCTGCTGTGGGGTCTTTTACCGGCATCCAGGTTATCATACGGGTATATAAAGATGCACCTTTGGAAAGCAGTATACGGTCGGCCGGCCAGTTTGCCACTGCACCGCCTTTTACATACCTGGAACCTACTGCAACACCGGCACCGTTATTACAGGCCTTATATAATGCATCAAGGTCTTTTGGATTGTGCGAAAAATCTGCATCCATTTCAAAGATAAAACGGTAGCCTTTTTCAATGGCCCATTTAAAACCATAGATGTATGCTGTACCCAGGCCAAGTTTACCAATGCGTTGTTCCAGGAACAATTGCCCCTGGTATTTTGGAATTAATGCCTTAATAATTTCTGCTGTACCATCAGGAGAGTTGTCATCAATAATGAGCACATGGTAGTTAAGTTGTTGCCCGATGACCGCATCAATTATTTTTTCGATGTTCTCTCTTTCGTTAAATGTTGGTATGATGACTAATTTTTCCAATATGCCTGAATAGTTTCTTCTTTTCAAATTTACAATAAATACGGTAAAGCCGTATCAACATATTTTCTACAGGTGCTATTTAGTTATTCTTTAACAGGGTACGGTTAAGTATTTCGGTTAGTTTTTGTTTTGTATGCAGCGGAAAATCTCCTCTCATCATCCAGTCGTAGTACTGCGGCTCAGCCTTCAGCACATCCCTCACCGTACGGCCTTTATGTTTGCCAAAATTAAATATCTCATTTCCTTTATCATCAAAACCAAAGCGGCGGGCATAATCTACTATCTTATCTTCGCCTATTACACCCAGTATTGAATCAACCGAATTGCCCAGGTTCTTGTATCTCTTTAACTGGGCCATCAGCACTTCAATGGTGGCATCCACATCAGCTTCTGCACTATGGGCATCTGTCAATTCCTTTTCGCAAAAGAATTTATACGCCGCTGATAATGTACGTGGTTCCATCGTATAAAAAATATGCTGCACATCTATCATTTTCCTGGTACTCAAATCAACATCCATGCCAGCACGTAAAAATTCTTCCATCAATATCGGGATGTCAAAACGGTTACTGTTGTATCCCCCCAGGTCGCAATTTTCTATGAACATTTTTATTTCATTACCTACTTGTTTAAAAGTGGGGGCATCTTTAACCATTTTATCAGTTATTCCATGAATTTCGGTGGCTGCCAAAGGAATAGGCATTTCCGGGTTTATCAGTTTTCGCTTTACTTGCCGGGCTCCATCAGGTAAGATCTTAATAATAGCAATTTCAATTATTCGGTCTGCAGAAAGGCTAACTCCGGTGGTTTCGAGGTCGATAAAGGCAATAGGACGCTTGAGCTGTAACATCTTGGATTTTACTGTTTATAGGTTAAAAGATTTAAATAAAACCCGGTTTTTGCCGGTTTTTACTATGTAAAATAGACGCCGAAGGTAATATTAATTACATTTCAGCGTTTACCGTTGGTAAATTATATTTATATAGCTTACTTTTGCAATAATAAGTTTTTACCCCTTAAAAGAATAATGATGAAAAGAATATTTTTTGTTTTAGTACTCCTGGTAACTGTTACTGCCATTGTAAGCAGTTGTGCACCAAGCCGTAAGTCAGGCTGTCCGATGAGCGAAGGTATTATCCATTAATCCTGTTTAGCAGCTTCCATATGAACTGGATCGAACTGAATAGTCTACATCAGTTGGCCGAAATAAAAGAATTCTCCAAATCAAGGGCGCAGGTAATTTTCAAGCACAGCACTCGCTGTTCACTCAGTACCATTGCAAAAAGCCGCCTCGAAAGGATTGAACAGCCGGAAGCAACTGATTTTTATTTCCTCGACCTTATAAAATTCCGTTCTCTCTCCAACAAGATTGCTGAAGATTTTGCAATACCTCACGAATCTCCACAGGTTTTGCTCATAAAGAATATGGAATGTGTGTATGAAGAAAGCCATAATGAAATTAATATGGCAGAAATTGCAGCGCAAGTGAACAGCAATTAAGATCCTCTCGTTTTAAAATTATCCCCTTTCAAATAACCATTTAAAAGGTTTATATGGTTTTTCGGGCTGAAGGTTGAATTTTTTAATACTGTTCTCCCTGATATAAGCTACCGCTTCTTCAACAGAATCGGTAAACAAGAATAAGTTAGTATCTGGTGGGGAGATGGTTCCTGCTGATTTCATTTTTTCAATATGCTCAATAAGGTCTTTGTGAAAATCCTTATCTAAAATAACAATTGGAAACTGGTTTATCATGTTGGTCTGGATCAGGGTGAGTGCTTCAAAATATTCATCCAGTGTACCAAAGCCGCCCGGTAATACTACGAATGCATAAGAGTATTTTATCAAAAGTGTTTTTCTCACAAAAAAGTATTTGATATTAACCCATTTGTCAAGGTAAGAATTGGGTTTTTGTTCCATGGGAAGCACAATATTACAGCCCACACTCTTTCCTCCCACTTCTTTGGCGCCCTTATTTGCCGCTTCCATAATTCCCGGGCCCCCACCCGTCATAATAGTAAATCCTAATTGTGCGATCTTTCCCGATATTTCCTTAGCCTGTTCATAATATGGATGGCCTTCTTTAAATCTTGCCGACCCAAAAACTGTAACACATGGGCCTACAAAATGTAATGCCCGTAATCCCTTGATAAATTCAAACAATACATGTACGGTGAACTTAAATTCTTTCCATCGGTTTTGCGGTCCCCCTAAAAATTGTATCTCGGCTTTTGACATGCTGTTGGTTCTTTTATATTTTACTTACTTTTTGCAGGCACCCGCTTTAAGGTCTCTAATAAAAATGGCCAGTATTTTTGAACAGAACTGATCTGTACCTTTTCATCAGGCGAATGTGCTCCACGAATATTTGGTCCGAAAGATATCATTTGCATGTCGGGGTAATTGGTTCCTAATATGCCACACTCCAGGCCGGCATGAACTGCATTGACATGTGCATCTTGATGATACAATTCCTTATATAGCTCACTCATCAATTTAACGATTGGCGACTCCGGTTTTGGCTCCCAGCCAGGATAATTACCTCCAAATATCGTTTTTGCTCCCGCCAGTTCAAAAGTTCCGGCAATGGTTTGTGCAAGGTCTGTTTTCTCACTTTCAACCGAACTGCGGGTTAAGCAGAGTACTGTGAATTCCCCGTCTTTGACAAGAACACGGGCAATATTGTTTGATGTTTGAACAAGCCCGTTGATCGCCGGGCTCATCCTGTAAATGCCATTAGGACAGGCAGAAACAGCACGTAGTAATTTGTATTGAAAAGCTCCATCCAGAACCGTATCCGGTGTATCTATATTTTCAATGGCAATGGCCAGGTTGGGATCGGTGCTTTGGTATTCATTTTTTAAAACCAATTCTTCTTTTCGCAAGTATGAAGTAAATGCATCTGAATTTTCCGCAGGTACAGCAACGTCCGAAAAAGATTCCCGTGGGATGGCATTTCTTAATCCCCCTCCGTCAATACAACTGATGCGCAAACCAAACTTCTCAGCATTCAACAAAATCCGATTCATTAATTTATTGGCATTGCCACGCCCTTTGTAAATATCCATACCTGAATGGCCGCCGGTTAAACCCTTAACAGTAACCCTGTACGCATTTACAACGGTTGCTGTTTTATCAGTTTGATAATTACCACTGGCCGTTACATCCATACCCCCGGCACAGCCAATCGTTAATTCAGTATCATCTTCTGTATCCAAATTCAATAATATCTCTGCATTCAGCAATCCGCCTTTTAAACCCAATGCCCCCGTCATGCCTGTTTCTTCATCAATAGTAAATAAGGCTTCAATGGGTGGATGAACAATAGTTTCAGAAGCCAGGACAGACATGATGGAAGCCACACCGATCCCATTATCGGCGCCAAGTGTTGTACCCCTGGCTTTTACCCAATCATCATCAACAAACATGTTGATACCCTGCGTAGCAAAATCAAAAGCAGTGCTTCCGTTTTTTTGATGCACCATATCCAGGTGACTTTGAAGGCAAACCGTTACTTTATTTTCCATGCCCGCTGATGCAGGTTTTCTGATGATCACATTGCCGACCGAATCTTTAAAAGTTTCGAGCTTTAATTTTTTTCCAAAGTCAAGAATGAACTGAATGACCTGTTCTTCTTTTTTGGAAGCACGTGGTATGGCATTCAGCGATGCAAAATTTTTCCATAATTCAATTGGTGATAATTCAGCGACAGCTTTACTCATATTATTTTAAAATTGTTTTTTTCAAAATTACGCTACCCATTCAAAGTTAAGTGAACATTGACAGCAGCCTGTTTAAAAAGTCAAACTTTTCTTCTTTTATAATACTTCACTCCTTCAAACCAGATCACCGACAGGAAACCGATGGTTATGCTTACGGCAGATGGTATCATCCCCGGCCTCTCGAACCCGAATATTTTTGTCACAGGCGCAAAGAATAACATCAGCATTACCAACGCAATAGTAAACGATATGATCAGCATCACCAGGTTATTCTTATACCTGCTGGTCTCAATCACAGAATAATAAAAAGAACGGTTAACCAGGGTGAGAAAAATATTAGCCGATATCAGTGTAAGAAAAACAATTGTTCTTGTTGTGTCTTCATTACTGCCCTGCTTTACTGCATACTGGTATGCGATCAATGTGCCTGCGGTGATCATCATTCCCTGAACAATACTGGTGGCCAGTTCCCTGATGTTGAAAAAAGTATTGCTGAAAAGTCTTGGCCTTTGCTGCATTAAATTCTTTTCAATGGGTTCGTTCTCGTAAATGATGGAACAGGTAGGCCCCATGATCAGTTCGAGGAAGATAACATGTACTGGTGTAAATATGTTTGGATATACCCAACCCAATGCCAGGGGTATAAAAACGGTGAGTATAATGGGTATGTGAATAGAGATAATGTACTGGATGGCTTTTTTCAGGTTGCTGTATATCTTTCTTCCCATAGCCACTGCATCTACCATCTTTGCCAGGTCATCGTCGGTTAAAATAATGGATGAGGCCTGCCTGGCGATCTCAGTTCCTTTTTTACCCATAGCAATACCGATATGTGCCGATTTCAGTGCAGGCCCGTCATTTACACCATCGCCGGTCATGGCAACGATCTCTCCATTTGCCTTCAGGGCTTCTATCACACGCAGTTTAGCATCGGGGAACATCCTGGTAAAGATATCGGCCTGCTTTACTTTTTCGGCAAGTTCATTGCCGGTCATGCTCATCAGTTTTTCTCCATCAAAATTTTTTTCTGCATTTTTAAAACCAATCTGCGTCGCAATGGTCGTGGTGGTGGCCACATTATCGCCGGTGATGATCTTTACCTTAATTCCTGCATCATTGAACGCATTAAATACCGCTCCGATATTTTTCTTCGGCGGATCATAAAATGCAGCCAGCCCCTTAAAGTCAAACATGAATTGTTGTTGCTCTTCAGGAAAACGATCTCCTTCATGCATTGTTTGCGCCACCCCAAGCACACGATAACCTTTAATTGCAAGCTCATCTACCGCCTTCAGTACAATATCTTTTTCTGATTGCGTCATACCCGATACATGAATGATCGCCTCAGGCGCTCCCTTGGCGGCAATGATGCGGTTACCATTTTCGTTTTCAAAAATATGTGTCATCATCGGTGGTCTTCCGTTCAAAGGATATTCATGTATCATTTTATACTGAGGCCGTTCATCATCCGGGTATAATTCCCCATAGATACCGTGCAACTCCACTTCCATAGGGTCAAAGGGTATGGGTTCACTGGCCCACATGGCCAGGCGTATCAATTTCTTTTCTTCATCTTCGGAAATATCTCCGGGATTCAATATCCTTTGCGAACCGGGTATAAATATTTTAGCCAGTTCCATTTTATTTTCAGTAATGGTACCTGTCTTATCAACACATATCACGGTAGCACTACCAAGTGTTTCCACTGTTTTGATTTGCTTCACTATCACTCCCATCTTCATCAGTCTCCATGCCCCCAGCGCCATAAAAGTGGTAAAAGCCACCGGTATCTCTTCGGGCAAAATACTCATGGCAAGGGTCAGCGCTTTCAACAAACTGTCGAGCACATTCAAAGACCTTGCATAGTTGATAGCCCAAACGATCAAAAAAACAATAACACCAGTTACCGCCATCTTTTTCACAAAATTGCTGATCTGTACCTGCAGTGGAGTCTTTTCTTCCCTGATGGATTCAAGGCTGCTTCCGATCTGCCCCAGTTTGGTATTATTCCCGATTGCAGTAACACGGCATATGGCTAGACCTCCTGCAACAGATGTCCCCTGGTAAACCTTGTTATTATCTTCATCAACAGATTTGATCACACTTAATGATTCACCGGTCAAGATGGATTCATTCACCGAAAAATCGTTCGACTGAACAATGATGCCGTCGGCCGGAACGGAAGTACCTTCCTCCACCATCATCAGGTCGCCGATCACCAGTTCTTCACTACTTACTTCTATTACCTGCCCGTTACGGATGAGTTTGCTGCGGGGTTGGGTAAGCCGTTTTAAAGCCGCCAGTGCATTACGGCTGCGGGAGTCCTGGTAAAGCGAAATAGCCGATACCAATATGATAGCAGATACCATAAAAATACCGTCGCTGGTATTGCCGGTGATAAAATAGATCACCGATGCTACCAGCAGCAGGATGAACATGGGTTCCTTCACGATCTCTTTTAGTGAGAAAAAAAATCCATCCCTCCGGGCCATAGTGAGTTCATTTGAACCATAGCGTAACCGGGCTTCGGTTACCTGTGTATCGGTTAACCCTTCCAAATGATTAAAGTTGCCGGAAGACATTGATACGGGGGTTTTTTCAGTAAAACTATGAATATGTAGCCAGAAAAATAATGATGCTCAAATGATTAAAATCATCACAAGTGCTGCAATCTGTCTTCTTTATTGTAATTTTATAAACCAGAAAGAACACATGCAATCAACAGTTAAAAAAGCGGCCGTTCAGCAGGAAAAGGAAAAATTCGAGGCCCTATTCCAATTTGCCTCCATGGGTATATTGGTGGCTAACGAAAAAGGGGAAATACTTTTGGCAAATAATTTTCTTCTTTTTCAGTTTGGATACACCCATCAGTCCGAACTGCTGGGTAAAAAGATCGAATGCCTGGTACCTTCCCGCTATCATCACCATCATGCAAAGCTTCGTGAGGGCTATACTGAAAACCCCAGGCCAAGACCCATGGGTTTGGGGAAAGACCTTTTTGCGGTTAAAAAAGATGGCACTGAGTTTCCTGTAGAGATCAGCCTCAGTAGCTATAATACCAGTGACGGCAGTTTTACCATTGCCTTTATCAATGATATTACCAAAAGAAAGGAATATGAAAATGAAGTGCTGCAGCAGAAACAGCAACTGGCAAGCATCAATACAAAAATTGAAGAACTGAACAATGAGCTGGAAGAAAAAGTGGAATTGCGAACCAAACAATTAAAAGACACCCTGAAGGAACTGGAAATTTCAAGGGATGAGCTTACCCGGGCACTGAGTAAAGAAAAAGAACTAAGCGATTTAAAAAGCCGTTTTGTTTCTATGGCCTCCCATGAATTCAGGACTCCTTTAAGCACTATTCTTTCATCAGCTTCGCTGGTAGCTAAATATACAGAAGCTGAAGAACAGGAAAAGCGTGACAAACATATTCAACGCATAAAATCGTCGGTTACCAATCTTACAAACCTGCTCAATGAATTCTTATCTATCGGAAAAATTGAAGATGGAAAAATAGTAGCCAATAACTGCGACTTTAACGTAAAGGAACTAATCACTGCCATTTGCACCGAAATGGAATCCATCGCCCAGCATGGGCAACAGATCAAATATCACCATACCGGAAATGAGGTTGTTCATTTAGATCCAACCCTGCTGCGCAATGTCATTATAAACCTCTTATCGAATGCCATCAAATTTTCGCAGGAAGGAGGAGTCATCGATATAGCCAGTACAGTCGCAAAAAAGGAAATTGTATTAACTGTGCAAGATCATGGCATGGGAATTTCGGAAGCCGACCAGGAACACCTGTTTGAACGCTTTTTCAGGGGCGCTAATGTTACCAATATACAAGGCACGGGCCTCGGCCTGCATATTGTGGGCAGGTATATCGAGATCATGGACGGTAAAATTGAATTTTGGAGCGAACTGGAAAAAGGAACAAAATTTATTATTACTTTTAATCTGCAATGACCACCGAATTGTTTTGAACATGAAGCATTTATTACTGATAGAAGACAATACCGAGATCAGGGAAAATACAGCAGAGATATTGGAGCTTGCCGGTTATAAAGTGCGTACAGCAGAGAATGGAAAGGTTGGTGTGGAACTGGCTTTACAGGAAAAACCTGACCTCATTATCTGTGATATCATGATGCCTGTACTGGATGGGTATGGTGTACTGCATTTGCTGAATAAAAATCCCGAACTCACCGGAGTACCTTTTATTTTTTTAACTGCCAAAGCTGAAAGAACCGATTTCAGAAAAGGGATGGAAATGGGCGCCGATGACTATATAACCAAACCCTTTACGGATATAGAATTGCTGAATGCCGTGGAAAGCCGTCTTAAAAAAACCGAACTACTTGCAAAAAATTATGGCAGCGATGCGGAAGGGATGCAGCATTTCCTGAATGACATCAACGGTAAAAATGCATTGAAAGAACTGGCAACTGACCGGAACATTAACCATTATAAAAAGAAACAGACCATTTATTCGGAAGGGAACCACCCCAATCGCCTGTATTTTATCCAAAAGGGTAAGGTAAAAACCTTCAAGACCAATGATGCAGGCAAGGAATTGACCGTAGGGCTTTTTAACGAAGGCGATTTTTTCGGATACACCGCCTTACTGGAAGAAACTGTTTACAAGGAAACAGCCGAAGCTATCGAAGACTGCGATATTGCCATCATACCCAAGGAAGAATTTGAAAACCTGTTACTGAGTAATAAAGATGTAACCCATAAATTCATCAGGTTACTTGCCAATAATATTACCGAAAAAGAGAACCAGCTATTGGGACTCGCCTATAATTCGCTTCGCAAAAGAGTGGCCGATGCGCTGCTCACCCTGGAGGGCAAATACCGGAAAGAGAACCAGGATAAATTTTCTATGCATATATCAAGGGAAGACCTGGCCAATATTGCCGGCACTGCCACCGAGTCGCTCATACGCACCCTCAGCGATTTCAAGAGTGAACACCTGATCGAGATCAAAGAAGGGAATATCATCATAACCAACCAGAAGAAACTGGCTGCCATGCTCAATTAGGTTTATAATACCGAAGACAAATATTTGTTGAATTCGTTCTTGAGTTTTGTAAAATCTTTTTCAAAATATTCCATCTCGTTACGTAGTTTCTCCTGTTTTTTTAACGTATTTCTGTCCAGCTGTTCATTGTCTTTCTCATTGAGACCCTGTTGCTGCAGGTTCACATCATGGCGCAGTTCATCAATATATTCATCTTTGATGATAAATTTATTCTGAAACTGTTCGGCCAGCGTTAAGAATTCCTTATCGGTACGGTGGTCAACCACTTCTGCCAGTCTCGTCTTCAGGAATGCATTTTCCTGCTTGAAGAACTCAAGTAAGCGGTTCCACGTTTTGTTTTCATGTAAAAACTGTTCAGGTCTTGAAATTTTAACAGTAGCCATATTGTACACGAATTCTGAATTTCTGTTAGTAATAAACATAGTTGATACAAAACTACCTTCTTCAACTGCCTTCACTAAGGATAAACATCATCTCTTTTCCTGAGATTCGTCAGGGTTTTGCACAACACTCAATGATATTCTTTTTCTCTGCTTTCATTTCAGGGCTTATATATGGTATGCCCAGGCCCATACCCCTCAGGATAAGCAAGCAACCCATCATCATCATCATATATGGATATACCCTGCGTATCTTTTGCCTTATACCAATACTCACATAATTGCCAAAAAAAGCAAGGCTCCACATTATTGGAAAGGTTCCCAACCCAAAGAAGGCCATAAATAAAATGCTGTCAGCAATATCTCCGGTAGCAACAGCTGCCGCAGCTGCCATATACACCAAACCACAGGGTAGCAAGCCATTCAATATCCCGATAAAGAATAATGATGAATAATTTTTCCTCGAAAAAAGTTCACCAAGACCTGATCGGATCTTCTCAAAAAAAACGGTGATGAAACTTTTATTGTTGAATGCTGAAATTCTTTTGGGCAGTATCACAAAAGAAATGATCAGCACACCAAGGAGGATGGACAACCATTGCTGGTAGCCAAATAACGATGCACTCTTTCCTATAAGCCCGAATACCAGACCAAATACAGAATAGGTAAGAATACGCCCGGTATTATACAGGAATGCGCCTGAGAATTTAGACCATTCAGTGTTTGTGCCGAGCGGCAATGATAAAGCCAACGGGCCACACATGCCTACGCAATGAAAGCTTCCAAGCAAACCCATGGTAAATGCAGCAACTATTAACTGAAGCATTTTTTATTGGTTAAATGAATATCTTTTTCTCAAAATAATAGGTCACTCCCCCATCCTTCCAGCTCAGGTGCAATTCATATTGCCCGGCTTTAACAGATGAAACTGGTAACAACACAGGTGCATCCAAAACCGAAAAGCCTTTTTTGATATCCCTGCTTTCATCTGCCGGGCAATACAACACCGCTTCTCCTTCCAGTTTCTTCCCTGTAAAATCTTTTGGAAACTCAATTACCAGTTGGGTATCCTTTATTTCACATTTTATTTCAGCGGATAAAGCTCCTGCTCTTTTCATTTCATCGATCTTATCCTGGTACTTAAGTTCTTTAGCATAATAATCAGTTGTCACGAGGTCGGTTTTTTGCATGGATGACCTGATGACCATATATGTGATGCCGAGTACAAAAGCGATGTACGCAAAAACGATCTTATATCCCCAGTTCATAATTTTTTGTTTTAGTTATATACTTCAGGCCCGATGAATTTGGCCTTAATTGTTTTAATTTTTTTCCCCTTTTCATACATACCGATCCTGATCTCTGTCTTCCACCCATGCAATTCACCCGGCTCGATCTTTACCAGGAACTGCAGGTTTGAATATGCTTCCTTTCGTACCGTCATGCTGCCACTGCCCACAAAAGAAATCTCACCTTTAACATTCTCAGGCAATAAACTGAAATCAATATCCTTGTGTGTTTTATTCACAAGCTTTAAATTATACAGGTTGCTTATCCGGCCATCAGGTAATGTAGTATAGGTCATGCCTGCGGTCCTCATCAGTGTTGCATCCAGGTCTGTGCGACTTACAATTAAAAAGGCAAGCAACGAAAGCAAAAGAACTAGCACAGCTGAATACGCTTTTATCCTGGTGGTCAGTCTTAGCTTCACTCCTTTCGAAATACTGTTCTCCGACGCATACCTGATAAGCCCCTTCGGTTTTTGTATGCTGGCCATGATGGCATCGCAGGCATCAATGCAGGCAGTACAGTTCACACATTCCAGCTGGGTGCCGTTTCGGATGTCGATGCCGGTTGGACAGACCCTAACACAGGCAAAGCAATTAATGCAGTCTCCCTGCCTCGTATATTCTTCAAATTTTGAGGCGATGCTTTTGCATGCCCCATCTTCTTTGCAGTCAACACATTTACAATCGTGATCTTCCTTCTTTTTTAATTTACCTCTTGGTTCACCACGCTTGTGGCAGGGAGATAAATGTGCCCACATGTGCAGCAGGATCCTCTATATAGCCGATCAGCTTATCCATACTGATGAGGTAGGCCAGGAAGAAATTGGCGATGATGAAAGAGATGATGAAGAATACAACGAACTTGATGCTTCTCTTCCTTATCTTCTCGCCATTCCATGGCATTGCCCTCAGTTGCTTTTGTTTGGTGGAGTCGCCATCGATCCAGTATTCGATCTTACGGAAAACCATTTCCATGAAAATGGTTTGCGGGCAGGCCCATCCGCAAAACACACGGCCAAACACTACAGTGAACACGATCACAAAGACCATAAAGGTGAGCATGCCGATGCCGAAGATGAAAAAATCCTGTGGCCAGAAGATCATTCCAAACAAAATGAACTTGCGCTCCAGCACATTGAACATGAAAAGCGGCTGATCGTTCACTTTAATGAACGGCAGTGTAAAAAAAATAATGAGATAAAAGATGCTGAACCAGGTCCTCAGGTTATACAGTTTTCCTTTCGGTTTTTTGGGATTGATATAATTCCGCTTCCCCTCACTGCTAATAGTGGCTACCGAATCCCTGAAGGTTCCCTTTTTGTCCAGCGCAATAGTTTCTGTCATTGTCTATTTCTTTATTGCGGCAGAGTCGGGCTTTACTACAGCGGCAGAATCTGTAGCTGCTGTTGGAGCAGCCGCTGCCTCTGTAAATAATTCCCCTTGTGCTGCCTTTGCATTGGGTGGGTTACTACCGTGCAACGACTTGATATAACTGGCCAGGTAGCTTATCTGCTTAGGATTGAATTGAGAACTCCAGGACTGCATTCCTTTGTCAGGATACCCCACTTTAATGGTATTGTAGATATCATTCAAAGAGCCTTTATGCAACCAATAATCATCAGTGAGGTTTGGCCCAACGCTTCCAGCCCCTCCTTTTAAGTGACAGGCAATACAATTCGCTTCATACAAACGCTCTCCTTCTTTTATACCTGTTGCATCGGCCATGGGTACATTGTTTTCATCTATCCTGTCTTTATTATTGGCCTCATATCTTTCTTTTTGAATTCTTGCATTCTCCATTTCCGCATTGTATTCCTCGGTTGGGTTTTTACCGATGCCGAACACATGAAAATTGAGCAAATAGACAAACCCGACCACGATGGTTATATAAAAACCATATTTCCACCATGGTGGAAGGGCATTATCCAGTTCCTGGATACCATCATAATCATGATCCAGTAAAACATCAGCCTCTTTTTCAACAGCCACAGCTTTTGTGAATATTCTTTTATCCATTCTTGACCACCAGGCAGCCAGTTTAGATTTCTGTCCGGCAACTTTTACTTTTTGAGGTAATAGTTCCGTATACATTCTGCGAATAGAAAATGCCAGGAATAAGATCACAATGATCTCTACTCCAATCACTGTAAGCAGAATCTCAAAAGCGCTTTGAGAAAGGCCGCCATAATTGGCTGCAGCTTTTACCGGCTCAGTGGTGGTGGGTGCTGTTTGTGCAAACGAAACCTGTGTAAACAATGACAACCCTATGATAAAAATGCTGGTCAAAACTTTTGAACTATTTTTTCCCTTATCTACCAGCTGCCTGCCGAGTGCAGTTAATACCTGGCCCATTCCCCAGATCACAAAAGCCAGCACGATGATCATTAGTATCAAAAGAATGGCCAGTTGGTTATAGCCGGAGTCAGTTGCTTGCGCAGGTGCAGTATTCGTTGTTTGAGCTGTTGCAGTAACCAGCGTTAATGATGCCAGTGCAGTAAGGATAATTTTATTTGTTATCAGCTTAATGAAATTCATACTACCAGTTTTATAGTGTTGAGTTAGTTATTTCAGTATTGTCAAAAGGGATATTTGAAAGTTCCTGTACCCTCTCCTTCTTCATTTTCTTTACCAGTACCAGCAGCACCACAAAAAAAACCAGGAAGATAAACAGTGATATGATCGGGTATATGCTGGCATTGGTCATTGTTTCGGCATATTGCTTTATGAATTTGTACATAGCTTATTTATTTAAAGTGGCTGTTTTGTTTTTACTTATGTCTTTACCCAGGCGTTGCATATATGCGATCAGTGCTATCACTTCCCGGTTGGCAGGTATCTGTATTCCTTCGGTCTTTAAATTGATGCGGATGCCATTGGCCTGTTGCATCAGTTCTTCATTGGCATATTTTTCATAACCCTTGTCATAAGGAACACCCAGTTTGCGCATGGCGTTGATCTTTGCTGTTGTACTTGCGGTATCAATATCTTGTTGCATCAGGAATGGATAAGAAGGCATTATTGATCCTTCGCTCATAGATGATGGTTCCCTGAAGTGTCGGAAATGCCAGCCATCAGATTTTTTGAGATTGCCGGTTCCTTCCCTTGCCAGGTCGGGGCCTGTTCTTTTACTTCCCCATTGGAATGGGTGGTCATACACAAACTCACCGGCTTTGGAATATTCTCCGTAACGTTCCGTTTCGCTGCGGAAAGGCCTTATCATTTGTGAATGGCATACATAACAACCTTCACGAACATAAATATCTCTTCCTTGCAATTCAAGTGGTGTATAAGGTTTTACACTGCTGATAGTAGGTACATTCGATTTTATCATGAATGTTGGTACCAGTTCGATGATGCCACCGATGAGTATTACCACCAGGCTCAGTATCATGAACTGAACAGGTTTTCTTTCTATCACCCTGTGCCAATGTTCGCCATGATGTTTTACATATTCCTTTGCCAATGGCGCCGCTTCGGCTTCTTCATTGGCCACCAGCTTACCGGTCTTTACTGTTTTATAAATATTATAGAACATGATGAACACCCCGATGAGGTATAATGTTCCGCCTAATGAGCGCATGGCGTAAAAGGGCTTCATGTAAGTAACTGTTTCCAGGAAAGTGTATTTCAACTGGCCTGCTTCAGTGAATTGTTTCCACATCAGGCTTTGCTGAATACCTGCCCAGTACATGGGAATGGCGTAAAACAATATACCAAGCGTTCCAAGCCAAAAATGATTATTGGCCAATTTCTTTGAATAAAGTTCGGTTTTAAAAATCCTTGGTATCAGCCAGTAGAGCACACCAAAAGTGAGCATTCCGTTCCAGCCCAGTGCGCCCACGTGTACATGTGCAACAATCCAATCGGTATAATGCGAAATAGCACTTACACTCTTTAAAGAAAGCATGGGCCCTTCAAATGTAGCCATACCATAGGCCGTAACCGCAACCACGAAGAATTTGAGGATCACATCATCCCTTACCCTGTCCCATGCACCTCTAAGCGTAAGCAAACCATTGATCATACCACCCCAGCTTGGAAAGATGAGCATGAATGAAAAAACAACGCCCAGTGATTGTGCCCAGTTGGGCAATGCTGTATATAATAAATGGTGAGGACCGGCCCAGATGTATAAAAATATCAGCGCCCAAAAGTGAATGATGGAAAGGCGATATGAATATACAGGACGATTGGCCGCTTTGGGCATGAAGTAATACATCAATCCCAGGTAAGGGGTAGTTAAAAAGAAGGCAACTGCGTTATGGCCATACCACCACTGTACCAGTGCATCCTGTACTCCCGAATACCAGCTGTAACTTTTCAACCAGCTGTATGGCAATTCACCTGAACGAACCAGGTGCAAAACAGCAACTGTAACAAAAGTGGCAATATAGAACCAGATGGCTACATACAAATGCTTCTCCCTCCTTTTGATGATGGTACCAAACATGTTCCACCCGAAAACCACCCAGATGACAGTGATAGCAAGATCAATAGGCCATATCAGTTCGGCATATTCCGCCCCCTGCGAAAGCCCGATCGGCAATGTGATGGCTGCGGCAACAATAATGAGTTGCCATCCCCAGAAATGGATATAGCTGAGCTTGTCGCTGAACATCCTTGCCTTACAAAGACGTTGCAGCGAATAATACACACCCATAAAAATTCCGTTGCCCACAAAGGCAAAGATCACGGCATTGGTGTGCAGGGGGCGAAGCCTGCCAAATGAACCATATTGCGTAATATTCAATTGTGGAAATACGAGTTGCAGGGCAACCCATAAACCGGCAAGCATACCCACTGCCCCCCAAAGAATGGTGGCGTAAGCAAAATTCTTTACAATCCGGTTGTCATAATAAAACTTTTCTACCTGCATGTGTCTGTTGTTTTGGATTATTGTTTTTCGGATGAAGTTTTTGTGTCGTCTTCGAATAATATTCTTACAGAGGGAGTGTAATCATCATCATACTGACCATTCTTCACACTCCATAAAAAAGCGGCAAGAAAGCCACCTGCCACTAAAATGCTAATTGCTATCAGTATGAATAGTGCGCTCAAAAGAGATGATTTTTAATAAGTCAAAAGTAGCGGGGAGGGCTTTTTTGGCAGATGATGAGTATCAAAGTAAAATATGATTCTGGTCAGGTTGTGAGACTCAGAGTCCCTTTTTTCGGGCAATAATGGAAGAGTAAAGGCTCACAAAAAGTACAATACTGATACTGCTGGCCGGCATAAGTATAGCGGCGATCATGGGTGAAAGGATGCCTTGCACGGCAAATGACAAGCCGGCAATATTGTACAAAATGGAAAGAATGAAACTGGCTGTTACAATTTTTTTCCCTGCCCTTGCATAAGCAATGAATTTATCCAGCAATTGCACTTTATCACCGTCAATTATGGCATCACTTGCAGGGGAGAATTGAGCAGAATTTTCGCTCACCGCAAAACCCACATTGCTTTGCATTAGTGCACCGGCGTCATTCAGTCCATCACCGAGCATGAGTACAGTTTTGTTCTGTTGCTGCAGCCTTTTGATAAAATCCAGTTTCTGCTGAGGAGATTGGTTAAAGAGTAGCTGTGTTTCAGTTCCGAATATCTTTTCCAGGTTCTGTTTTTCCGCATTATTATCACCGGATAACACATAAAGATCATTGAAAGACTTTCTCAATCTGCCGATCATTTCGCTTATTCCCTTCCTGTATTGGTTTTGCACGCTGAACCTGCCCATATGAATTTTATCAAGCGATACATGCACTGATGTGCCGGTGTCATAATGTACTATTTCGCTCTCTGTCTGTACAAAACCTGCAGCGCCCATTTTCACAGGCACATCCTGAACAATGGCTTCAAGCCCCTGGCCTGTATATTCTTTGAAAAGGGTTGCAGTTAATAATTTTTCCGGAACAGTATTGATGGATGAAGCGATGATCCTGCTTAAAGGATGCGATGATTGCCTGGAAACCGTTTTAATGATGGCCAGTTCTTTTTCGGAAAGCGGAAGCCCTTCATAATTGACAACAGCGGCATTAGTTTGAGTAATGGTACCTGTCTTATCAAAAACAATGCTGTTTATCTTTGCCAACGATTCTATTACAGAAGCATTCTTGAGATACAATTTATTCTTACCAAAAATGCGGAGCATATTGCCATAAGTGAAAGTAGCAGATAGTAACAAAGAACAAGGGCAGGCTACAATCAAAACGGCCGTAACAGCAGGCAGTATCTTACTGCTGTCATAAACCGACCAGAAAATGAAGGCACTCAACGCAACAGTAAACAAAGCAATAGTGAAATACCGGCTCCAGGGATGGATAAAAGACTTTTCTTCATTCTTTTTACTGTTGAATACTTCGTTATTCCAAAGCCTGGTGATATAACTCTGTGATGCTTCTTTGATGACCTCCAGTTCAATAGCGCTACCCATTTGTTTACCCCCGGCATAGATCAGTTCACCTTTTCTTTTTTCTACCGGAGTATTTTCACCACTTACAAAACTATAATCAATATTAGCTACTCCCCGGGTGAGTATAGCATCGGCAGGAACCATTTCTTCATTCCGAAGCAGGATATGGCTGCCTTTCTTCAATTGTGTAACCGGTATATTTTTTTCAATACCATTTTGTAAAACAGAAACACCCAATGGAAAATAAGAACGATAATCCCTGTCGAATGAAAAGGAATCATACGTTTTATTTTGAAACCAGCGGCCGATGAGCATGAAGAAAACGATACCGCTACCGGAATCCAGGTATCCTGCTCCCTGCCCGCTGATGATCTCGTAATAACTCCTGGCAAAAGTGACCACTATGGCCAGTGCAATGGGAGCATCAATGTTGAGGAATTTTTGCCGTAACCCCTTCCATGCAGAGATAAAAAACTCCCCGGCGCTAAAAAATAAAACGGGAAGTGACAAAGCAAAAATGATCCAGCTAAATGTTTCTTTCAGTCCTGCCAGTTCAATATTGCCTGAAGAAAAATATTCCGGAAAACTGAGCATCATGATATTGGAAAAGCAGAACCCAGCCACTCCGATCTTATAGATCTGCTTCCGGTTAAATGAATTTTTCTTTTTCGATTCGGTATCTTTTAAACTGATATAAGGTTCATAACCGATGAATGTAAGCAGTTCTACTACTTTACGCAGTATTATTTGTCTGGGATTGTAAATAATGAATACCTCTTTCTTTTGAAAATCAGCCTGCGACCTGATGATGCCCTGTTCAATGCGGTGCAGGTTCTCCAGTAAATAAATACAGGATGAGCAGTGCATCTGAGGGATAGCGAAAGTGATATTAACCTGTTCGGCGCTGTTGAACTGCACCAGTTTCTGGACAATGGATTCATCATCCAGATAGGCAAACCTGCCGGAAATGAACTTACCCTTTGCCTTAATGCCCGGCGTTTTGCTGAGGTCATAATAACTGCAGAGGTTATTCTCATTCAGTAACAGGTACACCTGTTTACAACCCTGGCAGCAAAAGTAATGCTCCTTCACTGATATGGAAAGGTCATCACAGGATTCCCCGCAATGGTAACACTTAACTGTTATGTTATCTGTATGTTTAATAAACCGGCTTTTTAAAAAAATACCGCCACATAAGAATACGCAGCGGTATATTTAGACAGAAACTACTGAACACTTTTTCGGGAACTTGTGTTCAACCCTAAAAATTTATACAAGGGGCAAAACGAAATGGCGCCCGTGATCAATGGAAGTAATGCTACCAGGCCCCACCAGCTCTTGAAATATATTCCTAAAACAGCAATAGCCAATGCCACCAGTAACCTTATAAACCTGTCAGTTTTCCCCACATTTGATTTCATTGTTTGAATTTTTATAATACCGTAGATAAAAAAGTCATTAAATTACATTTGAGCTCAACATATGTTTTTTCAGTATCTCTGATACGCTGACGTAAGATATCCTGGGTGCAAAAGGCTTCAATGCCATTATCAGTATCCGTTTCACATTCTTTTGCAAGGCGTTCCTGCTGTTTCCCAATCTCACTGTTCAGTAACCTCATTTCTTCCTGCTGAATCTGTAATTGTTTGCCAAAATGAGCCCTGCCTGATTCCATTTCCTCTTTTGATACGGCATCATCATAATGTGCAGCTGTAAGCACTTTTTCCATCTTCGGTATCTCACTGCTTTGTTGCTGAAGCGTCTTTTGCCAGTTCTTATTTTCGCTCAGGTACCATTGAAATTTGTTGGCGTAATGCATAAGGTCATATTTAATCCTTCTATACAAAGGTGGAGTATGGAGTTGTCTGCAGGTATGACTGCCGTCAAAATCAATTATGATTCTTATCATGATTTGATAGACAGAGTTGAGTTCAGAAAATTGGATAAATCCTATGACTTTAATTTCTTTATGTCTGGCTTACGCCGCATGTTTATCAATCAAAACTTCGCCATGATGAACCAAAAGTGACTTGATTGAATTGGCAATGATACAATGCTTATAAGTTTTTAAAAGTACTTCATTAGCGGCAGGTATATCTGCTTCATTCTCTACATAAACCTTGGGAAACAGGTTAACCGTAGTGAACTCCAGGTGACCTTCCACCAATTGTATCTGCCCTATTGCATTGCAGGTAAAATTACTTACCGCCAATCGTTTCTTTTCTGCAATGGCCAGGTAAGTAGTCATTAAGCAACTGCTTAAGGAGCTAAGGAATAAATGTTCGGGGCTCCACATATCGGGTACACCGCCAGAAAACTCGGGAGGAGTGGCCACTTCAATGCTACCCTTTACATCGGAAGCAGTAAGCAAACCCTTTCGACCTTCTTTCCAATCCAGTTGTACTTCAAAATAATACTGGTGTTTATCTGTTTTTGAGATCATGGTTATTATTTATGTGAAATAAATATGGGCATTTTAATATCGTGGATTACTTTGGATGCAAAACTTCTTCTGAACAATTGTGAAAGCAATGACCTGGAATATCCTCCCATCACAATAAAACTATATGGCTGGCGCAGAACCCAGTTTGTAAAATCCTTTTTATCTGTCATAGACAATGACTGAATTTTCAAATTGGGGTAATGCCTGGCTACTAATTCAGTGATGAGCCCATATTCCGGTAAACTTTCTTCTCCTCCAATTGACAGCAGGATAGTTTCATTCTGTGTAAGCTCAGGATAAACATAGGCAAACTGCTTAATGGCAAATACAGATGACTCACTTCCATCATAAGTGAGAATTATCTGCCCGGGCTCACTATATTTTTCCGGGAACAGCATCACAGGACATTCCGATTTTTTCAAAACTTCTTCCAGGTAAAAATTGGGTTGTTCCTTTTGCACATTTTCATAAAACAAATCACTGCTTATCAATAATACATCGGCAAACCTGGTTTCCTCTATCAACGATGCAATAGCCATCAGGTCGGTGTCTTTATGTATCCTGTATTCCATGCCTTCAGCTATGCAGGCTTCTTTAAATAAACTGATATTTTTATTTGCCATTGTATCATCTTCGCCTTTTTCAAACCATTCAGGCATCATTACCAGGCCTTCCATGCCTGTATACGCAAGTACTTTAGAATAATCAACGGGACTAAGGAAAACCCCGGCCAGCAACACTTTGGAACTGGCATTTATGCTTTTTGCAAACTCAAAAGCGCCATGAGGGAAATGGCGGCCATCAAGGGCTATTATTATCTTTTTCATTTTGCTTGATTTTTGTAAACAAAGTTACCTGTCAGTACCTGCAGAATAACTGACTGCTGGTAGCATACAAAATGATTATAATCATGATCATATTTTTTTTATTTGTGACTTTAATCATAAATGGCTGAGAAAAGGCGGTTTAGCTTTATGATGTTCTTAAAATAATTAATCGCATAAAAAAAGTAAAATGAAAAATAAACTCATCACAAGCATTCCGGCAGCTATTCTGTTATTTACCATTGGCTGCAATTCCGGTGAAAAACAAAATGCAAGCACCACTGAGTCCCCTTCTGTTTCTCCTACCGCAGGCCAATCTGCAGTTCAGGATGATCAATCGGCTAAGAACGTGGTACAGGTTGCCGTGGGAAGCAAAGACCACAGCACGCTGGTTACTGCAGTTAAAGCTGCTGAACTGGTAGATGCCCTAAGCAACGCCGGGCCCTTTACAGTTTTTGCCCCTACCAATGCCGCTTTTGACAAACTACCGGCAGGTACCGTTGAGGGTTTGCTGAAGCCTGAGAAAAAAGATGCGCTGACAGATATCCTGCAATACCATGTTTCGGTTGGTGTATTTAAAGAGGATATGTTCCAGGATGGCCAAAGCATAGGCCAGGTTAATGGAGGCAATATTACCATCAGCAAAAAAGACGGAAAATTAATGGTGAATGGTGTTGCCAATATAATAGGTACTGTTCCGGCATCGAATGGTATTGTATATGTAATTGATGCCGTATTACTACCCCCGTCAAAATAAGTATTCAGTAATTGAGCGCAGAAGAAAAGGGCACAACCGTTTGGTTGTGCCCATGATTTATGCTTAGTAAATTTTATCGGCCGCGGAATTAGCTTCTTTTATTTTGATCTGCATGATAGCAGATATACTCTTTGCTCTTTGTTTTACCAGCTCAACTGTTGGGCCTTCAAAGAATTCGTCTGCTACTTTACAAAACAGATACTCCCATTGCTTAAAATGAGTTTCATTTAGCGGCAGGATACGGTTAATATGCTTATGCAATTCCATGGGATTGCCTGTATAGCTACCGGTATAAAACAGCATGTTCTCAAAAAAATCATACATGACCGGCAGATGTTTTTCCCAATTCACTTTTGCAATATCAGTAAAAACAAAGCCAATAACGGAATCTTGCTTAACCCTGATGTAGAATTCATTTACCAGTAATTCTATATCCTGTCTTGATGTGATATCTTTTTTCATACACAGCATTTTAATGCAACAGCACATGAACCTGTTGCAGTTCTTCTTTAGAACAATGTTCCTGTATCAGTGGAAACAAAGCCCTTTCCTCCTTCCGGATATGGGTTTCCAGCATTCTTCCCAGCTTATCCAACACATCTGCCAATCCTGTTGTTTTGTTCAGCGAAAGAAATAATTCTGCCAGTTGTCTATGCTCGTTTATAATTTCCATGCTAAGAGAACTGATGGCTTCACTACAGTTTTTCACTTTTTGAAGCACCCTTTCCTCATCCTGAAAATGCCTCTCAATATTTTCTTTAAACTGTTGCTCAGCGTAGACAGCCTTAGCTTCATCTGTATCAGGCAGACCCTTATATACAGGCGCTCCTTTCTTCAACAGTTGTGCAAGTATTAATGTACTATGATGTTCCCTGGATAATGGCGCTAAAGCTTCATGTCGTTTCATAATTACAGGTCTTTACGGTTAAATTTTCTTAACGATAACCAGGTAGGAACGATTATCCATACAACCAATGCCACAAAAGATGTTATTAAGCCAAGCTGCGTTCCAAAAAAATCTTTGAATATGGCGCCCGTGTAACCCATGAGTGCCGAGACATCCATGTTCAGCAATATCAATATTCTGCTGAGATCAATAGGATTTAACATACCAAGGATGATCGTCGTTTTTCCAAAGGATAGTCAGCAAACTGGAACAATATGAACAACAGCAAGCCGTCGAATATCAATGCAAAGTAGAGCCATAATAATATGGTCACTCCAATACCCCGGGCCTTATCTCTCGTTTTAACTGTTGCAAACATGGCAATGGACACAAAGATCACAGATAATAACAACCCCGTTGCCAGCATCATGAAGCCTGTAGCCGTAGCCTCATACAACAGTATGGGTATACCTGCGCCGATAAAAAAGGCAACTGCCATAGAACAGGAAAGCCCCGTAAACAAACTAAGCCATATTGATCTTCTCTTCAGTGGCTGACTCACCAGCAATTCTACAAACTCGGCACTGTTGTACACGTAGATAGCCGAAAACAACATACTGACCAACGGAACTATAATGAGTATAATATTGAGCAAACTCAGCAAACCTTTTGAAGAATTATCCTCGAGATTGAAAATAGTGAGTGATATAACAAGCAGGAATGCTGTATAGGTAAGCATAATTTTGTTACGCAGGATATCTATGATCACATATTTGATTATTTTTTTCATCAGCTGGTCTTTATCATTATGCTTGCAATGGCTTTAGATAATTTTTGTTCCCCTGTATCTTCCCGCAGGTCATTGATATTTTTATGAAAACAAAGTTTTCCCTCCTGCATATATATCACCTGGGTAACCAGGTCGTCCAGTTCACTTAAAATATGGGAGGTTACCAGGATGAGTTTGCCTTTACTTTTTTCCTTAATGATCTTTTCTTTAAGTATTTCCGAAGCCACCGGGTCCAACCCTGCAGTAGGTTCATCAAGTATCAGCACAGCAGGATTGAAAAGGAATGCAAGTGAAGCACTCACCTTCTGCCGGGTTCCACCCGATAAGGTCCGCATGCGTTTGCCCAGTAAGGCATTTAATCCAAATTGATTTACCAGGTCTTCATCAATTGTTTCATCCGTTTTTCGCCTGATATCTTTCATCATATCCAGTATTTGCCCGATGGTCATATTATCGGGATACCGGCCTATCTGAGGCATATAGCCAATATTTTCCCGGTATTTCCAGTCGTGCCGGATATTCTTATCGTTGAATGTGATAAAGCCGCTGTCACATACTACCATACCCAGCACACATTTTATGAAAGTTGTCTTTCCGCTTCCATTGGGGCCAATAAGAGCAATACATTCTCCCTTGTTGCATTTTACTGAAACATTATCCAGCGCCTTCATTTTGCCAAATTGTTTGGTTACATTACTTGCAATGATCATAATGGTAAAGCTTTCATTAGTGGATGTTCATCTTTTAAATTTTCGGGAGTAAGTGATGGCAATATCTTTTCTGTTTTATCCAGTAAAGAAGTCATCATGCTCCTGAACAGGATCATGGCCGGGGGATTTTGTTCAACGATCATGGCATACAAGCTTACCGGACGGTAAGGCACATCGCCAAATGCATTCTTATCCAGGTCATACCCATCGTATTTATCCCAGTAATTACTGTTGAAAGTATTTAAGACAAGACTGCCATTGGTCCCTACGTCGAATGTATTGTACCTGAAATTATTATTTTCAACCACCACATCCGTACAACTTGCCTGTATCTTCATGGCCCAGCCATTGTTTTCAAAAACATTTTTTTCAAGTTGGATGCGGTTTGCCCCTTCCATAAAAATGCCCACCGTATTTTTTATAAACCGGTTGCTCTCAATATAACTATCGCTTATCTCTTTCAGCAAGAGGCCATAGGCACCATCACCCCAGTTCTCTTCAAAATAATTATTGATCATTTTTACATGGTTGGAGAACATGACGGCCACGCCGGCGCCATTGTTTTCAAAAATATTGGAAATGTATGCGTCATTATTGGAGAACATAAAGTGTAAACCATAGCGCATGTTTTTAAAAGAAATGTTGCGCCAGATTACAGAATGGGCGACAAACTCAAAGTAAATACCATCCCTGTGACCCGAAATGGTATTGGCTATGATACGCATACTGTCGGCCTTCCAGCAATGAATACCGTTACCACTTTGCTGTTCTTCTTTATTATATGCTGCCAGGGTATTTTTTTCAATGGTACAATTAACTGCATACTGGGCATAAATACCAAAGAATGTATTTTCTAAAATATTATTCCGTATCACCACGTCCCGGCGGTTATAAATTTTAATGCCGGCAAAATCTTCAATACTTGATATTCCCGAATGCACTATTTTAAACCCTTCAATTACTACTCCGTCAGCCTTAACAGAAATGATCTCATACTTATCATCTCCATCCAGCACGGGGTGCTCTATTCCTATTAAAAAAACAGACCTCTGGACAATGATATTCTTCTCATGATAATGCCCCGGGTAAACCAAAAGGCTATCCCCATCCACTGCTATCAGCAGGGCATGTTGGATTGATCTAATGCTTTGCTGCGGGCCGATGTGTATTGTTTTTGCCCACGTATTGTTTACCAGGAAGAAAAAGGCTGATATGAAAATTAATTTTTTCAAGGTTTCACAAGATCATTCCATTTAACTGTAATACCTGAAAAACGTTTTTGAACAGTTACCAGGCTATCGGTATTATCAAAAGCAGCAATATTACCACCCATCGGGCTCCTTAATTCATCAGCCTTAAACAATAAGGCAGTATTAACATTAATCAATTGGTATGGGCTGCTGTAGTTAGTAAGGTAGATATCTTTTATATTTTTCACAGCAATATCTTTTGTTCCGAGATATGATAAAATACAATGCACATCATCGAATTTATAAACTTTGTTTTTTATGGTTACGATCTCTGCACCAAACCGGGCATCGCTGATGGTCATTTTGCAGAAATAACAATTATCAACACCGGTTTCAATTGGCTCTGGACCTGTGTTGCAGGAAGTGATGGAAATTAATAAGATCAGGGGCATGGCAGCCTTTGTAAAACTTGTTGCTCCTTTTTTTGAAGTACGCCAAACAACGATAACTGCAAAAAGCAAAAGAACTCCTACAGATACAAATATCCATCCGCCGGTATCTGGTATGGAGTAAGCGCCAAAATTTAGCAATTGTTTAAAGCCTATCAATGGCGGCTGATAAGCCATACCGGGTACAATTATTGCAGCATCGGGATTTAAGTTATGCCCATAGTTATATTCCCATCTCCAGAAATCATACATGGCCAGCACACCAAAGCTTACAAAAAGTATGAAAAGCAAATAAAGTAATTTCCGCCTTGCCATCACTGCCGTTACTATAAAAAATAAAGCAAAGAAGCCAATGATATAAGGAAGGAGGGTGAATTCTATAAAATCTTCGGTATGCAATGTTTTCATTCCTATATAATGGTTCAGCCCGTTGATGATATCTACATTGCCACCAAGTTTATCGGGATAGATGAGCAACATAAGCCCTTCGGGGTATTGTGGTGCCACAAGATCTATCTTCCACATGGGTACAAATAAAACAGGTATTAAAGCCAGTCCGCATAGTATCAGCAATATCCTTGTCCATGTTTTTAATCGGTCGTCTTTCATGTTTATTTGATTTATGAATTCAATAAAAAAGGAACAGGCCTTTTCATCAGCCTGCTCCTTTTACACATAGGATCATTTCTTTTTAGCTGTATCGGATACGGGATAGTTTTTTCCGGTGCTGAACAATAATGGCACATTACTTCCAGCAGGCGACACTCGTATATAACCTGTCATTTCCTGGTGCAGCGCACTGCAGAAATCGGTACAATACATAGGATATATACCCACCTTATCAGGATTCCACTTTAGTGTTTGTGTTTCGCCGGGCATGATGAGTAACTCGGCATTGGAAGCTCCCTTTATGGCAAACCCATGCGGCACATCCCAGTCCTGTTCAAGGTTAGTAACGTGGAAATAAATTTCATCACCCATTTTTATGCCTTCAATATTATCGGGTGTAAGGTGAGAACGGATAGCAGTCATATATACATCTACCTTATTCCCTGTTCGCACAACTTTTGTTGCACCTTCTCCATTGGTAAAGTATGGGCTCTTATTCTCTTCCATTTTGAAAAACTTAAGAGACCGCCCCTTAACAAGGTCTGCAGGTATGATCTGGGCATAGTGTGGTTCTCCAATTGTTGGAAAATCCAGGATCAACTGCATCTTATCACCGCTGATATCATACAACTGTGCGCTTTGCGATAACTCGGGCCCGGTTGGCAAATAACGGTCTTTGGTTATTTTGTTATAAGCAACCAGATATTTGGCATTGGGGGTTTTGGTATCTCCGCCGGCTACGCATAAATGACCAACTGAGTAGTAAGTAGGAGCCCTGTCTACTACTTTAAGGTCTTTTATATTCCACTTAACTACTTCACTTGATACAAAGAAAGAGGTGTATGCATTTCCTTTGTTATCAAATTCGGTGTGCAAAGGGCCAAGGCCTGGTTTTTTTACTTCGCCATACAAAACAGATTCGTACTTAAGTATTGGAATACCATCAAAATCGCCGATAAAATCTTTTGCGGCAATAGCTTTTACCATCTTATCGAAGCTGAACACAGGTATCAGTGCGGCCAGTTTTCCACTACCTACAATATATTCACCGGTAGGGCTTACATCGCAGCCATGGGGAGACTTAGGGCATGGGAAAAAATAGCAGATATCTTTTAGCTCTTTGGCATCAAGTACGGTTACTTCTGTTTTTATCTCAGATGTTGCAGAATGTGTGGCATCGCTATAGGTATTATGAGCATATTTTACTGACTGCTTACGCCCTTTCCCGGCTTTCAGGTATTCTTCTGCTTTTTTCCAGTTTACTGCCATAATAAAATCCTTGTCTTTCTGCGAAGCATTTACTTCAAGCAATGTATTGGCCTGTTCGGTATTATAACAAGAGAAGAAAAACCAACCATGAGATACACCTTTACCTGCACGGCTCAGGTCGAAGTTAACACCGGGGGCCTGTATCTGAAATGCAATATCCATTTTACCATCCTCCTTAGCAACACTGATGAAGCTTAGCGTTCCTTTAAAGTTTTGTTTGTAGGTATTGATGGGCACATCACCATTCTTATCATCCGGTGGTACGCTAAAACGGGTGCCTGCAACTACATACTCTGTATTTTCTGTAATGAAGGGCGAAGAGTGGTTACCACCGCTGTTAGGTAATTCAATGATCTCCGCCGTCCGGAATGTAGCCAGGTCAATTCTTGCAACACGGGGCGTATTATTGGCATTACCAAATGCCCATCTGCCGTCATAGTCACCATTGGTCTTCGACATCTGCACATGGTGCAGGTCATCCCAGGGCACAAAACCATGTGATGTGTTAAGCATCGGTTTTGTTTCTTCACTATATCCATAGCCCTTTTCAGGATCTACAGAAAAAACGGGAATTACCCTCAGCAAACGGCCCGATGGTAATCCATAGGTACTCAACTGTCCGCTGAACCCCCCGGAAACAAAATTGTAAAATTCATCAAATTTTCCTGGTGCTACATAGGCTTTCGCTGCAGCATCGGAACTTACAGCCGAGCCGGCATTTTTTGGTTTACAGGCATTAAAGCCCAACAGCAAACTGAAAGCAAAAACAGTTACTGTTATTAGTTTGTATTTTTTCATTGTTTGATATTTTTCTCTTTGATCAATAACCAATCTATTTTACGCCGTCATTTTTCCGCATGAATTCGTATAGGTTTCTTGCATCCTCATCGCCAATGTTCTGGTTAGGCATACGTACCAGGCATATTTCCAACTGGGCTTGTGCTTTCGGATCTTTGTTCAGCATTTCGTCGGTATTGGTTGTAAAATTCATGATCCAGGCTGCTGCGTGCCTTTCTGTAACGCCTAACCAACCCGGGCCAACAAGTTTTTCACTGGTTAGCTTATGGCAGCTTACGCATTTTACAGTATATACTTTTTCGCCGGCAGCAGCCATAGTTGCATCAAGTTTTTCAGCAACAGCTACGTCCTTAAATTTTCCCTCGCCTCTTTCAGGATCATAAGAAGGGTTACCGTTCTCTGTTTTTGTTGGCTCCGGCTTAGTAGTTTCTGTACTTGCCGAATTGGTATCTGAACCGCCACCGCAGGCTGCAATAAAGGCGCTCAGAACGAAAATGGCTGCAATTTTTTTCATGATTTACATTTTTTTGTTTTAAATTTTCGGTACAAGATTAACACCTCGGGTTATTTTTTTTTATGAGTATAATCATATCCCAGATCTGAGAAGGAAAAGAAAAAGAGGGGTGTACTACCAGAGTGGATTTTGAACTTGATATTTTGGATCTAAAATCAGGTATGACCTTAATCATACTCCATACTGCTGAATATCACCTTGAATGCTTTGAGGCAGAGATACATTTGCTTTCACCAACAAAATTCTCCAAACATGATGATTGACATTGATATGCTGCTTGCCTGGGGAGCGGCTTACAAAAAATTAAGTGCCGGTGAAATGATATTCCGGGAAGGTACGCATTCCTCTTTCTACTATCAACTTGTTAGTGGTAAAGTGAGATGGGTTAATATCAATGATGATGGAAAAGAATTCATACAGACCTTTATAGACCCTGGTGAATGCTTTGGCGAATTTCCTTTTTGATGATGAACCATTTGCCGCTTCAGCCATTGCTGATGAAGATTCGGTTATTATACGGCTGCATAAATCATCATTTCTCCAGCTCATTAAAGAAAACCCGGAGATACATTTTGCTTTCACCAGGCTGCTTACACAGCGCCTTCGCTTCAAATTTCTTATCCTTAAGGAACTGGCGGCCCACAACCCCGAGAACAGCATTACAACCCTGCTTAGTTACTTTAAACAGAACAAAAAAAATATCTGTACCAAGTGCAATCGTTTAAAACTTACCCGCCAGCAAATTGCTGATATGACCGGGCTGAGGGTGGAAACGGTCATACGTACAATGCGTAACATGCACTCACATGGCCTGTTACGGATCGATAAGGGTAAAGTGTATTGCTGATGTGACTAAAATCATACCCATTTGTCGAAGACGATCGTTATTTTGCCATAAACAGAAATTATGGAACTACCGGTTCACCGCTGGGTGAAGATTGCCCTTTTTAATTTATTGATTGTAGCCGGTCTTGGTGTGATACTTCGATATAAGATATTGTTCCCGCTTCCCATCATTGACCAAAAGCACTTGCTTTCACGGACATTCTCATTTTGCCTTTGCAGGTTGGATATCACAGGCCATCATGACACTCATCGTAACTTATTTATCGAGGCAGGGTGGCGAACGCCTCTATAAAAAATACCAGTGGCTTTTATACGGTAACCTTTTAACTGCCTATGCCATGCTCGTTGCATTTCCAATTGAAGGTTATGGTTTGTATTCCATTATTTTTTCCACTGCTTCTATTTTTGTTTCTTACATATTTGCCGTGCTGCTCTGGCGTGACCTTAACAGGCTGCCTCAAAAGAGCCCCACGCATTTGTGGTTTAAGGCTGCAGTATTTTTTAACGCTTTTTCATCACTTGGTGCATTTGCACTCACCATCATGATGGTAGAAAGAGTGGTCTTTCAAAATGCCTACCTGGCAGCTGAATATTTCTACCTGCACTTTCAATACAACGGCTGGTTCTTTTTCGGTTGCATGGGTTTGCTTAGTGAAGTATTGAGAAAGGTTGATACTGATACAAAAATTCTAAGACAAATGTTCTGGCTCTTTGTTTGTGCAGCCGTGCCGGCTTATTTTTTATCCGCACTTTGGATGAATCTGCCGGTATGGGTATATATATTAGTAGTGCTTTCGGCTATTGCACAGGTCATTGGCTGGGGTAAAATGCTTTTGCAGATAAAAAAGAAATGGCCATTGCTGAAGAATACCCTTCCACTAACTGCTAAATGGATCATGGGGTTTTCTGCAATTGCACTTACCGCAAAATTCCTCCTGCAGCTTGGATCAACTGTTCCGTCTTTAAGTAACCTGGCCTTTGGCTTCAGGCCTATTATCATCGGTTATCTTCACCTGGTGCTGCTTGGCGTAATGACCTTATTCCTGCTTGGCTATTTCTTTGCTGGCGAATACATACAGGCGAACAAAAGAACTTCCTTTGCCGTTTTTCTTTTTGCTTCAGGAGTTATCATCAATGAACTGCTGCTGATGATACAGGGCGTATCCGCCATGAGTTATGAAAGTGTACCGTTCATCAACGAGTCGTTACTCCTCACAGCATGTATTTTGTTTTCAGGCGCTTTGCTGCTGGTCATCACTTCGTCAAAATTCATCAAAACATGATTTGACGCACAGTTTGATAATTTTTATCGGCGCATTTTTGATAAAAATTATTTTATGACAAACATTACAGGACAAACCCTTGCCTCTATCGTAAGTTACAACCACCAGACTGTGCCTGTGCTGGAAAAATATCATCTCGACTTTTGTTGCAAAGGCAAAAGAACCCTTGCCGAAGCCTGCACCGAAAAGGGCCTTGCTGTAGACAGCATTGCAGAAGAATTGTTAGGCAGGATGAATGCAGATCAAACCAGCACATTCCCATTCAGTTCAATGAACGCCGAACAACTGATAAGCTATATCCTCATTAAGCACCATTTCTATGTAAAACAGGCGATGCCAACTATTCTTTCCCACCTGGAAAGAGTAATGCAAAAACACGGAGATCGTTTTCCTTACATGGTTGAAGTGTTTGTTTTATTTAAAGAAGTAAGTGAAGAGATGGCATCGCATATGCAGAAGGAAGAGCTGATCTTATTCCCACGCATCAAAGAAATAGAAGCCGTATCTTCCATAGGGCAGAACAGGAAATTTGCTGAAGGGTATATTGCCGGCCCCATCCAGGTAATGGAAATGGAACATGACCACGCTGGCGAATTACTATATAAGATCAGGCAGCTTACGAACAGCTATACCCCGCCTGCCGATGCATGCACTACTTTCAGGGTTAGTCTTGCAGAATTAAAAGAATTTGAAAAAGACCTGCATAAGCATATACACCTGGAGAATAATTTGTTATTCCCGCTTGCCGAAAAATTATTGGCGAATCAACCGACCGGCAATCCCGCTTTAAAATGATCCGAGGAAAATCAATTAAGAAGCAGGATACTGCTTCCTAAAATAACTGATACCTGTTGTTGAGTACCCTGACATAAATCATTTGCCGCTACAGGCATGAATTCTACATTTGTCAAATGCAACTTTGGAAAAATATCATCAACCGCCCTTCCTGATGATCTTCCCTGCCTGTTGGCAGTAACTCCCTCATTTTTCATCAATTAATCATTGTATGCAAACCATCATAGAGCCCTTCCGCATAAAATCTGTTGAACCCATTTACTTCAACAGCAAAGAAGAAAGAAAAAAAATCCTTGAAAAGGCATTTTATAACCTCTTTTATATACATGCCGATGATGTATTGATAGACCTGCTGACCGATAGCGGAACCAGTGCTATGAGCAGCAATCAATGGGCAGGTATCATGAAAGGAGATGAATCTTATGCAGGCAGTCCCAGTTTTTTCCATTTTGAAAAGACCATACAGCACATCACCGGCATGCCATTAGTGATTCCAACCCACCAGGGAAGAGCAGCCGAAAAGATCCTTTTCAGCATATTGGGCGGCAAGGGAAAATATTTTGTAAGCAACACACTGTTCGATACCACCCGTGCCAATATTGAATTTACAGGAGCTGAAGGGATTGATCTCTTGTGTGCAGAAGGGAAGCATCCTTCTGTACCATCATCTTTCAAAGGCAATATGGATACGGAGGGACTAAAAAAATTCATTTCCGAAAAAGGTGCGGTTAATATTTCGCTCTGTATCATTACCATCACCAACAACTCGGGTGGAGGCCAGCCTGTGAGCATGCAGAACATAAAAGCTGTAAAAGAGATCTGCGCTGCCAATCATATTCCCCTCTTCATTGATGCCTGCCGCTTTGCAGAAAATGCTTACTTCATTAAAAAAAGAGAACAAGGCTACGCCGGCAAAAAAATAATTGAGATCGTTAATGAAATGTTCTCTTATGCAGATGGTTGCACCATGAGCGCCAAAAAAGATGCGTTTGCGAATATTGGCGGATTCCTGGCCATGCATGACAAAGAACTGGCCATGCAATGCAGGAATCTCCTGGTCATCACTGAAGGGTTCCCCACTTATGGGGGCCTTGCCGGCCGTGACCTGGAAGCCATTGCCATTGGGCTGCAGGAAGTGTTGGATGAAAGTTACCTGCATTACCGGATAAGAAGTATTGAGTACCTCAACAACAAATTACTGGCTGCAGGTATACCGGTCATTCAGCCCGCCGGTGGCCATGCTGTTTATATTGATGCAAAGCAAATGCTTCCGCATATCCCTGTTTACCAGTACCCGGCACAAGCTCTTGCCGCGGCTTTATACACCGAAGGTGGTATACGTTCTGTAGAGATCGGTTCGCTGATGTTTGGTAAATATGATGATGATCGAAAACTCGTACCGGCAAATATGGAACTGGTGCGACTGGCTATTCCAAGAAGGGTGTACACTCAAAGTCATATCGACTATGTGGCCGAAGTGATCATTGAAGTATTTAAAATCCGGGATCAGATAAAAGGATTACAGATTACGGAAGAAGCTCCGGCACTCAGGCATTTCACCGCAAAACTAAAACCCATTAATTAAACTCATAAATATGAATAACAAAAAAAGAAGCTGGGCCGAACCCTATAAAATGAAAATGGTGGAACTACTGAAAATGACAACCCCCGGCCAGCGAAAGAAAGCACTGATTGAAGCTGGATATAATACTTTCCTGCTGAAGTCGGAAGATGTATATATCGACCTGCTGACCGACAGTGGAACATCCGCAATGAGCGACCGGCAGTGGGCCGGCATGATGATGGGTGATGAAGCCTATGCAGGAAGCCGGAATTTTTATCACCTGGAAGAAGTGGTGAAGAAAGTTTATGGGTACAAATATTTAATCCCCACCCACCAGGGTCGTGGTGCCGAGAACATTTTATCTAAAATCCTGATTAAAAAAGGCGATATCATTCCAGGCAATATGTATTTCACCACCACAAGGCTTCACCAGGAACTTGCAGGAGGCAGGTTTGAAGATATCATCATTGATGAAGCCCATGATCCGGAAAATGAATTTGCCTTCAAAGGAAATGTTGACCTCAGAAAACTGGAAAGACTTGTAAAAAAACATGGCGCTAAAAGAATTCCTTATGTAAGTATTGCCACCAGTGTGAATATGGCGGGTGGACAACCCATCAGCATGAAGAATTTAAAAGAGCTGAGGGGATTTACTTCCAGGCATGGCATCCGCATCATACACGATATGACAAGGGTGGCAGAGAATGCTTTTTTTATTCAGCAGAAAGAAAAAGGTTACGATAAAAGATCAGTAAAGGAAATTGTGAAGGAGATATGTTCATATACCGACGGGGCAACCATGAGTGCCAAAAAAGATGCACTTGTAAATATTGGCGGCTTCCTTGCAGTGAATGACTGGAATGTTTTTGAAGAAGCAAGGAATATGGTTGTTGTATATGAAGGATTGCATACTTATGGTGGTCTGGCCGGAAGAGATATGGAGGCAATGGCCATTGGTATCGGCGAAAGTGTAAGTGATGACCATATCAGGGCAAGGGTTGGACAAGTGATGTATCTCGGTAATAAGATGATGGAATATTATGTACCCATCGTTAAGCCCATTGGCGGACATGGCATCTTTGTGGATGCCAAAAAATTCCTGCCGCATATTAAACAAGGTTATTTTCCGGCACAGACACTGGCCGCAGAAATTTATTTAGATTCAGGAGTAAGGACAATGGAAAGAGGTATTGTATCGGCAGGAAGAAAAGCCAATGGTGAAAATTATTGTCCCAAACTGGAACTGGTACGTTTTACCATACCACGGCGGGTATATACCCAGGCGCATATGGATGTGATCGCCGAATCGGCCGCAAGGGTATATGAAAAGAGGAGTAAAATAAAAGGTATGAAGATGATCTATGAACCAAAATACCTGCGCTTTTTCCAGGCCAGGTTCAAAAGGATATAGGCAGGTCTTTTCAACAATCTCACTTCCTTAGCTTACACCAAACTATCGCCACATAATATTGCAACTTCAGTAAGGTGGCAATCTTAAGCTGGTATATCCATGTGTGCCTTTTAGAAACTATATACATCATGATCGTTCATTTACATATCCGGTAGCCGGAAAATGTTGGCAAATATAATAATTAAGGATAAATTTGTCCTTAATTATTCTCTATATCATGAAAACGGAAAGAAGCAGGCAATACATACTTATCATCCTGGTAACAGGTTTCCTGGCCTATTCATTCTTCCTTTACCTCTCCTTGCCTGTAAAAGGCCGGGTGCCGGGTGAAGCAGCAGAAAAGGGAAAACTGGTATGGCAACAATACAATTGTGGTGCCTGCCACCAGGTATATGGGCTTGGGGGTTTCCTTGGACCCGATCTTACCAATGTATATTCTTCCAGAGGCCCTGCTTATATAAAAGTTTTTTTAAAAAACGGGACCAACATTATGCCCGATTTTTCGGCTGACAGAAAAGAAATGAATGCGCTTACCGGATTTCTTCAAAATATAGATTCATCAGGGAAATCGAGCCCTAAAACATTCGCAATAAAATATGACGGAACTATTGAACAGCCATAAATTTACTACTTCAAAACTTTATTATCAGTGGGCTCTTATTGCTCATCACCGGAATGTTGTTTGGTCTCACGGGGGCATTGCAATACCTGCTGCCGGGATTTTTAAAGGATCATCTTTCATTCGAGGTCATCCGGCCGTTGCATGTATCTTCAGTGGTATTCTGGATAATACTTGCTGCCATGGGAACGGTGCTGATCTATTTACAGCAATACACAAATAGGAAACTTTATTCTCCCCTACTGCTAAAAGCCCAGTATCTTGTATTTGCTATTTCGATACTTACCATTTTAATTTCTTATTGTGTTCATTTATTCGGCGGAAGGGAATACTGGGAATTTCACCCGGCTTTTGCCATTCCTATTGCAACAGGCTGGATATTGTTTATCATCAATTTCATAAGATCACTAAGCAGTTTTAAAAACCAGCCGGTATATGTATGGATGTGGCTCACAGGTTTGGCCTTCTTTCTCTTCACTTTTGCAGAATCATACCTGTGGATATTCCCTTACTTCAGAAATAATATTGCCAATGACATGACGATACAGTGGAAATCTTATGGTTCCATGGTAGGTTCATGGAACATGCTGATCTATGGCAGCAGTATTTACCTGATGGAAAAGATCAGCGGAATTAAAAAGTACAGCCGCTCTCCCATCGCATTCACCCTTTACTTTATCGGACTGTTCAACCTCATGTTCAACTGGGGACATCATATTTACACCTTACCGACTTATCCATTTGTTAAGCATATCGGTTATGCAGTAAGTATGACTGAGCTTTTTATACTGGGAAGAATAATATGGCAATGGAAGTCCACGCTGAGTAAAGCACAAAAACATTATCACCACAACACTTACCGTTTATTGCTCGCTGCTGATATCTGGGTTTTCCTGACACTTACCCTTGCTATCATTATGTCCGTGCCTGCTATAAACCTGTACACACATGGTACCCATATAACTGTTGCCCATACCATGGGTGCAACTATCGGTATCAACAGTTTTTTACTGCTCGCCTTCGCCTTTGACATATTGCAGGAGACCTGTGTTACCAACCCGGGGTACAGCAAGTGGTTCAACAAGGGTTTTATAACCACTAATATTTCATTGTTTGTTTTCTGGATCAGCCTTATTATAGCTGGCATATTAAAGGCAAAATGGCAAATGACCGGGAACGGTATCCCTTTCGGTTTAATGATGAAACAACTAAGTCCATATTTTATGGCATTCTTTATATCAGGAATCCTGATGGCCTGGGGATTCATTATCCTTATATACCCATTGCTGATGAACCAATTACTCTGTTATTTTAAAAACCTGGGCAAAAAAGATAAAGTAAAATATGCAGAGCCCAATGAATACTTTGCTGAATTAAATCTTGCAAAAAATAGTGGCTGAAGGAACATATGCTTAAGCTCACCAAAATATTTCATTTTGAAATGGCACATGCCATACACGGTTATGGTGGCATTTGTAAGAACATGCATGGCCATTCTTATGAATTGCATGTAACTGTTTCATCGGGTATCCGCAATACTTCATACCTGCCTGAACCGGGTTTCCTCTTGGATTTTAAAGAGATCAAAAAGCTGGTGAACGAAGCCGTGATAAAAGAACTCGATCATCATACCATGGTATCGGTAGGTTTTATCTCAGCTTTCCCGGAGTTTTCAAAACTGGATAACATGATCATTATGGAAGCCGAGCCTACTGCAGAAAACATATTATTATACATAAGGCAACTGTTATCATCAGTTTGGCCTGGCGATATAAAACTTATCAGCATGAAATTGGCAGAGACCAAAGATTCATATGCCGAATGGGTGGAGCCTGTTTAGAAATTACTGTTCCTCACAAAGAAAAAATGTAGTTTGCTATCTTAATAACCGATATGTTTTCAAAAGCAACAGAATATGCCCTGAGGGCCACTATCTACCTGGCACAAAAGAGTTCAGCAGAAAATAAGCTGGGGCTTGAGGATATTTCAATAGCTATCGATTCACCCAAATCATTTACTGCAAAGATCATGCAGGTACTCACGAAAGATAACAGGATTGTTAGCTCAGCACGAGGCCCTATGGGAGGCTTTTTCCTTTCCGATAGAGCAAAAAAATTACCTGTACGTTCTGTATTGCAGGCCATGGGTGAAGACGAGATACTGGAAAAATGTGTGATGGGATTAAAAAAGTGTTCTGAAAGCCAGCCCTGCCCCATGCATGCCCAATACAAGATCATAAAAAAACAATTGCTCGACCTTTTTACCTCAAAAACGATCATGCAACTTGCCGATGAAATTGAAGACGGGGTGGTCTTCATTAGTAATAAAAAGAAATAAAATATCAGTTCCGGTCGAGCTCTTCTATCTGCTTCTTATATTTTTGAGGAAGGATCAGTGATTTTACAAGTCCATCGAGCCTGATGAGCCGGCTGAACTTATATGGAGGTAATATCAGTTTCAGCCAACGGGTATTGGTGAACCCAAGCATTTCATTCACCCTTTTTGGTACCACCATCTTTTGTGATTCCAATAGTAGCCAGTACCGAAATTGTCCAAGGTGTTTCCTGTATTGCTTAAAGAGATCAACGCTGAGATCGCTTTTTATAAGATCAGTTTGCAGGTGTTGTTCATGGCTCTTCTCCCACTCAGTATAAGATGACGGAAGTTCATGTATGTTCATACGGCTGCCCATCCGGAGAAAGACATCATAGAGATCATCCTTTTCCTGTGCCGATAATTTTCTCTCCAGTAATTCGTAAGAAGCAACAGAATAATGAATAAGCATATACAGCACATCCCGGTAAGCCCAGTCAGGTATTTTATCATCCCTGCTTTTCTCTACGGCCGAATGGATATGCGTTATCCTGTCGATAGCAGTATGTGCAGGTTCCAGTTCCGAAAAAACGATCAGCCGGGCATAGGTTACGGTGGAAAATAATCTACCCAATGGATCTGCAGGGAGCTTACCCGTATAATATAACCAGTCAACAGCTTTATTCAATGCAAACTCGGCAGCAGCACCGGCAAAAATGAAGAGGATGGTATCCGACTTACCCCATATCTTTCTTACGATAGAGTTTTTTTCAACAAAATATTTTGTAGACGACTGCATAGTAATTAAAAAATGTGGTAATGCTCTTTTGTTGTTATTTCTAATCTGGAACTACATCACTCCAAAGGTCGAACTTTTTGGTGGATGACTTCAATTTTCAACAGGCATGAATTTTTGTCATTGCCCCGACATTGAATCTGGCCTTATCAGGTTAGGTTACAGCATATTTTATTATTAACTTAGATATTGTAAAAAACAAAGCGCATTACCCTGATGGCTAAAACATCCATAAATGAGTTTGAAAAGATCTGCATCTTCTCTCATTTTACACTTGAAAACCTTCACGAGGATATTTTCTGGATTGATTCAAAAGGCAATATTATACGAGTGAATGACAGCGCTTCTAAAACCTGTGGCTATAGCGTCAGCGAATTATTACAAATGAGCATCTTCGATCTGAATCCATCAGAAAAAAGGTCGGGTTGGCCAAAGCATTGGGCAACTGTAAAAGAAAGAAAAAAAATAAGCTTTGAAACAAAGCACAGGCACAAGGATGGTTTTTTATACGATATAGAGGTTACCAACAACTTCATTGAATTTGATGGGCAGGAATTTTCGTGCAGCATCGTCAGGGATATAAGGAAAAAGAAATTAGAAGAAGAATTACTGCGAACCATCTCTGAAGCAACCTCAGGTTTGGTTGGACAGGATTTTTTTGAAGCGCTTACCCGCTATGTTACCCTTTCATTAGGTATTAAAACATGCATCGTTACAGAATGTACTGACATTGAAAAAACGAGGGTACGCACCCTGTCTTATTCCAAAAACAATAAGACGGAAGAGAATATCGAATACGCTCTGGAAGGCACCCCTTGCAAATTAGTGATGGAAGGAAAAGGATCAGATTTGTTCATTTCCACCGGCTGCGATAAAGTTTATGCAGCAGAAGCCGGGTATGATTCCTATGTGGCCGTGCCTATTTATAGTCCAACAAGTGGAGATGTTATCGGGCATATAGCTGCACTCGACGATGAGCCCATGCATAATGAAATGAACCAGACCTCCATCCTTAAAATATTTGCAGCAAGGGCCGGGGCCGAAATTGAGCGGATAAAAGCAGAAGAAAAATTAAAGATTGCCAACCTGCAATTGGAAAAGCTGCTTGCCGAAAGTGAAGAACGCTTTAAAGATCTGTTTGAAAAAGCTCCCATTGCTTATGTACACGAAGGACTTGATTCAAAATTCATAAAAGTAAACCAGGCTGCCATGCAAACCCTTGGCATACGGCCCGACCAGGTAGAAGGAACCTATGGGTCTTCCTTTATACCCGATACTCCTGATGCACAGCGCAGGCTGAAAGAAGCACTTGATTCCATTGGCCGTGGTGTTGATACCAGCGGCGTTGTGCTGGAACTGCGGCGAAAGGATAACGGCAAACCTATCTGGATACAATGGTGGAGCAATCCCGATTCAGGCGGACAATTCACACGTACCATGTTCATCGACATTACAGATAAAGTATTGATGGAACAGGAACAGGCAAGGTTGCAAGCGCAGAACAAATACCTGCAGGAAGAGATCAAATACAACCACAATTTTGAGGAGATCGTAAGCAAGAGCAAGAACTTTCATAAGATATTACAGCAGATAGAGCAGGTGGCGTCGACCGATGCAACTGTTCTCATCATGGGTGAAAGCGGAACCGGTAAAGAATTATTAGCCAGAGCCATTCATAATATCAGTAACCGAAGCAAGCGCCCATTGATCAAGATCAATTGTGCTACACTACCGGCAAACCTGATAGAAAGTGAATTATTCGGTCATGAACGTGGCGCTTTTACCGGCGCCATGGAAAGAAAGATAGGTCGCTTTGAGCTGGCCGATGGAGGAACCATTTTCCTGGATGAGATAGGTGAGTTGCCGATAGAATTGCAGGCAAAACTGTTACGTGTATTGCAGGAAGGCGAGTTTGAAAGGCTGGGAAATCCTAAAACGATGAAGGTGAATGTAAGAGTGATTGCAGCCACAAACAGGAACCTGGAAGAAGCTATAGCCAAAAAAGAATTCAGGGAAGACCTGTTCTACCGTTTGAATGTATTCCCTGTGATCTCGCCACCATTGCGTGACCGCAAGGAAGACATTCCATTACTGGTAAAACATTTTGTAAAAAAATACGAAGGCAAGATGGGCAAGGAGATCAAAGACATTCCTTCCAAAGTAATCGATGCACTGATGTTATACGACTGGCCCGGCAATATACGTGAGCTGGAGAACCTGGTAGAAAGGGCATTGATCCTATCACCCGGCAATACACTTGAATATGGTAACTGGATACCTTCTGCAAAGATCAGCAGCAGCAATGGAAAGGCTTCTGCACAAAAACTTAACGATGTGGAAAGAGATCATATCATCAGCGTGCTGGAAAAAACAAACTGGAAAGTGAGTGGAGAGAAAGGAGCTGCAAAGATTCTTGGGATCAATCCAACCACACTGGAGGCAAGAATGAAGAAGATGGGAATAAAAAGAGACAAGTAAAAAGATTATTTTATGCAGCCACTCATACAGGATGCTATTTGAACATCGGGTTTATATAAACTGATCGCCGATATTCGTTTAATATTTTTATCCTTCACATATAGTATTACCCAGTCATCCAGTTGTACGGCCCTGGCCTCTATCTCTACCGGTTCGGCAACATAATCCTGTACGGCTTCATTCATTTTTTCGCCATTAGGTCCAACAAGCAAATAATAGTTCTTCTCTCCTTTTTCATTCATCGCTTTTAAAACGGGAGGAATACCGCCGAGTATGCAACGGATGGCACAATCCCTGTGCACCTTGCCCTCCCCGGGTTTCATCACCCCGAAATAACACTTGGGGTCGATGATCTCACCTTTGATCTTCTGAATACCCAATTCATTTTGTTTGGGCAGTTCAGCAGCGACTTCTTTACCAATGTTTACAACAGGATCATCATCTTTATTCACCTGTAATAAAATTTTTCCATCACTGTATATTAATGTTCCCTTCAGCGTGAGCTCCTTTCCATTAAATGAAACATCCTTTTCTTTTTCCAGTTCCATAATTGCCGTTTCGGCCCCATGCTTTCCGTAACCAACCAAAGGAATGCTTGTATAAGATGCATTCCCAAAAATATCTTTCCCGTTCAATACCCTCAGCATGGGTACTGGCGAATTGAAATAGATGCCTTTTAGTTCTGTGATCTTACCAAATTCAAAATTGCCTGTGGAGAATTTCTTTTGAAAAGAAGCCAGCATCAATCCTATGATCAATGCCAAAGGGAAAAGTATGAGCAACACTTTTTTCACATGCTTTGCAAAACCGGCAGGTGCCTTGGGCATCCATCCTATGTAAAACTCATTCTTCATTTTTTATTTTTAATTAATGATTGCCCCGGTCCTTTCTGTTCCTTCAGCAAACGGTTTGGGATTGATCCATACCATTCCTTCTTCTACCTTCACATTATACGTACTCACCTTCTCGGTGAATGGTGGCGGTGATTGACCATTATGTGGCAGGTATTGATACCCATGCCACGGACAGGTAATACAACCGTCGATGATCCTTCCCTCTCCCAGCGGCCCACCCTGGTGCTTACACACATTGTGTATTGCGTATAAATTATTTTCGTGTTTATAAACAGCGATGCGTTCTTCGTTGACGCAAAAGATCTTTGCTTTGCTTTCTTCAAATTCTTCAACAGCACATACTTTCACAAAACTTTCTTTTGCAGGTTCGAATTGCTCATTATCTTTTTTTAGTTCCTTTCTTCCTGCAGCCAGGTGCAGGCCGATCAGCCATAATGCGCCGGCCGATACCAGCAATACAAACACAGGATGCGTTTCATACTGTATCACACCCAGCATCACATGCATAACGATGAAGAAATAAGCCAGGTACACGAACATGTGCAGGGTCTTCCACACTTTGGGAGAAAGATTGTGGAGCCAGAAATCATGACTGGTGACCGCCATTAAAAACAAAATGACCAGTGCCAGGAAACCCAGCAACTGAAACGGAAAGCCGCTCAGCGAAAAGAAATTGGTATTAGAAGTGAACAATGATACAAATGGATTCACATTACCCAGTGCATGGAACTGGAAAAGGCTGAAGACAGCATGAACCGAAGCTATGCAAAACATGGTGACGCCCAGGTGCCGGCGGTTATATAATAAAGGAAGGAATTTCTTATTCAGCCTGGCCAGCGGTCCAATGCTGAGTATTACATGCAGCAGTAATACAGCCAGCGTTGATGTAGAACGTATCAGCACCGTTTCAAAAGTGTAATCAGGGTTGATAAGTGCAGTAATAAGAATGAAAGTCGTCAAATACAAAACACAAAAGCCAAAGATGAACCAATCATATAGTTTCTTCTGCCTGTTCCATCCCACTGCTGTATATCCTGTGCTCATCGTTTAGAATTTTATACTGTCTGTTATTTGCTGATGAATGATATCGTACACAATAAAACCATAGTGTCCTGTTGAATCTGTTTTCACCGGAAAGAAATATGTCCCTGTTGATCCAACTCTCCCTATCAATTCTTTTTCACTGTTATTCAGTTTATAGATTAGTGAAGAAGGCTGTGCAGATGTTTTTTTATTGATCCATTGCAATTGGTAATTCTTTTTATCGGCAGAGCTGCGGATATAAACAGAATAATTGTTTGTCTCTTTTTTAACTACCACAACCGGCAATGCAACTGTTTTATCTTCCTGCAATAGCTTGTTGCTTTCCTGTTTGGGTACAGCCATATACCCGCTGATGATCCCAGCTGGTATCAAAACCGCAAACATCATCCATATTTGCAGGTGTCTTTTACGCAACGGTTTTATCATGACCTGTTGTTTTTGCTTTCATCCATTTGTTTAATAATAACGGCCAGAGTGCGATAGTGCCAGGAATTATGATCAAACGGAATCCCCAGCCTGAGCCATGTGCAGCCGTATCTACTTTATTAATTCCTTTCATAAGGAAGAACACGGCGAATACAAACCCGGCGAGCAGGTATACCAATCCCAGTAAGAGCAATATTTTAACTGCTATCATCATGTTCTTTAGTTTCCTACCATTAAAATGCTGTTGAAACCATTAAGGCCATCCGGCTCCCGGTAAGGATTGTCAATATCCTCCATCCATGTCTTATCATCCACAAAAAATTTATACTGATAGGTTCCTTTGGGCAGCATAGGTATCTCTATTTTCCACAATCCGTTTGCAGAAGGTTCCAGTAACAAAGAGTCATGGGCCCAGTGATTGAAAGTTCCTGCCAGGGAAATATGTGAAGCGCAGGGATTCTGAATATAAAATTCGATCGCTTTCTTACGCTTGTTGATAAAGGGGGATTGGTGTTGTTTCATAGCAAACAAATTTTGTAATGTTTTAATAATGGCTTTACCCGGGTGTATCACTCCGTATCCTTGCTGTTCAGCGGGTAAGTTGGGTAAGCGTTTTGCAGTGCTGAATAATATTCTTCTTACCTGTGCCGGTGTCAGTTCGGGTTGTATCTCCAGCATTTGCGCAATCACAGAGGTAACGATAGGTGCAGCAAATGAAGTTCCATCAACATGCATATAGTGTGGCGAAATAAATTTGCTTTCCTGTATGCGGTCTTTGACTTTCTGCCTCCAAAAAGTTACGTCGTTTTTCCCGGATTCATCAACTGGAATAGCCATTTTAACCACTGATGTTAATATCTTGTGCTTTAATTTTTCATCGGGGCAATGATGCAATTCATATAAAATTTTTGCTTCCTCCTGCTCCTTCGTTCCGGGCAATACCGGCGCCGCGATCCAGATGGCATTGGCTACCAGTTCGGGCTTGTGCAGGGCATCATCTGTTTTTCCAAAAGTAGAATGATACAATTGATTCTCTCCCTCAAGGCTGTTGTTATCATCCCATCCACCCACCGCGATAACATTGGGCGAATTGGCCGGCGGTTTAATGGCAGCACTGCTGTCATTACCAACTGCTGCTACAATAATAACACCCTTCTCAATGAGTTTTTCGGTTAACACATTTACCTTGCTGGTCTTCCACGAACCAGTTGCATCATCGCCGAGTGACATATTGATCAGCTTTATATTGTACAGCTTATGGTTCTTCATCACCCATCGCAGAGCTTTGGAAATATTTTCAGTAGTGATCTTTCCCCTGGCATCCATTACTTTCAGTAGAACCAATGAAGCCTCGCTTGCGATACCCTTATATAACCCATTGCTCAAATGACCGTCACCTGCACATACCACGCTCGTCATGGTTCCATGCCAGGAATCATTATGTGGTTCTGAGAAATATTTTGCCGTGGTTCTTGTCCTGGTTATGTCTATGATCTTTTTGATGCGGTTCTTATTTTTCACCAGGTCTGGGTGTGGATAAAAGCCGCTATCAATGAAACAAATGGTAACACCTTTACCCGTGTACTTCGGATTGGCATCCACACGAAGGGCCGTGGGTAGTATCACAAAATCATCTGCACTTTTTACGGAAAAAAACGGGCCTATTTCCGGGAGCAGTTTTTGTTCCCGTATGATCTCTATATTATAATAATCAATGCAGCGGCTGCAGACACCATCTTTCTCGGTCCATTCGGGATTGCTGAGTTTTATTTTATCGATCACTGCCTGCTCACTGCCAATATGAAAACGATAAAGCAGTTCATCCACCGCATCGTTACAAAGGGGGCATCTTATTTTTTCACCGTTCATTTTTTAATTTTGAATTTTTACTTTTGAATTTCCTTTACGAGCACTGCATGACCATCAGGGTCTTTTACAGTGAATAATTTACTTTGAGCTCCATTCTCACTAAGATGAATGATCTGCTTTGAAACAAAATAGTATCCGGATGACTTCAGTTTATTAAACAATGTTTCTGCGTCAGCGGTAAATAAGATGGTTTGCCAAAACCAGATATCATCGGCCCGGGTATCGGCAGGATATTTTTTTCCGGGACCCGGCACCAGGTATTGAAGGAACTCTACTCCCGGCCCGGCCGCAGCTCTGAAGCCCGTAATATGCAGGCTGGCTCCTTCCACATTATTCAGGTGTTCCTGCTCAGTTCCAAAATTCCAGCTGTCTCCTTTTCTTTCGATGCCAAGTATATCCTGGTAAAATTTCTGGCTGTTCTCCGTGCTGCTCACTCCTATTGCCGTATGATCAATGCCGAGAAATATTTTTCCATTGGATGTTTGCCATTTAGAATTACCCTTTCCCTTGGGGAAATAAATGAGTTCAAGATTATGATCATCGGGATCGTGAAAATAAAATGCTTTGATGCCTGCTGCTGAAACATTAGTTACGGGTAATGTCTGCGGTGATGTAGACACATATTCCACGTTAAATTTTTTCAATTGCTGAAAAGCTTTGTCCATATCACTCACTACGATAGCAATATGCTGAAAGAAAAGATCGTTTGCCTTCTGATCTTCTGAATACTTCTTCCACCTGCTGTGAGATAATCAGTTGAGTTCAATGAATTCATCACCCAGTTGCATCTTCACCACACGAATATTTAAACCGAATAGATTGTTCAGCTTTTTCATAAGCAGTTCCGCTTAGTTCATTGTCGAAACTTTTTTAATCCCAGCACTTCTTCATAAATTTCACTGAAGCGGTTCATATCTTTAATGTGATACCACTTAGAGTCACACCGGTTACCTGTGCATAGTTTGTACCCCTATTACTAAACTAACCAGTAATAACTTTAAATGCTGTTTCATTTTTCTTTGATTGAATATTTTTATCAACTTCATATTGACGGCTCACCACTTTCAGGTTCGACCGCCATTTCTTTTTTTTAATAAGGAGAAAAAGCTCTGCAGCCGACAGCATGCCCGCCAATGGCGCCACCATAGGTATATCCAGAAGGCCGTCCATGTGACCGGCAAAGCACTGCGAACGTGCCGGGTTCATCCCAAAACCCGATATGGGGCTGGCAAGATCACCCAGCAACAAACGAGGCAAGCAGCAAATATTCTTGTATGTCTTCTCAATTTATTGCTAACTGAAGTGAACAGCACCATTGTCATGGTAATAAGTGCAATACTGAATTCCGTTATCAGTGCCCATGCTGTTCCATATTTTCCCGGAATGGTTACTACTGAATTTACAGGGGCAGCCGTTAAGGTGCTTCCCATCAAAAGTTGCATCGTGTACACCGCTATTGTTCCACCGATGAATTGTGCGATGATGAAGAACAAGGCATCGTACCTGCACATTTTATCCAGACGCAAGAATGTAAGTGTTACCGCCGGGTTGATATGTGATCCGCTGGGTGCTGTCCATGGAGAGTAAAAAATAAACAGCGCTGTTGAGCCCATGGCTACTGCCATCAATACATTTCTCAGCATTTCACCAGGGATGACATGAATCCATGAACTATTTGGTGAGAATAACATTACTTCAAAATATGCAGAAACCATGAAGATATAAAGTCCCAATGCTTCCTGCAGGTAATGTCTCCAGTTCATCCTGAATGCAGCTTTCATCTGCTGAACCCCGCCTTACCGGTGAATATTTTTATGGGCATTATTCTCATATAACAAAGAGAAGAAAAGATTGAAGAAGGTTGTCGGCTGTGTGACCTTAAACAACAGGTTTTTATGTTTCAATTCCTTTTTCAGAAAAAGTTGAGGCCTGTCCTCAAAACGGCAATGGCAGCAAGTTTGCCAATATCATCCCAGCTGGGCGCTACCGCCGTTGCCAGTACATCAGCGCCCAGTAACAGCTCCAGCGAAACGGCTACCCCACTTCCAAAAAGAATCCTCGCCTCCATGGCTGACAGACCATTGGCAGGCTTAACAAATGACGAACAAATTGATCACCAGTCGTATCAATGCCACAGCAATCACCAGTGCCGAAATGATCTCCAGCGTATATTGATATTGATTGTTATGTTTTTTGCTATCTCTTCCATTGTTTTTTTCCACAAAGGACACGAAGTTATCATACAAAGAACACAGGAAGTTATGTCTTTGTTCCTGCCTTCGTGTACTTTGTGGTTAAACTGATCAGTTGCCACTTCCGCATTTTTATGGCGGGTTTTAAATTCAGCATTTCATTGATGATGTGGTTCTCCCACCCTCAATGCATTGGCTGCAATGGTCAATGCCGTTGAATGCACACAGGAAGGAAAGAAGCTGGTATCCACCACGTACACATTTCGTGTCGTGGGTTTTGCAGTTAAGGTCACACAGATTTTGCCGGGGTCTGTTCCAAAACGAAGTGTTCCGTTCTGTGACCATACCGCTTTCACATCCGTGTCATAAGCTGCCTTTCCATACCACGTCTTTGTAACCGGATCGATCTTCCAAGTTTTTGAAATATCTTTCAGTTTATCCTTCAGCTTTTTCGTAAGCGGTATAATTATTTCTTGTGCACTAACTTTTATAGAACCATCTTTTTTTATTGTAACCCTGTTATCAGCCAAAGGCAGATCCTCCGCAGTTAACCAAAAGTCGATCGTCATTTCTTTAAGTTCATCATATTTTTTCCCTGGATAAATATCTTCTGCCATCCATAAAATGGTATCGTGATCGTTCCTTCCCATCAATTGTATTTCACCCAATGGTAATTCACTGTCATCTGCACCATGATAAAAATCAGCTATACCTGTGCTTTTTTGAAAAACGCAATCGTTCTTCTTTTTTGTAAAAGCAACAAGGCAGCCATTGTGGTGCAGCATCAGGTTTCTTCCTAATTTTCGCTCAAGCCAGAATTGGCGAGGACTGTTGGGGTGTGCATAGTTTGCGCTGCGCAGGAACAAAGCAGCGCTGTTCACCGCACCACAGGCAACTATAAATGTACCGGCACTGAAAAAAACTTCTTCTCCTTCCACGATGGCTTTTACAGCAATTATTTTGGTTCCGCTTTCATCGGTCACCAGTTTTTCTGCATACGCATGAGTGATCATCTCAACATTACTTAACGTGAGAGCATGATTCAGTGCTACAGTTTGCGAATCGGCTTTTGAATCGGTGAGGTCGGGAAAACCATCGAAATTCTCCAGCACTACAGGTGATGCATTTTTATCAGTATCCTGTGGCAGGTTCACTCCCATCGGTAATGGGAAGGGATGAAGGCCGATATGTTTCATCTTTTTCATCCAGGTCTTTGATCAGCGGTTCATAGGGCAATGCTGGTAAAGGATAATCAAAGGATGTTGGTGGTTCGGTTGGATCAATCCCTCTTTCGCCATGCACATAGTACATTTTCTCTGCCATATCATAATATGGCCGCAGCGTTTCATAACCAAAAGGCCATGCAGGTGAAGTACCGCCATAATGCTTTACTTCTTTAAAATCGCTTTCCCGAAAACGGAACAAAGCTGCTCCATAAACTTTACTGTTGCCACCTACATTATAATGTATATAGGGTAAAAATGGCTTATCATCTTTATCATACCAGTACTCTTTGGGCCGATAACGACCCAGAGTTACTACTTCATGCGGATCCCAGTTTTGTTTCTCCTTTGGAATGAATCCTCCTCTTTCAAGTATCAATATTTTTTTTCCGCTACCAGCTAATTTTTTAGCAATAGTTCCACCACCGCTGCCGGTGCCGATGATGATGATATCGTATTGTGTGTTCATAAAACAGATTTTCTGGTACAAAATGAATCATTCCTAAAAAAAGAGGCTGTCATTCAGCTGACCAATAAACCAGAATTTTGAAGGATTTATTCTTTAGTATTTGTCACCTGGTTTACCAGCCACAGATCAGCAGCATATTAGTTTTACAGAAAATATCATAGTTATGAAGATCAAATCTGTATTGCTCCTCAGCATCACTTCAGTGATTGTATTTACTGCAAAGGCCCAGGTATTTTCAACCAGCGATTCCAACACAGTATTCAGGAACCAGGACGGCAAAGTGCTGAACAGGGAAGAACTGCAGGAACAGATGAAGGGCAAGTTCTCGATCAGGAAAGAATATGTTGATGGTAAACAGGTCATCACCATCATACCTTCATCAGATGATGAAGCAGCGAAAAGAAACGCAGCTCTTGATGTGTTTAAAAGGAATCTCATCGGCCAGCAACTTCCTGCTTTCAAAATACCGGGGTATAATTACCGGGTATGGGATTCGGATCAGTTAAGAGGAAGAGTAATGGTAATGAATTTCTGGTTTACAGCATGTGGCCCATGTATAAAGGAAATACCCTTATTGAATGAACTGGCTACAGATTATAAGTATAATAACGTGGTCTTTCTTGCACTGGCTCCTGAAAGCAGGGGGCTGATAAAAAGGTTCCTGAAAAGAACCCATTCAAATACAATATTGTACCGGCAGCTTCGAAATACATCCAGACAATACAGATAGAGAGTTTTCCTACCCATGTTCTCGTTGACAAGAATGGGATCATTCGGGAGGTATTTGTAGGTTTTGACGAAAATATCAAGGAAAAATTACAATAGGAAATAAACAAGCTTTTAAAAGAGCGCTGGTGAGCCGGGATATTTGTATCTTCTCTTTATGAAATTCAAGCCTGTACCACTTAATTATTTTATTCCCTGCTATAAGTTTTGCACAGGCGATAGATACATCTGTTTATGAAATAAGCGTTGACACATCCAAACAATATGATCACTTCTTTACTCACGATGAGACCTGGAGGGGTGCCGATGGCGCTGCTTCTGTAGACATGGGCAACGGAAAAGTGCTTGGCTTTTCAGCGATAGTTTTATTTCCTTGATTCTCCTTTTCAAGAAAGAAGTCGGTATTCGTACGAAATAGCGTCGCCATTCAACAGGGGTATGATATTAAAACGGCTTCGTTGAAATTTTACTGGGACCGTTCGGGCAAAAAGCCAAAAGATCTTTTCTGGTTACCAGGTAAGGGTTGGTTCTGGACAGGGCATGGTATCATGGTAAAGGATAAGCTGCTTGTGTTCTTAATGAAAGAATACCGTACAAAGAAAGGTCTTGGTTTTGAAGCCAAAGGCTGGTATGCCGTATTGATCTCAAACCCTGATGATGATCCTTCGCAATGGAAGATGAAGTACATGGAAGGCCCCGATACCTATGGGCTGATCGTTGGCTCGGCCGCTGTTTTAAAAGATGAACAATTTATTTATGCTTTCGGCGCCGTTGAACCTGCCACCCATGAAGTGTATGTGTTGCGCTGGCCGGTAGAAAAATTTATAGAGAAGATATCAGCGGTCCGGAGTGGTGGATTGATGGACAGTGGATTCAAAGAAAGACAAGATTACCTGTACCTGCTGCTCTCTTTACCGGGCAGACGGAATTTTCGGTTCACTACGACCCTACGCTGAAGAAATACCTGCAATTCCAATCATTCGGTTTTGGTGATGCGGAGATCGGCCTGCGGATGGCTGATAGCCTGCAAGGTCCATGGACCAATCCCTATATACTCTGCAAACCTACCTACCCCGGCGTTAAACAAGGATTCATGTATTCCGTTAAAGCACATCCCGAACTTGAGAAAGGCAGCATCGTGATTACTACAATGTTAACAGTTTTGATTTTGGAGAACTGCTGAACAACCAGTTGATCTCCCCGGGATTTGTACGGGTGAAGATCACAAAAGAGCAGGTAATTTGTTTTAAAGAATAACCGGCGTTCTTTTTTCAACCGCTTTATTCTTAATAACATCGATCTTATATTCTTTGATCACCCTCAATAATTCACCCACACCATGCCTGTGCCACACAACCCTTGATGGTGCGGCGCTTCGGCATCAAATATTTCGGAAACAGTGCCGATACAGGCTTCGTTCAAATGATAAGCAAATGCATCCACCAGTTTTTTAATTTTTGATTTTTGAATTTTTGTTTCCAAGTTTCATTACCGAATCAATATACGCACCCAATAACCAGCTCCACACTGTCTCTGGTGGTAGGATGCATCCCTATGCCAGGCATCTCCGCCGTAAACAGGAACATAGCGTTCATCATCTGCAGTCAGGCTTCGTAAACCTACGGGTGTATAATTTCTCTGTTACAATTTTCAATACCGCTTTCGCTTTTCTCCCTTCGATCAAGGCAAAAGGCAGACTGGCAGCAAATAACTGGTTAGGCCGTAGACTTGCGTCTTTATTCTCTCCATCAATCACATCATATAAATAATTGCCTGCTGCACACTAGAACTGTTCGGTAAAACTTACCAATGCGGCTTTTTCCAGTATCCCCCGCCGCTGGTATTTCCTCATGGTTAAGGGTGCTGGTTTTCATAGATCATTAATGCATTATACCAAGGTGCGTCGCGGTATCTTCACCGGTTTTGTTAATGAAAGAATATCATACCAAAAAAGGACTTGGTTTTGAGGCAAGGGGCTGGTATGCTGTTTTGATCTCAAACCCTTATGATGATCCTTCGCAATGGAAGATGCAATATCTAAAAGGCCCCGAAACATTCGGGCTGATCGCTGGTTCGGCCGCTGTGTTAAAAGACGAACACTACATATATGCCTATGGCGCTGTTGAATCCTCCACCCATGAAGTGTATGTGTTGCGCTGGCCGGTAGAAAAAATTTATAGAGAAGATATCAGCGGTCCGGAGTGGTGGATTGATGGACAGTGGATTCAAAGAAAGACAAGATTACCGGTACCTGCTGCTCTCTTTACCGGGCAGACGGAATTTTCGGTTCACTACGACCCTACGCTGAAGAAGTACCTGCAATTCCAATCATTCGGTTTTGGTGATGCGGAGATCGGCCTGCGGATGGCTGATAGCCTGCAAGGTCCATGGACCAATCCCTATATACTCTGCAAACCTACCTACCCCGGCGTTAAACAAGGATTCATGTATTCCGTTAAAGCACATCCCGAACTTGAGAAAGGCAGCATCGTGATTACTTACAATGTTAACAGTTTTGATTTTGGAGAACTGCTGAACAACCAGTTGATCTATTTCCCTGGATTTGTACGGGTGAAGATCACAAAAAAAAAGAGCAGGTAATTTGTTTTAAAGAATAACCGGCGTTCTTTTTTCAACCGCTTTATTCTTAATAACATCGATCTTATATTCTTTGATCACCCTCAATAATTCACCCACACCCCATGCCTGTGCCACACAACCCCTTGGATGGTGCGGCGCTTCGGCATCAAATATTTCGGAGATGCTTCCGATACAGGCTTCGTTCAAATGATATTTAAAAGCTTCACTCAGTTTTTTAATTTTTGATTTTGAATTTTTATTTCCAAGTTTCATCACCGAATCAATATATGCCCCCAGCAACCAGCTCCACACTGTCCCCTGGTGATAAGATGAATCACGGTGCCAGGCATCGCCGCCATAAACAGGCACATAACGTTCATGGTCTGCAGGCAAACTTCTCAATCCAACTGGAGTATATAATTTCTCTGTTACTATCTTCAGTACGGCTTTTGCCTTTTTGCCATCGATCAATTCAAAAGGAAGACTGATGGCAAACAGTTGGTTAGGCCGCAGGCTAGAGTCTTTGTTATCTCCGTCAATCACATCATATAAATATTCACCTGCCTTAAACCAGAATTGTTCATTGAAACTTTCTTTTGCTTTCGCAGCTTTTTCGGCAACCACAGCTGCCTTAAGCTTGTCGCCATTGAGATCAAGCAGGTATTCATAAATGCACAGCGCATTATACCAGAGCGCTTGTATCTCTACTGGCTTACCCCTTCTTGGTGTCACTACCCAGTCGCCCACTTTGGCATCCATCCAGGTAAGCTGTACGGCTTCCTCGCCAGAATATAATAAACCATCTTCATCGGCATGTATATTATAGCGTGTGCCTTTGAAATGCCAGTCAACGATCTCTTTCAGTACAGGTAGTATTTCTTCCAGCACAAATTGCTTATCATTTGTTGCCTGCAGGTATTTATACACAGCAATGAAATACCATAAGGTTCCATCCACATTATTATACTCGGGCGCTTCGCCATTATCCTGGAAACGGTTAGGTAACATGCCCTGATCAACAACTTTAGCAAAAGCTGATAATATCTTCTTTGCATCATCAAATCTTCCGGTGCTTAAACAAAGTCCTGGTAAGGATATCATTGTATCCCTTCCCCAGTCGGTGAACCAGTGATAACCGGCAATGATCGTTTTCAGATCATCCCCACGCTTAACGATGAACTGGTCGGAGGCTAAAACCAATTGCTGAATGGTCTCATCATCGGGCTGATCGTTCAGCAATGCTTGTCTTCTTAAACTTTCTTTAGCAAGGAGGTCATGGGCATTTTTTTCTGCAGGGTCAGTATCAGAGATAATGATGCCGAGTGAATCCCCTTTTTTTAATTGTACTGTAAATATGCCGTGGTTGAAAAGGTCTTCAGTAAAATCCTGCCCCCTGTATTTTTCAACGGCATATATATATACATCCAGCATACCGTCGGGTTTATTGTGGAAGGTTCCATTATTAAAATCCGCATCCCAATGCATCTGCGGACCAGCGTGCTGCAGCAAATGATAGAACCTGCCGGCCATCAATGGCAATAACTCCATGGAAAAGGGTTTCGGTGCTTTTAGTACATCGTATATTACCACGACTGTGTTCTCACCATGTACCATGGCAATGGTCTTCCTGAGTTGGATACCGTTGACCTCATATGTCCATTGCGGGAACAATTCTTTAGTGAATGATCTTAGGTAGTCATTGCCTTTTGGATGAATAAGGTCGCCGTAGTCATTCACACCCAATTCAAATCTTTGATCGCCGGTAATGATCGTTTCATCCAGCTTTGAAAGAAGAACATTTCTTTCTGCAGGTGGTTTAGTGGCAGCCACAAGCAATCCATGATAGCGTCTTGTATTGCATCCTATGACAGATGAGCCAGCCCATCCTCCAAGGCCATTGGTCTCCAGCCATTCGTTCTGTATGGCCTCGGTGTAATTATTCAAATGCGCTTTATCTTTTTTGAGTTTCATTTTTGATTTTTTTTTACCACTAAGAGCACAAAGACTGGCCACAAGGATCACAAAGACATGCTTCGTGTACTTCGTGAAACCGCTTAGTGCACTTTGTGGTTAAGTATTATGCTACCAATTCTTCCTTTTGAGTTCTTACTGCAACACTTTCAGTCAAGCTGACCCGGTTGATAAGTTCCGCCACTACACCCGTCCACCCCGTTTGATGTGAGGCACCCACGCCTCTTGCTGTATCTCCATGGAAATATTCATAGAAAAGTATAAGGTCTTTGAAATGTTCATCATGCCGGTAAACAGAATGATCGAGATTGGCAGGACGCATGCCTGTCGAATCTTTTTCAAAAATCGAAACCAATCGTCTTGCCAGGTCAAGTGAAACTTCCTGCAGGTAAACCATATTACCTGAACCTGTGGGCAATTCAACCATACACTCCTTCTTGTAATAGTCGCTCAGTGTTTGCAATGCCTGCACCAATAAATAGTTCATCGGCATCCAAACCGGTCCACGCCAGTTACTGTTGCCACCGAACAGAGAGGATGTCCCTTCTGCCGGCTGGTAATCCAGCCCGAATTCCTGCCCGTCTATATGTACGCTATATCCATGCTCATGAATCTTAGATATGGACCGGATACCACCGGGAGAAAGAAATTCGTTTTCATCCAGCAAAGCCTTCATCAGTTTTTCTAATCTTGATTTAGGCACTAATGATAATAATATATCATCATGATCATTCAGTTCTTCAATCACCAGGTATTGTTGATTCTTCTCCCTGTATTGTTGGAACCATTTCAACCGTTTATGAAAATCAGGTACCTTGTCCAGCATATCTTTTTTCAACACCAGTGAAGCGAATAGGGTACTGAGCCCAACAAGGCTTCTTACTTTCACTGGTATATATCTTCCATCGGGCATGGCAAGCACATCATAAAAGAAACCTTCATCATCATCCCAACTACCAGTCCAGTTCTCACCTATCCTGTTCAATGATTCGGCTATATATACAAAGTGCTCAAAGAATTTAGTGGTTACGTCCTCGTAGGTGTCATCATGCTGTGCAATTTCCAAAGCCATCTCCAGCATATTAAGACAATACATAGCCATCCATGCAGTACCATCGGCCTGTTCCAATACACCACCACCTGGTATCATATTGCTGCGATCGAACACACCAATATTATCAAGTCCTAAAAATCCTCCTTCAAAAACATTATTACCCTTATGGTCTTTACGGTTCACCCACCAGGTGAAGTTGATGAGCAATTTCTGGAAGACACGTTTCAGAAAACCAATATCGCCATTACCTGTTTTATTTTTTTCCATCTTATAAACCTGCAGGCAGCTCCATGCATGCACGGGTGGATTCACATCACCGAATGCCCATTCATATGCAGGCAACTGGCCGTTGGGATGCATGTACCATTCACGCAGGAACAAAATAAGTTGTTCCTTAGCAAATTGTGGGTCTATCATACTGATGGGCACACAATGAAAAGCAAGGTCCCATGCAGCATACCAGGGATATTCCCATTTATCGGGCATGGAGATGATATCTTCGTTATTCAGTGTATGCCACTCGTGGTTCCTTCCTGTCTTCCGGCTTTCGGGTGGCGCAGGATTACCAGGGTCTCCATTCAACCAACGAGGAATATCAATATTGAAATATTGCTTGCTCCACATCATGCCTGCAAATGCCTGGCGCTGGATATTGCGCTGGTCATCTTCCTTTGTTTCAGTAATGTTATTGTAAAATTCATCGGCTTCCTTAATACGAATGCTGAAAAGTTCATCGAACTCTTTTCCAAACGGAGCTGCCTTTAGGCTGTGTTTACTCAGTCGCAGGCGAATTTTTACTGAAGATTGTGCCGGTATATTATGTTTATACAGTGGCGCAAATTTTGTTCCTTCTGTTTTGTCATTGAACAAAGTGTAATCATTATTGATTACTGAATGATGGAAACTGTCTTTTACAAAGGCCGATTTGTTGGGTTGGTCATAGAGGCGTTCCTTGTTGGTTTCATTTTCGGTGAAAAGGGTAAGCGTTGGCTTTTCAAAATAAAGGTGATATTCTCCCACCCAGTAATGATCAACTTTTACCATTCCAAAATCGTCATTGTTTTCTTTCAGGTAGATCAAAGGTTTTTCATGCATCATACCAAAGTCCCAAAGGTTACGCATCCACAGGGTAGGTAGTACGGTAATATCCGCTGCTTCAGCTGCCCGGTTGTGTACGGTGATGCGGATCAATATATCTTCTTCCTCGTTCTTTGCATATTCAGTAAAGACATCGAAGTATTTGTTATCATTAAAGATACCTGTGTCCAGTATCTCGTATTCGGGTTCAAACCGGCTTCGGCTCCTGTTCGTGTTCAAAAGATCCGCATAAGGAAATTCCCCCTGGGGATATTTGTACAGGTGTTTCATGTACGAGTGCGTGGGCGTACTATCGAGATAATAATATAATTCCTTCACATCCTCTCCATGATTGCCTTCGTTACCGGTGAGCCCGAACAGTCTCTCTTTCAGTATCGGGTCTTTGCCATTCCATAATGTTAGGCCAAAGCAGATGCGCTGCATATCATCACTGATGCCGGCGATGCCGTCTTCGCCCCATCGGTAAACCCGGCTGCGGGCATGATCATGCGGAAAATAATCCCAGGCACTGCCATACTCGCTGTAATCTTCCCGTACAGTGCCCCACTGGCGCTCACTTAAATATGGTCCCCATTTTTTCCATTTGGGGTCTTCAAGTCTTTTTTGTTCAGCATTCATTGTATTGATTTGATATGATTTTTATTCTGATCCTGCTAACGAAGCGTCAATAGCCTTCGCCAGTTTTTGTTCGATAGCCGGTTGTTTTCCCAACACATGGAAACGGATCAGCCCGTCTTTATCCAGCACAATATGTATCGGCCACCCGGGAAATGGATCGAAAATGCTTTGGGGGTGAACCGAAATCACCTGCATATAATCGAACCTGTTTTTCTGCAGGAATTTTTTCGCCTGGCTTTCATCATTGAGTGTGGAAGCGATGAATACAACATTTTTTTCGGCATATTGCTTCACCAATTCGTTAAGCAAAGGCATTTCGGCAATGCATGGACCACAGGTGGTATGCCAGAAGTTGAATACTACCACTTTACCTTTCAGCTCAGCCAGTGAGTAACTGTTCCCTTCAAGGTCTTTCCATGTAAAGTCGGGGAAAGAAACGCCATCCAGGTTTGAAAATATATTTATTGAATGCGGGGGAACGATCACTGGCCTGGCCTCTATCTTCTTTATTATTGTAACATCATCTATTTGCAGGTTTATCTCACCCACAGTTTCTTTGCCCACTGTCTTGATATTGAATTCCTGGCGCACATACATTTCATTCGCCAATAAATTCTCCTTGTCTTTCAGCGATATGGCTGTTCCATTGAGAAGATATCTCACTTTCAGACTTTGCCCGTCGGCATATTGTTGCAATTCAGTACTGTCATTCAATACAGAGACTGTTTTTTCCTGCGAAAGAACCTGCATTGCCGAAAGGATCGATAGTATAGATATAATTACTGTTTTCATTTCATCTTATTTTAACCGTTATCTTCAAAACCGGGATACAAGGTCATCCCCCCATCCACAAACAAAGTTGTTCCATTCACATAATCACTGTCATCACTGGCCAGCCATACAGCCGCTTTGCCGATGTCTTCCACTTGTCCAACTCTTTTTTGTGGAATGAGTTTTAATAATTCCTGCAGGTGTGCCTGTGTATCCCATGCGTCGTGGTTGATTGGCGTTGCGATGGCACCCGGAGCAATAGAGTTGATGCGTATCATCTTTGGTGCAAATTCCTGTGCAATCGTTTTCATCATTAGCATCACACCACCCTTGCTGGCTGCATAGTTGGCATGCCCTGCCCAGGGAATCACTTCATGTACACTGCTCATGCAGATAATTTTTCCTGCAGACTTTGATTTGCCATTTACTCCTCTTCTTAAAAATTCTTTGATCGCTTCCCTGGCGCAAAGGAACTGGCCGGTGAGGTTAACTGCCAACACATAGTTCCATTGATCAAGTGTCATCTCGGTGAAGGGTGCGTCTTTTTGCAAACCGGCATTGTTGACGAGTATATCAACCGTACCAAATTCTTTGATCGTATCGGCAAACATTGCTTTCACTTCATCCTCCTTACTCACATCACACTTGTAAGTGATAGCCCGGCCACCATTGGCAACGATCTCTTCCACCACTTTTTCTGCCATTTCCTTTGTTTGTGAAACGGGATAATTCACCACCACCATTGCACCGGCCCTGGCCAGTTCTTTTGAACAGCCTGCACCGATACCGCTACTGGCCCCGGTCACTATGGCAATTTGTCCATCTAGTTTTTGTTTCATTGTATGTTTTACTTTTAATTTAAAATAGCATGGCTGATAAATGATGACTGAATCTTTTCCTGTTCCTTTCCACCCCTGCTGTAAGCAACGATATCTCAAAATCAGCCAGAATATTTACGAACTGCCTGTAGCCTTCAGCAGAACGGCCCGGTGATATTTCGGGGTGATAGGCTTCGCCTTTTTGACTTTCATTTCTTTCAATAAAATAGAAATGTTCTGCCGATTGTAGCTCGCCCCATGTATTCTTCAATTTTTCATCCGGTGTTTCCATTACCAGGGATTCCAGTTTATATAATTTATGCAGGATCATATTTTCCCTCACTTTATTACACCATGCTTTTCCATCGTGGTAGCAGGCGTTCAATGAAGTCGTTTCGGGAACATTATATATTCCTTTAGGATAACAATTATCAAGTGCTTCTGCAGGGGTTTTAAAATTATAGTTGGGATTGGATAGTATAGCTGAAGGCAATTCCTCTAAAAACGTGAATATCCCTGTCTGCTCCGTTTTATGTATGCCGAATGTTTCATAATCGAGAAAAAGATTGATGCTACAGCTCTCATTCGGATAATTGTGGAAAATACGATTTGCAAATTTTGTAGCTGTGAGCGCATAACGACTGGCCCGTGCCACTCCGAACCAGCAGGCGATGTCATCACACAATTGTGTATTTCGCAGCAGTATTCCAAAATCACCATTATCCGGAGCCGCATAAGTTTGATTGGGTGAACGTCCGTTGAGTATCACATCAAGACCTTCTGTGATCATTCCTTTATAACCCAGCATGGAAATATGTTTGGCTAATTCGTTGTCGTGTATCAGTTCTGTATTGCGGAAAACCATGGGCTCAACGCCGAATAATTTCTTTACCAGGTCTTCATGCATTTTCACCTGGCGGTTGAATTCGGTCTTTGAATGCAGCCAGCTTAGTGAATTGTAATAGGTCTCACCGAGTATCTCTACGCAACCAGTTTGTACCAGTTGTTTAAATGAATCAATAAGGTCGGGCCTGAACTGACCGAAGAGCTCAAGCGTTGTTCCGCTTATGGAAAAGGCGACCTTGAATTTCCCCCCCGCTTTCCTGATCTCATTCAGCAGGATCTTATTTGCCGGCAAGTAACAATTGTCTGCCAGCCTGTTCATAGTATCCAGCATAACTGCCGTATCCTCGTAAGAATGGGTTTTACCTATATCGTTAAAGCAGTAGCTTTTAAACTGGTAGGGTTGGTGAATCCTGAAGCAAAGATTTATAGAAGCCATCGTATAAAATTTCGTTCTTAAAAATGAATGTTGGCGTTAATCAACCGTTATTGGAATTTAAAGTGATGAACAGGTTAGCAAAAATATTTTCGGCTGCACAAGGACATTGTCTGCTGCGTTACTTTTCTGCCGTTAATTAACCATTGCCCTGTCGCTGAACTCGATGTGTTTGCGGTTATAATAAATGATGCCGCCTTCCTTTAATTCATTCAGCAGGGTGGTCACGCTTTGGCGTGATGTGGAGATAATACCGGCAATATCATTATGTGTCAGATAGTTGTTCAGCTTGATCTTGTCGCCCACACGGCTGCCCTCTTTTTTGGCCCAGTCACGGAAGAAACTGATAAGGCGGCTTTTTGCATCCTTGAACACCAGGTTGGAGTGCCGGCTCTCCAGGTTACGGAACTTACCGCTCACATGCTGAATGAAGTTCATGGCCAGCACCACGTTGGTCTGCATCAGTTGCTTAAATTCATTCGAACTCAGAGAACAGATGACAGTATTATCGGTCAGTGCTTCAGCAAACTCATCATCTGAAGTGGTTCCGTTGAGCCCTACATCGCCGAAGATATCGGTAGCGGTGAGTATTTCCTTGATCAGCTCATCACCACGGTCATCCACTTCAGAAATTTTTATCTTTCCTTTTGAAAGCAGGTAAATGCGGCTTTCAAAACCGTCTTCCATATAAACACTCTCTCCCTTCTTTACATTCTTCACTTTTACCAGGTTGGCCATTTCCAGGAGTTGTGCATCGGTCATTCCGCTGGTAACGGAGTGTTGTTTTAAATAGAGGTATTTAATTTCGGTGTACATGGTCTTTAGTTTTAGAATTTAATATTATTAATTAGATGATCTTTTTGTATTCAATAAGTTTTCCATCTTGGCGATGAGTGAATTGCGGGAGGATAATCCATTCACAAAGTCTATCACTACTCCGTTCATATAAAACAGGATGGTGGGCATTTCGATCACACCCAGTTCTTTCTTAAGAAGTGGGGCTTCTTCAATATCCACCCGGTAAAATGAAGCGGCGCCATTGTAGGTGCTCGCCAGTTCATCATAGATGGGCTTCATCATCTGGCATGGACCGCTCCAGTCGGCATAAAATTTCACGATCTGTAAACCCTGTCCGCTTAATACCTTTTCGGTGAATCCTTTTTTGTCTTTTACTTCTGTCATTGTTCTTTGTTTATTTGGCACAATCTTTATAGCCAAAAGGGATGCCAACCTGTTTTTGGAATTCTTAATATCCATGAAATACAGTACAGAAAAGAGTTACAGAAGATGACAAGAAATTGTAAAAAGCAGATTCCCAAAAATTATTTTTCCAAAATATTGGGAAATTCCCATTGCTTTGGGAAAGCTAAGCAAGTAAACCAGGAGAAGAAATTCAATTATTATCAATTATAAGATCAGCTGTTTGTTTAGGGTCGTCCCTTTTTAGATGCAGGTGCTGGGCGACATAATAATAAGTATGGTAATCGTAGACCAGTTCTTTTTCCCCCAGGTTTTCGGCATTCCTCATAAGCGCTCTTTGTAAACCTGTTTCAAATGAACAGTCGATCCATACCTTATAGTTGTAGTAAGAAAGGCATTTTCTTTTGAGCAAAAGGATGCCTTCAATGAGTAGTATATCTATATTGCAGAAATCATAAAGCAGCGGATAATAAATATCCGCATCCGAACGAATGCATTTTGTATGTAACCGGATACTCCTGTTCTTTTGCAAGGGAAAAATGAGTTGTTCAAAAAGATCATTCCAGCGGAAAATATGTTCATATACATTTTCGGCAGGGTTTTCCTTATTCAGGCGAACGGGTATTGGGTTTTGCCATGGATCGGCATGAATAAGCGCAACACGATAGCCTCGTGCCTCCAGTTCAGTTTGTAATAGTCCGCTGATATGCCCTTTACCTGCTGCATCAATACCACTAATGGCAACTGTGAAAGCCATTTCTGATAGGTGCATAGGAAACATCGAAGGTAGATCGTTTTGAAGAAACTTGATCTTCGTTTTATACCCGATCCTTGTGCCTGCCTTGCCGAACAGGCCACTCTTCCGGGTTACTGTTTGTTTAAAGACTAGATCGTCTTTCATAACCAGCCTCGGTTCGCCGATGTTGAGATAGCCACCACCTGCATACGGAGATACCAGCCATTTATTTTTCTGACCTGGATAAATATTGTATCCGCCGTTGATAGCCGCTTGTATCAATGAACTGCTGGTGCGCTGAAATAAATAAGGTGAATTTTCATCCAGCCTGCGCTGATCGTACTTCAGGCTGTTGAAGTCGAGTGTAAGTTGAGTAAACCAGTTTGTCTTACCTGTGTATTCAAGTCCTGAATTAAATGCTACTGTTGGATGAATTACATTACTCAGTTTGCCGGGCGACTTAATTAAACCAATACCCGTAGTGAACAAGAATTTATTTTCCTGGGCTGAACATGAAACGGCAATTCCTATCGCCATTGCAGTGATCATACCTGCGTTCTTATAAATATTCATTTTATTTTTTTAATCCTGTTAATACTATGACTGTTATTGCCAGCTGAATTTTCCACCGGTGTTTATTCTTAGTTTGTATAAGCCCGTATGTGCGGTGAGGTATAAAGTTTTGCCATCAGCATCACCCCAGGCCATGTTGGCAGGACGTTCGGGTGTAACAATCTTTCCTAACAATTTCCCTTCGGCTGATAATATCCATAAACCACCCGGAGCGGAAACAAACAAGTTTCCTTCTTTATCAACCTTGATACCATCCAGCGCTTCATCATCTTCAGTAAAACTAAAATCATAAAATACTTTGCCGTTCTTTAATGTACCATCGGGCTGTACTTCATAACGCCACAACGTTTTGGTATGATGAATGTCACGGATATCCCAGTTGCTTATATAAAAATATTTTTCGTCGGGCGAGAAGGCCAGGCCGTTCGGTCCTCCAAGGTCTTTGGACACTACCGATACTTTCCCGTTCCTGATCATGAATACACCGGAATAATCCAGCTCTTTTTTTGAATCCATGAAAAACCCTGGTAATCCATAAGGCGGATCGGTAAAGTAAATACTGCCATCGCTTTTTAATACCAGGTCGTTGGGACTGTTGAATCTTCTTCCATCAATTTTATCAGCGAGTACAGTAAGGGGCCCTTTCTTTTCATAACGAACCACCCTCCTGTTGCCATGTTGATCAACGATGAGTCTTCCTTCTTTATCGATGGTCAATCCATTGCTGCCCGGCTGGCCATACTCACCAATATCTGCACCTGTATAACCGCTATGACTCATGTACACTGTGACATTGTGATTTGCTGGGTTGTAGCGATAGATGGTATTTGTATTGGGATCGCTGAATAATAAATATCCGTCGGGGTGCCACACAGGCCCTTCAGTAAAGGAAAATCCGTCTGCTATCTTTTCAACCTTTGTTCCTGCTGTAATGATGGAATTCAGTTTGTCGTCAATGGTATATATCTTACCCACATCGCTCCAGTTTTTATTTGAGGGAAGTTGGTGGTAAAAGTCAACGACAGCATTACGTACCCATATATAGTTATCGGGTACCTTACCCATGGGGCCATTGATACCGAGGATGGCGATCGAGAATTTTTCACCTGCCTTTGCATTATTCGTCAGTATCACCCTGTTCCTTGTATTATAGCCGGCGATAAGACCATTGCCAGATTGACCGAAGCCCTGCGCCTGTTTTCCATTCACCCATATTTCGCTGTAATCATCTACCGTAATTTCAAAAACGGCTGTTGTTCCTTCGGTATTCAATTTCCCGATCACAGCAGGAATACTCAATTCTACTTTATACCATACATAAGATACAAGTCCTGTTCCCTGCCTGAACTCGAGATCGGTAGGCTGAATGAATTTGAAACCATTTTCAAAATCTGTAGCATTGATCTGCGGATGAATGGTATGTGTTTTAATGACAGGACCGGTGGGATATAGCGGCAATGCATCGCCATTGGTGCCGGGGCCCGGCGCTTTAAAATCAATATCCCTGATATGCGCTTCCTGCACAAACCATTTTGCATTTACAAGCGACGCACCTTCAACTGTCTTCAGGTCTGCAATTGCCTGTGGCTTGTTCACAGTGAGCATTCTTGTTTCCTGCGCAAATAATTTAAATGACAGCAGGGAGAAGAACAGTATGACCAGGAAGATCATGTAATACTTTAGTATGGAATAAATCTTTATCATTGTTTTTAAATTTAGGATACTTGTTTAATCGATCTTTACTTTGGCTCCCGCATTGGCCATATCTTCATCCTGTTGCGCACTGGCACTCCCGCTCACGCCAACAGCGCCAATCACCTGTCCCTGGTAAATGATTGGAATACCGCCTTGCAGAAATGTATGACCAACTGTGATCAGGGCCTGCCGTCCACCATTAATGGAGTTCTCCAGTTTAGAAGAAGGAGCTTTGAATAAAGCTGCCGTGTTTGCTTTTTTGGTAGCTACTTCGGCTGCTGCTGCGAACGTGTTATCAAGTCTTTCGAGATAAACAAGGTTACCACCTGCATCCACCACTGCTATGGCACCACCAGGAGCATTATTGGCTTTGGCATAGGCCACTGCTTCTGCAACTACTTTCTTTGCTGCATCAAGTGAAATATTTTTTGTTGGAATCACCTGTGCCTTGGTTGGCATCGCAAATATTACTGCTGCTATAAGCAATAAGGGCAAATGTTTTTGTAAAAATTTCATGGCTATACTTTTTAATTATTATTTTAAAGTTTTGAGTTTTATTATTTTGCCGGTTCATCAAATCCCACATTCTTTCCTGCGTTCTTCTTTACTTTTTTGGGCCAATACCCGTCTGCTTTTACAATGTTTTCAGCCAGCCCGTCGTGAAATTTGTCATAGGCATCTTTGCTATGCTGCAAAATGAGGCGTCCGTCTATCACGTCAAATATCTCTGGATTGATCGGCCTCAGCCTGTTTACACTCATGGCATAACCACAATAGGCCCCATATTGTGGTGCAAACATTTCCGGATGATCTTTGAACATGGAAGCATTTTTTTCGGAAGAGAACCAGTAAGTTGCCCCGTTATATCGAGCCATATATTTATCAGTTCCCATCACTGCTTTGTTCTCAGTGAAATAGGCACGGCATCATCCCCTGGGATCAGGCCGTCTTTATCGGTATTATTCAGGAAACCTTTTTCTTCATCTGTAGTGATCTGTTTGCCGTTCTTTGAGGAAACTGCGGGCCAGTACTTGTCATTTCGCTTTAGATAAGTTGCCTGCCACATCTTTGTTCCATCCTTTTCCCGCGTTCGTTATGTTGTATAACTAAACGTCCGTCAACAATAGAAAAAGTGTTTACGTCAATGGGCATACCCTTCCTTCAATGAAACGGCATACGTACGCAGGCATAAATTGCGGTTTGTATTTTTCAGGATTACCTTTGAAAATATCAAGGTGTTCCTGTGATGCGAAATAATAAATGGAGCCTTCATAGCTGTACTGCAATTTTTCATTGCCCATTACTGGTTTTATTATCCACGGTAAAAAGGCTACCCGCATCGCAACCATCAAGTATCACCCCTTTATCATTCAGGTTATTGAAATATTGAGCATTGTTTTTCTGGGCATTAATACCCGATGCAGCAGTGAATGCTAAGAATAATACAAAACAAAACTTCAGGATGATGGTAAGTTTGTTTGTCTTTGCATTCCGGTAATATGAAATTGCTTTCAGCGTTTTTGGAGTTTTAGTGAAGTGAATTTTTTCATGACTTTTTAATTTTACACAAAGTAACCTGCAGGTAAAGGGAGAAGCTGTCGCTTGTTTTACATTTAGGCTACAGGATAAAAGAAAATGCCCAACAATTGTCGGGCATTTTGCAAATAAGGTTTGAATTAATAAAGTAACTTAGAATAAAAAAAACTCCTGCGGTTATTCACCAATGTATGTTTGGAATCGAACCCGAGTCCAAACATATTCGCTGTAAGCTTTCTACATGTTTATTTAGTTATTGTTTGTAGGGATATAGCAGGAACCTAACCAACCAACTGTATCCTTAGATGAATGGTCTTAAGCCGTGGTCACATCATTCCACGACAGCATCCCGTTTTGTTTTTGAGTCGGCGGCGGGGCGTGGTAACAGGACAGACCTGCCCGGCGGCCCGAATGGATGCTAATCTATCGATTAGGCAGCCATGGCATACGAAGTATTGCCATTTGAAGTTTTCGCATTCAGATTAAACTGCTAATTACGCAACGCAGTACATGCTTACACTTACAAAGAACTATGCTGTCAAAACCAGTCAGCCCCTGGTATCTGAGATCACAAAATTACTGAAACTATCCGGTTATAGGTTAGTGCAGACAGGATCAGCGTTTTATAAAAAATAAATAGAGCTACGAGGCTTTATTTTATTAAAGAAATGTTAAAAAAGCAAAAAATAAATATTATATTTGGAGTGATTCCTTCTCCTTGATTACTATGCCTGTTTTAGTATTTGATCTTCGATTCTGAAAATCTGGAAAAATACCGGCTAACAGGTTCCTTCTTAAAATCATATCCTTCTTAATTCTGTTACTCTTATAATAAAAAAAGTAACCTGGTCATATTGTTGATCATTTTGGATAGCACAATTTGAATTTTTAATAATAAAACTGCTTTTATGAAAAAACTTTTATTTTTCTTACAGATGTTGGTATTGGGATTGATCTCTGAAGCCCAACCGACATATTACAATCATGCAGCAACCACTGGGGGAACAGTTAATATTTTCCCTTTCAATGCAAATCCCGGCCCTGGTAAAAAAGTACAATTTGTTGTGGCTGCAGGCGAATTCAATCAACCCACACCTGCACCGGCGGGTAACAATATTACCACGTTATGGTTTTGGGCAAATACTGCAGGTACTGCCACTTATACGAATCTTACGATACGTATGGCCACAGTTCCAACAACTACTTTTATAACCACCGGCGCCTGGTATGCAGGACCTATGACAACTGTACTGGCACAGAACACAGCTGTTACGCCCACAGGAGCAAATACATGGGTCGGTATCCCACTTACAACTCCTTTCCCGTATGACCCTACAATGAATATCATCATTGAGGTTTTTCATTGTGGTTATACAGGTACAGGTTTTACGCTGCGCCAACTTGGCTTTGGTGCTGCCCCTAATTTCAGGAGACAATATAGCGATGCCGCATCTGCTTGCGGCGCTACCGTATTACCAACAGGCGGAGATCTGAATCTTCCTGGTATCGGAATGACCCTGGTTCCTGCTGGTTGTACAAATACTAATTCGGCCGGAACAGCCACTATTGACCCGGGTGGAGCATTAGTAAACATCTCTAATTGTTCATTTGCGGGTGATTACTCAACTATCAATGGTGCCGTAAATGGTCAGACACTAAGATTTACAAGCAGTGTTGCCACAGATTTTATTACTATACGGTCAGGTACTCCGGGAGGCCCCGTTTTGGCTTCGGGAACTACGCCACTTACTTTTGCCAATACATTTACCGGTACTATATATGCTCATTGGAATACACCCGGTTGTGGTAGCCAAAATACCTGCAGGGTTACCACCGTGCAGTGTACCAGTTGTGGTGCGCCACCTTGTACAATTACACTTACATCGCCGCCAGGAACCAATTCTCAAACTATTTGTACAGGCTCAGCGATAGCACCTATTACCTATTCGACGACTATAGCAACTGGTGCTACATTCAGTGGACTTCCGCCTGGTGTTACAGGTAACTGGGCTGGTAATGTGGCAACAATTTCCGGCACACCTACCGCAAATGGAGTATTCAACTATACCGTAACCCTGGTCGGTTGTAACTCACCTACAACAGCAAGCGGATCAATAACAATAACTCCCGGCGCCCCTCCGATTTCGATAGTAGCGAACCCCGGCTCAACTTTGTGCGCTGGAGATCCTGCGCTGTTAACCGCATACGAAGGCTTTTTAATAAATGCTAATCCTGCTACACCAACGGCAGGTGGCAATGGCCAGGCATTGATTACATTTAATATAACCAATGGAAATGCTTTTCCGGCTACTTTCTCCAGTATTACAAGCCGTTGCCTTAATACAGGAGCAATGAATGCAAGGATATTCTACAAGACAACTCCGATAGCCGGCGCCCCCGGAGCGATAAGTGCCGCTAATGGATGGACCCAGTTTGGTGCCGGATCAAGTACTTCAACAGCAGGCGCTGTGCATACTTTATTATCCGGATTAACTCTTGTTATTCCTCCGGGAGCTACATACGGTATAGCCCTTGAAGGATTAACTGCAGCTAACGCAGCAAATATTGCTTACACAAATGGAGGGGCTCTCGTAACCTATACAAATGGTGGGTGTACTATTACAACCGGAGGTAATGTTGGCTATGGAGGGGTTGCTGCGCCGGGAGCGCCAACATTTAATCCCCGGAATTACAATGGTACAGTAACATTAACTGGTGGTACATTAACCCCCATAACCACTGGCACATTCCAGTGGAGCCCGGCTACTGGTTTAAGTTCAACAACAACAAACCCTGTAGCTGCTTCCCCTGCTGTTACAACTACTTATACTGTGGTTCACAACGCAGGTGCTGGTTGTACCAGGGCAGCTTCTATTACACTTACTGTTAATCAACTTCCCACAGTAACAGCGCATCCGGCAAATATTTCCGCATGCAATGGCGGTTCTGCAAGCTTTACCGTTGCCGGTACAGGTACAGGACTTACTTACCAGTGGCAAGTGAGCACTACAGGCGCAGGTGGTCCATGGGTTAACCTTACCAATGCAGCTCCTTATGCCGGCGTAAATACTGCAACACTAACCATAAATCCTGCAACTATTGCGATGGATGGTTATAGATACCGTTGTAATCTGGGTGGTACATGTCCGCCAACAGCAGCATCAAACGGAGCCCTTTTAACGGTTAATGCCCTGCCAGCTATAAGTGTAACACCAAATACAGGTTGTGGAGGTGTTGCCGGTACAAATGGTTTACTGTTAACTGCCAGCGGTGCCAACAGTTATACATGGGCGCCACAGGCTGGTTTATACACCAATGCAACAGCAACTACGCCTTACACTGGTGGTAACACAGCAACCGTATATGCTGCACCAACAGCGTTTACTATATATACTGTTACCGGTACAAACACAACAACAGGTTGCAGCAACACGGCTTCTGCTACTATAAACTACACGCCACCAGCCCCAACAGTTACTCCATCATCTGTAACAATGTGTTTGGGTGATCCGGCTGTTAAACTGAAAAGTTCTTCTTCACAAACATTTACCTCTTCATTTGCTTCAGGTGCTGTAAATATTACAATACCCGACGGACCTACTATTCCGCCGGTTCCAACTTCATATCCTGCAGTTGTTTCTAATATTACGGCTTCAGGTATTCCCTGCTGGCGCTACTATCGCTAATGTAAGAGTAAGATTAAATATTACCCATGCATGGGTAAGTGACCTGGTAATAGCATTGAAAGCACCCAACGGCCAGGTTATAAACCTGAGTGCATTGGCAAACTTTACCAATTCTGCAGGCGCTAACTTCACCAATACAACGTTCAGCTCTGCAAGTACTACAGCAATTACTCCGCCTTATACAGGTACATACCGGGCCGACCTGGCAGGTGTTACATTTAATGCTTTAGGGTTTACATGGCCTGGCGGACCTACCGGTTATGTTCCAACATCTAACGCATGGAGCAGCTTATACGCTACCCCTAATGGAACCTGGTCAATAGGTTTGTATGATGCAGGTGCACCAGATGGTGGTGTATTCAATAGCTGGTCTTTGGAGATTGATTATATAGTTGGTGTACCAGCTACACCTGCTGTATGGACACCGGCTGCCGGACTATTCTCTGATGCAGGCGCCACTACTCCGTATGTAGCAGGTACTGCAGTAGATTCAGTATGGACAAGGCCAACTCCGTCTGGTGTATATAATTACCAGGCTACGGTTAAGAGCATTGACCCCTCGGGAACAATTCCTTTACCGGCACAAACAACAACCTTTACAGGTAATGTAAGAGGATATTGGTTCACGGCACCAAGTACGTTTGTCATGACTGCATTATACGTTCCGACAAATGCATCTACAGGTAATCAGAATATTGCTGTAATAAGATTTAATGGAGCTACCCCTCCCCCTGCCTTCCCCGGCACAACCAATGCTTTTACAACTTTATTTTTAACGCAAAATAATCCCGTTAGTACACCAATACCTGTTAACATTACGATTAATGCCGGTGATGTAATCGGTATCTTAGGCAACCGGAATAATATTAATTCATATGGGCCTACCGGGCCATCAACCACTGTTATTAATGGTATCCCGGTGACATTAACGAGAATGGGTATGCAGTTTCCATTATCTACAACTGCACCCCAGGCCATTTGGCAGGAAGCAGCTTTTCAAATTTCAAGGGTATTCTTCGATTATGGTCTTCCAGTGCCTCAATGTACATCGCCTGCAAGAAACATTACTGTAACCGTTAATCAACCATTGACAGTAACCACCCAACCTGCTGCACAAGCGATATGTACTGATAAAGTAGCTACTTTCTCAGTTGCAGTGAGTGGTACAGGTCCGTATACATATCAATGGCAGGTAAGTACAGATGGGGGTAACACCTATACCAATGTGACCAATGGAGGTGTATATAGCGGAGCTACTTCAGCAACACTAACAGTTACTGCGCCTCCGGTAACTATGAGTGGTTATATCTACCGTTGTAATATTACAGGCGCCGCACCTTGTGCTACCGTAACATCCTTCTTTAGGCCACTTACAGTTTATCCTTTACCAAGCATTTCGATTAGTGCTAATCCTACCAGGTTGTTACCAGGTATGAGAACAACCATTAATTCTACAGTAGCTCCAAATGCTGCTAATCCTAATGGTGGTTATCAATGGCTAAGGGACGGCGTTGCAGTAACAGGTTCAAGCACAGGTATAGTAAGCGGTGTAGGTACTAATTCACTTACTATTGATGTTGACGGACAAGGTACTTACCAACTTAGGGTTACGGATGTTAACAACTGTACAAATGTTTCCAATTCAATTGTAATTTCCGATTCTGTAAGTGGTAAGTGTTTCATCTATCCTAATCCAAACTCTGGTAAATTCGGAGTTAGGTATCACAGTGTTGCAAACAACGTGTTGCCAAGAGGCGTACAAGTTTATGACGCCAAGGGTGACAAGGTGTTGGCACAAAACTACATCGTAGGAAGACCTTATGACAGAATGGATGTTGATTTGAGGAGATATGGAAAAGGTTTGTACTGGGTTGAAATTGTGGATACCAATGGTAACCGCCTAACCATGTGCAGAGTAGTAGTTCAATAAGACTAGATAATAAAATAGTTATAAAAAATCCCCCGCCTAAGGTGGGGGATTTTTTATAGCGTGACCTTTAATTTTTATTTACCCCTTCCCCATCCAAACCAATCATTGCCATTTGCATATAGCATTAAAGCAATCAAAATAACCATGCCTGCTATTTGTGCATACTCCAGGAATTTTTCACTGGGTTTACGACCGGTGATCATTTCTCCCAAAGTAAATAATACATGGCCTCCATCTAAAGCCGGAATAGGCAACAGGTTCATAAAGGCAAGAATAATAGAAAAGAAAGCAGTAATGGTCCAGAAATGTTGCCAGTCCCACTGCGTGCCTGAAAAAACAGAACCCATGGCTTTAAAACCACCAACTGCTTTATATGCACCGGTACTTGGAGAAAGTATAAGTTTAAACTGATCAATATAATCCTTTAAAGAAGTTATCGCAAGGTTGAACCCGGCAGGGAAGGCTTCAAAGAAACCATAATCGGTATGTTCAATTTTTAATACGCCTAAACTATCAAATTGTTTATTGCTGAGTATCGTTGGGTTCATTTTACCATCAGCATCAAGTTGTACAGGCAAACTGATCTCACTCCCGTTTCTTTGTACAGTCAACATTACTTTCTGATCCTTCTTTGTACCAAAATAAGCAGCAGCTTCATCCAAATAATTTATACGTACAGAATCTACTTTTACAATTTTATCCCAGTATTGCAGTCCTGCTTTCTTTGCATTGGAAGTATCATCTTTATCAAAGTCACCCATGATAGCCGGCATCCTTGGCAGGAAGAGCCTGCCTTTCGATTTTTTCTTTTCTACCAGTTGCCCAATGAGGCTGCGTGGAATTACAATGTCGGTATCTTTTCCGTTCCGTACTATATTGATATGCCCGCCACCGCTGAAAAGTATTTTCTTCGGAATGTCTTCAAAATATTTTATGCTGTCTTTATTTACGGCAATTACTTTATCGCCATCCCTTAATCCAATCTCGTACATCAATGAGTCAGTAACCCATATTCCATTTTTCACCGAATGATTAGGCATTTTATCTTCGCCCCAAACCATTAATATGCCTGCATAGATTATAAAAGCCAGTATGACATTTACCGTAACTCCACCCAACATGATGATCAATCTTTGCCAGGCCGGTTTACTCCTGAACTCCCAGGGTTGTGGTGGTTGTTTCAATGCCTCTTTATCCATACTCTCATCAACCATACCGGCAATCTTTACATAGCCACCCAATGGCAGCCAGCCAATACCATATACGGTATCGCCGATCTTTTTCTTTACTATAGAAAACCAGGGATCAAAGAACAGGTAAAATTTCTCTACCCGGCATTTAAACCATTTGGCCGTGATATAGTGTCCGAATTCGTGGAGAATGACAAGGATGGAAAGTGATAATAATAGCTGCGCTACTTTTAATCCCACACTTGGCCAGCTTATTGCCAGTAATGTTATATCCATTTTTTTTACTGATTTGTTTTATTGCTGATAAATGAAAGACTGTTGTATGGGTGCACAACGGCTAGCTTACAGGTTTATCAATGAAGCCGCAAAATTACGGGCTTCGCCGTCGCTGTCAAAATATTCCTGCAAAGTTGGTTTTTCAATAAAAGGAACATTTTGCATGGTTCTTTCCACCATAGCAGTCATATCTAAAAAGCCGATACGGTTGCGGAGAAAGGCCCACACCGCAATTTCATTGGCGGCATTTAATATACATGGCATATTACCTCCTTTATAAAGCGCTTCAATGGCGAGAGACAGATTTCTGAAAGTTTTAACATCCGGCTCTTCAAAATTCAACGCCGGGTATTTCTTAAAATTAAATCTCGGGAAATCATTCTTTACCCTACCCGGAAATGCCATCGCATACTGAATGGGTAATTTCATATCGGGCAACCCCATCTGTGCTTTTATACTTCCATCTTCAAACTGTACCATACTGTGAATGATACTTTGCGGATGTATGACCACCTGTATCTGATCAGGACGAAGATTAAAAAGCCATTTGGCCTCTATCATCTCCAGCCCCTTGTTCATAAGTGTTGCCGAGTCGATAGAAATTTTTGCACCCATGCTCCAGTTGGGATGCTGCAGGGCATGATCTCTTTTAACATTGACTAAAAAGTTCGGCTTCTTACCAAGGAAAGGCCCTCCACTTGCAGTAAGAATAATTTTTTCTATCGGGTTCCTTACTTCACCAACAAGGCATTGAAAAATGGCGGAGTGCTCACTATCCACCGGGATAATAGGTACTCTTTTTTCAATGGCTTTCTGCATTACAATATCACCTGCAACCACCAGTGTTTCTTTATTGGCCAGGCCTACTGCCCTACCCTTTTCAACCGCTTTTAAAGTTGGCTTAAGGCCTGCAAATCCCACGATGCCTGCCAGCATCATATCATAGGTATCAAAATCTGCCACTTCTTCAAGCGCTGCTTCCCCTGCAAAAACCTTTATATCTGTTGATGATAAAGCGGCTTTCACTTTTTCGTAACGGGATGCATCGCCGATAACAACTGCGTTAGGCCTGAACTCCATGGCCTGGGTGATCAATAATTCATCATTGTTTTGTGCAGTTAAGATCTCAGCTTCGAATAATGAAGAATTTGCCCGGATAACGTCCAGTGCCTGGGTACCGATAGAACCTGTAGAACCAAAGAGAGCAATACGTTTTTTAGGAGCCTGATCTGTCATTGTGTAAAGACACTTATAACGACAAATCTAACTTAATAATTGTTGCAACGCAATTTTCACCTTGCCAAAATTGAATTTTTGGATAACATCATTCATCAGGTGCTCTATTTTATCGTTGCAAAGATTGCCCACAGACCCTTCGTGTGTATGGCTAAGATGGCCTGCAGTATTGAATTTACCTTGTTCAATATCCCCTGCTACTTTTTTGTACGCATCCCGGAAAGGCACTCCCTCTAATACCAGCTTATTCACTTCTTCCACGCTGAAAAGAGAAGCATATTTTTCATCCGCAAGAATATCTTTTTTAACCTGGACCTGGCTCAGCATAAAGCCAGCCATTTGCATACAGTCCTGCAGGTTTTTAAATGCTGGAACAATATGCTCTTTTATAAGCTGCAGGTCTCGGTGATAACCCGAAGGGAGATTGGTTGTCATCATCATGACCTCGTTGGGCAATGCCTGTATGCGGTTGCAGTGAGAACGGATAAGCTCAAACACATCCGGATTCTTTTTGTGGGGCATAATGCTGCTGCCTGTAGTCAATTCGTCGGGGAAACAAATAAATGCAAAGTTCTGGTTCAGGTATAAACAACAATCCATACTCAGTTTTGCAAGTGTTGCAGCAATATTTGCCAATGCAGATGCTACTATACGTTCGGTTTTCCCCCTGCCTATTTGTGCATACACCACATTATAATTCAAATCATCAAAACCCAAAAGCTCTGTTGTCATTTGCCGGTTTATGGGAAAAGAAGAACCATAACCTGCGGCAGACCCCAACGGGTTTTTATTGACAACTCTGTACGCTGCCTCAAGTATCACGAGATCATCCACAAGGCTTTCTGCATAGGCAGCAAACCATAAACCAAAAGAAGAAGGCATGGCTAGTTGGAGATGAGTATAGCCAGGAAGTAGCTGGCCTTTGTATATTTCACTTTGCTTAATTAAAAGATCAAAAAGACCTTTTGTTGCCAGGACGGTTTTCTCAATCTCATTCCTCATATACAATTTTAAATCGAGTAAGACCTGGTCATTCCTGCTTCTTGCGCTGTGAATTTTCTTACCTACATCTCCCAGTTTTTGTGTAAGCATTAATTCTACCTGTGAATGAATATCTTCCACTCCTTCTTCTAATTTGAACTTTCCATCAGCAACCTGCTTATATATTTCTTTTAATTCATTCTCCAGCAAAACAAGTTCATCTTTAGTTAGTAGCCCAATTGATTCCAGCATTTTTATATGTGCCAATGAACCCATTACATCAAAAGAAGCTAGATGAATATCCAGGTCTTTGTCATTACCTACAGTAAATTGCTCTACTTCCTTTAAAGTTATTTTATCTTTTTGCCAGAGCTTCATGAGTTTGATGTTTGATCCCGATAGCTATCGGGGTTGATGTTATGACCTTTTCAAGAATTTGAACATAAGTTTCAATGCCTTCTTTTATTTCCTGCAGGTAAATGAATTCATCTGCTGTATGGCTTCTGGCGCTGTCACCAGGTCCACATTTCAGAACAGGGGAGTTAATCAATGCCGCATCAGACGTAGCAGGTGAACCATAAATTTTCTTACCGAGTTTGATACCTTCCTTCACCAATGGATGATCCTGATTGATGGATGATGAACGAAGCCGCATACTTCTCGGCTCGACTTCTGATTGAACATTTTGTTTTATTGTTTCCAATACTTCTTCATGTGTGTATACATCTGTAACCCGCACATCAACAATAAAGCTGCAATTTGAGGGTACTATATTATGCGCCTTGTTTTCAGTATTGATAGAAGTAACAGACATTTTAACTGCACCCAGTGTATCAGATATTTTTGGGAACTGGTATGTGCTGAACCATTTAATATCCTTTATGGCTTTATAAATGGCATTCTCTCCTTCTTCCCTTGCAGCATGACCGGCTTTGCCGTTTACGACGCAATCCAGAACAAGTAATCCTTTTTCAGCGATGGCAAGGTTGGTAAGAGTGGGTTCACCAACAATTGCAAAATCTATTTCAGGTAAAGAAGGTAATAGCGATTCTATCCCATTAATGCCACTTATCTCCTCTTCAGCAGTGGCTGCCAGTACTATATTATACTTCATATCCTTCCTTTCATAAAAGAAGAGGAATGCAGCGATCAAACTTACCAGGCAACCGCCGGCATCATTGCTGCCCAAGCCGTATAGTTTTCCATCCTCCACAATAGCTGCAAAAGGATCTTTGGTATACCGGGGATTTGGTCTAACGGTATCATGATGTGAATTAAGCAGGATCGTTTGCTTTATATGGTCAAAATGTTTGTTTACACACCACACATTATTAAGTGATCGGTTTACAGGGATATTTTTCTCTTTGAAGAATTCTTCAATAATGCCAGCAGTCTTATCTTCATCCCTGGAGAAAGACGGCATAGCTATCAGTTTCTCCAACAGCTTTACTGCGTCATTATATAGTGGTTTAATTTCCATTACCTGAACAAGGTTCCTTTTATATTTTCGGTTGTGTTTACCAACAGGTCGGTTGCATCTCCTATCAATACTTCATTCACTCCACTGCCAATGGCAGAAAAAGCATTATCAATTTTAGGAAGTATCCCGTCAACCAGTTTTTTATCTGCCAGTAATTGATCATATTTTTCTTTATTAATAAAATTGATGACCGATGATTCATCTTTGATATTCTCCAATACTCCCTTCTTTTCAAAACAATAGATCAGTCTTACATCATATGATCCGGATAACGCAACAGCCAGGGCCGATGCAATAGTATCAGCATTCGTATTCAGTATTTGCCCCTTGCCATCGTGTGTTAATGGCGCAATGACAGGAACAAGCCCATTCTCAAGAAACAATTGCAAATTGGCTATTGACAATTGCTCACTATTGATATCTCCAACAAATCCATAATCAACCTCCTTTACCGGTCTTTTTGTGGCAGGAATGATATTGGCATCAACTCCGGTTAAACCAATCGCATTGCATTTGTATGATTGTAAAGCTGCAACGATCTTTTTATTGATAAGCCCGCCGTACACCATCGTCACCATGTCAATAGTCGCTTCATCGGTGATCCTTCTCCCGTTTATATAATTGGGTTCTATACCCAGTTGCTTCCCCTTTGATGAAGCGATCTTCCCTCCGCCATGCACTAGCATTTTTTTTCCAGGAACAGCGGCAAAGTCCGCCATAAACGATTGCAGCGCTCCTTCATCATCAATGATATTACCTCCGATCTTTACAACAAATAGTTTTTTCATGGATTAGCTTTTAAAATTTCAGAGAGTACTGCTTGTACTGCCCAAACCCTGTTTGCTGCCTGTTGTGTTACCAAACTCCTGTCGCTGTCCAGTATCTCATCGCTTAGTTCCACATTGCGGCGAACTGGAAGGCAGTGCATCACTTTTGCATTATTGGTCTTCTCTATTTTTTTATTTGTCAGCATCCAGGATGGATCTGTACATAATATTTTTCCATAATCATGATAACTGCTCCAGTTCTTCACGTACACAAAATCGGCACCTGCCAATGCTTCATCCTGGTTTGTGGTTATAATTGCACCTCCGGTAAATTGTTCATCCAGCTCGTACCCTTCGGGATGGGCAATGACAAAATCAGTTTCTCCCCATGCATTTATCCATTGCGCAAATGAATTTGCTACACATTGCGGTAAAGGTTTTACATGCGGTGCCCAGGTAAGCACCACTTTTGGCTTTTTAATTCCTTTGTAAGTTTCTTTTATCGTAATTACATCTGCAAGGCTTTGTAAAGGATGTAGTGTGGCACTTTCCAGGCTCACCACCGGTACACCTGCATATTTGATGAATTGATTGATGACTGTTTCTGCATAATCATCTTCCCTGTTCTTCAATGAAGGAAAAGTGCGTACACACAAAATGTCGAAGTATTGGCCAAGTACCGGCGCTGCATCTTTGATATGCTCAACAGTTGTACCATTCATTACAGCGCCTTCATCCAGTTCAAGCGCCCAGCCTTCTTTATCAATGTTAAATACAATGGCATCCATGCCCAGGTTATTGGCAGCAATTCGTGTACTTAACCTGGTTCGCATACTTGGATTAAGAAATAACAATCCCGCTCTTTTATTTACGCCGATGGTTTTATCCATAAAAGGATGGGCCTTGTATGATGAAGCCTTTGCCATCAGTGCATCAATATCTTCCACATCATAGGCAGAGATAAAGTGTTTTCCTGTTCCTAAAGCGGAACTTTTTAAAAGTCCTGTATGTTGTACTTCGATCATTTGTTTTATTTTAACTAAGTGATACAAGAGATTCTTTATGAACAACCAGTTCAGATCTGAGTGCTTCTAAAAAAACATCCGCTTCTGTCTTAGTGATGTTCAGTGCAGGGAGCAAACGAATCACATTTGGCTTTGCTTCCCCGGTGAATATTTTATGTTTGAACAGCAGGTTCTTTTTCACCATATTCAATTCTTCAGGCAATTCAATGCCAATCATCAGCCCTCTTCCCCTTACTTCTTTTATGTTCGGTATTTTTTTGAGTTCAGTTATTAAGTAATTGCCAACAGATGTTGCATTATCCATCAGTTTCTCTTCTTCCATTATTTCAAGCACAGCCAATGCAGCCGCACAGGCAAGGTGATTTCCGCCAAAGGTTGTTCCCAGCATGAAATGTTTGGCCTGTATCTTAGGTGAAATGGAAATACCGGCAACAGGAAAACCATTACCCATTCCCTTGGCCATAGTATAGATATCTGCATTCACACCGGCAAAATCATGTGAATAGAATTTACCTGATCTACCATAACCACATTGTACACTGTCGGCAACGAATACAGCATTATGTTGATCACAAAGGACTCTTATCTTTTGAAGAAAACTTACTGAAGCTACATTGATACCCCCAACACCCTGGATACCCTCTACAATTACAGACGAGATCTCATTTTTCGTAAACGCTTCTTCTAACGCTGTCTTATCATTGAAAGGAAGAAAAACGATATTCTCAGTTTGATTTACCGGAGCCACTATATCAGGGTTATCAGTAGCAGCAACAGCCAGCGACGTTCTGCCATGAAATGCTTTTTTAAATGCAATTACTTTCTTTCTTCCGTTATAAAATGAAGCCAGCTTCAGCGCATTCTCATTGGCCTCGGCACCTGAGTTACATAAAAAGAGTTGATAATCCTCTTTTCCTGAAATCCTTCCAAGTTTTTCTGCCAGTTCAATCTGCAAAGGTATTTTAATGGAGTTGGAATAGAACCCAACCTTATGCAACTGGTTTTCTATTCTTTTTACATAATGAGGATGTGTGTGACCAATGGAGATCACTGCATGTCCTCCATAAAGATCAAGATATTTTTCTCCTTTATCATCCCACACATAAGAACCCTGGCCTTTTGTGATGGCAATATCATTAAGCGGATATACATCGAATAGTTTCATACTAAAAATAATTAGCTTTTAATTTTAATCCAGTTGTTTCACTGAGAGAGAACATCAAATTCATATTCTGTACGGCCTGGCCGCTTGCACCTTTCAGTAAATTATCAATGATAGAATGGATCACCAGCCTGGTACCTACTTTCTCCAATTGTATGAAGCACTGGTTGGTGTTAACCACCTGTTTCAGGAAAATAGATTCATTGCTGAGTGATACGAAAGGATGACCGGCATAATAATCTTTGTATAATGATCTCAACTCAGCAATATTCAAATTACACCTGATCTGTGAACTGATGAAAATACCTCTTGTAAAATCTCCCCGCCATGGAACAAAACTGAGGTCTGTTTTCCCGGAGGGATTCAATTGCATGAATGATTGACCGATCTCCGCAAGGTGCTGATGCGTTAATGTTTTATAGGCCTGTATATTATTTGCCCGCCAGCTGAAATGTGATGTTGCGTTCAGCCCCTGACCTGCTCCTGTTGATCCTGTAATACCGGTTGTGTAGATATCTTCCAACAAACCTGCCTTTGCCAATGGAAGTAAGCTTAACTGGATCGCAGTTGCAAAACAGCCGGGGTTGGCAATATTATTGGCTGCGCTGATCTTTTCCTTGTTGAGTTCCGGAAGTCCGTATACAAATTCCCTGTTATCAATTTTTTCGCCCAACCTGAAATCCTGGCTCAGGTCGATGATCTTTATTTTATGACTAATCTTATTTTTTTCCAGGAATGTTTTTGCTTCGCCATGCCCTACGCAGAGGAAGAGCACATCAATATCACTGTTCATTTCTGCTGCAAATTTCATTTCAGTTTCGCCCAACAGGTCCTGGTGAACGGCATACAATGGATTACCCGCATTGCTCTTGCTGCGAACAAAAATAATTTCCGCATCAGGATGATTCAATAATATCCTGATCAGTTCGCCGCCAGTGTAACCTGCGCCACCTATTATTCCAGCTCTGATCTTATTTGGCATGAGCAGTTTGTTTAACAGCGTGATAGATCATGGTTTGATTGCCGAATATTTTGGAAAAACCCCTTACATCTTCGCCCGACCAGCCATTATTCATCTCTCCATACTTACCGAATTTGCTACTCATCAGATCAAAATCCGATTCGATGCCCGTAACCTGGAAACGGTATGGAGAAAGCTCAACAAAAACTTTACCCGTCACATTCTGCTGTGAGTTCTCAAAAAATGTTTCAATATCCCTCATTACCGGGTCAAGTATCTGGCCTTCATGAAGCCAGTTACCATAAAACAAAGCCAGCTGGTCTTTCCAGTTGAGCTGCCACTTGGTGAGCACGTGCTTTTCCAGTGCATGGTGAGCTTTCAAAATGATAACAGGCGCTGCCGCTTCAAAACCTACACGGCCTTTAATACCGATGATGGTATCGCCAATATGTATATCCCTGCCAATGCCATATGGTCCTGCAATATTTTGCAAATGCCGGATAGCTTCTGTTGGGTGAATATATTCTTTACCTTCTATTGAAATGAGTTCGCCCTTTCTGAATCCTAATTCCAAATTCCTGATTCCGCTCTCCGTAACCTGTGTAGGCCATGCTTCTTCGGGCAGTGAACCTTTACTGTTCAATGTTTCTTTGCCGCCAACGCTGGTACCCCAAAGTCCTTTGTTGATAGAGTAGATCGACTTTTCAAAATTCATTTCAACTGCTTTACTTTTCAGGTAGGCTATCTCATCTTCCCTGCTTAATTTCATATCCCTGATGGGAGTGATTATCTCTACCCCCGGTATCATGATGTTGAAGATCATGTCGAACCTCACCTGGTCGTTGCCAGCGCCAGTGCTGCCATGTGCAACAAAATCCGCATCCAGTTTTTTAACGTGTTCTGCAATACATAATGCCTGGCTTAATCTTTCTGCACTCACACTAAGGGGATAAGTATTATTCTTCAGCACATTTCCGAAAATGAGGAACTTAATGATCCGCTCATAATAATTTTTAACGGCATCAACAGTGGTATGCGAAGCCACGCCGAGTTTATAAGCATGTTCTTCTATCTTCTTAAGTTCATCCGCAGTAAACCCACCTGTGTTAACGATCACCGAATGCACTTCATATCCTTTTTCTTCAGTGAGCCATTTTACACAGTAAGAAGTATCCAGTCCTCCACTGAAACCAAGTACCAGTTTCTTTTTCATCGATAATAATTTTAAAAATTAAAAAATTGACTCAATAATGTTGTCTTCATTCCTTCCCGCTGCTGTTTCTTTTGCAGGAACCTGAGTAGTTTACTTTGTTTCAATCGCATGAACCGTTCGTATAGTTTAGACTGTTTCCTGAATTCTGCTTTGGTTTCTTCCGGTTCATAATGATCGGCAGGATCAAAGAGCATAGCTGTGCACATGCAATTCTTTCTTTCCTTGCTCATAAGTATGTCGTAGTTCACACAACTTTTACAGCCCGCCCAGAATTGTTCGTCATTGGTGAGTTCCGAATAAGTAACAGGCTCATAGCCGAGGTCGGAATTTATCTTCATCACCGCCAGCCCCGTAGTCAGTCCAAATATTTTTGCATCTGGATACATTTCTCTGCTTAGGTCAAAGATTTTTTTCTTAATGGATTTAGCAACGCCTGTTTTACGGAACTCAGGCGAAACTATCAGGCCGCTGTTAGCAACAAACTTGTTATGCTCCCAGGCCTCTATATAACAGAACCCCACCCATTTACCAGTTGTGGTCAAGGCGATCACAGCTTTACCTTCTTCCATCTTGAGTTCGATGTATTGAGGTCTGCGCTTTGCAATACCCGTACCACGTGCTTTTGCTGAAGCAGCCATCTCATCAGTAATGATGGCAGCATATTTTTTATCGGAGGGTATAGCAACCCTGATGATAATGTTGTTGATTTCCAATTCTTAAAAATTGAAAAGTGAGCAATAATGTTTAAAGAAAATTGTCCGGGGATTTTTTCACTGACAGGGGCAGCTATTAACTGCTCGTCCTATCAGCATCCACGTCGTGATCGGGACAGGCTCCCTGCAGAAGGGAACAATGGAGATGTTGTATGTATGTGTGTCCTTTTCACGTGATATTAAAATCGTTTGCCTTACAAAAGTATGTTATTTTGAAAACAAATTGCCAAAAAATTATTTCACTGGGGAAAAATCTGCTTTGGTTTCAGTATGATTAACAAACCCTTTAAGTTCATCAGCAATGATACGGTCGTTACTAAGCCTCGGCACTTTATTCTGTCCGCCCAGTTTACCGATGCTCTTCATATAATCAATGAATCCATTTTTGTTTACCGGCGATATTTTCAGCGGTTGAAGAATGTGTCCGCTGATAAGGTCATCATAGTATACATTCTTTTTACGCAGGCTATCGTCTATCTTCTTTGCAAAGGCATTGATATCGGCAGGCAGGCTCTCAAATTCGATAAACCATTCGTGATAACTTTTGCCATCGGTTGTTGCGATCATGGGCGCCACGGTAAACTCAGTGATGGAAATATTTTCTTCATTGGCTGCCTGCAGTAAGGCGGCTTCCACCTCTTCACCAATGACATGTTCACCAAACGCAGAGATAAAATGTTTGGTACGCCCGGTAACTACAAGCCGGTAGGGGCTGGTAGAAACAAATTTTACCGTATCACCTATATTATATCCCCAAAGCCCGGCATTACTGTTGATGATGAGTGCATAATTCTCTCCCACTTTTACGTCCTTTAAGGTCAGCCTGGTAGGATTCTCAGTAAAAATTTCAGCAGCAGGTACAAATTCAAAGAAGATGCCGCTATTGGTATTCAACAAAAGCCCGGGTTCATGCTGCGAATCCTGGAAAGCGAAAAAGCCTTCGCTGGCCGGATACAATTCAATGCAATCGACTTTACGGCCAATGCTTTCAAACAATTTTGTTTTATAAGGCTCAAAATTTACACCGCCTTGTACCATCACACTAAAGTTTGGAAATAACTCCCCTACTTTCTTACCTCCCTTTTCAATGAGCCTGTCGAAATACATCTGCATCCATGGCGGTATACCGCTGATAAGGCTCATATCCTGGTTAATGGTCTCTTCAACGATCTTATCCAGCTTCTCTTCCCATTCATCAATACAGTTGGTGGTGTAAGATGGCAATTGATTCGATCTTAAATATTTCGGTACATGATGATTAACGATGCCGCTCAGTCTCCCCGTTGGTATCCCTCCTACTCTTTCCAGTTCTGGCGAACCACTTAAGAATATTAGTTTACCATCGGCAAAATTGGTATTACCTGTCTCTGCCATATAGCATAGCAATGCATTTCTGGCTGTGTTGATGTGATTGGGAATGGAGTCCTTAGTGATTGGAATATATTTTACACCACTCGTTGTTCCGCTTGTTTTCGAAAAATAGATCGGCTGTCCTTTCCATAGTACATGATGAGTGCCTTGCTTTATTTTTTCAATATACGGTTTGAATTGTTCATAATCTCTCAGCGGCACTTTCTTTACAAAATCTTCGTGTGACCTGATATTGGCAAAGTCATGATCTTTTCCAAATAGTGTTTTTGTCCCTACTTTGATGAGCTGATTTAAAATAGATTGCTGGTCGGCTTCTGCCGTCTCCGTTCCCTTCTTTATCTGTTTATATATATACCCTGCAAATGGCTTTGCAAGGATGGATTTTATCTTCATTCCTAAATATTCAACCTTTCAATAACAAACTTACGTTGTTTTTATGTTTGATAAAAGTGAAGATTTATAAGTGGAAAACTATTTACAATCACATGACCATTCTTTACCCAGGTCGATGACGGTTACTACCACAAGGCCATCATCTTTGGGTGCAAATACTATCCGCACCTGTTGCCCGTCATGTGTAGTGCCTTCAACCGGGTAGGTCATGCCCCGTTTATCACGCTGTATCTTTTTTTCATTAACCGTTCCGTTCTTTAATATCTCCCTCACCTCCGTTTCATCAATCTTACGGCAATCCATCCTGCATTTGGCATGTTTGCTGAATATCAGTTTGGTTATGTTCCTGTTGAAGCCCTCAATCTCTTTTGGTCCGGTATTCTCGGGCAGCACTGCCGGCACAGTTACCCTTGTATCTCCCTGCTCAGTTGCTGGTCTTTGTGGCTCAGTGCCACGTTGATTCTTTTTAATAAACCATAATAACAAAGCTGCAGCCACCAGGAAGATATATGGAAGGTATTTTTTAAGCATGCTGCAAGTTACAGCAAGGATAGAACACTGATGACACAGATACAACAGATTTTCACAGATTAAATCAGCGTTAATCTGTTCAATCGGCGTCATCAGCGTTCTATCCCCATTTTCGTTAATTTTGCCCCATGAACAAAACGGTGGCATTACATACGTTAGGCTGCAAGCTTAATTTCTCAGAGACCTCCACTATTGGCAGGCTTTTGGAGAATGACGGCTTTGAAAAAAGGGACTTTGATGAAGTGGCAGATGTGTACGTCATCAACACCTGTTCAGTTACTGAAAATGCCGATAAAGAATGCCGCCAGCTGGTACGCCGTATTCAGCGAAAGGCTCCCGAAGCCATGGTGGTGGTAACCGGCTGCTATGCCCAGTTAAAGCCAAAAGAAATTGCCGCCATTCCGGGTGTTGATCTTGTATTAGGTGCAGCAGAAAAATTCAATATAACCGATCATTTAAAAGAAATCACCAAGGGCGACAGCGCAAAGATCTGTAGCTGCGATATTGAGGATGTGAACGAATTCACCGCCTCCCATTCTATCAACGACCGAACAAGGATATTTTTAAAGGTGCAGGACGGATGCGATTATAATTGTTCCTTCTGTACCATTCCAATGGCTAGAGGTAAAAGCAGGAGTGACAGTATCAATAATGTTATTGCCAACGTGGAAGCGATTGCTGCACAGGGTGCAAAAGAGATCGTACTTACCGGTATCAACCTCGGTGATTTCCGCCACCCCAGGCCCCAAAGGGGGGATTTGAAGAATGCGGACAAGAAAGAGAATTTTTATTCATTGATCAAAGAACTGGATAAAGTTGAAGGAATAGAAAGATTCCGCATTTCTTCCATTGAACCCAATTTGCTGAGTAATGAGATCATTGAGTTTGTTAGTAACAGCAAAAAATTCATGCCGCATTTTCATATCCCTTTACAAAGTGGAAGCAATAAGATACTGGGCCTGATGAGGCGCCGCTATAAAAAGGAACTGTATGCCGAAAGAGTTGGATTGATAAAGACCATGATGCCCCACTGCTGTATCGGTGTGGATGTGATCGTAGGTTTCCCCGGTGAAACAGATGCTGATTTTAAGGAAACTTTTGATTTCCTTCACCAGCTGGATATATCTTACCTGCATGTGTTCACTTATTCAGAGAGAGACAATACACTTGCTGCTGAGATGAATGACGTAGTACCTATGCAAACACGGCACGAAAGAAATAAAATGCTGCGGAACCTCAGCTACCAGAAGATGCAGTACTTCACCAACCAGCATATTGGACAAACCCGGAAAGTGTTGTTTGAAACAAAGAACAAAACCGGTATGCTGGAAGGCTATACCGATAATTATATTAAAGTAACCGTTCCGTACCAGGCAGAATGGGAAAACAAAATTGCAGCATGGAAAATATAAACAACCCACTGGGGCCTGCGGCCGGGCAGCTAAATAAATACCAGGTTACCATACAATTTGAGATGGATGATGAGTTCATGAGCTTTGTTCCGCCCCACCGGGTTTATATCAACAGCCTTATCGAAAAAAACATTATTGATTATTATACGGTAAGCATGGAAAGCCAGAGAAGCTGGATCGTATTTAATGCAACCAGCAAAAAAGAGGTTGAACGGTACCTCAGCAAATCGCCCTTATATAAATACTGGACCGTGGAGATTGATGAGATATTTGTATATGACGGACAATCGTATCGTTTGCCGGCAGTACAGTTAAATTAAAAAAGCCTCACATGTTAGTGTAAGGCCTTGTGGGAGTTGACGGGGTCGAACCGCCGACCCTCTGCTTGTAAGGCAGATGCTCTAAACCAACTGAGCTAAACTCCCTTTAATTTTCGGACGGCAAAGATAAGGGTTAAATGTTTTCAGCAAAATTTTTTCATTCATTTTCAGGTTTTTACTGCTTATCCTGTGAAAATTGAGTGTAAATTTGTGCTCAGCCATGTTCTCCACAAATACATATACAAAACCCGAAGACCAAACCGACCTGCTCACTTCTTTGGAAGAAGCATGTTCACTCATTGTCTGGAACGATGATGTGAATACTTTTGAATGGGTGATTGAAACGCTGATAAAAATTTGTGAACACACCCAGGAGCAAGCCGAACAATGCGCCATCATCATTGATGCAAAAGGTAAATATGCCGTTAAAGAAGGCAGTTACGATATTTTAAAACCCCAGTGCGACGCCATTACTGACCGGGGCATCAACGCTACTATTGAAGTGATCGCAAATTAATTCCCATGTTTTTGCTCAATAAAGACCTGGTATTTCCCTCCGTGGAAATGGCCAATGAAGAAGGCCTGCTTGCTATTGGTGGCGACCTGGGCACCGAAAGATTATTGCTAGCTTACAAGAAAGGAATTTTTCCCTGGTATAATGAAGGCGAACCTATTTGCTGGTGGAGCCCCCACCCACGTTTTGTTTTATATCCTGCCGAATTGAAAGTGAGCAGCAGTATGAAAACTATTTTAAACAACGGCAAATATCGTTTTACAATCAACAGGACCTTTTCCGAAGTAATTCAAAATTGTAAAACCATTACAAGGAAAGACCAGGCCGGCACATGGATATCTCCTGCCGTTCAAAAAGCATATACCCTGTTACATGAAAAAGGTTTTGCTCATAGTGCAGAAACATGGGCAGGTGGAAAATTAGCAGGCGGCTTATATGGCATCAGGCTGGGCAATATTTTTTTTGGTGAGAGCATGTTCAGCCTGGAGAAGAATGCCAGCAAGTTTGCTTTCATAAATTATGTGCAGCAACTGCAAAAAGAAAACGTGCAATTAATAGACTGCCAGGTATATACCAAACACCTCGAAAGCCTGGGCGCCAGGATGATCAGCAGGAATTTATTTAGTAAAATACTGGCTGAAAATACCCGGGCATAAAACCTTATTTTTGCACTTTATCAAAACTATCATATATGCTGTTTCAACTGAGCGAAGAACAACAAATGATCAGGCAAGCCGCAAGGGATTTTGCCGTAAATGAATGCCTGCCCGGCGTAATTGAACGTGATGAGCTACAAAAATTCCCCAAAGAACAGATAGAAAAATTAGCCGACCTGGGTTTTATGGGTATGATGGTAAAGCAGGAATATGGAGGTAGCGGCATGGATACGGTAAGCTATGTGCTGGCTATGGAAGAGATTAGTAAAGTGGATGCCAGTGTGAGTGTTTGCATGAGCGTAAACAATAGCCTGGTTTGTTACGGCCTGCAGGAATATGGCTCTGAAGAACAGAAGAAAAAATACTTAACTCCACTTGCACAAGGGAAAAAAGACGGTGAATTATATATTGGCGCCTTTTTATTAAGTGAGCCGGAAGCAGGAAGTGATGCCACTTCGCAACGCACCACTGCAGAAGACAAAGGCGATCATTATTTACTGAACGGAACAAAGAACTGGATAACCAACGGCAATAGCGCCAGTGTGTACTTAGTCATTGCTCAAACAGATGTAAGTAAAGGAAGCAGGGGTATCAATGCATTCATTGTGGAGAAGAAATGGCCGGGTGTGATAGTAGGTGCAAAAGAAAATAAATTAGGAATAAGGGGAAGTGATACACACAGCATATTATTCAATGACGTGAAAGTACCGAAAGAGAATCGTATTGGTGAAGATGGTTTTGGTTTTAAGTTTGCCATGAAAACACTGGCCGGAGGAAGGATTGGTATTGCATCCCAGGCACTGGGCATTGCAAGCGGAGCTTATGAACTTTCACTTGCATATAGTAAACAGCGTAAAGCATTCGGTACCGAGATCATGAACCACCAGATCATCCAGTTCAAACTGGCCGATATGGCTACAAGAATAGAAGCAGCAAGATTACTTTGTTTAAAAGCTGCATGGGAAAAAGACCAGCACCTTGATTACACTCTAAGCAGCAGCATGGCCAAAGTATTCTCCAGCGAGACTGCTATGTGGACCGCCACCGAAGCTGTTCAGATACATGGCGGTTATGGTTTTGTAAAAGAATACCATGTTGAGCGATTGATGAGAGATGCGAAAATTACACAGATCTATGAAGGAACGAGTGAAGTGCAAAGGATTGTAATCGGCAGAACCATTTTAAAATAATTTGATAATTGGATAATTTGAAGATGTGCAGATGAGATCATTTGCATATCTTTCTTTGCGCACTTTGCGTGAAATAATGAGTATCAATAAAGAAAAATACAATGAGGTAATAAAAGAACTGAGCGGTAAGGCTACCCTTGTCGCCGTATCCAAAACCAAACCTGTTGAGGACATCAAGGCCCTCTATGACCTGGGCCATCGTGATTTTGGAGAAAATTATGTGCAGGAACTTACACAGAAATACGAGCAACTTCCCAAAGACATCCGCTGGCATTTCATCGGCCATCTTCAATCAAACAAAGTAAAATACATCGCCCCATTTGTTCATCTTATACATGGAGTTGACAGTCTGAATCTTTTAAAAGAAATAAATAAACAGGCATTAAAAAGCAGCCGGGTGATTAATTGCCTTCTTCAAATTCATATTGCCAAAGAAGAAACCAAGTTTGGATTAGATGAGAATGAATTACACGAATTATTACGAATTATACCAATTACCGAATTAACAAACTTACGCATCACCGGTTTAATGGGTATGGCCTCCTTTTCAGATAATATTGAGCTGGTAAGAACCGAATTCAAATATTTAAAATCCCTTTTTGTAAAATTCAACATTCCACATTCAACATTCAACATTCTGAGCATGGGCATGAGTGCTGATTATAAAATTGCACTGGAAGAAGGCAGCAATATGGTGCGTATTGGCAGCCTGCTCTTTGGTTCCCGTTAAATACGCTACCTGCTGATCACATCTATTTCCAGCCCTGCATCTGGTTTTTTGAATCCGTCGTCGTTAACACAATATTTAAGATGGATGATGGTAAGCGAATGCGTACAGCACATTTTACTTCCCTTACAATAAAAGAATGCATCCATGCATTGCGTTTTTGCATCATAAAAACCAATCGCAGAAACCAGGCAATAACCACACATCTTTTCCGGGAACTCAACGATCTGTATCTCACCTTTTGTAACGGCATCAGCAATGGCGCCGGCAATATCTTCTGCTTTTTCCAGCTTGTCGAATTTATCTTTTATCCAGGCCAGTGCGCCGCCTGCTTTACCAACCAGCAGGTCAACATAATGTTCCATCAAAATTTTTCCGATCTCTCCTACCAGCGCAACTTTACCTTCATCCAGCATACTTTGAATACAAGTGAGGCAACTGCCACAACCATCCAGCTCAGGATATTTATTCCCCCGGTTGCCGGTGACTTCAGTAACGGCCTTTTTAAAAGCATCCGACATACCATTCTTTAACCCATCTACTTTAAGTGGATGCAATTTTATACCCCCTACATCAACACCCTTGTTATCAGCAAATACAACAGGTGGTTCAGCACCGGTACGCACACTGGCATTAGTACCGGCCTCCGGCAGATCAAGATCTACATTAACAGAAAAGTTCCCGTTCCTGATGCTTTGTATATTGAAACTCTTTTCATACATATCACTACGCACACTATCTGGTGACAGTAATACTGTAAAACTGTTTGAAGGCAGCATCGTTACAATATCCGTTGTAAGGTTCTGAAGGCTGAGCTTTGCATGGTCGGGTAAGCCCCTCAGGCCGGTGATCTGTACTTTAAGAAAAGTTTCTTCACCTTTTATGAGATTTAGTTTCCCGGTAGAGATATCCATGTTGACACTTGATACTGGCTTTGAACATTGTTGCTGCCCATTCTCCGTTACCTGTATATTTTGTATACCGGTAATATTATTCGGGTATTGTACAATACATTGCCTGGGCGATTCGGCAAGGATTTCTAAAGGCCTATTATCCAATGAACACCTTGTATTATCCGCATTGCCATCAAAAGGACCTGTGATTCGAAACGGAGAAGCAGTTAGTGCATGAGCAGGTATTGCACAAATAGCCGGCACATCTTTCGGACTATTATTTAATATATGAACTTCTACAACTTCTCCTTCTATTGTTTTTATATCCATCATTAACTGTAGCTGGCGACTTGCAGTTGTGTTGGAATTAATTACCGATGAAAAATGAGAATTTGCATTAACGACTGAAAAATTTTGACCATTAAAACTGACAGTATATTTTTTTAGTTCAGTAAGATTTTTCTCCAGTTGCTTTGCATTTTTACCAGATGGTTCTGCGCTGACGGTGCCCGAAATGGTTTCTCCCGGCCGTATATCATCCGGAAGATAGACTTTGATGGCGCCTGCAGGCAAATTAAAGACAGCAGTAGTTAAGCCTTTTTGCGAAGAAATAGTTTGAGAAAATACCGGCTCTAAACCTAACGAAAAGAAAAGAAGCAGTAGCAGGTAATTGTGTTTCATAAAAAAGAATTTAGCATTTCGGCAAATAAGTTATCAGAAGCAGCTTTTAGAAAGGGAAGAGCACCATACTTTTGGAAAGCCTAAAGAAAATTACAATGAATATCTGCCAATGTCAAGTTGAATTTGTGTACATATGTTGATAAGGAGTTGCAGATTTGTTAAAACGTTAACAATCATTATAAAATGCGGCACGATATTGTATCGTTTGTCTGGAATTAAATAACTTTGGATGTATTACACTCCAACCATGTCGGCAAGCTTCGAATCTGAGAAAAATAAAAAGGCATTTGCTTACACCGTACTGATATGCGGCGCATTGCTTTTGATCGCTTTCCTCGTATCCTGGACACATAAACATACGCCTTCTTCAGTGGTACAGGACCTCATTGAAATTAATCTTGGAAATAATATTGAAGGATATGGTGAAGTACAGCCATTGGTAAAAGGCGAAAAAGCTCCTGGTGAAGAAAGTGCAGAACAACCAAAAGCCTCTGCCGTAAAGACAGCAGCCGTTGAAGAAACAAAAACCGACGATGTTGCTGACAAAGAATCAGCACCGGTTACCAAGCCCGAAAAAACAACCGTTAAAGTAAAAACACCTGAACCGGTAGTTACCCCTGCACCCAAACCGCAAAAGCCAAAGATCGCCGGTTATAGCGGTCCAAAAAATGGTACCGGAAACGGGGCCAATGAAGACAATGGTTATAAATACCAGGGAAATAACCCCAATGGAAAAGGCGATGCAGGAAACCCCAATGGTAAACCCGATAGCTATGGAAATAACCCCGGAGGAAAAACCGGAGGAACCCTAAGGGTATCAAAAGGCGACAGGACAATTGTAAACAACTACATTTTTATGGGAGACCTTCCCAGGGCTACTATAAATGCTGTCATTAAAGTTTCACCGGCAGGAAGGGGAACTTTTGTGACGTTTGACAAAGGTTCTACAAGTGCCGACGCAAAATATGCAAATGCCATAAGGGGTTACCTGCCCAATATTGAATTCAATAAATCAGACCACGAATCAATTGTAACCGTTCCATTCAACTTCAGAGAACAATAAAATCACTTCATTATTGTTAACAGGCTCATCGTAACCTTTGTTATGCTATATATTTGTGCCGATGAATTATCAGCAAACCATTGAATATTTGTATGCACAGTTACCCATGTTCAGCCGCATTGGTGCAGCAGCTTATAAAGAGGACCTGCATAACACATTGGCCCTGTGTAAAGCTTTGGACGATCCGCACAAAAAATTCAAAAGCATTCATATAGCCGGCACAAACGGCAAAGGCAGTACCAGCCATATGCTTGCTGCCATACTGCAACAAGCCGGTTACAAAACAGGTTTATATACTTCTCCGCATTTAAAAGATTTCAGGGAAAGAATAAAGGTGAATGGGAAAATGGTGAGTGAAGAGTTTGTAGTTGAGTTTGTTGAAAGAACGAAAAATATTTCAGAACAAATAAAACCTTCTTTCTTTGAATTAACTGTGGCGATGGCCTTTGAGTATTTTGAGCGCCAGAAAGTTGACATTGCCGTTATTGAAACCGGTCTTGGCGGAAGATTAGACAGTACAAATGTTATCACGCCGGTGCTTTCGGTAATTACCAATATAGGTTACGATCATATGGATATCCTGGGCAATACTTTAGAAAAGATCGCCTCGGAAAAAGCTGGCATCATCAAACCTAATGTACCCGTAGTGATAGGAGAATATTTGCCTGAAACAAAAGATATTTTCGCTGATAAAGCCGCAGAGATTAATGCACCTATATATTTTGCACAGGATGAATACCTGGTTTCAAATATTAATTATACCCCACGATCACTTTGTTGTGATGTGATGAATATTCAACATGATATAACAGAATCTTTCGAACTAGATCTTAACGGCTTATACCAGGCAAAAAATTTATGCACCGTGTTATGTGCTGAGGGCATTTTAATGCAACAGGGTTTTACTATAAAAAATGAGGATGAAAAAACTGCCCTGATGAACGTGAAACCACTTACAGGGCTACATGGCCGATGGGATGTGATTAATGAGAACCCAACTGTCATATTGGATGTGGCACATAATGAAGATGGGATAAAACAATTACTGCAACAACTCCCTGTATTACATATCGAAACATCAGCCGTACACTTTGTGATGGGAATGGTTAAAGACAAAGATGTGAGCAAAGTATTATCCATTTTGCCCAAGAACAGCAGGTACTATTTCAGTAATGCACATATTACTAGGGCTATGCCACACGAACAGTTAAAAGAAAAAGCGGCGGCGTTTGGATTACATGGTGAAAGCTTTGATGAAGTGAACATTGCTTTACATGCAGCTAAAATTTCGGCTGCGCCAGGTGACATTATTATTGTTTGCGGAAGTGTATTTATAGTAGCGGAAGTAGACAGTTCCGTCTATTTGAGTGAATCCAGTTTTTCAAATGCATAAAACAGGCATGTGGCATGCAGCGCCTGTTTAAATTCGTTCTTCTTCAACATCTCTCTCACTGCATCTACAGAAAAAAGTTTTATTTCAATTTCTTCGCTGGCATCTAAATGTTGTGCCGCAATTTTTTTACCGCCCGTTGCTAAATACAGGTCGGTATAATTATCCAGTACCCCCGGATTGGCAGCAACCCTTGCTACAAAACTGATAGTTGAAAATGCATAACCTGTTTCTTCCAACAGTTCCCTTACCATTGCTTTTTCAGAACTCTCCCCCTTATCTACAAAACCACCGGGTATTTCCAGTATCGTCTCTTTTAATGGATGGCGGTATTGTTGCAGCAGGATGACCTCATTATTTTCCGTAATGGCCATTGCACAAACAGATACTGGCAATTCAACTACAAAGTAAGGATCAACAATTTGCCCGTTCGGCATTTCGCAACGGTCTTCCCTGGCCGTAAAATAAATGTGCTTGCTAAGGTATTTTGATGAGAGTGTTTTCCAGTACATCGAAACGTTAATTGGTTAATTTGTTTAAACGTTAATCCGTATTACCAATTAACTAATTAACGGATTAACCAATTAACAGGTCAACGAATGAACTTTTATCACCATTTCATCCTCTCCCTCAGAGAAGTTACATGTGCCACGTGATGCCTGCTGTGCCAGGAATAAAGACCCAGGAATTCCCAAAGCGTGAACTGTTTTTTACTTTCCGGGTGAAACACGGTTCTGTCAAGGTCTTCCCTGCTCATATTTTTCAACACTTCATTCCAACGGGTATGAACGGCATGTAAAATGGTTAGAGAAATATTGATGGGCAGGTTTTTGGTATCGGCCATTTCGGCCCATGCCGCTTCATCATAAGGTTTAATGGTTGGGTTATCTTCGGTAAGCCCAAGTTTAAAACGGATGTAAGCATTCATATGGCTGTCGGCAACATGATGCACAACCTGTTTTACAGTCCATCCGCCATCACGATATGGCGTATCCAGTTGTGCTTCATCTAAGTTAAGTACAGCATTTTCCATATGCTGCGGCAGGTTCTTAATATCAATCAGCCACTCTTCCCATTGCTTTTCAGAGAATGGCTGAACCTCATATTTGCCAATCGGGTATCTGGGATCTTCATTCATTATTGTCCGCTTTTAGGTGTTTCAACTGCTGGCCTGATTTTTTCCAAAGTCATATCAAAAACCAATACCGCATAAGGAGGGATAGCGCCACCGGCTGCACCATTGCCTTCATATGCAAGTTCACTCGGGATATATACTTTCCATTGGTCACCCACCCTCATCAATTGCAAGATCTCTGTCCAGCCTTTCACTACCCTTGTAAGTGAGGTTGCGTATGGCTGTCCCCTTTTATATGAATTATCAAATTCTTTACCGTCAATCAAAGTACCGATATAATTCACCTCAACTGTATCAACTATTTTGGGAAGAGGTCCGTTAACATCTCCACTCTTAATAACTTCATATTGTAAGCCGCTGGGTAAAGTAATAACTCCTTTACGTTTTTTATTTGCCTCCAGGAAAGCTATTCCCCCCGACTTGTCTGCTTCAGTCTTTTCGGCAGCAAAAATGCCAAGTTGCTTTTGCATACACTCGTTCGAAGCCTCGACAGTAAGTGCAGGACTATTGTTTTTAAAAACATCATCAAGCCCTTTTTGCATAAGCTCAATATTTAATCTTGTAATGCCTTGTGCTTTCATATTGGTAGCTACATTGTAACCCGCTGCATAGCTAAAACTGTCCAGGAGGTTTTTCAAAACCGGCGTTTGGGGTTTAACGGCTGTTTTTGTTGCAGGCTTTTTGGCCGGCTTTTTACCACTTTGTGCCGAAACAGTCATCATTGCAGCCAATACAATAACTGAACTGATAAATAGTTTTTTCATTACACTTCTTTTTTGTGAAAATTCGAATGCAAATAAACGACATTTTACTCATCCCTCATTTCCTTACCTGTTAAATGTATAAAAACATCTTCCAGGCTGGCGGCCTTTACCTGTTTGGGGCGTTCGAAGCCTGTGTTTACGAGGTCATCGATCATTTTATCGGGGCTGTCCAGGGATATTATTTTCCCTTCATCCATGATGGCAATACGGTCGCATAATTGTTCAGCCTCATCCATGTAATGAGTGGTAATAATAACGGTGGTGCCCTGCGAACGGATATTTTTGATAAGCTCCCACAAATTCCGGCGGGCCTGCGGATCAAGGCCGGTTGTTGGTTCATCTAAAAAAATGATCTTAGGCTTATTTATTAATGTAGTGGCAATGGAAAACCTTTGTTTCTGTCCACCACTCATGTCCTTGTATTTATTTTTTGCTTTTTCTTCCAGGTTTACAAGCTTCAGTAATTCCTGCGGATTAACGGGCTGATTATACAACCCTCCAAATAAATGGATCAGTTCAACAAGGGTAAGCCCGGGATAAAAACCTGAAGTTTGTAACTGTACACCGATGATCTTTTTAATATTATCCGGCTCTTTATCCAGGTTCATTCCACAAACCATTACTTCGCCACTTGTTTTTGTGCGAAGCGTTTCAATGATCTCCAACGTCGTGGATTTGCCTGCTCCATTGGGACCCAACAAACCAAATATCTCCCCTTCAAAGACATCAAAAGAAATTCCTTTTACAGCCTGGAATGTACCATAATTCTTAACAAGATTTTTTACTGATATGATGGTTGATGACATTGACTATAATTTATACCAAAGATATTTCCATTTTAATATCGGCGGTCAACATGGGGCTATCCGTTACATTCACATACTTAAAGCCCGCCTCTTCATACATTTTCAATGCTGTTTTCAAATATGTGCTCGAAAAAAGAGATATTTTTTCTGCCCCAATTTTTTTTGCATAGGCAAGGCAGTGGTTCAGGAGCAATTTACCTATCCCTTTTCCCCTTGCCGCCGGATCAACCGCCATCTTGATCAGTTCATAATGTGTCTCCCCCATTTTTGCAAGCCCTGCTGTGCCAATAACTATTTCATCCTCCACAGCCAGGAAAATACAACCGCCCTTATCAATTATTTTAACCCGGGGATCATTCAGTATGGCAAGATCATACGCTTCAGTCAATCCATATTTCTCCAGCCACTCCATGTTCAACCGTTTGAAATCCGGCTGGTATTTATCCTCGTATAAAATAATGGTAGCCATAACACCTGGTCTCAACTTTCCAAGTGACTTGCCAGTTCGTCCATCATCAGTTTACTCCCAATGAAAAATGGTGTACGCTGGTGAAGTTCGGTAGGTTGAATATCCAGTATCCTTATCTTTCCATTAGTGGCGAGTCCCCCTGCTCTTTCTATAATAAAAGCGAACGGGTTGCACTCATACAACAATCTCAATTTACCTTTTGGCTTATCTGTTGTGCCAGGGTACATAAAAATTCCGCCCTTTATCAGGTTACGGTGAACATCCGAAACCATACTGCCGATATAACGTTGTGTATAGGGTCCGCCATTCGTTTTATCTTTTTTCTGGCAAGTGGTAATGTATTTTTTTACCGGTTCATCGTACTGGAAAAAGTTTCCATGGTTCACTGAATATATTTTTCCTTTTTCGGGACATTTAATATCAGGGTGACTCAAAGTATATTCACCAATTGACGGATCTAATGTAAATCCATTCACACCTCTACGGGTGGCATATACAAACATGGTTGATGAACCATAGATCACATAACCTGCAGCAACCTGTTTATTACCCTGCTGTAAAAAATCTTCTTTGGTTGCCGGCTTACCCAGTTCACTCACCCTGCGAAAAACGCTGAAGATGGTCCCGATAGAAACATTTACATCAATATTGCTGCTTCCATCCAGCGGATCAAAAAGGCAAACATATTTACTGTTGTTGCTCACATCATCATCAAACACAACGATCTCATCCAGTTCTTCACTGCCAATGCCGGCACAGCTGATACCATGTTGCAACACACCCATAAACTGGTTGTTGGCATACACGTCCAGCTTCTTCACTTCTTCTCCCTGCACATTTATACTTCCGGCATCCCCTAAAATATCCACCAGGCCCGCTTTATTCACTTCCACATTAACCCGTTTTGCAGCGAGGCCGATGTCCCTTAATAAGCCTGCCAGCTCACCTGTTGCTTTTGGAAAATCTCTCATTTGCTGGATGGTGAATTCATCCAAAGTCTGTATTCGCCGGTTGATATTCATATTACTTAATTGATTGAACCAATAATTAGTTTATTTGGCAAGATTAACGATTTTTGCTCTCAATTTAAGAAATCTAAATTAACCAATTTACATAATCAACCCACAACAAATGAAGGTTTTTAAGTTTGGCGGCGCCAGTATCAATACAGTGGAGAGAATTCAAAATGCGGGTAATATATTAAGGTCATTTAAAGGTGAGAAGATACTGGTCATTATTTCCGCCATGGGCAAAACCACCAATGCGCTGGAAAAAGTAACTGATGCTTTTTTTGAAGGGCGGCAGGCAGACGCATTGAAATTGTTTGAACAGGTAAAAGAATCTCATCTACACATACTCAAGTACCTGGTAACAGTAAACTGGCAGGAAGCCGAAAACCGTTTAAAGGATTTTTTTACTGAAGTAGAATGGCTGCTGCATGATAAACCGGTGAGGGAATATGATTACTATTACGACCAGGTAGTTTGTTGCGGCGAATTATTAAGTACATCACTGGTCAGTGACTACCTGAACGAGGCTGGCATCAAAAATAAATGGATAGATGTTCGGGATATTGTACGTACCGATGACAATTTCAGGGATGCATCAATTAACTGGAATTATACCGGGCAAAAAGTAAAGACAGATATTGAGCCTTTATTTGCTGATTTTGATATTATAATTACACAGGGTTTTATTGGCGCAACGGATGAAAACGAAAGTACCACACTGGGGCGGGAAGGCAGTGATTTCAGTGCCGCCATCTTTGCCAATATTTTAAATGCCGAAAGCCAGACCATCTGGAAAGATGTGGAGGGGGTGATGAATGCCGACCCTAAAGAATTTCCTGAAGCACAGGTGCTGGAAGAATTAAGTTACAGGGAAGTGGTTGAGATGGCTTACTATGGCGCACAGGTCATACATCCCAAAACCATCAAGCCACTTGAAAACAAAAACATTCCGCTGCACGTACGGTGTTTTTTAAAACCGGAATTAAAAGGAACTATCATCAGTAATAAACCTGTTCATAACCTTCCTCCTGTAATTGTGTTAAAAAAGAACCAGGTGTTAATGCAACTGAACTCTAAAGATTTTTCTTTCGTGGAAGAAAAGCCGATTGCGCAATTGCATGAAATGTTTTCCGGCATAAAGATCCGCCCTAACCTGTCGCAGAACGGCGCAGTGAGTTTGTTATGCTGCCTCGATGATAAAACAGAAAAAATTGAGAAGCTTGCACTGGCTGCTTCGGAAATATTTGATGTGCAGTTGGAGAAAAACCTCACTTTACTTACCATCAGGCATTATACAAGGGAAAAGTATGACGAACTTACAAAAGGGAAGGTTATTTTACTTACACAGCGCACCACGGAAACGGTGCAGGTATTGATGCGTTAATTGATCACGTATTCACCTGCCTTATTAACCAGTATGAGTGGCAGTTGTTTCTTTTCTTCAAAATAATCGAAGGCTTCTTTGAGTTTTACGGCGAATTTTTGAATGGTCTGGTTACCAAGTGTTGATTCAGCAAGGTATTCAATAGATCTTTTTACATTATACTTAACGGGGAAGACATGAACGGGGATAAAATCCTGCCCGTTAACTTTAACCTTTGATGCCATGGTATAAAGTTCTTCAATGGGTGCGTCGTTAATGGCAATGCAGCCCGTAGATACACAACTGCCATGAATATAAATGGCGCCACCCGGGCGAATGGAATCACTTAAAATTCTATCGGAGGCATTCGGATAATTGAGCCCGAGCGCCAGGTGGTATTTACTGTTGGGATTAAATTCATTGATATAATAAAAACCTTCAGGCACCTGGTAATCACCTTCCACACGTTTGGGGCCGGTTGTACCACTTTGCATACAAACCTTGTATGTCTTAAATAGTTTGTATTGATCACTATTATCTGCCCTTACCCAAACTTCAAGCTGGCGGTCGTACTTAAATGAACGGATATAAAGCGACTGTGGAGGCCAGTTAAGTTTTTTCTCTTCAAACTGTCGTTTCAATGAATCTTCAATGCGGTCTAACATATCCCCGCTTCTTGTATAGGTCTTGGGGCCGCCAACGAACGAAGCTTGCGCAAATGCCGACACCGTTGCAAACATTGCAACAAATGCAAATAGGCTTAGTCTTGAAACTACGTTCTTCATTAAAATGGTTTGGAAAATATGTTAGTTAAATGTGAAAATAAATATTTTCTTATATAAAACCAACACCTTATTCAAAAAAATAATACTTCTCCTTAGTTATAAATCAGCTAGCTATAATATATTATTATCATGTTTCACTATAGATTGCCTCTTGCGTCCTGTTCTCTCTCGAGGGCTTCAAAAAGGGCCTTAAAATTACCTTTGCCAAAGCTTTGAGCGCCTTTGCGCTGAATAATCTCGAAAAATAAGGTAGGCCTGTCTTCCAATGGTTTACTGAATATCTGTAAAAGATACCCTTCGTCATCCCGGTCTATTAAAACACCCAGCTTTTGCAATGGCTCCAGGTCTTCATCTATTTTACCAACCCGGTCCAAAACTGTTTCATAATAACTGGCAGGTATGGACAGAAATTCGATTCCCCTTTTTTGTAATTCCGAAACTGTCTTCACTATATCATTCGTAGCTATTGCTACGTGCTGTACCCCTTCTCCATTGTAAAAATCAAGATACTCTTCCACCTGGCTTTTTTTCTTTCCTTCGGCAGGTTCATTGATCGGGAATTTTACATACCCATTTCCATTACTCATTACTTTACTCATCAGTGCCGAATACTCGGTTGAGATATCTTTATCATCAAAGCTCAGGATATTCCTGAAACCCATAACATCTTCATAAAATTTCACCCGGGGGTTCATCTGGTTCCAGCCCACATTGCCCACACAATGGTCAACATATAATAAACCGGTTTCTGTGGGGTTATAATTCGATTTCCATTCTTTAAACCCCGGCATGAAAACACCTTTGTAATTTTTTCTTTCTACAAAAATATGTACGGTGTCGCCGTATGTATGTATGCCACTCAATACCACTTCACCATCATCATCTTTCAAGATGGTTGGTTCAAGATAAGCTTTGGCGCCACGTTTAGTTGTTTCTGCAAATGATTTTGTTGCATCATCAACTTTTAAAGCCAGTACTTTTACGCCATCGCCATGCTTATATATGTGGTCTGCAATGGGATTTCCTGTACGAAGCGGCGTAGTTAAAACAAAAGTGAGTTTATTCTGACGAATGACATAGCTCACTTTATCTTTCATGCCTGTTTCGGGGCCTGCATAGGCCAATGACTGAAACCCGAATGCTGTTTTATAAAAATGGGCAGCCTGTTTTGCATTACCTACATAAAACTCCACATAATCGGTGCCATGTAAAGGAAGGAAATCAGTTGTACTGCTATTTGCTACTGAAGGTTGTGTCGTAATTGTTTCCATAAAAATTAATTTGAAATGAAGAAATAGTTGTCATCAAATTAATCTGCCGAATCCATTGCCAGTGTAAGCATCAGCAATGAATAGCTGTTACGCTTATCAGAAAATAATTTATGCGGATAGTCTGGAGTCATTGTTAAACCAAAGATAATAAAGATTCTTAATAGTCCTGAGCGGAGTCGAAGGGCATTTTTGTCAGTTTCGAGGTAGTGAGCGGAGTCGAACTACCGAGAAATGGTTAAGTTTAAAAGTCCTTATAATGAATTATTTTGCGGCTATGCTTTACAATGCACAACAGGAAGCTTATTATGTCTACATCATATTATGTAGTGACGGTTCGTATTATACCGGACTTACGGATGACTTAGTTAGAAGATTCCAGGAACACATAGATGGCTCTTATGAAACATGTTATACTTTCAAAAGAAGACCATTAGAATTAAAATATTACGAAACCATTCCTTTTTTGAAAGATGCTGTGGAAAGAGAGATACAGATAAAAGGATGGAGCAAAGAAAAGAAACTGGCCTTAACAGAAGGCAATTTTCATAAGCTTCAACTACTTTCGCAATGCAATAATTTATCTCATCATAAATATAAAGATTTGGAAAAAGGTCTCGACTTCGCTCGACCCACGATAAACTCTTCGACTTCGCTCAGAGTTGGAATCCTCGGGGGTGGCCAATTGGGGAGAATGTTATTACAGGCTGCAGCCAACTATCCTGTTGAAACTTACCTGATGGAAAACGATGAGCATTGCCCCGCGGCGCATCTCTGCCATCATTTTACAAAAGGGGATATCAGCCATTTTGATGATGTATACAATTTCGGAAAAGGCCTTGATGCCGTGGCCATTGAAATTGAATCGGTGAATGAGGATGCGCTGGAAAAACTGGAAAACGAAGGCGTAAAAGTATATCCAAAACCGGCTGCATTGCGAACCATCAAGAACAAGATCTTACAAAAGCAGTTTTATAAAGACAATGAAATACCGACCAGTGAATTTATCATTACACAGAGCAGGTTAGACCTGGATAATCATTCTGCTTTTTTACCAGCCGCTCATAAAATAGGAATGGGGGGATATGATGGCCGTGGTGTGGAGTTATTAAAAACAAAAGAAGATATTTCGAAAGGGTTTGATGCACCTGCTGTACTGGAAAAATTAGTATCTATTAAAAAAGAGATCTCGGTAATCATTGCTGTAAATGATAAAGGCGAAAATGCACTTTACCCTCCTGTTGATATGGTTTTCGACAACCGGCTCAACCTGCTCGAATACCAGGTAAGCCCGGCAATACTTCCCGAAAAGGTTTTATGGAAAGTAGAAGCGGTTGCATTGAAAGTGGTGAAAGATTTAAAAAGCCCCGGCATTTTTGCCGTGGAGTTATTTGTTGACCATAACGACAATGTGTTGGTAAATGAAACAGCTCCCAGGGTACACAACAGCGGACATCATACTATTGAAGCCAATTTCAGTTCGCAGTTTGATATGCTGTGGCGGATAATGCTGGGCTATCCATTGGGTTGCACCGATCATATTTTGCCTGCAGCAATTGTAAACCTGCTCGGCGAAAGTGGGCATACAGGCGAGGCAGTTTATGAAGGGCTGAATAATATCTTACAAATAGAAAATGTATTTGTTCATATTTATGGCAAAAAAGAAACCAAACCCGGCAGAAAAATGGGCCATATAACTATTTTAAGTAAAGAAAAACAGGAACTCATACACCAGGCCAATCGCATAAAACAAACCGTAAAAGTAAAAGCAAAGCAATAGATCTTACCAGTTATATAAAAAAATGTCCGGGATAGTGAAGTATGGCTTACATTTAATCCCTGAAATAAATTAACAACAGGTGAAAGCAGTTTTTCGATATTCCCATTCATTTTCCGGTATTATTATCCTCGTTTTTTTACTGAGTTCATGCAGCAGTTCCGATAAAAAAGCAGCGGCACCTGCTGCCACCAAACCACCTGTACCAAAAGTTGAAGGCTACATCGTTAAAACAAAACAGGTAAGCGACAGGGAAGAGTTACCTGGTTCCATCATTGCTAATGAAACAACAGAGATACATCCTGAAATATCAGGGAGGCTTGTTTATCTCAATATCAATGAAGGGAAAACTGTTGGTAAAGGAGCGTTATTAGCAAAGATATATGATGGTGACCTGCAGGCCCAGTTAAAAAAGCTGAATGTACAGGTAGCTGTGGCCGAGCAGACTGTAAAACGCATGGGCGAATTATTAAAGATAAGTGGAGTGAGCCAGCAGGAATATGACCTGAGTGTACTGCAGGTAAATACCATCAGGGCAGATATGGATATAATAAAAACCAACATCAGCAGAACAGAAGTAAGAGCTCCTTTCAGCGGAACCCTCGGTTTAAAAAATATCAGTTCGGGTTCTTATGTTACGCCACAAACGATCATCAGCACCATACGCCAGAACAGCCAGTTAAAACTTGATTTTGTTTTACCGGAAAGATTTACCAGCAGCCTGAAAACAGGGCAGCTTGTTGACTTTACTGTTGAAGGCAATTCAAAGAAATATACTGCACGTATCATAGCCGCCGAATCGGGCCTTGCTGAAAATACAAGAAGCCAGAATATAAGAGCTGTTGTTACCAACAACGACGGTAAATTATTGCCTGGTGTTTTTGCCAAAGTGGTCACTGATTTTAATACCGATCCAAATGGTATAGTGATACCAACACAAGCTATACTTCCTCAGGCACGTGGGAAAAAAGTCATTGTTTATCGTAGTGGTGTGGCCACATTTACCGATGTTACTACAGGCATTAGAGATTCATCACTTGTACAAATATTAACAGGCCTTAAAGCCGGTGACACTATCATCACAACAGGTTTAATGAGCCTTAAGCCCGATGCAAAAGTTGAAATGGGTAAGATTAATAAATAACGTGTTGTGCTATTAAACTTTAAGATCCGCTCTGGAAGCCGTCTTCGACAAGCTCAGACTGACAGCTTTCTGTCATGTTGAGCTTGTCGAAACATAGACAGAATGCGGCATTTAAATGAAATTCATTTTTTAATAGCACAACACGTTAATAAATAAAGTTTTAAGGGTAGTATGAACATTTCAGAATTCAGTTTACGAAGGCCGGTATTTGCCATTGTACTCAACATCCTCATCGTGGTGTTTGGTGCAATCGGGTATTATTTCCTGGGCGTACGTGATTTCCCGGCGCTTGATCCTCCCAATATCAGTGTACGTACCTCCTACCCGGGCGCCAATGCCGAGATCATAGAAACGCAAATTACCGAGCCACTTGAAAAAGCAATCAATGGTATTGCCGGTATAAAAAATATCTCTTCACAAAGCTCACAGGGAAGCAGCAATATCAGTGTTGAATTCGTTCTTGGCTCCAACCTGGAAGAAGCAGCCAATGATGTTCGGGATAAAGTATCTCAGGCAACCCGTTCTTTACCCAGCGACCTGGATGCACCACCCGTTGTATCCAAAGCCGATAACAGCAACGACCCGGTGGTCATCATGTTGCTGCAGAGTAATATCCGCAATTCATTACAGATAACCGAGTTTGCCAATAATAATATTGTAGAGCGCCTGCAAACTGTTCCGGGTGTAAGTAATGTATTGATATGGGGCGAGAAGAAATATGCCATGCGTATCTGGTTCTCTCCTGAAAAACTAAGCGCTTATGCGCTTACACCAGGTGATGTGCAGACTGCATTACTAAGAGAAAATGTGGAGTTGCCTTCCGGAAAAATTTCAGGCGATGCTACCGAACTTTCCATCCGCACCTTTGGTAAGTTGAACACAGAAGAAGAATTCAATGACCTGATCGTAAAGAATGTAAATGGAACAGACATCCGTTTAAAAAATGTGGGTGAAGCCGTACTTGGGCCCGAGAACGAAGAAAGTGTATTGAAAGAAAGCGGTGTTCCCATGATCGCCATTGCTGTTATTCCACAGCCGGGCACCAATTATATTGCTATTGCCGATGAGATCACCAAACGTATTGACCAGATAAAGAAAGACCTGCCTGCTGATATCCGCTTTGAACTTTCGTGGGACCAGACACAATACATCCGTAAATCAATCAATGAAGTTGGCGAAACATTATTAGTGGCTTTCGGGCTGGTGGTACTTATCATCTATCTTTTCTTCAGGGAATGGCTCATCGCTATCCGGCCATTGATAGATATACCTGTATCACTGATCGGCGCTTTCTTTATCATGTACATTTCAGGTTTTACCATCAATGTACTTACCCTGCTGGCCATTGTGCTGGCTACCGGCCTGGTGGTTGATGATGGGATCGTGGTCACGGAAAATATTTATAAAAAGATCGAAGGCGGAATGCCCAAGTGGCAGGCTGCAAAAGAAGGTTCCAAAGAAATTTATTTTGCCGTAATAGCCACATCAATAACACTTGCCATTGTATTCCTTCCTATCATTTTCCTTCAGGGTTTTGTAGGCAGGTTATTCCGTGAATTTGGTATAGTGGTCGCCGGTGCGGTTCTCATATCCGCATTTGTATCGCTTACTTTGACTCCGGTATTAAACGTATTTCTTGCAGGCAAATCACACAAACATTCCTGGTTCTATACTGCAACCGAACCTTTTTTCCGCAGCCTCGAAAATGGCTACCGCCGTACATTAAATGGCTTCATGAAACTGAGGTGGCTGGCCCCGGTTATTATAATCGCCTGCTTCTCTTTGATATATTTTGTTGGCAACACATTGCAAAGCGAGCTGGCGCCTATGGAAGATAAAAACGCTTTCCGGTTGCAGGTAACTGCACCCGAAGGCACGTCTTATGATGCAATGGATAAATTCATGGACAAACTTTCCAGCTTTCTTCTTGATTCCATTCCTGAGAAAAAATATATGGTAAGCATGACTGCACCTGGTTTTACCGGTTCAGGTTCATCCAACTCCGGCTTTGTGAGGGTTGTATTGGTAAATCCTTCCGAGCGCAAGCGAAGCCAGCAGGATGTAGTTGATTGGGTAAATAAAGTAGTGCCCCGCTTTAACCAGGGAAGGGCATTTGCCATACAGGAACAAACCATTTCGGTGAACCGCCGTTCCGGCCAACCAGTGCAGTTCGTTCTGCAAAATGTAGATCCTGAAAAAATAAAAAAGATATTACCTAAGTTTTTGGAAGAAGCCAATAAGAGTAATGTATTGCAGGGTGTTGATGTGGATCTTAAATTCAACAAGCCCGAGTTACGTATAAATATCGACAGGATGAAAGCCAGCGCCCTGGGTGTGAGTGTGGATGATATTTCCGGAACATTACAACTGGCCATGAGTAACCGGCGCATGGGTTATTTTACCCGTGAAGGAAAACAATACCAGGTAATTGGCCAGGTGGTACGCTCCGACCGTGATGACCCTTCCGATCTAAAAAGCATTTATGTTCGTAACAACCGTGGCGACGCCATTGCTTTAGAAAACCTCATCACTTACAGTGAAGAAGTGACCCCTCCAACCATTTACCATTTCAACAGGTACAGGTCGGCCACCATTTCATCAGGATTGCAACCGGGCAAAACCGTAGGCGATGGTATAAAAGTGATGCAGGACATTTCAAAGAAACTGCTGGATGAATCTTTCTCTACTGCACTAAGTGGTTCATCGAGGGATTTTGCAGAAAGCTCAGGCAATACCTCTTTTGCTTTTATCCTTGCGCTGGTACTTATCTTCCTGGTGCTGGCAGCACAGTTTGAAAGTTTCATTGATCCATTCACCATCATGTTCACCGTGCCGCTGGCGCTTGCAGGTGCGGTAATTACTTTATGGATGTTCAACCAAACCTTAAATATCTTTTCGCAGATAGGAATGATCATGCTCATTGGACTGGTAACCAAGAACGGTATATTGATCGTGGAATTTGCCAACCAGAAACAACTGGCAGGCAATAAAAAAATACCGGCAGTAATTGAAGCTTCTGTGGCCAGGTTCCGCCCAATCATCATGACAAGCCTTGCCATGAGCCTGGGCGCATTGCCATTAGCGCTTTCGCTGGGCGATGCTTCCACCAGCCGTATCCCGTTGGGAATTGTAATTGTAGGCGGGGTAATGTTCTCACTGATACTTACACTTTTTGTTATCCCTGCCATGTATTCATATCTTTCAACAAAGAAAAAAAGAAGTGCACTGGACGATATACCTCCGGCAGCAACACAGGGATAAACTTAAATTTTTTTGAATGAAGAATCGCTTTAAAATAACGGTACTGTATTTTTTTATCCTGCTATGTACACTTCCTGCAACAGCGCAAAATAAACTGACGGTTGAACAGGCCATTGCCGCCACGCTTGAGAATAATTTCGATATACAATTATTACGTAACGACTCCAGTGCATATGCACTGGATAAATCCTATGCAAGAGCTGCTTTCCTTCCCAGGCTAAATGCCACAACAGGATTGGTGTATAATAATAACAGCCAGAAACAAAGACTGGCCGATGGAAGCAAAAGAGAGAGTAACGGTATCCGGTCAAATAACATCAGTGGTTCTGTTCAGCTTAACTGGACATTGTTCGACGGGCTTAAGATGTTTGCCACCAGGGATAAACTGAATGAGTTTGTAAAATTGGGTGAACTGAACATCAGGAACCAGATGGTGGCCTCGGTAGCCAGCGTCATCAATAATTACTACAATATAGTAAGGCAGAAACAACAATTAAGAGCCATTGAAGAGCAGATGGGCATCAATGAAGAGCGGGTGAAAGTAGCCGAAAAAAAATTAAGTGTTGGCCTGGGCGCCAAACCCGAACTGCTGCAGGGAAAGGTTGACCTGAATGCACAGAAAGCGGCACGGCTTAACCAGCTCACTTTAATTGAACAGTTGAAAGAACAACTGAATCAACTGATGAATGTGGCGTTGAATACCCGTTACGAAGTTTCGGATTCCATAACTTTTACCGGTAACATTGTACTGGGCCACCTGATGAGTGCTGTGGAAGCAACCAATCCTCAACTGCTGCTTACCAAAAAGAACATTGATATAAGTAAGATCACGTTAAGGGAAAGAAAGGCCGAACGTTACCCTGTGCTTACCTTCAACTCGGCGTATAATTATTCAAAAACCAATAACAAGACCGTGATCAATCCGTTTACACCGCTGTTCAACCGCAATAACGGTTTCAACTATGGTATCGGCATTACCATCCCCATACTTAACGGCTTCAACACAAGGCGCCTGATACAACAGGCACAGCTTGATATTGACTACCTCAACATCTCTTACCAGAACCAGAAAGCACAGATCGACCTGGGTATTACCAATGCCTTTAAGGATTATGAACTGCAGAAAAAAACACTGGCGCTGGAAGAGGAGAACATCATCCTTGCCAAAGAGAATGTTTTTATTTCCTTAGAACGGCTCCGCCTCGGCATTTCCACCTACCTGGAATTAAGAGAAACACAAAAAAGCCTGGAGCAGGCCTACGACCGTTTGATTGCCGCACGTTACAATACCAAGCTTGCCGAAACGGAATTGTTGCGGTTGAAAGGAGATCTTATAAGATGATCTGAATTTGTGGTTTGTAGTTTGTGGTTGTTAACTTTGAATAGTATTTGTTTATGGCAGCCATTACAAAATTTGAAGACCTGGAGATCTGGCAATCATATTGACTAAAAAGATATCTGCATTTATTTCCTACCTTAACACTTCAAAAATAAGAGGTCAAAAATTTAAAAACAGAGACTGATGGCGAAAAAACAACAAACAACAAACATCAAACCACAAACAACAAACCGCAAACAACAAACCATCGGCCCTCTCGTTGGCATTGTAATGGGTAGCGAAAGTGATCTTGAAATAATGAACGGCGCTGCCGAGATGCTTCGCCAGTTTGAAGTGGAGCCGGAACTTACCATTGTATCGGCCCACCGCACACCAGAGCGTTTGCGTGAGTATGCACAACAAGCGAAGGAAAGAGGGTTGAAAGTGATCATTGCCGGGGCCGGCGGTGCTGCACATTTGCCTGGCATGATAGCGGCCAATACCGTTTTACCCGTGATAGGCGTACCGGTCAAATCATCCAACAGTATTGACGGCTGGGACTCTATGCTCTCCATTTTACAAATGCCCTACGGCGTACCCGTGGCAACCGTTGCCCTCAACGGCTCCAAAAATGCCGGGATATTAGCCGCACAAATACTCGCCCTGCACGACACTTCCATTGCAGGCAAACTGGAAGCCTTTAAAAATTACCAGGACGATATTGTGATGGAAAGTGTTAAGAATGTGAAGACATTGGGGTTCAGGAATGAGTTTGATTGATCGAGGCTTTCATCCAGAGCGTTAGCGAAGGATCTGCCCAACTGATCTGTGCTGTTCACTAACAGGTATGGTTCACCTGCGAAAATTTTTATTTATATTTATACATGGCCCTTGTAACTGAGGAGGACGAAGTCGTGCTCTCCAGTATT
>JBGANE010000035.1:0-26792 GCA_044222465.1 Ferruginibacter sp.
GCCTCGTCATCTTTACCTGCAGGCTGATATCGGGATCTTCCCTGCGCTGGCTAACCCTTTCTTCTATCTCTGCAAATGCATCCTGCCTTTATTTTGATTTGGTGGTCCTCGCCTTGGGCTGCTTACGCATCCACTCCAGTTCCTTGCGAAAAATATTTTTATCCTTTTGCAGTTCGCTGGCCTGTACTTCCTGCCTCAAACTTTTTTGTTCTAAAAAATAATCATAGTCGCCTTTGTAAACATAGATCTTCTCTTCATCCATTTCCAGTATCTCGTTGCAAACAGCATCTAAAAAATACCGGTCGTGTGTTACACAGAGCAGGGTTACTTTCCGGGCAGAGAGATAATCTTCCAGCCATTCTATCATCTGCACATCCAGGTGGTTGGTGGGTTCATCCAGTATCAATAAACATTTTCCTTCGTGCAGTTGCGCTTCAATGAGTGCTTGTGCAAGAGCAACTCGTTTTCGCTGGCCGCCACTCAGGTTCCTTACGGGCTCATTCAAATGGTGCAGGTTAAGTTTGCCGAGTATCTGTTTCAGTTCACTTTCAAAATTCCAGGCATTCAGTTCATCCACTTTTGCCATCAGGCCGGTGAGCTTGTCTATATTTTCCGCATCGTCTTCCAGGCACATCTCATATTCTTTTACCACTTTCACCACGGGGTTATCCATCCGCAGTATATTATCCCAGATGCTTTTCGTTTCTTCAAACAGGGTTTCCTGCTGCAGCATCACCACTTTAATGTCTTTATGCACCCACACAGTGCCGCTGTCGGCGGTATCCAGCCCGGCGATGATCTTTAACAGGGTGCTCTTGCCACTTCCGTTACGGGCTACAAAAGCGATCTTGTCTCCTTCTTCCACATAAAAGCTGATGTCTTTGAACAGGGTGCGTATCCCAAAAGATTTACTGATACTTTCTATTGAAGCATAATGCATAGTGGGCAAAGTTAACGGAGGAATTCAGTTTGAACCTTTATTTTTGTTTAAACTTCCCATTGAATGAAACTTGCCTGGCTGATAAGATCAGAGTCGTACAGAAGAGGTACGGCGCTTTCTGTTTTATTCAATATACTTTCCAAGGGCGCTTTGTTCCTGATGACCATCATCATTGCCCGTTATTTCGGCAGCAATATCAAAACCGATATTTATTTCTTTGTCTTTGGGGCCATGCTGTTGTTCTCGGGCTTCATCAATAATATTGATGCTGCGGTGCTGATACCGGAATCCATGCGGCTCAGGGAAAAAGAAGGTAATGAAGCTGCAACGGCCTTCCTTAATTTCTTTCTTATCATTTACCTGGTCATTGGCTTGCTGTTCACTTTGCTGATGTATTTTTTTGGCACCGATGTGTTCGGGCTCATTTCAAAATTTTCCGAGCAGGATATACTGACCTATAAAAATTATTTCCGGACAGGCTCGCTGTTCTTCATCTTTCACCTGCTCACCAACTATATCAACACTATACTTACTTCGCTGAAATATTTCAGTGTGCCTATGCTTATCAGCAGTATCAAAAGTGTGATCGCCATCGCCTGCATTTTTTTACTGAAAGCCGGTTATGATGTGTTGAGTGTTTTTTTAGGCGGCCTTATCTCTTATGCGATCAACCTGCTTGTTCTGATCTTCATTTTAAAAAGAACTGCCGGGTGGAGTTTTTCATTCAGGCCGGCGAAGATGAAAAAGGCGACCTGGCGCAATATCTTTTATGCCGAACTGGGACAGGTGGCTACACTTGCCAGCAGCCTTTTTCCTTTGTATTTGCTGAGCGGTTTCGGAAGCGGCGTTATCAGCCTGATGAACTACGGGAAAAATATTGCCGACATACCCAATACACTCGTGACCACACAGGTGAGCAATGTAAGCGGTATCAAACTAAATGAAGAAGTAGCCCGGCATGACCACGCAGCCATGAACGATACTTTTTTAAGAACATCCAAACTGCTGCTGTTCATTTTAGTGCCAATGAGCCTTTATCTTTTTGTGTTTGCTACTCCGCTGGTTGAAATATTTTACCAGAACCGGAATTTTACAGCAGCCGCCATCGGCGAAGCGGCATTCTTTTTAAAACTGCTTGCGATAACGCTGTTCATCACCGGTATTAATACTATGGTGACAAGGATATTTATTGCTGTACAGGCCATCAGGCAGGCATTCTTTTACCAGGTAATACTGAATGTGTTGCTCATTATTGTAACCTGGCTGTGTACCAAAACCTATGGAGCTTATGGATATGGTTATGGTATCATCATTGTGAACCTGGTGAATTATTTCGGTATGTATTTCGTTTGCAAAAAACTGGCTCCGTTCATTGATTATGCCGCACTGCTTACCTACTGTGCATTCATCCTTTTCTTCAATATGCTTATTGCAGGCGGGCTTCTGCTGCTTACCCGTTATTACAGTGCCGGTAATTTGGGTAATGTTATAACCGGTTTCCTGGCTTATATTGTTATCTTACTTTTACTGAACAGGATCTTTAACCTCAATACCGAGCTGGGCCAGCTGATTCGCCATGCAGGGAAACGATTTTTTTAAAAGAAGATACATTAAATTTTGCCGCTACCTGCTGCAAAAAAAATACCTGCGGGTGATGGCCGGGCCATTGAAAGGCTATCGGTGGTCAACAACCGGCAGCTATGAATACATACTTGGTAATTATGAAGACCCCAAGACCATCGATACTTTTTTATCCTGGCTTAAACCGGCTTCTGTGTTTTATGATTTAGGTGCAAATGCAGGTTACTTTACGCTGATGGCGAACCGGGTCATCACCGAAGGGAAAATTTATGCTTTTGAACCCTCGCCTGCTGCCAGGCAATTATTTGAAGAACACCTGAAACTTAACAGCGCTAAAATAACCGCTGATAATATCAGCCTGTTGCCTTTTGCCATATCAGATGCAGAGAAACAAATAGAATTTTCCGACAGCAACATTCAAAAGGAAGGTAACACCTATATCAAGGGTTCGCCCATATTCAGCGGTACAGAAAATAAAATTACTGCGCAGTGTTATTCTGTTGACGGTTTGCAACAACAGGGTTTTGAAAGACCGGATGTGATGAAGATAGATGTGGAAGGAGCGGAATATGATGTGTTGCAGGGAGCGGTTAACACCCTTAAACGCTACAAACCCTGTATCTTACTGGCCACACATGATTGTCACCTTCCGGGAGTGCAGGAAAAATGCGTTAAACTTTTAAAGCAGCTTGGGTACATAGTAAAACATACAGGCAACTATAATAAGCAAATGGATGGATTAGATGATTATATTGCAATACACCCGGAAAGGTTGTAGTTATTATATATATACGTGGCCAGTCAGTCAAAAATAAAACTCCTCATCTTTACACCCACACTACAATGCGGGGGTTCGGAGAAATTTGTATCAACGCTTTGCAATAATATAAATACGGGTCAGTTTTCGGTGAGCGTGGCAGTATTGAATAATGCCAAACCGTTTTACAAAATAAATAACGATACTATTGAAATAATTGACCTGCAAACCGGCAGGGTAAGGCATGCTTTGTTTAAAATTAAAAAGCTGGTAAATAAAATTCAGCCCGATATTATTTTCAGTACGGCCAATCACCTGAATTTATTTTTTGCCATCTTCCGTCGCTGGTTCCCAGGCAATATAAAATTTGTTGGCAGGGAGTCCAGTATTGTAAGTATCAACAGCCAGCGGGCAACCATGCCCTGGTTGTACAACCGGCTTATAAAAAAATACTACAGGCGTTTCGATTTTATCATTTGCCAATCCGGTTATATGCAGCAGGACCTTATCCGTAATTATAATATCCCTGCAAATAAAACCGCTGTTGTATATAATGCAATTGAAGAAAAAACGGTAAGCCTTTCAGCAAATGAAGGCAATAGCAGTAATAAGGTATATAAGTTCGTTTCTGTTGCACGGCTTTCAGAAGAAAAAGGTATCGGCAGACTTATTCATGCGGTTGGTTTGCTTGCCCTGCCATTTGAGTTTTATATCATTGGCGATGGAGATCAAAAAGCAAAACTTCAAAGCCTGGTAAACGAACTGCAGCTGCAGGAAAATATTTTTTTGCCGGGAGAAAAGGCTGAACCTTTTTCAGGAATGGAAGATACTGACCTGTTTTTAATGGGCTCTTATTATGAAGGATTTCCCAATGCTTTACTGGAAGCGCAGGCGCTGGGCATTCCTTCAATTGCTTTTAATGCACCCGGTGGCATTCCTGAAATAATTTCGAAAGAGAACGGGATACTTGTTGATGATAATGATATCTTAGGATTTGCTTCAGCCATAAGAGAAGGCTTATCAGCAGATTTCAACAGGGCAGCCATGATCGAGAACAGTAAAAAACGTTTTTCCGTACATGTAATAGTGCCGCAAATTGAAAAGTTATTGTTGCAACAGGGAGAACAAAATAAATAACTGATATTTGTACTGTTGGCTCCGAAAAATGAAAACGAATGAATGGTATAAAACCAAAACTGCTGATCTTTATCAATACGTTACAATCCGGCGGAGCAGAACGGGTGGTTTCCCTGTTACTCGAACATTTAAAAGACGATTTTGAGATCCACCTTGCTTTATATACTAACATCGTTGAGTTTAATATTCCCCCTGAAATAAAACGCTTCAACCTTAATGAACCACTGGAGCAGGATAAAACGATACGTTTTTTAAAACTCCCTTACATCTCCTGGAAAGTTTACCGCTACTGCAAAAAGAATACAATCAATATTTCTGTTGCTTTTTTATACCGCCCCTGTTATATCAATGCGTTGATGAAAAGTATCTGGGGTTACAAGGGGCATGTGATCATGTGTGAACGGACCCACCAGACCACCATGCAACAGAGCCATTCCACTATTTACCGGATGTTCTCCAAGTTCATGGTCATGTTCTCGTACAAAAGAGCCGACCTGGTACTTGCCAATTCCTATGCTATGCAGACTGACCTCATCGAAAATTTTAAGATCAAAACCCCTGTGAGGGTTATCTATAATCCCATTGACCTGAACTTTATTAAAACACATGTGGATGAAGAGCCGGGGTATGTGTTTGATAAGAATACTTTTTATTTTGTGAATGTGGGAGGCTTCCGCAAAGAGAAGAACCACCTCTTGCTCATCCAGGCATTCTTTATTTTAAAGAACCTGCCCTGCAAATTACTTATAGTTGGCGGCGGGGTGATGGAAGAAGAACTCAAACAAAAAGTACACGACCTGGGCATGATGGATAAGATCATATTTACCGGCTTCGAAAAAAATCCGTTCAGGTATGTAAACCGCAGTAATTGTTTTGTATTGAGTTCTGATGTGGAGGGCTTCCCGAATGTTTTGATAGAAGCGCTGGCTTGCGGCAAGCCAGTGATCTCCACTGACTGCAGCTCGGGGCCAAGAGAATTGTTGGCGCCTGCCACCGACCTGCACCACCGGGCCATCATAAATTACGAGATAGGTGAATATGGTATCCTCACACCCGTTGGCGATGTGAGCGCCCTTGCCGCTGCCATGAAAAAAATGGTTGAAGACGCAGAATTAAGGAACCAGTTTGCTTCTAAAGCAGCTGCCCGTGCCGAGAAATTTGATGTGGATGAGATCAAACAATATTTTCATGTGGCGTTTACGGGATTGTAAAAAGAACTGTTGAATATTGTTGAAAAGTTGAATAATGGTTGAACACCTGAAAAATCTTCAACCACATTCAACAATCTTAAACAGTATTTATCTATTTCATAACAATTAAATATGTCTATTTTTGCCGGCAATAAGAAAATTAATGGATCATAGTATTTTACTTACCGGCGGCGCAGGCTTTATCGGCTCTCATTTAACAAGGTTATTTGTAAAGAAATACCCCCGGTATAACATCGTAAACCTGGATAAACTTACTTATGCCGGCAACCTGGAGAATTTAAGAGATATTGAGAGCGAACCGAACTATCATTTTGTAAAAGGCGATATCACCGACCTGGCCCTGCTTAAAAGATTATTTGAAGAACATCATTTTACCGCTGTACTTCACTGCGCTGCTGAAAGTCACGTGGACCGGTCAATTACCGATCCATTGGCATTTGTATCAACCAATGTGATTGGTACTACTGCATTATTGCAAACTGCAAAAGAGTTCTGGAAAGATAATATGGAAGGGAAGGTGTTTTACCATATTTCAACCGATGAAGTGTATGGTTCACTTGGCGAAACGGGCTACTTCACAGAAGAGACAGCATATGACCCACGCAGCCCATACTCTGCATCCAAGGCTTCATCTGATCATTTGGTACGGGCTTTTTATCATACGTATAAACTACCAATAAAAATTAGCAACTGCAGCAATAATTATGGCCCTTATCATTTTCCTGAGAAATTAATACCACTTTGCATCAATAACATCATCAACAATAAACCACTGCCCATTTATGGTAAGGGAGAAAATGTGAGAGATTGGTTGTATGTTGAGGATCATGTAAAAGCCATTGATGTGGTGTTTCATAAAGGAATGATTGGCGAAACCTATAACATCGGCGGACATAATGAGTGGACAAATATTAATTTAGTGAAAGAGTTGTGCAGGCAGATGGATGAAAAACTGAAAAGAGAAAATGGGACATCAGAAAAACTGATTACTTACGTTACCGACCGTGCAGGACATGATATGCGCTATGCCATAGATGCAGGTAAGCTCAAGAATGAGCTGGGCTGGACTCCCTCTCTGCAATTTGAAGAAGGAATATCAAAGACAATTGATTGGTATCTTGCAAACGGAGAATGGCTGAAGCATGTTACGAGTGGAGATTACCAGAACTATTATGAGAGGCAGTATGAAAGGAATTAGGAATTGGGAATTTGGAATTGGGGTTTAATTCAGGCAGAATAAGTTTTTGTAAGAGTTTAAAAGATTGAGGAGTTAGAAGTTAATCAGGCACCCGCCATCAAAGGCCTAATTACCAAATACAAATTCCCAATTCCTGTAAAATCAGATAAGAAATAATATCATTAAAACGAACGCATCCATGAAAGGAATAATTCTGGCAGGCGGATCCGGAACAAGATTGTATCCCATCACCAAGGGGATCAGTAAGCAATTAATGCCGATTTACGACAAGCCCATGATCTATTATCCGCTAAGCACATTGATGCTTGCGGGTATAAAAGAAGTGCTCATTATTACCACGCCGGAAGACCAGGACCAGTTTAAAAGATTGCTGGGTGATGGAAGCCAGTGGGGTTGCTCGTTTCAATATGCAAAGCAGGAAGTGCCCAATGGCCTGGCACAGGCATTTGTGATTGGCGAAAAATTCATCGGTAAAGACAGTGTGGCACTTGTGTTGGGCGACAATATTTTTTATGGCAGCGGCTTTAGTAAGTTATTACAATCATGTATCGATCCTGATGGCGCTGTGATCTTTGCATATCCCGTCAGTGATCCTGGAAGATATGGCGTGGTGGAATTTGATGCAGACAGGAATGCTGTAAGTATAGAAGAGAAACCAGCAAAGCCCAAGAGTAACTATGCTGTACCGGGACTTTACTTTTATGACAATGCAGTTGTTGAGATCGCAAAGAATATCAAACCCAGTGCAAGAGGAGAATATGAGATCACCACGGTCAATGATCATTACCTGCAGCAAAAGAAATTAAAAGTGGCTGTGTTAGACCGTGGCTTTGCCTGGCTGGATACCGGCACATTTGAATCGCTGCATGAAGCAGGAGAGTATGTGAGAGTAGTGGAAAAAAGACAAGGCCTTAAAATCGGAAGTCCGGAAGAAGTTGCTTACCGCATGGGCTTTATTGACCGGGGTCACCTTTTAAAACTAGCTGGCGAATTGGCAAAAAGTGGCTATGGTGAATATTTAAAAATGATAGCACACTAAAATCACTGCATGAATTATTACGCACATCCCAGTTCAATCATTGATGATGGTTGCCGAATAGGTGAAGGCACAAAGATCTGGCACTTTTGTCATCTAATGAGCGGTGCAGCGATCGGCAACAATTGTATACTGGGGCAGAATGTAATGCTGGCATCAAATGTAGTGATCGGGAATAATGTAAAGATTCAGAATAATGTAAGCCTGTACGAAGGAGTGACCTGTGAAGACGATGTATTCCTTGGGCCCAGTGTGGTGCTCACCAATGTTGTAAATCCCCGCAGTGCGGTAAGCCGTAAAACTGAATTCAAACCAACACTGATAAAAAAAGGGGCAAGCATTGGGGCCAATGCAACCATTGTTTGCGGCCACACAATTGGCGAGTATGCATTCATAGGTGCAGGCGCTGTGGTAACCAAAGATGTTCCTGCTTATGCATTAATAGTTGGAAATCCAGGAAGACTAACAGGCTGGATGAGTGAGTATGGAAATAAATTAAAATTTGGCGCCGATAATAAAGCCATTTGTTCTGCAAGTAAGCAGGAATATGTTTTAGAAAATAATGCTGTAAGAAGAATAAAATAAACAGGAGTTACTGAACCGGGAATGAGTTTAGTTTAAACCCTAAACTTCTAAACCGCTCAACTCCTAAACTAATTCTCATGAAAAATTTTGCGTTGATAGGAGCAGGGGGATATGTGGCGCCAAGACATATGCAGGCCATCAAAGAAACCGGTAATAAGCTTATCGCCGCACTGGATATACACGATTCAGTAGGGGTGCTCGACAACCACTTTCCCGAAGCAGATTTCTTTACTTCATTTGAACGCTTTGAACGACACCTGGAAAAACAAAAAAGACAAGGGAATAAAGTGGATTATGTAAGTGTGTGCAGCCCCAATCATCTGCACGATGCACATGTTCGGTTTGGGTTGAAGTTGGGTGCCGATGTGATTTGTGAAAAACCGGTAGTGCTTAACCCCTGGAATGTGGATGCATTGCTGAAAGCGGAGAAAGAAACCGGAAGGCAGGTATTTACCATTCTGCAGCTGCGGCTTCACTCTGCTGCAGTAGCACTAAAAGAAAAAATAGCAGCTTCTCCTCCTGATAAAAGATATAAGATTAATCTGCAGTACATTACCGCCCGGGGCAACTGGTATCATACCAGCTGGAAGGGGGATATTGAAAAGAGTGGAGGCATCGCCACCAATATCGGTGTTCATTTTTTCGATTTATTGCTTTGGATATTCGGCGATGTGAAGAACAGTAAAGTGACACTTCACAATAATATTACCGCAGCAGGCGAATTGGAACTTGAAAAGGCCGACGTAACCTGGATGCTGAGTATTGAAGAAAGAGTACTACCTGAAAAAACAAGAGCAGCGGGCAAACAAACCTACCGGGTATTAACGATCGATGATGATGTTTTTGATTTCAGCGAAGGTTTTGCCGACCTGCATACCCAATCTTATGCCGCCATACTTGCAGGAAACGGATTCCCCTTGATAGAAACAAGGAAAGTGATAGCACTGGTGGAGGAGATAAGAAATACAAAATAGGCCTTTCATATCTGTTAATTAATGCGCCTGATGTAATAGCTGACTGATTTTCATTAAATTTGTATTTCACATGGAGTTCAAATATTTTCATGCATTTAAAATCCTTTTTACTCTTATACCTCAGTATCTCTTTAACTATTTCAACCACAGCACAGGTTAAAACAGTTTATTTGTCTGATTTTGGCGCCATCGCCAATGACAACAGATCAGATCAACAGGCCTTTAATAAAGCAGCGGCATACATTAATGAGCATAAAGGGAATACCCGTTTGATCATATCCCGGGGTAAATACCTGGTTGGCATTAAACCCAGGTACAGCAGGAAGGAAGACATTCCAACCGGTGCCACCAGTTTAAATGATGTAATGAAACTCCAGAACTGCAATAATGTAACTATTGAAGGGGCAGGCAATGTACTCATCAGGTTTGCCGATGGACTTCCTTTTGGTACTTTACCCAACCGGCCCGGTGGCGCCGACAGTTCGGTGCATATCGGCTCTTTGTTCCGCTTAATAAATTGTACCAATATCAGCTTTTTAAATTTCAGCGCTGATGGCAATAATGAAAATTTCAAATTACTAAAAACCTGGGGAGTAGGAAATAATGCTTATGAAAGAGAACACGAAGGACTGTTCATTTTAAATTGTCAACAGGTAAATGCAAATAATGTTTCCTTTAACGGCTTTGGAAGGGATGGGGCCATGATCCTGCAGGATGCTGATAAAATACCTGTAAAAAGTATTTTCTTTACCAATTGCAGTTTTAACAACAATGGCCGAAACGGGCTAAGCTGGTGCGGCGGCGAGAACATCCGGTTATATAATTGCCGGTTCAATAATAACGGGAAAGGTAAGATCAGCACTAACCCGGCTGCCGGGCTTGATATTGAACCGGAGAGATATGCTCTGTGTAAAAAAGGAAGTATCGTAAAGTGTGAATTCATTAATAATGGCGGGTATTCTGTAGTCAGCGGTTATGCTGAAGCATCCGATGTACTATTTGACAGCTGTACCATTACAGGCAACAGTAACTATGCCTTGTTGTGTTCATCATCGGGGTTCATATTTAAAAATACTGCTATTGCAGGCTGTTCACTTTTGAGTTATGATGCCACCAATGAAGGAGACGGGATGAATTTTATCAATTGCAGTTTTACCGATTCACTGGTAAAGAAAAAAATTTTTACGCTCAATTATTTGGTAGCCATCACCGGGCGCTATGCAAAATTTGAGGGTTGTACCTTTACCAGTTATAAAAAGCCGGTGCTGTACACCGAAGTGAAAAAGAAAAAAAGCAGGGAGGATAACGAAAATATTTTTTTTAACAACTGCGCTTTTAATGTTTATTTTAAAAAGCCTTCTACCTGGGGTTCTTATGCATTTTTAGTATCACATAGTAAATTTGTGGGTTGCACTTTCAGATCGGGAGGCTATGCCGATTTTAAACGGATACTGAACGACCCGGAAAAAAATGTACAGCAACAGAAAAGTGTTTTTGTCAATAACTGATGCCCGGATGAAAAAATGACTGGAAATGAAAGTGCCGGGTTGAATTGAAAGAGAGAATAACCTGTTATATTTGAAAAATTTTAAAAAAACCAATTGAGAACTGCACTTAAAAAGGTACTGGATACCTTGTTTCACCCGCTGGGATTGAATGTAGAGCGTTATTTTGGTAAGGAACTGACGTTGAAAAGCCTTGTGAAGGTTGCTAAACACAATGGCATTGACCTGTTGCTGGATGTGGGAGCAAACACAGGACAGTTTTCCATAAAAATGATAGAAGCGGGCTTCGATAAACAGGTGATCTCTTTTGAACCCTTGTCATCGGCCTACCAGGTATTATTGAAAAATGTTCAGCGCTATCCCAACTGGAAGGCTTTTGATCGCTGTGCAATAGGAGATGCAGACGGTGAAATTGAGATCAACATATCCTCAAACAGCCACAGCAGTTCTATTCTGCAGGTAAATAAGGAGCATACTGATGCGGCGCCTTCTGCTGCTTTTATAGATAAAGAAAAGGTTGCCATCAGGAAGCTCGATAGTGTTTCAACCCAGTTTGACCCTTTCAAAAACATCTTATTGAAAATTGATACGCAGGGCTTTGAAAAGAATGTATTGGCCGGGGCCGAAAAACTGATTGAACAAAAGGTAAAGATCATTCAGCTTGAAATGTCATTGCTGCCTCTTTATGAAGGCGCGATGCCTTTTGAAGAAATGGTCGGCTACATGAACCGGTTAAGTTTCAAACCACTTTTCTACAGCCCGGGTTATGTAGACAGGACAACGGAACAAATTCAGCAATTGGAAGGATATTTTATAAAGAATAAATAATTAAGTCGGTTAAAAAAAATGAAAAAAATAGTTTTAAGTATTGCAAACCTGCTGGGGTTAAAAAATGCACTGGTTGATTTTGTGATCAACCGGAGGTCTAAAAAACTGTATAGCCTCTTTATAAAAAAAGGCGACCTGGTTTTTGATGTAGGGGCCAATATTGGCAATAGGGCAAAATTTTTTAATGACCTGGGTGCAAGAGTGGTGTGTGTAGAGCCGCAGGAAAAATGTGTAAACCTGCTCCAGGAAAAATTCAGGGATAACCCGGCCATTACGATTGTTCCAAAAGGTTTGTCAGATAAAGAAGGGACCATAACACTATATACCAGTGAAGAATCTTCGGTAATTGCCACCATGTCCGACAAGTGGAAGGATGAAGGGAGGTTTACAGGGAATACTAACTGGAACTCCAGTAAAATTGTAGAAGTAACCACGCTCGACATACTGATCGGTAAATTCGGGTTGCCACAGTTTTGTAAAATTGATGTAGAGGGTTTTGAAAAACAGGTGATCGCAGGGCTTTCCAAAAAGATACCGGTCATTTCCTTTGAGTTTACAATGGAATTTTTTGATGATGCCATTGCCTGTATAGAACTCTTACAGAAAAACGGGAAGGTAAAAGTGAATTACAGTCTTGGAGAATCAATGCTGTTTACCAATGCTGAGTTCACTTCTGCAGAAGAATGTATTAAGCAGATCAAAGACAGTAAGGACAAATTGCTTTGGGGAGATATTTATGTAAAATATGTTGATTGACCCCGGTATTATCAAACATAAACGGATCATCTGAATTAATTCTATTTTGATACTAAAACAGGTAAGGAAAAAATAAAGGCCTTCGCCTTATCATGATAAATAAGAAAACCATAAGCCTTAATATTTTATTTTCCTTATTGCAGATACTGGTTACCGGAATTGCTTATTATTTTCTTTATAAGTTTTTACTGCTGAAGATGGGGGCCGACCTGATGGGAGTGTGGGCCATTGTTTTATCCATCTCTTCTTCTGCCAATATTGCCAACCTGGGTATTGGCGCCAGCGTAGTGAGGTTCACGGCAAAGTTCAAAGCCACCGGGGACCTGGACCAGGTGAATAAACTGGTGCATACTTCTTTTCTTTTTTTAGGCGGTATATTCCTGGTCATTGTATTTGTAGTGTACCTGGTTGCACCGGCCTGGCTGCATGCTGTTATTAAAACCGACTATTACCATTCAGCCATTGAACTCATTCCTTACTCTTTATTATGTCTTATGCTGAATGCCCTCAGTGGTATTTTTGTTTCCTGTATTGATGGGCTGCAGAAGAATTATATCCGCAGCCTGATCTTTATTATTTCTTTCGTTATCCTCATAGCTGCCAGCTACCTGCTGGTACCGCAATACAGACTGCTGGGCGTGGCTTATGCCCAATTGATGCAGGCTTTGTTTATATTATTAAGCTCGGCCATCAGCCTGAAATTAATTTTCAGGCCATTGAAGTTATTTCCGTTAACCTGGGATAAAGCCATTTTTAAAAACATATTTTCTTTTGGTATACAGGAACAGATCATTTCCATTGCCCAGCTTTGTTTTGATCCGTTCACTAAATCAATACTGGGCAGCCTCGGTAACCTGGGTATGGTTACTTATTACGAAATGGCCAACAGGCTGGTAACGCAACTAAGGGGTTTTCTCATCAGTGCCAACCAGGTCTTTATTCCGGCGTTTACCAGTACCAACGAAAAATCGGCTGAAACCGCTCACAACCTCTATAAAAAAATTTTTTCGATCAGCTTTTTGTTGAGCATACTCTGGCTTTCTTTTATTGTAGCATCAGTGATACCCATCAGTAAAGTATGGATCGGAGAGTTAAATATTCCTTTCCTCATCATTACCACATTGCTGGTCGGGGCCTATTGGTGTAATATTGTGATAAGCCCTGCTTATTTTGCCAATATGGGAAGCGCCAGTTTAAAGAATAATGTGATTAGTAATATCATTATTGCTGTATTGAACATCCTGCTTTGTTTTGGCTTGGGCTATTTTTTTAAAGGCTATGGAGTGGTGATTGGCTGGAGCCTTGCCCTGGCAGCAGGCTCCCTTTATGTGATCTATAAATACCACCTTAAAAACAAGATTGGTATCATGGAACTTGTTACCCCGAAAGACCTGATCATCATTGCAATAAGTTTTTTGTATTGTTTATTCTGCCTTTTATTGTTCTGGTTTAAAAGCGATTTGAATGTGTGGCTCATGTTTGCCATAGACCTTTTTGTTTTCTCCGGGGTATGTGCTGTGGTATTTTATATTCACCCGGTAAGTAAGATCATATTGAACATCATCAAAAGAAACCCTGGCCAGCCGGGGTAAATGAAATGAACGAACCTATGATATCTGTGGTCATCGTGGTATATAATGCAGAAACCACCATCGGGCATGCCATAAACAGTGTGCTGGGGCAAACGTATAAGCCGGTTGAACTGCTGGTCATTGATGGTAAAAGCACCGACAGTACGATACCCGTAATAAAAAGTTTTGCTGATAAAATAAATTATTTTGTCAGTGAAAAGGACGAGGGTATCTATGATGCTATGAACAAAGGAATAGCCGCCGCAAAAGGTGAATGGGTGCTTTTCCTGGGGGCCGATGATGCTTTTTACACAGCTTCCGTGCTGCAGGAAATTTTTGGAGATGCCGATCTGAGCCATATAGATCTTTTATATGGCGACGTGGAATTTGACAGTAATAAAAGAAGATACGGGGCCCAAAAAGATTACCGGCAATTAATAGAACAGAATATATGCCATCAGGCCATATTCTATAAACGCAGGCTTTTTCAACTGGCGGGTAACTATAATACCCGGTATTCAATTCTGGCAGATTACGAAATGAACCTGCGCCTGTTCAGGCAACCGGCGCTTAAAATGCAGTATGTGCCCGAGATCATTACCTTGTTTAATGACAAGGGCGCAAGTAATGTAACTATTGATAAATATTTTCACGGGGATATGATGGAATATTTTTTAAAAAATGATAAGATCCCGTTTTTTTCTCCATTGCTTCAACAGTACCATTTTTATTATGGATACATCTGTATGTTCAATAAACAGGTATTTAAAGGAATTAAGCATATTGTGGTGAGTTGGTTTTCAGGGAAACGAAAACTCTTTTTCTTTTTGCTTACAGGTAAATTTTTTATGATGAACCTGGCCAATAAAAAGATCAAAATAAAATAACGGATATCAATGCAATTAAATTTTACCATAAAAAAGATACTGTTATCGATGATCCCTTTTTCTTTTATCTATTTCTTAAAAAAGAGAATATCTGTGAACTATCTGCTCTTTGGTAAGGCAAAAAAAAATACCGGACGTTACCTGTTGAATGATGACAGAACAAGCCTTAATCTGTATTCAATGGAAAGGGAATTAGGCAAAGAAGTTATTTCTGGTTTTGAATCTTGTTATAAATCGTATCGTTCGCATGAAGGTTTTCTGAGAAAATATATCCTGGAAGTAAGTGATTGTATTATTGAACCTGAATTTGGATGGGCTATAACTTCAAAAGACAATAAACTTGTATTTGACTCCATTTCAAATAATTCATGGCAGGAAGTTTATCACCCATCGTATAGGAGATATAAAGACAGGGGAGATGATACAATTAATTTTCCTGAGATCATTTCGATTAATTTGATCCCCGGGGGAGAAAGTAACTACTGGCATTTCTTACACGATCTGTTAGGGCAGGTAGCCCTGGCAAAAAAAGAACTGCATGCTGATATACCCTTCCTGATAACCAGGGGCCTGGCAGAAAGATCTTTTTTTAAAAGTGCCCTGTTACAAAGCAGTTACCTGGCGGATGCAAGTGGATTATACGTGATAAAAAATATATAGAAGCTGGGAAGGCTTATTTTCTACAAACGATGCCTAATAGCAATGAACAGTTTTTTGATGTAAGGGAAATACTGGAAGTAAAAGAATCAAATAAAGATAAACAGAGAAAAGTATTTTTAACGAGGAATAAAAGCCGGATACGTTTTATTAACAATAAAGACAAGATTGAAGAAATAGCCCGGCAATATGATTTTGAAATAGTTGATGCAGATAACTTAAACTTGCAGCAACAAATTGAACTTTTTGGCGAAACCAGGTACCTGGTTGGTATACATGGAGCCGGGTTAACCAATGTGTTGTATCGCAAGAATGCTCCCCTGCATTTATTGGAGTTGCTTCCACAAGATTACCTGCAACCACATTATTTCTGGATTAGTAAGGGTATGGGACATAACTACAGTTGCTTTGTGGGCTCCCGGGCATCTTACGATACCTCTTTTTATGTGGACCCTGAAAAATTTGAAAAAAAACTGGTTCAGATACTTGGCTCAGGTGGTTGAATGATAACGTTCCCTTTTTTATCGGTATAATAAAGCAGTACAAGCATTAAACTGTAAAATGGCAGTATGGGCAACTTATACCTTACTAAAGAGCCGTAATTGAAGCAGGTTAAGCCAATTAGTACGGCAAACAGTAAAGAAAAAATAAAAGAAAAGAAGATCAGTTGGTTTGAAAATATTTTTATCAAAGGGATAAAAATAAATCCCCGTAAGAAAATATATAAGGTAAATAAAAGAAAGAAAGCATTTTCAAGTGCCGACATCAGGATATTTAATTTTTTTGCTTCCCAGATATAGGGCCTGAAAAGGGCATTACCTACTGCAGTGGGAATCTTGGAAATAATACTTGTAATATTCGGTTGAATATCCCCGATATTGGAAAGTGAAGCGCTTCCGTCTGCATTTATCATTTCATAATTCTTGCTTGCTCCTGTAACCGTATCTGAGATCAGGTAAACGGCCTCATTGTTAATATTGCTTATGATCTCCTCAAAAAATACAAATAATAAAACCATACAAAACATTAACGCCGCTGCAGAAGCCGATATTCTGATCAACTTGTTTTTTATGGATGAAAAAAAGTTAACGATCAGCCAGATCAATAATACGGAACACAACGTGAAGGCGATATATGATTTTACATCATAAAGCACGAAAACAGACAGTGCAATATATAAAAGGAGAATCCTGTTCTTTTCTTTGAGTACGAAATATAAATAGAAACTGCTAAAAAGCCACCCGATAGCACCCAGGCAGATACTGTCTTTCATTACCCCGCTTCCCCAATAAACAATGCTGGGTAGAAACAGGAAGCACCAGCTTAATTGTTTGGATAACTCAGGATAGATCCTGCTGAAAACAACAAAAAGCCGCCACATACCACTGAAAGCGAATAAACCAAAAAATAAAGAAGTGAGCAGGTAGCCGTCAAAAGTAAAAAGAGAGAAAAAGCCCGAGATCTTTGCTGTAAAAAGATTACCCGTGCTTGACATGTAACCAAAGTTGTTGACATTGTCAGCATTTAATTTATAAAAATTACCGTAACCTTCAGCGGGTAAAAAAAGCAGGTTCAGGTTGTCAGGAAATTTGGCGAACAAAAATCTTTTAAAATCCAGTCCCCCGGTAAAATACATGAATGTATCACCCTCTTTGAAAAAATACTGCGACATTAGAGCAAAGGCAATGCTCCCGAACATTTTAGCACCCAGCCCGAGGTATAAATACTTTTTTAAATGACTATCAGCGTAATACTTTTTTACCAGCCATTTAGTGATCAAGAAAAATAAAAAAAGATATACGGGCAGCAATAAAAACTCGAAATACTTTATATAGGTAACATTCTCCATCAATGATCATTAATAACTGACTATTTTACGAACAGGTCAAGAAACATCTTGCGTGTAGCTGCTACGGAATAATGCTTTATGATATGTTCCCTGGCTGCTGTGCCCATGTGTATCCTGCACTCTGTATCATTGATCAACGACTCCAGGGTTGTATACCAGTCTTCATCACTTTCAGCCCAGAATCCAACCACGTTATTCAAGACCACTTTACAGTTTGCTCCTACCGGGCTCACTACTGCGGGAATACCCAGGCTGAGATATTGTATGGCCTTAAAACCACATTTTCCCATTTCCACTTCTGAATTGTTCAAAGGCATTATACCCATATTGAATTTTATAAGATCATCTATTTCCGTGGCCTTGTTCCATTTGATGTACTCATATTTCATCCCTGTGAACATGGGGTCTTTATCTGCAATGATCAGGAACCTGAAATTATACTTTTCCTGTAATCTTTTTATAGCCTCAAATATCCTTTCCAGGTTATAAAAATTAGTAAAAGTTCCTGTCCATCCGATAGTGAGTGGTTGCTCCGATTGGTTTTTCAGTCTGTTGTGGAGGTTTACTGTGTCCACAACAGTAGGAATGACTACTACATTTTTACTGTACCTGTGTGCAAAATCTGCAAGAAAATCATTTCCTACCGTGGTTATATAACTCCACTTGCAGATGTACTTCACCTTCCAGGTGCATTTGAGATACGAAACCCCGGGATTTGCACTTGAAGCGATCCTTACCCAAATGGCATCGTCAAAATCGTAAATTATTTTTTTTCGTAAAATCTTGGCGATGATGAACTCAAAAAAAGGAGGGCCTGCCGGTGCAGCTTCCCTGTGAATATATACAAAGTCGTACCGGAGTATTTTGAATAAAAGAAAGAACCGCTTGATAAAACCCACGGTCACTCCCCATATCTTTTTTAAATGATCACTGTGGCTGAACATCAAATTCCACGTCTTTACATCCACAAAAGAATAGTAGGAATAACTGATCCCTTTTTCGGGAAGTTCGGGTAAATAATGCTCAAACCGGAATCGCTGGCTGGGTGAAACAGAAGGGGGATATGGTGACAGAATAACTATTCTCATATTAAGCCGAAAGCCAGGAAGGGAAGTTTTACATGCTGTAACACTGGTTCATGAACAAATAACAGCCTTTTTAAACAAAAAATCAAAATAATCAACACAAATATATTGTTAATGGCAAAACTGTGCAAATTGTGGTAAGGCTTAAATTTTTGCTCCTTTGCTGCAGGATGCTTTGTTGCAATATCATTACAAAGGCATTGCCTGAAAAGAGCAATAACAATAAAAAATTGTTTAAAGACGTTTGTGCTGTACTTTTAAAGTGGGTAATTTTGCGCCTTAAATAAAAACCTTTGCAGTAACTCTTGATGAAAGAACTTATTTACAAACTGCTCGATATCGCCAGCATGGGCCAGGGCTTAAAGAGAACGATCAATGGACATACACTCCGGCTCCCAACCCGCTACTTCAGGTATTTTCCCGAAGAATATGAAGCGGAAAATTTTGAATTCCTTTCAGACAGTTGCAACCCGGGATCTGTCATCATTGATGTTGGTGCACATATCGGGTTGTTCAGTGTCATTGCGTCCCAGGTAACCGGTAATAAAGGTAAAGTGTATGCTTTTGAGCCTGCTCCAACTACTTATGCGCTGCTCCAGAAAACACTTTCAATCAATAAAAGCCAGCCTGTAATAGAACCTTACCAGAAGGCTGTTGGCAAAGAGCCAGGCAAAATAACTTTTTTTGTTTCGGATGGAGAGGCTGATAACAGCAACAGTCTGGTAAATTATAAAGATGACCGCCATTTACATGGTATTGACGTGGAAGTAACTTCAGTTGATGCATTTGTAAAAGAAAAGAATATCAGCAAGCTCAACTTTATCAAGATTGATGTGGAAGGAGCAGAATATGATACATTACGTGGAGCCGCAGAAACCCTGAAGAACCTGCGGCCGTTATGTATTGTAGCTATCCATCCCGAGCCTATAAAGGCAAAAGGCGACAGATTAGAAGATATCTATGACCTGATTATTGCCTGCGGATACCGTATTACCCTGAATAAGAAAGAATTTACCCGGGAAGAACTGCTGGCAAACAAAGAGCTGATAGACCTGCATATTTATCCTGCCTGACCTGCAATAAATGCCCCCTTACTCCGTTAAGAAAAGGCCTTTACACCAAGCACCCGAGGGCTTATGAGTCAGCACATCTTCTGCAGACAGCAAACCTTTAATGCTTGTACAAACACGGGCAGTTCCAATTGAGTATGAAAAACAGCACCATTTACTTTCCTGGCCTTAATGGGTTGAGGGCTATTGCTGCAATTGCAGTAGTGCTTACGCATATCACTTTGAAGCTTGGAGAGTTCGGTCTTGACCCTTTTATTTTCGGCACACTCAGCGATGGTAAACCCAAAGGCCTTATGCTGGGGCCTTACGGTGTGAGCATTTTCTTTGTACTCAGTGGCTTTCTTATCACTTACCTGCTATTGGAAGAAAAGGCCCGGAAAGATATTGATGTTAAAAAATTCTACTTCCGCAGGATACTCAGGATATGGCCACTTTACTATTTATACCTTTCTGTGTCTCTCATCACCATAATGGCTTTTAACCTGGAGTTGAATAAGGATTCATTGTTCTTCTATATTTTTTATGCTGCCAACATACCATCCATTCTGGTCACCACCATCCCGTTGCTGGCTCATTACTGGTCATTAGGTGTGGAAGAACAGTTCTACTTGTTCTGGCCATGGGTGATCAAAAAGATCAATAAACCTGTTATACCACTGGTTATAGCTATCACGATATTGATGGGAACAAAACTCTTCTTTCATTTTTATTCGCCAGGTTCTATTGTGGAATCTGCCATTCATATAACCCGCTTTCATTGCATGATGATGGGAGCGCTGGGGGCCATCTTTTACAGGGAGAGAAATGAGTTGTTCTTAAAACTGGTTGATAATAAAATAACCCAGTCATTTTGCTGGGGACTGCTGTTTCTCACAGCCATCAATAAATTTCATTTCATTTCGGTTATTGATAACGAGATAATAGCTTTTACAGCCATACTGGTCATCATCGGACAGATCAACATAAAGAACCGCCTCGTTAATCTTGAAACAAAGGCTTTTGATTACCTGGGAAAGATATCTTACGGCATCTACGTGATACATCCACTGCTTATCTTCCTCTTCTCAAAACTTATCGCCGGGCTGAATGTTACGCCACTGTATAAATATGTTATTGTTTTTGCGGTGATCATTGGTGCAACCATTTTTGTTGCTCACTTGTCGTACACTTATTTTGAAAAGTATTTCATGAACTTTAAAAAACGTTTTGTGATCATTAAAAGTTCGCCAACGAGAGCGCTTGCCACATAGCAACATGAATAAACCATATTTTTTATCATTACTTTTACAGCAGAATGGATACAATATTAGTTACAGGTTGCGCCGGATTCATCGGTAGTCATGTTTGCACATTACTCCTGTCAAAGGGCTATCGGGTCATCGGCGTTGATAACTTCGACCCGTTTTATCCCAGGCCAGTAAAAGAACGCAATATGGATGGGTTCAGAGGTCAACAGCAATTCAGCTTTTATGATCTTGATATTACAGAAGGGCTGGAAGAAATAAAAGAAAAAAATATCCAGGCTGTTATACACCTTGCTGCAAAAGCCGGGGTAAGGCCTTCCATTGAAGATCCGGCAGGCTATATCAAGGCTAATATTACAGGAACACAGAAAGTGCATGAGTTCATGCTGGAGCGTTCGATCAATAAACTGGTGTTTGCCTCTTCCTCCTCGGTATATGGCAATAATGAAAAGAAACCTTTCAGTGAGGAAGATAATGTTGACAATCCAATTTCACCTTATGCATTCACCAAGAAGGCAGGAGAACTGATGAACTATACTTTCCACCATTTATATAATATAGATGTCATCAACCTGCGGTTCTTTACCGTGTATGGTCCGGGCCAGCGCCCCGACCTTGCCATACATAAGTTTGTGAAGAATATTGCAAATGATAAGCCGGTTGTTTTGTTTGGCGATGGAAGTACAGCCCGGGATTATACATATATCGACGATACAGTTTCTGGCATTTTCAATGCACTGCAATTTTGTTTGAAGAATACAGACCTTTATACTATAGTGAACCTTGGTAATAATAAGCCCGTAAAACTGAAGGACCTGGTTGATGTTATTTATACAGGAATGGGGAAGGCTAAAAATATTAAATATGATGCCATGCAGCCAGGAGATGTAGAGATCACTTTTGCGGACATTACAAAGGCCCAGGCCCTGTTTGGCTATAAGCCGGCAACCGACATGGTAACAGGCATTCGTAAATTCATTGACTGGTTTGATACTGTGGAAAAGGAAAAGAGGGTCAACGTGGAGTGACCTTATAATAAAGCTATCCGGGATTCGTTAAAAACTAAAATTATCCAAAACTCATGAGCGGAGAAGTTATCCTTTTAAACCCATTTACTGAAACAGCTTTGCAAGAAAGCCCGCAGGGCCTGCTGGATAATAACCAGTCTGCCATATTCCCTTATAAAAACGGAGCCTATCGTATTGTACCCGAAGTTAATTACACCCAGAACTTTGGCTACCAGTGGAACAAGTTTGCTGCCACGCAGATAGACAGGGAACAAAAGAATTCTCAATTAAGTCATTCCCGTTTCTTTGCTGTAACCGGTTGGGACAAAGAAAATCTGCAGGATAAAAATATCCTTGAAGTTGGCAGTGGTGCAGGTCGGTTTACGCAGATCGTTCTGGATCATACCAAAGCCAATCTATACAGTGTTGATTACAGCAATGCCGTAGAAGCTAATTTCAAAAATAACGGTCATCATAAGAACAGGCTTCACCTTTTCCAGGCAAGTGTATATGACATGCCTTTTACAAAAGCCAGTTTCGATAAAGTATTTTGTTTTGGCGTTATCCAGCATACACCCGATGTTAAAAAGACTGTGCAATCCCTGATTGCCATGGCAAAGCCCGGTGCAGAAGTGATTGTTGATTTTTATTGTGTGAATGGCTGGTGGACCAAACTCCAGGCTAAATACATATTCAGGCCCATTACCAAAAAATGGAGTAACGAAAAATTGTTGAATACAATTGAAAAAAATGCTGACTGGATGATCGCTGCCACGAAGTTCTTTAATAAAATAGGAATTGGCAGGTTTGTCAACAGGTTTATACCTATTTGTGATATCAGCGGTACGATGCCCCGGGGCCTTTCAAAAAGCGAACTCAGGGAATGGTGCATACTTGATACATTCGATATGTTCAGCCCCGAATATGACCAGCCGCAAAAAGTGTCTACTGTTAAAAAATGGTTTGAGGAAAACGGGATGGAAAAGGTTTGGGGAGGAGAGATACGTTATGATAATAGTATTGCATACGTGGTAAAAGGAATCAAAAAATAGTAAAGGATTGTCGGGTAAACCCCGTTGTGTAGTTCAACACTGCTGCTTTTATTCATGAAGAAAAAAATCATTCACTTTATTTTCAACCTGGGAAGGGGTGGTGCCGAAACCATGACGGTGAGGGTGATAAAAGAGTTGCCGGAATATGAACATGTTGTAGTTACGCTTTTCCCCGGAAATAATTTTGGAGCTGAGTTGCAGTGCAGCAAACTCATTTACATTAATCTTAGTTCACTGCTTTTTTTACCGGTTGGTATTATCAAATTCCGGCGTATAGTAAAAAAGGAGAAACCTGATCTCGTACACACACATTTATTCTGGCCTACGCTTGTAGCCCGGCTTTCTGTACCAAAACATATTCCGCTCATCACCACTATTCATGCTTTTATTGCAACTTCAGTTGAATACAAACATTGGTACGTCCGATTCCTGGATAAACTCACCTATCAGCTTCGCCGGAATATTATCATAGTTGTGGCTAAAGGAGCCATGGAAGAATATTTTTCTTTTTTAAAATTAAAGCCTTACAAAGCTTATACACTATACACATTTGTTGATGTTGACAGGTTTAATATTCAAAATAGTTCTGTTGAAAAAAATAAGGGCACATTCATGTTGGTTTCGGTTGGCGCTTTGCGTTTGCAAAAGAATTATATGTACCTGGTCAATGCTATGGCTCTGATCAAAGATAAAAATATTGAAGTGGACATATATGGTATTGGAAATATGAAGGATGAACTTAGTAAGCAAATTGAACTGACTGGTGCAAAAGTGAATTTAAAAGGCGAAGTGAATAATATTGAACAAATTATTCCTCAATACGACCTTTTTGTGATGACATCTACCTTCGAAGGGTTTTCGTTAAGTATATTGGAAGCTATGGCTATGCGGATGCCTTTATTGCTGAGCGATAACGCTTCTTTCAGGGAACAATGTGAAGATAATGCCTGGTATTTTTCATTGTCGGATGTAAATGACCTTGCAGGAAAGATCGTTTTATTAAGCCAGGCAGATAAACAACAGCTATTTGAAAAAGCAGAAGCAGGCAGGCAAAGAGCGATTAATAACTTTACACTCAGGCAGCATATAACAGGATTAAGGAATATTTATTCAGAGGCCCTGGCCGAAAATAATTGAAGGGGGTGTAACTTTACTTTTTAAAATTCAAATCATGTGCGGCATATCGGGATTTATTGATTATCAAAAAAGAACCAGCCAGGATGTACTGGAAAAGATGAACCGTATCATGGCTCATCGTGGACCTGATGGAGAAGGCTATGCTATGTTCAATGCCGATGATGCGGAAGTTGGTCTTGGCCACAGGCGTTTAAGCATTATTGATCTTTCTGAAGGAGGCCGCCAGCCAAAGACGCATAAAAAACTACACATCACTTTCAACGGTGAGATATATAATTATAAAGAAATAAAAGCCAGGCTTGAAACGAAGGGCCATCAATTCTCAAGTCATAGTGATACGGAAGTAATACTACATGCTTATGAGGAATGGGGTAGCGAAGCACTACAGCAATTCATTGGTATGTATGCCTTTGCCATCTATGATGAAGAGAAACAAAAATTGTTTGCCTGCAGGGATAGGGCGGGTGTAAAACCTTTTTTTTATTACTGGAAAGATGGCTTGTTTCTTTTTGGGTCTGAATTAAAAGTGTTGATGCAGCACCCGGCTTTTGAAAAGAAGATCAACACCGATGCTATCGCAGCTTTTCTGCAGTTTGCATATGTGCCAACACCACATTGTATTTTTCATGATACATACAAATTGAATCCGGGCCATTTTATTATTGTTGATGTAAAAACAAGAGCAATAGAAACGAAGCAATACTGGAATGTGTATGATGCATATAATAAACCAATATTAAATATCAGCCTGCCTGAAGCTATTGAAGAAACAGAAAAGCTTTTAACAAGCGCCTTTCAGTACCGTATGGTAAGCGATGTGCCTGTTGGTGTTTTCCTGAGTGGCGGTTACGACAGTGCCTGTGTAACAGCGATCCTGCAAAAGAACAGTACAGAAAAAATAAAAACCTTTACCATTGGCGTACCTGATGCCGGCTTAAATGAAGCGCCTTATGCCAAAGAAACGGCAGCCCGCCTGGGTACTGATCACACAGAATATTATTGCACAGAGAAAGAAGCATTGGATATTGTTCCCCAACTTCCTTTCTTTTATGATGAACCCTTTGCCGATAGCAGCGCTATTCCCACTACACTGGTAAGTCGTATTGCAAGAGAAAAAGTGATTGTGGCTTTATCAGCCGATGCAGGAGATGAGATATTTGCAGGCTATAACCGCTATGATTATATGACAAGGTATGGGAGCACATTCAAAAGGATCCCCGGCTTTGCCAGGAGGAGTACAGCCGCACTAATGGACGCTATCCCTGCAGATAAGATACCGGTGCTTAATAAAAAATATCTCTTTCACAGTCGTTACGAAAAAGTAAAGTCGCTTTTAAAAGAACCATCCGACAGGAATGTACTGATGAGCCTTACCCAGCAGATGAGCGAAAAAGACCTGACCGGGTTATTCATGGAGAATATTGAAAGATTGCCATCTTTCTTCGACAGTAAAGAACTGAAAACAAATAATTATTCCATTCTGTCTTACATGATGGCGATAGATTACCAGACCTACCTGCTGGATGATATCCTTCAAAAAGTTGACAGGGCCGGTATGAGTGTGAGTCTTGAGGGAAGGGAACCTTTCCTTGATCAACGCATTATTGAATGGGCTGCACAACTGCCGCTGGAATACAAATACAATAAAGGCAATAAGAAGTTCATACTAAAGCAGATAGTTCATAAATACTTGCCTGAGTCGATGATGAATAGGCCAAAGATGGGCTTTGGCATCCCTATATCTGCCTGGTTGCAGAATGACCTTAAACCCTTTGTAGACAGGTATTTTGACGAACAGTTCATCAGGCAGCAGGGTATTTTCAATAACGATATAATACAGAAGATAAAAAACTCGTTCTATCACGGGAAAATAGAAAGGGCAGAAAAGATATGGTACATACTGATGTTCCAGATGTGGTACGACAAGTGGATGAATAATAACTAGTTCCTGGTCCGGTATCCTTTTTACAAAACTAACTTACCCGGGTAATTATGTCCATGATCGATACGGTTAAAACTGCGGTTAAAAATCCTGCTTACAGGTATATATTTACCAATTTTTTTTCTAAAGGCGTTTCGTTCATCCTGATCCCCTTATTCACCAATCCCAAATATTTAACGCCTACAGATAACGGGTTGCTGAGCTTGTTCTCCAGTAATATGATCTTGCTTGCACCATTCATTTCCCTGGGCATGATACAATCCTCGGCTGCAGATTATTTTAAGAAACCAAAATCTGATTTCTCCGCTTCATTAACCGGTAACTTTTTTATTGGAGCAATACTGGCGCTACTGGCCACTTTATCACTCTTTATTTTCCAGGGAGCATTGAGGGAGAAATTTGATTTTCCTGGTTCATTTGTTTACATACTCCCTGGCCTTGCCTTTCTTACATTTTCAAGTGAACTCCTTTTTGCCCTGATACGGAATCGCAACGAGGTTAACAATTATGCGGCTACAGGAATATCCAAATCAATTATTGAATACTCCTTGTCTGTGATCCTGATCGTTTTTTTCTTTAGCGGCTGGATGGGAAGGATATGGGGCATAGCCATCTCTTTGCTGGCAGTGAACTTATATAGTATATGGTATTATACAAAAAATGGCTATATCAACTTCACATTCCAGGTAAGCCATGTATGGGAAGAGATCAAGTTCGGAGTACCTGTGCTTATCTTCCAGCTATGCGTTTTTATGCTGGGTGCAACAAACAAACTGTTCCTTG
>JBGANE010000036.1:0-26605 GCA_044222465.1 Ferruginibacter sp.
GCTCACATTATCCCTGATCACTTTATTATCCTCAATGATGCTGATCTTTATTTTTTCCACTGGTTACTTATTTACCTAAAAGTAAAAATCTTTGACAAGGGAAACCATCACCCTGCAGGGTGCTTTTACGTAATCAGTTCTCGTTTAAAAAATCACCCACGATCTTTTCTGCTTCGGCACAGACCCGCTGCAGGTTGTCGTTAACAACTACTTTATTGAAATGGTCCTTGAACGACATTTCGTATGAGGCCTTATTCACCCTGGCAGTAAGCGACTCTGCAGTTTCGGTGCCACGGCTGAGGAGCCGCTTCTTCAATTCATCTACCGACGGAGGTTCTACAAAAAGACTGAGTGTATTCTCGGGATATTGCTGTTGTATGTGTATGGCTCCTTTTACATCAATGTCCAGTACAGGGATCTTGTTGAGCGCCCATATTCTTTTCAATTCAGATTTTAATGTGCCGTAATACTTCCCCTCATACACCATTTCCCATTCGGCAAATTCCTTGTTCTGTATCTTCTGTTTGAAATCATCCTCGCTCATAAAATAATAATCCACGCCGTCTTTTTCAGTACCTCTTGCAGCACGTGTTGCTGCAGATACCGAAAATTGCAGTACGGGAAAAACTTTCATCAGGTATCTTGTAATAGACGTTTTGCCTGCGCCTGAAGGAGCGGTGATGATCAGTATTTTCTGGTGAATGGAAGCCATGTGCAAAGAAAAGAAAAACAAGTCAAAGGGCAATTACCTGAATCTTAAAGGCTCATTACCCGTTTAATATCTGCTCCCAGGTTCCTCAGGCGCTCATCAATATGCTGGTAGCCCCTGTCAATTTGTTCAATATTCTGAATAATACTTTTCCCCTGTGCACTTAATGCAGCAATAAGCAAAGCAACCCCGGCACGTATATCGGGGCTGCTCATGGTAATGCCACGTAAATATTGCTCTCTTTCCAAACCGATAACAACTGCACGATGGGGATCACAGAGAATGATCTGGGCTCCCATGTCGATCAGTTTATCTACAAAGAACAAACGGCTTTCAAACATTTTCTGGTGTATCAATACACTTCCTTTGGCCTGTATAGCGGTCACCAAAACAATACTTAGCAGGTCGGGTGTAAAACCAGGCCAGGGATGATCATAAACAGTTAACACACCTCCATCCATATATTTCTGCACTTCATAAAATTCCTGTGCAGGAATGTGTATATCATCTCCTTTACAATTCAATTGAATACCGAGTTGTTGAAATTTTTCGGGGATGATACCCAAATGTTCAACACCTGCATTCCTGATAGTAATATCGCTTTGGGTCATGGCCGCCAGACCAATAAAAGAACCCACTTCAATCATATCGGGCAACATGCGATGCTCTGTTCCGCCTAAATGATCAACACCGTTTATGATAAGCATATTACTGCCGATACCACTGATCTTGGCGCCCATTCGGTTAAGCATTTTGCAAAGCTGTTGTACATAGGGTTCGCAGGCAGCATTATAGATGGTAGTTGTGCCGATTGCCAGGGAGGCTGCCATTAAAATATTTGCAGTGCCGGTAACGCTGGGTTCATCCAGCAAAATCTTAGTTCCTTTTAATCCTTGAGATTCCAGATGAAAGAACCCATCATCACTATCATAAGAAAACTTTGCACCTAATTTCTCAAACCCGATGATATGGGTATCTAACCTGCGCCGGCCTATTTTATCACCACCAGGTTTTGGTATATATGCTTTTTTAAACCTGGCAAGCATGGGTCCGGCCAGCATTACAGAACCTCTTAATCTTCCACTCTTTTTGTGATACGACTCACTATGCAGGTAATCAATATCAACGTCATCTGCCTGGAAGCTGCAGGTATCCCTGCTTGTCCTGTTTATCTTCACTTTCATTTCGCCCAGCAATTCTATCAGCAGGTTTACATCCAGTATATCAGGAATATTGCTGATGGTGATTTTTTCAGGGCTCAATAATACTGCTGATATCACCTGCAGGGCTTCGTTCTTTGCACCCTGCGGAGTAATTTCTCCTGAAAGTTTTTTTCCGCCGCTTACCTCAAATGATTGCATACACTAATTTAACTGATTACACTAATTACCCGAAATAGACAGGCAAACGTAAATAAAAAACCTGATGTTCTTTGACACCAGGTATGTATTTTAAATTCGTATAATTCGCTTAATTCGTGTTTATCAATACCGCTTTTTAAAGTTACGGTTGTTGTTCCTGTTATCACCATTACCGCCACGGTTGCCGCCTCTGCCACCGCCACGGTTATCCCTTCCGCCACCGGAATTACTTCTGCCTCCAAAATTTTTGCGGTAATTACCACCACTGCGCTTTCCGTAATCATCTCTATCATCACGGGTATCAACACGGTGCTTTACAAAAGGCCGGTTATTAAATTCCAGTTCGCCATTGGTCATGTCCGATAATTCAGTCTGGATATTATCATCGTGTACCAGCTCCTTATGCCAGTTGCTGTAAGTGAGTTTCATATAATAGGCAATGGCATTGGCAAACCCTTGTTTCTTTTCGGGGTTCTCCTCTTTCAATGCTTTATCGATCACCACTTCAATATTTTTTCCCAGGTGGTTGAACTTGGGGTATTTTTTTGGATAGCGTAGGCGTTCGGGCTTTGCCTTCAATGTTTCTCTTGTAGGAATGGGATAGGGGCTGTCCACATCCAGCGTAAAATCACTGATGAGGAAAAGATGATCCCATAACTTATGACGAAAATCTTCTACATTTTTAAGATGTGGATTTAAAAAACCCATCAGTTCAATAGCAGCCTGGGCATTACGCTGTCTTACTTCTTTGTCTTTTATTGTTAAGAGGTATTCTACCATTTTCTGGATATGCCTTCCATATTCCCTCATGATCAAATGGTTTCTGGTAGTATTGTACTCCATGTTGTTTTTATGTTTTGTGTATTTACAAATGTACGGACTTAAAGCCGTTGAAACAAGCTAGCCACATCCCCACAGGGCATTTAGCTTTTAATCTGGGAAGAACTTTGCATTTTTGACAAGCGCCAGCGGCCATAGAACAATGCAACTATACCACCTAAACCATCGGCCACCCAATCGCCAAGGGTAAAGCTCCTGCCGGGGACAAAGAATTTTTGAATGAATTCTGTAGTAATACCCCAGAGAATGGTGGCTATAGCTATCTTGACGAGGTAGTTCCGTTTTTCCTTTTGTGGTAAAGAAGATCTTATTATGGGTAGCATGAACAGGTAGGCCAGCACAGCAAATAAACCAACATGTATCAGTTTATCAAAGTTCACTTCAATGAACCATTCATCAACTTTGGGCAGATCATACCCAGGTATACTAATGGCAATTAATACAAGAAAAAACCAGGCAATGCCTGGATAAAATTTTGAAACGTGTATTCCTATACCCTGGGTTTGCTTATTATTCATGATATAACTTAAACTATCCCACAGAAGCGGCATATGCTTCTGCATTCATCAGGCTTTCAACATCAGCAGGGTTATTCACCGTCATTTTTACCATCCAGCCATCTCCATACGGATCGCTGTTCACCAACTCGGGTTTTGAATCCAGTAAAGGGTTTGTTTCAGTGATGGTTCCGGCTACAGGTAAGAAAAGGTCACTCACAGTTTTAACGGCTTCCACAGTACCAAACACTTCTTCAGCATTAAGTGCCTTGCCTTTTGCACTGATATCGATATAAACAATATCGCCCAATTCACGCTGGGCAAAATCGGTAATACCGATAGTGGCAATGTTACCATTCAATGATAGCCATTCATGGTCTTTGGTGTAGCGGAGATTATCAGGAAAATTCATCGTATAAAGTTTGAAGTTTTTTGAATCGGGTGCAAAATAAGGTTTTTACTGCTGAACTATTTGATTACTTCTATATACATACGTACATCACCCAGTGGCCTGTCATAAGGAGATCCGTTGGTTAGTACAGATGCGATCTTGTCAATGACCTCCAGCCCACTTTCCACTTCCCCGAAAACAGTATAGTTCATGTCGAGGAAAGGTACGCCACCAATGGTCTTATAAATGTTTCTTTTTGCAGGTGAGAATTTTATCCCAGCCTGCATTTCCATCATGTTAAGGTCACCGTCGGTATATTTTTTTCCTTGTACAATATAAAACTGACAGCCGCTGCTTGCTTTTTCGGGATTGTTGGTACGGGCTGCAGCCAGTGCGCCTTTTTTATGAAATAATGAGGTATCGAATTCTGCAGGAATTGTATAACCTACATCTCCACTACCTAACATGGTGCCGGGAGGTGCATTTTTACTGAGTGGATCGCCACCCTGTATCATAAATTCCCTGATCACCCGGTGAAATAAAAGGCTGTCGAAAAAATGTTCATTAGCCAGTTTGATGAAGTTATCACGGTGCTTTGGCGTTTTGTCATACAGGCGGATAACAATCACACCAGAATCAGTGGTGATTTTAACCCTTACACCCGGAACCCTGATCAGCTTTGGAGCATTCGCAACTTTTTTTGTGGCAGGCTTTTTCACTGCTGCTTTTTTTGCCGGAGCTTTTTTCACAGCCGGCTTTTTTGTCTGGGCATGTACACCAACCGTAAAAAACATCATCAGTAATGCCGTAATACAAACACTAAACTTCTTCATAAGTAAATAATTAGTCAATAAAATCCTGGTTTTGAAAATATAATAAAATATGGTCCTTTAAAAAATTTTCCTGTTCTGCCAGCATAAATTCCGGTAAGGGTTTAAGCTGTTTAAAATGCGGCCAGCCCTCCTCGTCATTACCTTCCAGTATATAATAACCGCTTGGCGAAAGTACGGTACAAACTGCAATATGCATCAGGTCCTGCTTCTCTTCTTTGGTAAAGTCCTGTTTACCGCTGCCCAGTTCCTGTATACCGATCAAAAAAAGTATGCCATCCACATCAGGTTTAATGCCAAACTGTTCTTTTAGCTTAATACGTAATTTAAGCCACCTTACCTGTAGATCGTCTTTTGCCTGTTGCATCCTGCAAATATAGAACACGGATGACACAGTTTAAGCCGATGCTCTCGGCTTAAACCAGCGGGCATCTGCGTTATCCGCCCGGCCAGCGTTTTATCCTTCGTTCAAAACTGTATCTTTGGCAAAATTTTTAAGAACACATGTTACAGATCGGTTATATAAGGCAAAATACGGCACTGGTAAAAGAAAGATTGGCTGTAAAGCATTTCGTTCAAATCGCCTTAATTGATGAACTACTGGAATTGGATGAAGAACTTAGAGGCTTTAAGCGTACCGAAGAAGAGATATTCTCTAAAATAAATTCCATTTCAAGAGAGATTGGACAGTTAATGTCAAAAGGGCAAAAGGAGTTAGCAGAGGATAAAAAAAAGGAAGTAGCGAATTTAAAAGCAGCTATAATTCCTGGTAAACAAGAAACTGAAAAACGGATTCAGGACATTCTTTATTTAATTCCTAATCTTCCACATACGTCTGTACCAAAAGGCAAAACACCCGAAGAAAATGAAGTAGTGAGGCAAGGAGGGAATAAACCGTCACTGCCTGCATCGGCTGTTCCGCACTGGGAACTTATAAAAAAATATGACATTGTTGATTTTGAAACCGGCGCTAAACTAACAGGAAGCGGCTTTCCATTATACAAAGGTAACGGCGCTAAACTGCAACGGGCATTGATCCAGTATTTTTTGGATTATAATACTGCAGCAGGCTATATCGAATACCTGCCACCATTGATGGTGAATGAAGCTTCGGCATATGGAACAGGACAGTTGCCGGATAAAGAAGGACAGATGTATCATGCAACAGAAGACAATTTTTATTTGATACCAACTTCCGAAGTACCGCTTACGAATATTTACCGGGATGAGATTTTAAAAGAAAACGACCTGCCCGTAAAAATGACAGCTTTCACTCCTTGTTTCAGGAGGGAGGCCGGAAGTTTTGGGGCCGATGTGAGGGGATTGAACAGGGTACACCAGTTTGATAAGGTTGAAATTGTTCAGGTAGTTCATCCAGACAAGAGTTATGATGTACTGGAAGAAATGGTGAACCATGTAGAAAAATTATTAAACTCACTCGAGCTGCCCTACCGGATATTAAGGCTTTGCGGCGGCGACATGGGCTTTGCCTCTGCACTCACTTACGATTTTGAAGTGTATAGCGCTGCACAACAAAAATGGCTGGAGGTAAGTTCGGTAAGTAATTTTGAAACCTTTCAAACCAACAGGATGAAGATAAGGTTTAAAGACGGAGAAAATAAAACACAACTACTACATTCGTTGAACGGATCTTCCCTCGCATTGCCGAGGATTGTTGCCTGCCTGCTGGAAAATAATCAGTCAGATAAAACCATAAACCTGCCTGCAGTACTTCACAAATACTTCGGTCAAACCAGCATTAACTAATTTTTTAAATTTTGCAGCGGCTTTGATTTGTTTAAAGTTGCTATATTTATCATTCGTAAAAAATATATCGAACATGAAAAAAACGTTTACAATTTTAGCTACTGTGATACTGGTTTGGGGTTGTGCAAAAAAAGTCACGCCAACACAGTCCGAAACACCTGCAACCAACACAGGATCTGTGATTGGACAAACCAAGCCTGTTGAAACTGACCCAGGCAAAGCAACTACTTCAACTACAACGCAGGCGCCTGTCGAAAATACAGGTACAACGGGAACAAAAGTTGCACCAACAAGTACAAATAATCCTGAAACTAACGCAGCAATTGCCGGCCAGGCAACTTATAATGCCAAATGCGGAAAATGTCATGGATTAAAAGTTACTACTGATTATACGGCCGACAGGTGGGCAAGTATCCTCGCCGTGATGGCGCCAAGGGCCAGGCTGACCGATGCAGAAAAAGACAATGTATATGCTTATGTAAAAGCAAATTCAAAAAAAGGATAGTTCATCCTGCCATTTTTGATTCTGTTCCTCTCCATTCTTCAGATAAAATCATTTAAGGGCCTGTAAACGTACAGGCCCTTGCTATAGGCTTATTGCACTACCCGGTTGACAAAACCCGCCGGTTTTCTTTGTTTATAATAGTAACTTTACACATTAAACCATGAGCCATAAAACTGGTCTTATACCAGTTTTGTTGACCTTCATAAAATAACTTCATTGTTATGCCAGCATCCAATCGCTTAAAAAATCAGCATTTATTGTGGCGTGCTGCATTTGGCCCCATGGCCGAAAATGCTGAATCGCTTGATACTATTTCACAGAAAAAATTATGGGAGCTTTTGGTAAACACCTCGGAAAAAATGCCCGAGAAGATGAATGTATCTCAAAACCTGATTGATACTTATTTCGCCGGGGCAAAAGAGATGGATGGTATGAAAAGATCTGAACTAACCAGGGAGCAACGAAAAGATATCCAGGATATGTCAAGGGAGGGATTGAAAAAACTGAATATTGCCTGGCTTGATAAAATGGTTAACAGTGAATCGCAGTTGAGGGAGAAAATGAGCCTTTTCTGGCATGGGCATTTTGCCTGCCGGGTAAATAACAGTTTTTTTCAGCAGGAGTTATTACAGGTAATAAGAGAGAATGCATTGGGTAACTTCAAAAACCTTCTAATGGCGGTGAGCAAAAGCCCGGCCATGCTCCAGTTCCTGAATAACCAACAAAACAGGAAACAGCATCCCAATGAAAATTTTGCCCGTGAAGTGATGGAACTTTTTACCATGGGCCGTGGAAATTATACTGAAAATGATGTAAAAGAAACAGCAAGGGCATTTACAGGGTGGGGCTTTAACCCACGGGGCGAATTTGTTTTCAGACCTAACCAGCATGATAATGGCAGTAAAACCGTATTAGGTAAAACAGGAAATTTCAATGGAGATGATATCATCAATCTTTTGACAGAACAAAAACAAACAGCCAGGTTCATCACTAAAAAGATTTATAAATATTTTGTAAATGATACGGTTGATGATACAAAAGTAGAATGGTTAAGCAACCGTTTTTATCAAAATGGCTTCGAGATAAAAAAACTACTGGAAGATATATATACCAGCAGCTGGTTCTATGATGAAAAAAATATTGGTACAAAAATAAAATCACCCATTGAGTTACTGGCAGGAATAAGAAGGTTACTGCCCTTGCAAATGGAAAATGACCAGTCGCAATTATTATTTCAGCGCACCTTGGGCCAGGTCCTGTTCTTTCCGCCCAATGTTGCCGGCTGGCCCGGTGGAAAAAACTGGATCGACAGCAGTTCGCTGATGTTGCGTTTGCGCATTCCTCAAATACTCACTGCAAATGAAATGCTTGACCTGCGCCCCAAAGCTGATGATGATGTAATGATGGGGCAGATGATGGAAGTCAATGTAAAACGAATGAAAGAAGCAGTGAAAGGCGGTACAGCCACTATTGAATGGCCGGCTGTAAATAAAATTTTTGAGAAGGTTCAACGGGAAAGACTGTTAGAGAATATTTCAGCAACGGTCTTGCAAACAAAAAGCCAGGTAAGTAATAAAGTGCTGGAGAAATACCTGAATACAGAGAACAGGGAAAACTATATAAAAAGCGCTGTGGTAAATCTGATGAGCACACCGGAGTATCAACTATGCTAAATTATAAATTCTAAATGTTGAATGAGCAGGAATGGTTTTCATTCAATATTTAAAATTCAACATTCAAAATAGAATATATGCTGATTAAGCGAAAGGAATTTTTACAAGTTGGCTCACTGGCAACAGCATCATTCATGCTGCCTAAATTTTTAAAGGCATTTGAAAAGCCGATGATGGTGCCGCCTGGCAATAAAGTGGTTGTTGTAATTCAGTTCAGCGGTGGCAACGATGGCTTGAATACCGTGATACCTGTGCGTAATGATATTTATTACAGGGAGAGGCCGAAGCTTGGGATCACAAAAGAAAAATCTTTGTTGCTTACAGATGAAACAGCATTGAATCCGGCATTGGAAACTTTTAAAGGTCTGTATGATGAAGGAAGCCTTTCCATACTGAACAGCGTGGGTTATCCCAACCCCGACCGTTCTCATTTCCGCAGTATGGATATCTGGCACAGCGCCAGCGACAGTAATGAATATATAAATACAGGCTGGGTTGGCCGCTATTTGGATGCTCAATGCAAAGGATGCGATAAACCCACCCAGGCTATGGAACTGGATGATGTATTAAGCCTTGCATTGAAAGGGGAAGAGAATAAAGGCCTTGCATTCAAAGACCCTAAAAAATTATTCAACAGCAGCAACGGAAAGTACTTTAAAGATGTGAACAGTGACCACCGGCATGGAGAAGAAACTATTGACTATTTGTACAAAACCATGAGTGCAACACTCAGTAGTGCTGATTATATTTATCAACAAAGCCGTGTTCACCCCTCGTCACAAACCTATCCGAATACTGAACTGGGGAAAGACCTGAAGACCATTGCCTCGCTTATCTTCTCCGACATCAATACCAAAGTGTATTATGTAAGCCTCGGAAGTTTTGATACGCATGTGAACCAGGATAACCAGCAGAAAAGATTATTTACTGAACTGAATGACGCTGTAAAATCATTTATTGCCGACCTGAAGGCAAATAACCGTTTCCAGGATGTGCTGATGATGACCTTCAGTGAATTTGGGCGGCGGGTATCACAGAATGCAAGCGGCGGAACCGATCATGGAACCGCAAACAATATGTTCTTCATCAGCGGTGGATTGAAGGAGAAAGGAATACTGAATGCAATGCCAGACCTTGCTGATCTTAATGAAGGCGACCTGAAACACAAGGTTGACTTCAAAAATGTATATGCAACGGTCTTAAATAAATGGCTGGGGGCCGATGATAAAATGATCCTCGGTAAACAATATGATCGCCTGGAGTTTCTTTAATTAACGCCTTTTTCTTTCATTACCCGGTTAAGCCATTTAAGTAACACAAACAAAAGCAGGGCAGCTGCAAACAGCAAAATAAAATTCAGCCAGAAGTAATTGGCTTTGTTATCATATTTATCCCACTGGCTTGCTAATACACCACTCAGTTTATTCCCGATTGAAGTAGAGAGAAACCAGCCTCCCATCATAAGTGAGGTCATACGTACAGGACTCAGTTTTGAAACCAGTGAAAGTCCCATCGGGCTTAAAAAAAGTTCGCCGATGGTTATAACGCCATAGCTCCCGATTAGCCACCATACACTAACTTTTTCTGAACCATTATTACCGGAATTTACAGCAGCCACCATTACCAATACCGATAAAGCAGATATCAATAAGCCAAATGCGATCTTGGTAGGTGTTGATGGTTCCTTGTTTTTCCGCCGGAGCCAGGTGAATAAAGCTACTATCAGTGGTGTAAGAGCAATAACCCAGAAGGGATTTATGGATTGGCTGAGACTGGCAGCCCAGACTTTCACTGGTTCATTTTCAACAACCGGGTCTTTTGTAAGATCCATATTCATAAAATAAGATGGGTAGTTAATTTCCTTTACTTCGCTGCCGCCTATCTTGATCTTTCTGAACTGTTCATCAAGCTTCACTACTGAATCTTTTTTATAGGTGATGGTCTGTGTTTGTTTTAAAGCCGATAAAACCGATTCACCTGTTCCGCTCACATGCCGTTCGGTATAGCGGCTGGCCCAGGTATTTAATGCCGAACCGTTTTGTTTAAAGATGGCCCAAAATAAGATCACCACAGCAAAAATGGTAAGCATAGCACCGATGGCCGGCCGTTCGTTCTTATTGCTCCTGAATAATACGATCACATAAAAAACCAAAACAGGAAAGCATGCAAAAATGAAAGCATCGGTTGAATTGGAATCGAAAACATATTCATCGCCTTTAATAAACCAGCCGATCATACCGAATACCAGTGATGGAACAATTACAAGCATGATGATCTTCCACAAGGGCATATCACCTTCCTGCAAGGGTTTCCTGGTATCAAATGCGGCGTAGTGCTTTGTACCTGCAATGAATATAACGACACCGATCAGCATACCAACACCTGCGGCAATGAATGCAGCTCCCCAGCCAATAGTAGTATATAAAGCCGCACCAAAGAAATTGCAGATGAAAGCGCCGATATTTATACCCATGTAAAAGATATTGTATCCTTCATCTTTTTGCGCCATGTGTTGCGGTGTTGAGTAAACATTTCCCAGCAGCGTTGAGATATTTGGTTTAAAAAAACCATTACCAATAATGACGAGTGACATAGATATGTACAGCATCGTAAGGTTGTGTATGCTCATCAGGCAATACCCTGCAGCCATCAGCAAGCCGCCAAGAATGATCGAGCGGCGGTAACCCAGGTGACGATCGGCGATAAGACCTCCCAGGAAAGGGGTGAAGAATACCAGTGCGATAAATGTACCATACAGGCTGGCTGAATCTTTTTCATCCATATTAAAACCTGCTGTTGCATCCTTAAGATAGAAAGTGAATATGCCGATCATCAGGTAATAGCCAAATCTTTCCCACATTTCTGAAAAAAATAAATAGGGCAAAGCCTTCGGGTGTTTTGGAGAATTGCTCATACTATTTGTATTTACCGGATGATAAGTTAAATAAAAAGGCGACCCATCCGATCGCCTTTTGTGTATTTTAATTTGAATTTATCTTACTCCATGCATCATTTTTTTCATCATGGGAGTTAATGCGTATAGTACAAGCCCTGCCAGTCCGCAAAGAACCACAAACAGCATGAAGAAATCGTATACATCCTTTAGTTTGAATCCCATAAAAGCAGGATATGCAGGTTTTATAAGTCCCTGGGCTTTGATGGTTTCATATTGAGCAGGCGTTAAAACAGAATCAAGTGTCTTACTTATGGTATAAGTTGTGTCTTTGTTTTTTGCTGCTGCTTTGATCATGGCATTTGATTGTTCAAAAGCTTTGTCCAGATCAATATTATTTTCCTTTGCCTTCTTTATATCAATGGCCGAGGAGATCTTTTGCTGTCCCAGGATAAATAAATCCCTTCCGCTTGCTTCCTTCTGGCCTTCAAGAATAGCCTTCAGGTCCACACTCTCTTTTGTCATGGCTATATATTTATCAGGAGAAGGGGGAAGTAATGCACCCAGAACACCGGTGAGTACGTATCCCCCTGCATTACCGAGAAACCATACGCCCATCAGCAGTGAAGCAAATCTTTTTGGCGCCAGCTTTGCAACCAGTGATAAACCAATAGGAGATAAACACAGTTCACCCCAGGTATGCAGCAGATAAAGAACGACCATCCAGATGATACCTATCTTAGCTCCATCCCCTAGGCCTTTTACCTGGGTTGCTATTATTAAATAACCAAGTGCTATCAGTAATAATCCCCATGCCTGTTTTACGGGTGAAATAGGTTCAAGCCTTTTTTTACTCATCCAGGCCCACATGATGCTGAAGGGTATTGCAAATACCATTACAAAAATTCCATTGAAACTTTGAACCATACTGGGTTGCATTGTCCAGCCAAGTATCCGGGTATCTGTCTGGTTATTGGCAATAAAGGTTAAGGAAGAACCTGCCTGTTCGAAAGCCCCCCAGAAGAACATTACAAAAAAACAAACGATGTAGAGGACCCATATCCTGTCACGCTCTACTTTAGATATTGTTTTATCGGAAAGGATCAGAAATCCCAAACTGATACCTGAGGCAAAAATGAATGGGTAAAGCCATGCTTTGATCAGTGAAACGCCGGGAGAATCAAATACAAGATGGAACCCGTAAGTGACAGCGATCAGAAGAACTATAGAAATGATAATATTTGTGGTTGTAAACTTAGCGGTATCAGACTCATCTGAAGGTGTATCTGATTTATTTGGCCTGCCACCAATTGCAACTCCTTCGGGTGTTTTTACATATTTATTTTTTAAGAACAGGAAAGTCAGGGTGCCGGTAAACATGGCTGCTGCTGCAACAAGAAAACCCCATTTGAATGCAGTGAGGTCCCTTACACCATCTGTTGTAACATCACCAACAATCGGGCACAATATCTGTCCGAGGGTGGCACCTACATTTATACCAAGGTAGAAAAGCGTAAAAGCAGAATCCAGCTTATTTTTTTGCTCTTTGGGGTAAAGGCTACCTACCATGGAAGAAATATTAGGTTTAAAGAAGCCATTACCAAATATGATCGCAACAAGGGCTAGCCACATAATGGTCCTTGCCAGGTCTAAATTGGTGCTGTATAAAGTACCACTGAAGAAAAGCAGTAACTGGCCAATACCCATGACGGTTCCTCCCAGTATGATACAATTGCGGTTGCCCAGGTATTTGTCTGAAATATAACCACCCAGCATCGGGGTCAGGTAACATAAGCCAAGGAAACCTCCATAAATAATAGAAGCTTCGGTTTCACCCATTAATAATGCCTCAGCAAGAAATAATGAAAGAAGCGCTCTCATTCCGTAAAAGTTGAAGCGCTCCCACATTTCTGTTCCAAAAAGAACCCATAACCCCTTGGGGTGGCCGGTTTGTTTTATTGCTTGTTCAGTCATGTTTTGTGATTTTTTAGATGCTTGTTAGTTGGTTTAGTTACCCAAAATAGTGAAATTCTCTTTAGTACAAACAAAATCAATCCTCCTATTTTAAAAAGATAAGTTAAGAAAAAAGCCTATGTGCCACCGGGTTTTAAAAATTAATATTGAAATCTTCAGCCAGAATTTTAAATTCGCAAACCATAAACTCAAGCATTACCACAATTAAGCCATCAATGAATATACTGTTAATTGGCTCAGGAGGAAGAGAGCATACCCTGGCCTGGAAGATGAAACAAAGTAGTTTATGCAAACAATTATTTATTGCGCCTGGTAATGCGGGTACTGCTTTATGTGGTACCAATCTTCCTATAGCTACTACAGATTTTGATAAACTTTCTGCTGCATGTAAAGAACATGCTATTGATATTATTTTGGTTGGCCCCGAAGAACCATTGGTAAAAGGTATATATGATTTTTTCCAGGGGAAGAAGGGTTTTGAAAAATTAAAAGTGATTGGCCCTTCAAAAAATGCTGCACAGTTAGAAGGAAGCAAGGCATTTGCAAAAGCATTCATGAAAAGGCATGGAATACCAACAGCAGCATATGAAGAGTTCACTGCCGATAAATATTTAGAAGGAGTTAACTACATTAAAGCGCAAACACCGCCCATAGTTTTAAAAGCTGACGGGCTTGCAGCAGGTAAAGGTGTATTGATCTGTCAGAATCACCTGGAAGCTGTTTCGGAATTTGACCTGATGCTGCTGCGTTCAAAATTTGGTGAGGCCGGAAAGAAAGTGGTTGTTGAAGATTTTCTTCAGGGTATTGAACTGAGCATGTTTGTGATAACTGATGGAGAACATTATGTGTTGCTTCCTGAAGCAAAAGATTATAAGAGAGTAGGAGAAGCTGATACAGGGCTCAACACAGGTGGCATGGGTGCAGTAAGTCCTTTGCCTTTTGTAAACGAAGATTTTTTAAAAAAGGTAAAAGAAAAAATTATTGAACCAACTATTGCCGGGTTAAAAAAAGATAAACTGGAATACAAGGGCTTTATCTTTTTTGGACTTATGAACGATAACGGTGAGCCAAAAGTTATTGAATATAATTGCCGCATGGGCGATCCCGAAACAGAAGTGGTGATACCAAGAGTAAAAAATGATCTCGTTGAAATATTAATTGCTGCATCGCAAAACCGGCTGCATGAAATCAACATTGAAACTGATGAACGTGCTGCAGCAACAGTAGTAGCAGTCAGCGGTGGTTATCCCGGAGATTACGAGAAAGGAAAAGAGATCAACGGACTGAATGATAATTCGCTGGCCGATAGTATTATTTTCCATTCGGGTACAAAAAAAGATGGAGAAAAGATTGTTACGAATGGAGGAAGGATATTTACCATTACTTCTTTTGGCGATAATATTACTGAAGCTGTTGAACAATCCAATTATGCAATGGAACAATTATTTTTTGAAGGAATGTACTTTCGCTCAGACATTGGCTATGAATTTAAAAATTGATTTTGCTTTGTATTTTTTTCTTCTCTCTTGTTCGTATTTTTTGCTTATTTATTTTTATCAAAATCATTCCACAAAAAAGAAAATGGTACACAAAAAAGCCGGTGAATATGGGGCGAACACCGGGTTGGACAAAACACCCGGTTTGTAAAACTTTCTGTAAAATGTTGAAAAATAAAGGGTTTGCCGTTGTTATTTCAAATATTTTCCACCAACTTTGCTGGCATTGATTAAAATCCTTTTCACATAAACCATATATGGGCCTTTTTAACTTTTTTACACAGGAAATTGCAATTGATCTAGGAACAGCCAATACCCTCATTATCCACAATGATGAGATCGTAGTAAATGAACCCTCCATTGTCGCATTAGACCGGAACAATCCGAAGAACATTTTAGCAGTAGGCAAAAAGGCGCTGATGATGCATGAAAAGACTCATGAAAGCATCCGCACCGTCCGTCCCTTAAAAGATGGGGTAATTGCCGACTTTAATGCTGCCGAGTTGATGATCAGGGAAATGATCAAACTGATCTACCCCAAAAAACCACTATTTGCGCCCAGCTGGCGTATGATGATATGCATACCCAGCAGCATCACCGAGGTGGAGAAACGTGCCGTAAGGGATAGTGCCGAGCAGGCCGGAGCCAAGGAGGTTTACCTCATACACGAGCCTATGGCTGCTGCTTTAGGTATCGGGATTGATGTGGAAGAACCTGTTGGTAATATGATCATTGATATCGGCGGTGGTACAACAGGAATTACCGTAATTGCGCTGGCCGGTATTGTTTGCGACCAGAGTATCCGTATTGCCGGTGACGAGTTTACAGCCGATATCATGGAAGCTCTTCGCCGTTACCATAGCTTATTGATTGGAGAACGTACAGCAGAACAGATCAAAATACAGGTTGGAGCTGCAACCAAAGACCTCGAAAATCCACCCGATGACATCCCGGTGAACGGAAGAGACCTGGTTACCGGCATACCCAAACAGGTGATGGTTAGTTACCAGGAAGTAGCCGAAGCATTGGACAAAAGTATTTTCAAGATTGAAGAAGCCATTCTGAAAGCTTTGGAAACAACTCCTCCTGAACTGGCATCTGATATCTATCGCCGGGGATTATATATAACCGGTGGCGGTGCTTTATTGAGAGGATTGGATAAACGGTTAAATGCAAAGATCAAGCTTCCGGTTCATGTGGCTGATGACCCATTGAAAAGTGTGGTAAGGGGCACAGGTATTGCATTGAAGCATTATGACAGGTATCCGTTTGTGATGAGATAGCAGGGAAATTCTAAAAGCCCAAATTCTAAATTCTAAAATACAATAATCGTCAAGCCTTCTCGGTTTTAGAATTTAGAATTTCAATATTAAATATTCTACACCCGGTGCGTAATATTTTTCTTTTCATTCGCAGGTATTTTAATTTTCTTTTCTTCCTCTTATTGCAGGGGTTCTGCATCTATTTGATCGTTCATTACAGCAAATATCACAATGCGGTCTTCGGTAATATAGCAAACCAGCTTACCGGTAAAGTAAATACACAGTACAGCAGGGTGGAGCATTATTTCCGGCTTAAAAAAACCAATGACTCACTGGTAAGCGCCAATGAGAAATTGTACAATAAACTTAAAGCCAACTTTGAATTGCCCGACACCACCAGTAAAACTGTTATTGATACCATACGGGTTGATTCGATAGAGCAGCACAGAAAATATACTTATTTCGCCGCCAAAGTAGTGTATAATTCAGTAGCGTCGCAGAACAATTTTATTGTATTAGGCAGGGGCCAGGCCCAACAATTAAAAGAGGGCATGGGTATCATAGATCCTAACAATGGTGTGGTAGGTATTATTACAGAGCTTAGTAAAGACTATGCAGTTGTGATGAGCCTTTTGCATAAGGACAGCCATATCAGCGGAAAATTATTGAAGGGCGGGGAAACCGGAACGCTTAACTGGGATGGCAGGATACCTAATATCATTTCCCTTATCGGTATTCCAAAAAGCGCTAAAGTAGCCGTGGGAGATACAATTATCTCCAGCGGGTTCAGTACCAGCCTGCCGAAGGGGATGATCATCGGTACAGTAACAGAATTGATACCTGAAAAAAGCACCAGCAACTACCTGATCAGGTTCAGGTCGGCAGCCAATTTTTATAACCTGGAATATGTGTTTGCAATTGACAATAAACAAACCGAAGACATCAATAATTTGCTGGATAAAGTAAAAAAGAAGATCCAATAAGTATATTATGGGCAACATATGAGTACACTGGTTAAAAATATTCTGCGTTTCGCACTGTTCATACTGGTACAGGTTTTTGTACTGGATAAGATACGGCTGCACCAGATGGTGACACCTTATGTTTACTTTCTTTTCATTTTGTGGTTGCCCTTCCGCATGGGGCGTACCTGGCAGATGATCATTGCCTTTGCCCTGGGCTTTGCCATGGACAGTTTTCGCCATCACCCGGGCTTTCATTCAGCCGCCTGTGTACTGATCGCCTATATCCGCCCCTTTCTTATAAATCTTTTAATTCCGCAGGAAGGTGCAGATACCAATTACGAGGAACCTTCGTTTAAAAGTATGGGTGGCATGTTGCCATATTTGATATTTACCGGGGTGCTTACATTCATTCACCATGGCTGGCTGTTTTTACTGGAAGCCTGGCAGTTTGGAAATATCTGGTACTTCATATTAAAAACATTATTGTCCACTGCAGTAAGTTTGCTTTTGATTATTATAACCGAATTGTTGTTTGTACGCAAACAAAAATTCAGAACAAATACGATATAAGATCCGTTATGAAAAACTTCAAACCTCAAACATCAAACAAGTAAGTGCCTGTATTTAACCAATCAAGAAAAACTGTGATCATGCTGGTTTTCATCGGCATGTTTGTCATCATTATTTTGCAATTAGCCAACTTACAGTTATTCTCTTCCAAGTACAGGGTGCAGGCAGATGACCAGGGCACTTTCCGTAAAGTGATCTACCCCGACCGTGGAATTGTTTACGACAGAAAGGGGAGGGCTATCTTACAAAACACGATCATCTACGACCTGATGGTCATTCCCGGAAAGATAAAAGGAACAGATACCATGACCCTCTGCAATATACTGGGTATTGATACAGCAGAGTTCAGGAAAAGGATCATTACAGCCATCATAAAAAATAAAAGTTACCGGGCTTCTATATTTGAACCCTTATTGAGCAACGAAAAAATGGCAAAGCTCAATGAGAATATGTACAAACTGGTACCCGGGTATTATCTGCAACAACGTTCGGTAAGAGATTACCCTTACGATGCTGGTGGTAATATACTTGGTTATCTGGGCGAAGTGGATTCAAATATTTTAAAGAGTCCGAAGTACCAGGGTTATGTAATGGGTGACTATATCGGGAAAGCAGGATTGGAACGCACCTATGAAAAAGTATTGATGGGACAAAGAGGTATTGAATTCTGGAAAAGAGATAACAAGAACCGTCTCACTGATCCTCTTGAAAACGGAAAGTTTGATACAGCAGCCATTGCAGGACAGAACATGCATACATCTATTGATATAGAATTGCAGGAATTGGGAGAAAGGTTAATGGAGAATAAATTAGGGTCAATAGTTGCGGTAGACCCTAAAACAGGAGGCATACTATGCATGGTGAGCAGCCCTACTTACAAACCCAAATTACTTACCGGTGCCGAAAGAAGAAAGCACTATGCTGAATTATTATTAAGTCCTGCATTGCCTCTTTTCAACAGGTCGGTAAGCGCAACCTATTCACCGGGATCAACATTCAAAACATTGCAGGCGCTTGTTGGTCTTCACGAAGGAGTTATCAATACTGATTTCAGGGTTTCCTGCTCAGGCGCTTTTTATGGGTGCGGCGGAGGTAAACCAATGAAGTGTTTGGATGTGGGAACTTTTGATTTGCGAAATGCTATACGGATCTCCGACAATACCTATTTCGCTACCGTAATGCAAAAAGTAATTACCAACCCTAAGTATCCAAGCCAGGATAGCAGCCTTGCTGCCTGGGACAGGTATATGTATGCCTTTGGCCTGGGGCATAAATTAGGGATTGATGTGCCCTGGGAAAAAGGAGGTAATATTCCTACGCCTGCAGATTTTGATAAAGCCTATGGTAAGAAAGCCTGGAACTATTGTAATTTCCGATCCGTAAGTATCGGTCAGGGAGAAGTTGATGTAACACCCATACAGGTAGCTAATGAAATGGCATATATCGCCAACAAAGGATGGTATAAAATTCCTCATTTAGTAGATTCGATAGAAGGCGGTGATGAGTTTGGTTTGTTGACAAAGTTCCGGGAAAAGCATGAGCCCACCGATATTCCCGACAGTGTATTTGAAGTAGTGCATGATGGTATGCAGGCGGTGGTTGATGGTGGAACCGGTGCAGGAGCAAAGGTTGCAGGTGTGGCCATTTGTGGTAAGACCGGAACGGTGGAGAATTATTTCAGGGGAGTAAAGCAACCCAACCATGCTTTCTTCTGCGGTTTTGCGCCAAGAGACAATCCTAAGATCGCCATCATGTGTGTAGTGGAGAACAGCGGACGCTTTGGTGGTACTTATGCTGCTCCAATTGTTGGATTGATGATAGAAAAATATTTAAACGATACTATTGCCGCCAGCCGCCAGGCCATCGTTGATAAATTTGTTAACCTGAACCTGATACCTTCACGTATCTATGCTGCAATAAAAACAAGGGATTCACTAACCCATGCAAAGGATACGGCATATCTCCTTGAAAAAGGGTATATCAGGTTTTTGACAGATACTATGGATATGGATGCAACAGATGAACAAGATGCATTGGAACAGATAAAAAAAGATAAAGAAGACCTGAAAAAAGTAAACCAGCCACGCAGGGATAGTGGTGATAAAAAGATAACCATTAAAACAGAAGGGATACTTCCGGACCAGAAAAAGAAACCAGAACCAAAAGATTCATTAAATAATAACCCGGGTAACAAATAACTATTAACGAATAACGGTGTACCAAAAAAATGCTACCATATCAAAAGGAATTGACTGGCTCATGGTATGGTTGTATGCCATCATAGTGATCATTGGTATCCTTTGTATCTTTTCGGTAGAATTCAGAAGCAGTGATAATGTGGTTCAAAGCTTACTTGGCTTTAAAAAGAATTACAGCAAGCAATTATATTTTTTCTCCGCCTGCATAGTACTTGCATTTTTTATCTTACTAACCGATAGCAAACTTTTTACAGCAACAGCCAATCTCACTTACCTTATAGGCATCGCATTGATACTGGCCACTTTTGTGGTTGGTAAAGAAATAAAGGGTTCTAAAAGCTGGATACCGTTGGGCTTCATGAACCTGCAGCCGGTGGAGTTATGCAAAATATTTACGGCACTGGCATTGTCAAAATATTTGTCCATGCAGGAAACGGATTTTAAAAAACCCAAGGCACAGCTTATTGCTGCTGCTATAGCTTTTTCGCCGGGGGTATTATCCATACTGCAGGGAGAAACAGGACTGGCACTGGTGTACTTCGCCTTTTTAATTCCTATGTACAGGGAAGGGTTGCCTCCGGGCTACCTTATCGCCGGAGCATCTATGGCTGTATTGCTTGTGGCATCACTGTTATTTCATACAAAAACTTTACTGATAGCTTTTGCTGTACTGGCCGCACTGGCTATATATTATTACCGGCGACAAATAAAAAGGAACAGCCGCATACTTGCCGTGATCGTTATCAGCTGGGCTTTTTGTTCGGCATTCGTTGGTATAGCTGTACCATTCGCCTTTAAGCATGTGTTCAAAGGATACCAGGCCGACAGGATATTCAGCATGGTGGGAGTAGATAACCCATTTACGGACCCGGGTACTGTTAGTTTGGGCGACACGGAAGAGCAGAAAACAAAACAAAAGAAAAGTGAGCAGCAGAATTATAATGTAAAGCAATCAAAAATTGCGATTGGATCTGGTGGCTTTGCCGGGAAAGGATTTTTAAAAGGAACGCAAACCCAGGGTGATTTCGTTCCGGAACAGCATACAGACTTTATTTTTACTTCGGTAGGTGAGAATTTTGGTTTTTGGGGGAGTGGGTTATTAATGCTGATATATCTTGTTTTGCTGTTGCGTATCATTAAGCTCGCCGAAAGACAGCGAAGTACATTCAGCAGGGTGTATGCCTATTCGGTTGCAGGCATTATTTTCTTCCACGTAGCGGTAAATATTTGCGTTACCATTGGCCTTGCTCCTGTAATTGGAATAACGCTGCCATTGATGAGTTATGGCGGCTCATCCTTGTTAACTTTTACAATACTGCTTTTTATTTTAATAAAACTGGATGCTGACCGGCAGATGGTTTTACGTTAATTCGTTAATTAGTTGATATGTATAAACAGATTAACGTGTTAACGAATTAACTTTGGCGCATGAAAATAATTCCGTTAAGCGAAGGCGCCTTCACCATTGATGCAACAAAAAAATTCATTCCATTTGACCTGGCGAAAGATGACTTGCAACAGCGGCCAACCGGCAGTTTGCTCGTAGAGATTCAACCCTTTGCTGTAATTACTGCAAACGATATCATCGTGATTGATACAGGCCTCGGCTTTTCAACGCCTGATGGAACTTTACAGATTCACCAGAATTTACTGAACAACGGCATTGGCCCCATGGAAGTAACTAAGGTGCTGATGAGTCATTTGCATAAAGACCATGCAGGAGGTATTTATAAGGAGGACGAAATGCTGAAGCAGAAATTCCTCAGTTTTCCCAATGCCACGTATTATGTGCAAAGGCAGGAGATGGAATTTGCGCTGGGCAAGGGATCTAAATCATACAGGCTTTCGGATTTTGATGGGTTGCAAAACTCCGACCAGGTTGTTCAGCTGGAAGGCGACGGAAAACTTGATGGGTATATTACTTATCATGTGAGTGGGGCACACAGCCCGTTTCACCAGGTGTTTTGGATAGAAGAAGACGGACAGAAAGTTTTTTATGGTGGCGACGTGGCACCTCAGTTGCAGCAAATGAAGAACCGCTTTATTGCCAAATATGATTACGATGGAAAAAAATGTATGGAGCTAAGGCAGCAATGGTGGAAAGAAGGGAGGGAAGAAAAATGGACCTTGTTGTTTTATCATGATATTAAATCGCCGGTGTTTTCCTTTGGATAATATTTGTCTATTCACTTTCCCAAAATAAAAAAGCTGTCACAAAAGTAACAGCTCAAAAAAATTATTCAAGTTCGATTAACGAATCTTATGCAGGTAATCATTATTCATAAATTGTTTTTGAATATCCTTCAGGTCTCTTAAAATGCTGGCATCAACCAACACTCCATTTGTTTCCAGTAAAAAACCACCGATCAGTTCATTTTTAACGCTTGTCTCAATTTCAAAGGTTTGCCCCGGAGCTGCCGCTGCTTTCACGTTGGCCATGATAGCGGTCTTCATTTCTTCAGAAATAGGATCGGCTGTGGTGATCTTCACTTTATGAATATTACGTAAAGCATTGAACTGGTCAATATAAGTGGTCACGATCTCAGGCAGGTTCAGTTCCCTGTTTTTAGCCACCAGCAATTGTATAAAAGCGCCGGTAAGTTTACCCACCCTGTCTTTTGTAACCGATTCAATTATCTTTTGCTTGGCAGAGGGCTTAATGATCGGGCTGCGTAAGAGAGTTACAAAGTCAGGATTGCTTTTACAAATGCTGTGGAGCCATTTCATATCGGCATACACCACATCTACCTGGTTTTGTTCTGTTGCCAGATCAAGTAAACTTTTTGCGTAACGTCCTGCTAAACGTGGATTATTCATTGTAATTATGAGTTATGAATTATGAGTTATGAATGAGCCCATTCCTAATCCCTAATTCTTAATTTTTAATTCAGCTTTACTTCTGAAGCAAGAGCCTTTATATAATTCTCCTGCTCTGCTTTATTGCCTAATTCTTTCCGTAGTACTTTTTCACTTACTTCCAGCACCAGACTTCCTACCTGGTTCTTGATCTCGGTCAGTGCAGCCATTTTCTGGTTATTAATAGAAGCCTGTGCATCAGCTATGATCTTTGCTGCCTGTACCTTTGCTTCTTCTTTGGCATCATTGATCATTTTATCCTTGGTTTCCTTTGCTTCTTTAAGCATGGTTGCCCTTTCTTCACGGGCCTTGGCCAAGATGGCTTCATTGTCATTCTTCATTTGTGCCATTTCAAGTTTTATCTTTTCGGCAGTAGCCAAAGAATCAGCAATGGTCTTTTCCCTTTTTGCCAGTCCGCCGATGATGGCAGGCCATGCAAATTTTTTCAGCAGGAAAAAAACGATAAGGAATGCTAAAAGCGTCCAGATGATGAGGCCAAAGGCCGGCGTAAGTAATTGCATAAAAACTATTTTAAAAACTATTCTTAATTGTATTTGCTCCTCGACTTCGCTCGGAGCTTCACATCACGCCACTTCGACTTCGCTCAGTGTGTGGTTAAAAATACTGCATCCTCCGCCCTGTGCTTTGGATGCAGTAAAGGGTTTAAAGCACCATGGCTAAGAAACCAATGATGATCGCAAACAGCGCTGCTCCTTCTACCAAGGCGGCAGTAAGGATCATGTTGCTGCGGATGTCATTGATAGCTTCCGGCTGGCGTGCAATTGATTCCAATGCACCTTTACCGATCTGTCCGATACCAACACCGGCTCCGATCGCTCCCAGGCCAGCGCCGATCGCACCACCTGCATTTGCCATTTCTGCTAATAAGTGAAAATTCATAATTGTGAATTTATGTTTGTTAAAAAAAACGCTTGTTATCAATGAGCTGCTGCATGCGCATGATCGTCATGTGCACCTTCAATGGCCTGCCCGATGAATACTCCTGTCAATATAGTAAAGATGAAGGCCTGCAGGAATGCAACCAGCACCTCGATGAAATAAATGAAAATGGTGAATGCAATAGAGAACGGAGAGAATCCCCATCCCACATATTGGTTCAATGCTGCCATGATAAAAATGAGTGATATCAAACAGATGATCAAAATATGGCCAGCCACCATGTTGGCGAATAACCTGATCATGAGTGCAAATGGTTTGGTGAATACACCTAATATTTCCACAGGCACCAGGATCACTTTAACCCAACCAGGTACACCGGGAGGATTGAAAATATGCCCCCAGTAATGTTTATTGCTGCTGGCAAGTATCACTACAAACGAGATAAGCGCTAATATCGCTGTAAAAGCAATATTGCCTGTAACATTGGCTGTGCCCGGGATCAAACCAACAATATTATTAATAAGGATGAATAGGAAAACGGTGAGCAGGTAAGGAAGATATTTGCTAGCCTTAGCACCCAGGTTTGGTTTTGCGATCTCATCATTTACAAAATTTACGATGGTCTCCATAGCATTCTGCATCCCTTTAGGAGCCGAAGTAATACCAACACCGGTACCATACCTTCTTGCCACTTTGATAAGGATGAAAACAAGCAATGTGAGTGCCAGTAACATTTGAACCACATTACGGGTAAGAGAGATATCATACACTTTAATGGATTCATTTATTTTGCCGGTCTCATCAACAGCTACGATATGCCCTGCCGCATATTTGTTACGGTCTAATGAGTCTTTGTCTATTCTTTCGTTGGTAAGCAATGCATAACCATCAACCTCATGCTCGCCATGATGAAATTTAGAAGACATAAAGCATGAAAATCCTTTTTCTTTTGAGTACAGTATAACGGGCAGGGGAATGGTAGCATGATGCATATGTCCATCGGAGCCCTTGTACGATAAAAAATGGAATTCATGGGCATCCATGATATGGCCAAAGATCACTTCATTGGCATCAAAGATCTTCTCTTTTTTGGCAGGCTCCCCGGCTGGCTCTTTTGCCTCGGGATGCTGGGCTAAAACCGGGTTTGAAAAAACCATTGAAGCAAGGCTGAAAACCACTACCAGTAAAGATTTGATGCTCTTATAACTCATATAATCCCTTGATTTTGGCGCAAAGATAAGGGGGGAGGGTCGATTTTAAAAATCGGAAACGAAAAATGTGGCAATTAGTCAATTTGGTGATTTGAAGATTTGGAGATGGGGAATCCGGGTGGAAAATAAGCGGTTTCGAGCCAAAAAAATCACCAAATCAACTCATCGCCAAATCATCAAATTGGCTGTTCCTGCTTTTCAAACTGCATTTTATGGAGCAGGTAGTAGAATCCCTTCCTTTCTAAAAGCTCATCATGGGTACCCATTTCTTTTATTTCACCCCTGTCCAGTACAATGATCTTGCTGGCTTTGCGGATGGTGGACAAACGATGGGCTATGATGATTGAAGTGCGGTTGGCGATCAGTTTTTCAATGGCATGCTGTATCAATGCCTCACTTTCGGTATCAACCGATGAAGTGGCTTCATCAAGGATCAAAATGGCAGGGTCATAAAGTAAGGCCCGTACAAAAGATAATAATTGTCGCTGGCCTAATGATAAAGTGGCGCCTCTTTCCATAACATGGTAATCGTAATTACCGGGCAGTTGCATAATGAAATCGTGAATGCCGATAAGTTCCGCAGCTTTTACCACGTCTTCTTTTTTTATAGCAGGGTTTCGCAATGTTACATTATCAGCTACCGAACCACTGAAGAGAAAAACATCCTGCAATACCACCGCTATCCTGGCCCTCAGGTCGTCTAAGTGAAAATCTTCAATATTGGTATCATCAATTTTTATCTTGCCTTTGTTTATCTGGTACAGCCGGTTCAATAAACTGATGATGGATGTTTTGCCGCTGCCGGTGTGCCCCACAATGGCCAGTGTTTCGCCGGCATTGATGGTAAAAGAAATATCTTTTAAAACATACTGTTCATCAATGTAAGCAAACCAAACCTTGTCAAATTCAACTTTGCCTTTTAAATGATCGGCTTTAAGATTGCCTTCGTTGATGGTGGTATCCTTGTTGTCCAGTACTTTAAATACCCGTTCACTGGCGATCATACCCATCTGCAGCACATTGAATTTATCTGCAATTACCCGGAGAGGGCGAAATAATAAATTGAGGCACAGTATGAAAGCAGTTATTACCCCGGCAACTTTTTCTGCCTGGTCATGATTAACCACATCTTTTGCTGCCCACCATACCAATAAACCGATTGACAAAGCCATCACCAGTTCCACCACCGGAAAAAAAACAGAGTAAGCAAAAATGGCCTTAATGTTAGCGTTACGGTGCTCCTTATTAATGGTTTTGAATTTATTGAATTCTCTTTTCTCGGCTGCAAACGCCTGTATAATGGCCATGCCGGTAATATGTTCCTGCACAAAGGCATTAAGACTTGCCACTGCATTACGAACACGGATAAAAGACTTGTTTACACTTTCTTTAAAAAAATAAGTTGCCAGTATTAAAAATGGAAATGGCGCCAGGCAAATCAGGGTTAGCTGCCAGTCGACATAGAACATATAAGCAAGGATAGAGAAAATGGAAAGCAGGTCGGCAATGATTGGTATCAACCCGTCGCTGAAAATATCATTGATGGACTCAATATCATTTATAGTTCTTGTAGTAAGTGTGCCGATGGGTGTTTTATCATATTGCGTTAAGTTCAGATGAAGGATCTTATTGTACGTACCCACCCTCAGGTCCTTTACCACGCTTTGCCCGAGTGAAGCTGTAAGGAAGGTAAATAAAAAACGTCCT
>JBGANE010000037.1:0-38587 GCA_044222465.1 Ferruginibacter sp.
GGCATTAGTAATGAATTACTAATACTGTGGTTGGCTACAAATACGATCCTCTCGGCCAATGGCTGTCCGGCTTCGTTAAGTAATGTGATCTGCATAATACCCGGGGGAAATGCTTTTTTATTGATGGCTGCGGCATCCAGGCCTTCGTCAATATTTAGTTTGCCCATATAAGCTACCTGGTAATTTATTTGTGCCGTTACCAGCAGGTTATTGTATTTGTCTTTATTTTTTTCGCTTCGTTCAACTTTTATGAATGTTTTGCCAGGATTTGCATTATCAACCGATAGAATAATACCTTCGCTTTTGGCAGGGGGAAGTGAAACTGTTCTTTGCTTCCCGCCAGGGAACTGGGCTATTGCAGTGTAAGTTTCATTCGCTGCAGGGGTTAGCTCAAAAGTTCCCATACCATCATGAATACTTTTGAAGGATATGATCTTTTCGTTCTTTGAATTGATAATTTCACCGGTTACAGTTGCAGGGTTACCATTTTCGTCCAGCGCCTTAAAGGCTACTATTGTTTTTAGTCCAGTTACAAGATTACCTCCCTCAGGAAAGAAACTGATATTGACTTTTGCATTGGCTGCCGGTTTTGGCTTTTCCCTGGACGGTTTTGCATAATTGAGTATCCGTATTCGTTTTTCAGTAATAAATGCAGGAAAGTTCAACATCCATAAAGTATAACAGCGCAGGTAACAATCGCCTGGCGTCCATTCCGGTTTTATATCCAAAACGCCATTGGCCGATCCGTCTGTAAGCTTCAGCATTTTCTTTTCGATTACTCTGCCCGATGGGTCAACGAGATCAACATAGATCACTTTGCTGAGAATGGTTGGCTTTTGATTTAACTGTGCGTAGGTCTTAAACCATATGCTTTCGCCTGCCAGGTAATCATTCCGGTCTGTTTGCAGATAGGTCTTTTCCTGTGGGCGAAGGAAGGAAAAAGAGTCCAGGGCTTCAACGATCTTTTCAGGTACAGAATTCTGGGCAAATAACGAACAGGTGAAGAGCAGCAATAAAATACTAAAGAAGAGTTTAGGCATGGCAATATGTTATGGAACAAATTTACTGTATAAAAAAGGGCACTGAAATTTTGTGCCCTTTTTTTATCTAACAATGAGTTAAAATGATTGTTATGGTTTTAACATGCCCGCAGTAGTATGTATCACACCATTGGTAGCTACCATATCCACAGGATTTATTTGAAATGCTGTGGGATTGGATACTCCTTTTACAAACACACCGCTTCCAAAACTTACCGTAAGGTATGTAGGGGTAGTACCATTCACATAAGTTGTTTTTAATGAAGGCCCGGCTTTCATATCTGTTGAGAAATTACGTGAAGCCACCACATGGTATCTTAAAATGTTAGTGAGTGTGGTAAGTGCTGCTCCTGTGAGGCCGGCAATGGTTGTTGCATCATACCCGTTTGCGGTCATGGTTGTGTTGGTTAATGCAAAAACTGTTGCAGGTGCAGATGTGGCAGGTGAGTAAACACTTGTTAAACCCGTTTTGGCAATTGCCTGTACCAACAGTGAATAATTAGGATTGGCTGCAAGCTGGGTGCTGATAGATGACACGGGGGGCACCAGGATCTTATCGATTTTATGAATGATACCATTGCTGCACCGGATATCCCTTTCCGAAATAAGAGAACCACTTAGATAGATCTTATTTGCTGCTTTATCCTTATAACTAAACACACTATATCCTGCAATGGATGTCATAGGGGCATTGGGCCCTTCCGGTATCTCAAAACTGCTACGGGCTGTAAACACCCCATTGGCGCTGGTTTGAAAATGATGCAGGATGAGCGCTGTTAAGGTAATGGAATCCAGTGCAGCAATGCTGGAAGACGTATAACCTGCAGCAGTGAAAGCCGCATTGGTAGGAGCGAAGATGGTAAATGGCCCGGGGCCCTTGGTAAAGGTTTCCAGTTTAGCCTGTGTTATAGCTGCCTTAAACATGCTGAAGTCGGAATTCTTTGATAAGTATTCATCCAGGTTATCAGCAATTACAACCGCATCGCTTTTATCACACTGTACAAACAGCATACTGCTGATCAAAAGCAACAACGGCACCTGTAAAAAGTTTTTTATTTTATTTCTCATAAATCAATTTTTATTGGTTTATAACTATGGACAATTGCGGTGCAAGATTAGTAGCTGTTGAGCCATTATAACCTCTTGCCACCAGGGTGTATATCCTCTTATTGGTAAGATTGGCTGCAAATGCCCTCCTTACTATAGGAGGGGTTGATGCGGCAGCGCCTGCAGGCCGTACAAAAAACGAATCTGTAGGAAGCGGAACATCAAAGCTTGCTGAATAACCTTTGTATTGGACATTACTTTGAATAATGGTTGCCACGCCGTTATTGGCGCCCCTGTATAAATCAATTGCCTGAACATTTGGCATTGCATTTACGAATTTGAGGCGTGCAAAACCACTGTCAGGTGCACCCCTGTCATCCGGTACAGTAAATCCTTTAGTGTTGGCTCCTGTATCTGTAACATAGAAAGTGTAGAATTTATTGACCTCGAAATTGTCAGTAAATTCAAATAGTTTGGTCATTAAATTCCCTGTTGCAGGTACGGGAGTAAAGCCCTGTATCTTTGCAGAACCCGGGGTAACCCACAGGTAATCACCGTTACTGCTACCGAGCGTATTAAAACCCCCACCAGGGAAACCAACCGGAGCAACCAATGTATTGCTTACTGGTTTGTCGTTTATATAAAGAATGGTATTGGGCAACACGGTGTATGCCGAAAAATAGCCGATCTTAACCTGTGCCGAACCCTCACTGCTGATACGTTCAGTAACGAAGTAAGAATTCTTCTTACAACCCGTAATTAACAGGACAGCCGAAATAAAAGCTGCAGTTATTATTAATTTATATTTCATAATAAAAGAATTAAAGTTTAGTTAATCAAGGTTTGCTGAACCAACATTCATACGTATGATAATCCAGGTTCAATGCACCGATCCGTAATAATTCATTACGGTTCCAGACATACTCACTGTTGAACCTTGGCCTTACCCTGTAAACCGGCTTGCCCAGGTTATCGGCAAACAAGGGTGAGGGAAGTACCATGCTGCGATAAACCTGCTGACTGGTTAGCGGATCAAGATCGTTCCAGTGAAAACGCCTTATGTCTACAAATGTTTCAAAGAAACCCCATCCCCAAAGTGCAATATATTTCTGCAGCATGATGTCGGAGATGGTAAGCGTAGCTGTTGTTTTCTTTACGTTGTCTCCATTAAGATAGGTTGTTCTTGCAGCTGCAGTTATAGGGGCACCACCGGTATAACTATTATATATAACAACATTACCCCGTGGAAATGCCGGCCTGTTGATGAAATCAAAATGAAGATTAATACCGCTGGTATAGGCTGATAATGCTGTAGCCAGGTCGTTTTTTCGGAAAGCAGCTTCGGCTTTTATGAATTGTATCTCACTTGCTGTCATTACCGGCATCACACATTTATCGGCGAAGAGGTAATGCTTGTACAACGGGTTGAACGAAGATGCCGAAGGATTTGAATTAAAGGCAATTTCTTTGAACGAACTGTCTGTCCACATAGAACTGATTCTTTTGCGGGCATTGACCCAATTGGCTGATCCAACAGCATAACTGTTAGTAGACAACGTTAGGGCTGCATTTGGGTCGCCGGTAGCAGGAGCTACTCCACGATATCCCCCATTACCATTGGTAGTGTCTTCCGAACATGTAAGCAGGTGTTTCATCCGTGGATCACGGTTATAAGCTGTTGCACTGCTTGCAGTAACACCAGTAAGCACAGTACCATCAAGTAGCCGCACGATAAAATCACTCTGCCTGAAACTGGTGAGGTTATCCCGGAAAGTACCAAAGAAATTGGCATCATCATTTTTTGCAGCATCAAACGGAATTACAAAATCATCATTCACATCCACCATAGATCTGTTGCAAAATGCAATAACCGAATCGGCATTATAAATAGACTTGTTACTAAGCCTGTGTGCATTCCTGGCCAGTAAGCCCCATGCAAATTTTATCCACCTGCTTACATTGCCACTATACACATAATCACCTTTTGATAAACGGATACTGCTGGTGTTGAGGTCGCCACGGCCCAAATTGCTGATGGCTAGCCGTAAGATAGAATCAATGCCTGCATAAACTACCTGCTGGTCATCGTATTTAAAGAAGGCTTTGTTTTCCTGGAAGGCTTCAGTAAATATTATTTCTCCATGATAATCCGTTGCATATTGGAACATCATGGCCTTAAGTACCTGGGCAGCGCCAACATAGTCCCATTGGCCTTTTTCAGACCCGTTTTTAATAATATAGTCAAGGTTTGAACCCAGGCCAAAATAGCACTGGCGCCAGATATCTCCGTTCACATCACTGCCGGCATTATATCCCTGCCTGTCCATATTATTTACGGTGCCCGTAGTAGCGGCACCAAAATTCTGTACGTATTTGCTTGCATAACGGGCATCAAACTGGAACCCCCTTGGAATTGCACCCAGCATGGCCGGGAATACAGATGAAGCATCCGGATTCTGCGGTGTGTCCGGGTCGCTGTTGATGTCCAGGTATTTTTTACAGCCGGTGAAAGTGAGTACAATCACGATGGCTGCAATTCCTGAGATTAAAAAACTTTTTTTCATAATCGTTAAATTAATTTTTTTAAAATTGAACTTTACAACCAACATTTATTCCTCGTGGCGTAGAGATAGAGCCAAAATCTATACCCGAACCGCCATAACCTCTTGAGAAGGCCGTATTGCTATTAACACTTGGGTCAGCACCGGTATAGTTGGTGATCATGAACAGTTCGGTACCTGTAACAAATACAGAAGCGCTGCTGATCACTTTCTGGCGTTTTAATAAAGATTTTGGCAGGGTATAAGTAAGTGTGGCATCCCTCAACCTCATCCAGTTTACTGTTTCTATAAAATCGGCTTCCGAAACATTTCCTGTCGCATAATAATCACTCCGGTAATAAGGATAAACAGTTATGTTGTTTTGGGTAGGATTGGTTGTATTTTGTAAACCATCATTCAATACACCACGTATCACAACCGGTGTTTCCCTGTCTAATGTACGTTTGCTAAGACCGGTAACATATAAATAGTATTCGTTTCCATTCCATACATCACCACCCTTCCTGAAGTCTAGATTAAAACTCAGTGAAAAATCCCTGTAATAAAAAGTATTGATAAGGCCAATCTTAAAATCAGGTTGCCTGTCGCCAACCTGCACAAAATCACCTGCTGCATTGATAGAGGGTAAGCCAGTTGTAGGACTGATGATAATAGCTCCTGCTGTATTCCTTACGATTGGTGTAGCCGACAGGTTACTGATGGAAGATCCCGGATAAACCTGGCTGCGCATGTTACCAAATACCCAGGTATCGCTGTCATAATATGTAGGAAGATCTACGGGGAGTTTGATCACCTTACCCCTGTTGCGGTCGAAGTTTACTGTCATATCCCAGTTGAGTTTTTTTGATTTGATCACATTGGCAGTAATAACGGCTTCAATACCTTTATTCTCAACTATTCCGCCATTCAGGTATTTAAGTACGCCGCCTGTTCCATAACTAACCCTGTTAGCAACGATCTGTCCCTTACTCTTCAATGAATAACGGGTGATATCAATACCGATCCTGTTATTGAGGAATTTCAATTCGCCACCAAATTCAAAATTCTCTGTACGCTCCGGTTCAAGACCCGAATTGTTCAGGAAAACCCCGTTGGCATATCCACCGCCTGTAGTGGTTGCCTGTGAAAATAACCTGTCAATCAGGTAGGGTTGGTATAAACCTTTACCGGTTGTACCATAGCTGATCCTCGCTTTACCATAACTGAACCAGGGAACTTTGTCAAATATTTTCAGGTCGCTGAAGATAAAACTTAATGAGGCAGAGCCGAAATTATAGAATGGATCCTTATCAACTTCCCGGCTCAGGAAAGTACTTGTTCCTTCACGGCTACCTGCAACAGACAAATAAGCAAGGTTATTATAGCCAAGAGAATAGTTTCCGAAGAACCTTACTTTCCGGTATTTAAAACAGTTGTTTTCGCAAACAGGGTCAAGGGGTCTGTATTATTCAGTGATTTGAAATTCAACTCAAAGAAACGTTCTCCCCGCTGAGCATCTATCCTTGTTTTATTGTCGTCATTGGTAAACCCAAGTGTGAGTGAATTGAGAATTTACCGAACTTACGTTTTAATGTTCCTTTTATCACGTTACTGATGTTTTTGGTATTTTGTTCATACACAGTGTAGAAACCATTTACTGAAAATCCGAAACGGCTTTGAGGGTGCATGAGGAAATCACCTGTCTGGCTATACACATCAATACCGGTAGTGGCATTCAGGTTAAGCCATTTGAATGGATCGGCATTCAAAGTAAGTGTGGTTGTCAGGCGGTTTGTTTTGTCCTGCGAAGTGTTTTTATTTACATCCCAGAATGGATTGTCGAACTCGGCAGCAAGGGTAGTGGAGTTAGAGCGGTATAATTTCCTGGTGCCATCTGCATTCTGGTAATCACGTACATCAAGGTCACTTGGATAATTGAGGAGGTTTAGCATATAACCGCCGGCGCCTTTAGATGCTTTATCAGTAGTGGAATTAGCATAAGTTATACTCGTATTGATGTTCACTTTCTTTGAAATCTTTGCATTTCCACCCAGGCTGATAGTTAGTCTTTCAAAGCCTGTATTCGGAATAACCCCCGATTGGTCAAAATAGCTTCCCGATAATCTATATGTTGTAACGTCTCCACCACCTTCTACATCAACTGTATGTTTTTGAGAAAACCCTGTGCGGAAAAAATTATGGATATTATCATAGAGTTGGGTACCATCTGCATATTTAGGCCCAAAGTATGCGTATGCATTACCGCTCCCAAACGGGTTAACAACTGCATTCAGGTCCTTAATCCCTGCAGCTCCTCTTCCATAGGTTGTCTGTATTTCGGGAAACCGGTATACTTTTTCCCAACGGAATGAATTACCGTATCTCACTTTTGCTTTACCAGCCTTGCCTTTCCTCGTGGTGATCACAATAGCACCCGAAGCGCCATCTGAGCCATAAAGTGCAGTAGCTTCAGGCCCCTTTAATATGGTAACTGTTTCTATATCCTCCGAGTTAAGGTCCATTGCCCGGTTACCATAATCTGAATTTCGGTTTGCAAAAGTACATGCGGTTGCTGCCAGGCTACCACTTGCCAGGTTTTCCTGATTCATGGTCTGGTTATCATAAGGTACGCCATCAACTACAAAGAGCGGCAGTGCGCTGTTGCCAATGGAATAGAAACAGCACCACGCAGTACAATGGTTGTAGAAGCGCCGGGTGTTCCTGATGTAGGCGTTATGTTAGCACCGGCTACACGGCCCGACAAGGCATTTATCCAGTTATCCTCTGCGCCTGCGAAATATCTTCACCCTTTACATCCTGTGCGGTATAACCAAGTTCCCGTTTACTTTTTTTAACGCCGTAAGCAGTTACCACCACTTCGCCCAATTGTTTTTGAGCCTGCACCAATCTTATATTTATTTTAAGATCGTTGCCTACAGTTATTTCCTGTTTGGCATAATCCACGAAGGTAAAAACCAATACCTGGCCTTTGGAAGCCTGTATGGAGTAATAACCTGCCTGGTTGGTTTTTGTGGCTGTTTTTGTTCCTTTTACAGTTACAGTCACATCTCTCAGGGGTACGTTATCATCGTCTCCGATAACAACACCCGTAACCTGTGCACTGGAAAATAGCGGGACTAAAAAGAACAGCAACGCAATGATTCTTAGTTCAAGTTTTCTCATATAGTCTGATTTTGGTTGTTTAAAAATTTTAAAATAGCAACAAATTGTTTAGTTATATCACATTGATCCCCGCTGCCACATAGGGTTGCAGGGAAGGATGATCGTTAGGTAAATCGGTTATCAGCATATCTATCTTCGATAAGGCTGCTACATGAATAGGTTGAAGTGTGTTGATCTTTTCAGCAATCGTAAGGCAAACCACTTTCTGCGATGAAGCGATCATGGATTGTTTCAACTGAACCACGTCCCAGTCATTATCTGTAATGCCGTGTTCTGTATCAATGGCATTGATGCCTAAAAAACAAAGGTCGGGCTTAATGGTCTTTATCCTGGTCAACGCATCGGCGCCCAATGTTATTTTTGAATTCTTTGAAAGTTTATCGCCAATCACCACCACCTCAATATTAGGGTGATGCATATACTCTACAATAGCAGGGATACTTCCGGAAATAAAAGTGGCGGATAGATCGAGAGGCAGGCTTTGGCCAGTTCAATAATGGTAGTTCCCCCACCTGTTAAAACAAACATGCCGTTTTTAATAAGCTTAACCGCTTTTTCAGCAATTATCCTTTTATTATCCTTTTTGCGTATACTTTCTTTGAGGGATAGGTAATATCATGAAAGGAATGAGAAAGGGCACCGCCATGAACTTTTATCAGCTTGCCTTTTTTGGAGAGTTCGAGTAAATCCCTGCGAATAGTATCTTCCGATACATCTATTTCGGTGCTCAGTGAATTTGACAGCACTTTATTATGCAGATTTACCTGGTGTACAATGTACGCCTGTCTTTCTCTTTAAGCATTAGTTTTTAATTCACTCCCAAAGTAGTGAAAAAAATAGCAAAAAAGCGCATAAATGCCGGGGAATTATTGCACATTCTGTATAAAAAACTGCAAAACCAGCATTTTTGATTTTGACGTGGGAACCGCAAAAATTCAGATACCCGGCCTTCCTTTATATTTTTTGGTGGGTTCTTTCTTAAGCAAACTGTCTTGCATTCGCTCTTCTTTTGGTTTTAGCAGGTCTGTTTCATCTTCATCAACCGGCCCAAAATAATTACCGAATATGGAAGCAAGAATACGGGCATGATAAATAGAACGGGTGAATTTATTGCCAATAGCTATAATTGTTGCAGTATCATCAGGCAACCGGATGAATGTTGCATTGGTGCCATGCCACCTGCCATTATGATAAATGATTTTTTTACCATTTGGATAAATATACATCCTCCAGCCAAGGCCATAATTCTTAATACCGGGTTTTTCATTGCTGTACGGAGCATATGCCTGTTGCAGTGTTTCACTGCTGAATAAAACATTGACAGTTAAGGCCCGGTCCCAGTTAAGCAGATCCCTCACCGTGGTATATATATTTTTATCTCCGTAAACGGGGTCAAGGAAATCGAGTGGCAGCAGCTTTCCTCTCCAGTCATAGCTGGGGTTAGCTTACGCTGAATCTGCAAGACTGAAAACAAAGGTATTCTTCATCTGCAGCGGTTTGAAGAAGCTGTCATCAAGATAAGCTGCATATTTTCTACCGGTCACCTTTTCGATAAGCAAGGCCAGCAGTGCGTAATTGCTGTTAGAATAAGAGAAATGAGTGTCCGGAGGTGCAGCATCCCGCAGTTCGGATTTTCGGGTTATTAAAAATTCCATCACATCTTCGTTGGTCACAAACCTGTGCTTATCCCAGCCAAGCGCTTCCATTGAATGAACATAATTGGATAAACCACTGCGGTGATTAAGCATATTGCGGATGGTGACGCCGGGATAATCGAACTGAGGAAAATATTTGCTGAACTCATCATCGATCTTAACCTTCCTGGGCAAGTTTTAAAATGGCCATTGCTGTAAAGGTTTTGGAAGTGGAAGCAATATGCAATGCTGTATTTGCCGTGATGGAATCTGTGCCCGGTAAATGCCCGGTTCCATTATATCTTTCAAAAATGATATTGCCGTTTTTGGCAACCAGGATACCGCCATTGAATCCCTTTTGTTTCAAAACACTGTCGTACCAGAGTGCACAGGCAGTTTTTATTCTTTCTGTTTCCTGCGGCGAAACAGGGGTTGGGCCGGGGATAATGCTGGCTGCGGTACTGTCAGTTGTGGATTTTTGTTTGCCTGAACCATTATTGCAGGATATTAACAGGCATATTACAGAACAAAGCAAGGAACATACATACAGCCGATTGAAAACAGGCTTCATAAAATATTAAGCTTTAGATAGAATATATTTGTGCAAAATACGCTCTAATCCTCATGACTGAAAATAAAATAACAAGTTATCCCAAAGAGAAAATAAACATCCTTTTCTTAGAAAACATCAGTGATGTGGCTGTAAAGCATTTTAATAAGGCTGGATATACCAATGTGAAAAAAATAAACGGGGCATTGAGTGAAGATGAATTGGCGGCAGCCATTAAGCATGTGCATTTGCTGGGCATCCGCAGCAAAACACAGATCACAAAAAAAATACTGGACGCTGCAGATAAACTTCAGGCCATTGGTTGTTTTTGTATTGGCGTAAACCAGGTTGACCTGGAAGCAGCTACAAAAAACGGGGTGGTTGTTTTTAATGCACCCTACAGCAATACCCGTAGTGTAGCGGAACTGGTGATTGGCGCTTCCATCATGCTGATAAGGAAAATAGTGGACAAGAATAAAGCGGCACACGAGGGCACGTGGCTAAAAGAAGCCAGCGGCAGTTATGAGCTTCGGGGAAAGACATTGGGCATCATCGGCTACGGAAATATAGGCAAGCAGGTGAGTGTGATGGCCGAAAGCCTGGGCATGAAAGTTATTTTTTATGATACGGAGACAAAATTGCCATTAGGCAATGCAGAAGATCGAAAGAGTTTAAAAGAAGTAGTAAGTAAATCCGATATTGTTACCCTTCATGTTCCCGAACTGGCAAGCACTAAAAATCTCATTAATAAAAGCACGCTGAAATATTTTAAGAAAGGAAGCATATTGATAAACTATGCCAGGGGAGAAGTGGTTGACCTGGATGCTTTACGAAAAGCGCTTCTTGCCGGGCACCTGAGCGGTGCAGCGGTTGATGTTTTTCCTGTTGAACCCGAAAAGAACGGCGATAAATTTTCAACCCCATTGCAGGGTATGAGTAATGTGTTGCTTACGCCGCACATCGGCGGCAGCACCCAGGAAGCACAGCACAATATTGGCGATGATGTGAGCGGCAAATTATATAATTACCTGGAAAAGGGCATCAGCACCGGCTCACACACCATCCCCGAATTATCATTACCACCGCAGGAAGGTACACACCGCATCCTGCATATACATAATAATGTGCCCGGTGTGCTTTCAGAGATAAACGGCCAGCTTAGCAAGAATAAGATCAATATCCTGGGCCAGTACCTGAAGACCAATGATAGCATTGGCTACGTTGTGCTTGATGTAGCCAAAACATCAGCAAAAATGCACTGGAACTTTTAAAGAAAGTAAAAGCAACGATTAAAGTGAGGATGTTGTATTGATCTTTACCGAAGGTAATTCCACAAATATTTTTGTTCCCTTGCTTTTTTAGTTCTCAGTAAGCGACAGAATACTTATGCTTTATCATATAGGGAATAAAAATTCCTAAATTTTCAAAAATTACTGAAAATAACATATTTTTGTGCTGAAATTTTAGTTGTATGAAACTTGTAATTATAGGAGGTGGATTCGGTGGATTAAGGCTGGCCCGTAAACTCAGCAATAAACCGGGTTTTGATATTATCTTGATCGACCGGTTCAACTATCACCAGTTTCAACCTTTGTTTTACCAGGTAGCCACCGCTGGCCTGGATGCCAGTAATATTTCTTTTCCGTTGCGGAAAGTGTTTCAAAAAAGCCGGAATATACATTTCAGGATGGCAGAAGTGCAACAAGTACTTATCAATTCAAAAAAACTGATTACAGATATCGGGGAAATAGAATTTGATGCATTGGTAATTGCAACAGGTGCCGATACTAATTTCTTCGGTAATCAGCAATTGGCGAGTAATGCCTTCCCGGTGAAGAGTACAGTGGAAGCATTGCAGCTTCGCCATCGCCTGCTCCATAATTTTGAGGATGCCCTGCATGTGAAAGATAAGCTGGAATTAGAAAGACTGATGAATATTGTTGTGGTTGGCGCCGGGCCAACAGGAGTGGAACTTAGCGGCGCTATTGCCGATATGAAACGTTATGTGCTGCCTAAAGATTACCCCGAACTTGATTTTAGCCAAATGAAAATCTATTTGCTGGAAGGAACAGGAAAAACACTGGCAACCATGAGTGAAAAATCAAGCAACCAGTCACGCAGGTATTTGGAAAATTAAAAGTTGTTTCTTTAATCCAACACCGTGAAAGAATATGATGGAAAAACAGTTCAGTTACAAAATGGAAATACTATTGAAACATCTATGGTTATCTGGGCAGCAGGTATCAAAGGAAATGTACCTGCAGGAATAAACAATGAACTAATAGCAAGAGGTAACCGAATAAAAGTTGACCGTCATTGCCAGGTTCAGGGATATGAAAATATTTTTGCCATCGGCGATGTGGCATACATGGAAGAACCTGGCTGGCCACAGGGGCACCCACAGGTGGCGGCTGTAGCTATGCAGATGGCCGATTTGATCGCCAAAAACCTGCGTAATATGGAAACGAAAAGCAATAATGCTGCGCCGGAAGAATTTGTTTACAACGATAAAGGAAGTATGGCCACGGTGGGAAGGAATTTAGCTGTAGTGGATATGCCTAAACCTAAACTCCACTCGGAGGTTTTTTTGCCTGGATGATATGGATGGGGCTGCACCTGATGCTGATACTGGGCGTTAAGAACCGTTTTTTTGTCTTTATCAACTGGTTGTATAATTATGTTACCTACGATCAGAACCTGAGGTTAATATTAAGGAATTTTGATAGAGAATAAAAAAATAGAGCATCAGTTATACAGTTCATTACAATAGTCGAACAGTTTTACGATGTCATTGATGTCTTTGAAAACCTTAATGTTATTATCTTCAATGAATTTCGATAGTTCTTTTTCTTTATCCTTAAATATTTTTAAAAACTGGCGCTTGAAAGAAAACTTATCCATCTCGCTGCCCCTTCTTACCCAATAATCGGTTTTATCAACGATCTTATATCCATCCGGAATACTGAGGTCAACACTTCCTATAGGTCCATAGAGTTGCCTTGCGGGCCTGGCATTTGTTGTTTGAGAAGTTGCCCCATATCCGGTTGTGGTTCCCACTGACTCCAGTTCGCTTTTGTGTTGAATGAATAATGTTACGGTATCGGCCATAACAAGTTCGTAAAACCCTGTCTTGAAAGGAAGGAATGTTCTCAAGTTATTAGCATAAATGTACCAAGCACTTTGTAGTTGGATAGTACCATAATGTCATTCCTGCAGAAAAGTCCATTTCCTGGTCAATGATATTGTAATTGAGAGTTGCGGAATTAACCTGGCCCGATTTAAGTTTAATAACACTCTTTGTAAAACCCTTAAAAAGAAAATTAGGCAGGTTGACTGCCGAATCCTGCTGGGCATTAACGGCTATGCCAGTAAATAAAAAGACGAAAGAGTAAAGAACGATCCTGGTAAGCCAAGGTTTATGTATCATTTGCATTTTGTTTTAGTACACTAAAGTGCCGGTATTTTAACATGATGTGCTATTCTTGTATTTTACATATAGCAGGTTCATGTTTTTTCCACGCTATCATCTTTAAAACCTTTTTTGCCCTGCTTTTAAATCCTGCGGTTTGATGTGGGAGTTGCTCCCCAATGACCAATTTCAATTCAGGTTTTATGTCAGGATATATTGCCGCCAGGTTACCTAACACACTCATTGAAAATACCTTAACAGCCAAAGCTTCTGTGAGTGATTCCAGGAACCTGAAACAGATGTCCATTACGTCACCATGAAATTTTTCCGGTATCTCAAGGCCCTGCATCAACCTGATGCTGTTTCGCCTGCATTGTGCAGGTTTGCTTTTTCAGGTTATTGATCAAAGCCTTCCAATGCTTACTGATAAAAGAAGGGTGATCGATCACACAATAACTCAAAGGCCAGCCAGATCGTTGCACTACCCGGTATTCATCATTAATAAACAGGCTAAAAAGCTCATCAAAACGCTGCTGGCTGCTGCCTACCCATTTAACTATCTTTGCACATTGGGCTTTGGAGTGTTCTTTTAATATTTCTTCTCTTAAATTCACGAATTAAACTAACTACACGAATTTAGCTGATTATGAAGAATATTTTACTACAATTCGGTTTTGATGAAAATAGCTGTATGGTAAAACCGTTTGGCAGTGGGCTTATCAATTCAACATGGCTGGTTGAAACTAAAATAGAAAAATATATTCTTCAGCGGATAAATACTGATATTTTTAAAGACCCCGGCAATATTGCTTTTAATATCAGACTGATCGGTGATTATTTGAAAGAGCATTTCCCCGAATATTTATTTACCACTCCATGTAATACAGCAGATGGTAATGCCCTGTTTAAAACCAATGAAAATTATTTTCGCATATTCCCTTTTATTGAAAATTCCCATACTATTGATGTGGTTGAAAAGCCGGAACAGGCTTATGAAGCGGCAAAACAGTTTGGACGGTTCACCAAACTACTCTCGGGTTTTGATGCAGGCAGCCTGAAGATCACTTTACCGGACTTTCATAACCTGGCACTCCGTTACCAGCAGTTTGAAGATGCGCTGCAAAATGGTGATGCTGACAGGATAAAGGAATCTGAAAGCCTTATCGGGTTTGTGAAGCAGCATAAGCAAATTGTTGAAGAATTTGAATTGGCGAAACCAAAACTCAGGATTCGCTGCACACACCACGATACCAAGATCAGCAATGTTCTGTTCGATGAAAACAATAAAGGCCTTTGTGTAATTGACCTGGATACCGTAATGCCAGGTTATTTTATCAGCGATGTGGGAGATATGATGCGTACTTACCTATCGCCTGTGAGTGAAGAAGAAAGTGATTTTTCAAAAATTGAAGTGCGGCAAGAGTTTTATGATGCGATAAGGGAAGGGTATTTATCTGAAATGGGAGGAGTTGAATGAAACAGAGAAAAATTATTTTCACTATGCCGGTAAGTTCATGGCATATATGCAGGTCATTCGTTTTTTAACCGATCATATCAACAATGATAGGTATTACGGCGCAAAATATGAAGGGCATAATTTTATCCGTGCAGGAAACCAGGCCACCTTATTACAACGCCTGATAGAGATCAATCCTGGTTAAGATCAATCTTTTCCCCGATGGGGTGCTCAGCAACATATTGTATACCCAATAACGAAGCCATCGTTTGGGCAAACTGCTTCTGATACCATTGCTGTGTTGTTTTTACCTCTCCTTTTGCTTTAATTCCCGGGCCCACGGCGGCAAACCATATCTGGTAAGCATCTTTTATATCGCTGCCATGACTTGTCCATTCGCTTTTAACTGCATCTCCACGTCCGTGGTCAACAGTGATGAACAAAGCAGTCTTGTTTTTGTAGAACGGGTCGCTTTGAATGTAGTTCCAGATATCCTGTATCCATTTATCAACCATGTGAGCAGCATTCAGGTAGTCTTTATATCTGCCGCTGTGCGCCCACTCATCTGTTTCGCCATAAGCAATGTACAGTACTTTGGGTTTTTTGGTCTGCAGGTAATTCATAGCAGCGTAATGGGTAAATACATCCAGGCACTCTTCTTCTCCAAAAGGTTTGTATGAATCATGAGAGAGGAGGTTGATGGTTTGTTCTGTTGATCCCGGGTTTGCACCTCCTACTTTATCAAATGCTGAGTAAACCGGTATCTTGCTTCTCCTTCATTCAATATCCGGTCAAATGCATCCCATGCTCAAAGGCAGCTACTTTATTTTTATATTTTGACTGATTATTTAAAAATTCGGTTAATGTAGTGTGTGGATTGGGTGGATAGGAATTGCTGTTGATAGCTGTATCGGGATAACCTGTAAAGATCTCACTATAGCCCGGGTATGAGAACCAGTAAGGATTGGCATTGTCTACCTTGTTGCCATAATTGCGATTACCATACAATTGGCCGTTTGCAGAAACTTACGCTCCATAGGAACGGCATCAGCTTTCTTCTTCTTGTTTCGGGGTTAGATGACCAGTAATTTTTAAAGATGCCTGTACTGTCGCCCTGGTTATATTTTTTATTGTTGGCAATGGCACTGTCCATGCCGGTAAATATTTCCTGCCAGCGAAATCCATCGGTGGTGATGATGATAATGTTCTCTGCTTTCTGAGAAAAAGCAGAAAGGGGAGAGATAATGAGTAAACAAGGATTAAAAAACTTTTCATTTTTTTTATTTGTTATGCAGAATATAGTAGAGGGAGTTTAATTTAATATCAGCTGCTGAAGTTATTGGTTTATTGCAAGTGATGATCTTTGTCTTTCCCGGCTCCAGGTCAAAATAATTATCTGAGAATTCAAGTGAGTCATCCGGAACGGACAGATACACATACTTTGCCGGAACTGTTGCCCTGATCGATATCCTGTTTCCTGCTGTCAATAGTACAAACTCAGGTTTCTCCAGGTTCAGGTCTTTAGGATATATTTTATCTTTTTGTGGGGGAAGATCATCCCGGTATGCCTCCTTTACTGCATACCATGCCGCTTTAGGCTTACGGCTGTAATCAGTAATGCTCCAGCTTGCTACAGGCCAGCAATCATTCAATTGCCAAAGTAACGTTCCCATATTGGTTGGGTATTTGCTTCGGTGAATGGCAATACTGTTCTTTAAAATATAATACTGCAAACATTGGGTGAGATATGTATAATTCTCCGGCGAAAGTCTGCTGAGTTTAGCCGAATCAATAAAATAACGGGTTAAGTAATGATTAAGTTTTTTAAACCCATCATTGGCTTTTTGGTGTGACTTAATTACATCAGAATATAAAAACCTGTCTGCAGGCTCTGTAAAACTTTCTATCGTTTTCCAGTTGGGCATGGCCTGCATACCATATTCACTGATGAAGCGCCCTGTTTTGTTTTCAAATACCTCCCAATCTTCCATCCCCCACCAAACACCCCAGTAATGACTATCGCCTTCGGTAAAACTTTCCTTATGCCCCCATCCATTTTTTGGAGATGTGGAAACATAAGGCCTGGTTCCATCAAATTCGTTCACCCACTTTTTCAGGCTGTCTTCGAATAAACGTTTGTAATCATTCCAAATTTTGGCAGAGTCTGTTCCATGAAGATTGAACTGCTGCTGCCAGCCCCAATTCTTCCAGGCTTCATCAATTTCGTTATTGCCGCACCAAAGCACAATACACGGATGCCTCTTCAATCTTTGAATTTGATATCTTACTTCTTCCCGTACATTATTCATAAATGCTTCATCAGCGGGGTACATACCACCGGCAAACATAAAGTCCTGCCAGATCATGATGTCCAATGAATCGCAGAGATAATAGAAATAATCGTCTTCATAAATGCCACCTCCCCACACACGAAGCATATTCATGTTGGCTTCTTTGGCTTTTATCAGCATATTCCTGTAATCATCGAGGGTAACCCTTGGTAGAAAAATATCGGCAGGTATCCAGTTAGCGCCTTTGCAGTAGATTGGTTTCCCGTCTCTCTCAAAATAGAATGACGTACCGCCGCCATCTTTTTGTTGGATAAGTTTTACATTATTTCTTTCGCCTCTGCCAGCTGGTTTTAACTTTTCGTCATTCCAGCTCATTAGTTTTATCGTCTGCCAGATACCACACCCCACAAACTTTGGTCCCCAGTCCCAGCCGAACTGGAATTGGGCTTTTCGCACATAAACCCGGTTGTTGTCAGGTCTAATGAGTGGTAGCTGAGCTTTAGCAATACTATCCACTTTGTTTTGGGCAGACCAGAATTTTATCAGCAGTTCATTGTTTGTTTTTTTAATGATGGTTTTAACATTCACAGTCCATCTCCTGAACATATTATCTGCTTGTAAAATTAATTTGCCATTCAGATAGACATCAGCGTAGGTATCTAGTCCATCAAAGACCAGTTCAATATTTTTTACTGAAAGTTGTTTCATCAACATTGAAAATAGTTTTGTATTCCCAATCTTCTTTATCAATCCATTGCAATTTGCTCTCATTATCCCGGTAATAAGGATCAGGGATGAGTTTATTCGCAAGCAGATCTGTATGAACAGTTCCGGGAACGGTTGCCGGGTACCATTTGCTTTCTTTCTGGTTTTTGAACTGCCAGTTTTTGTTGAGATCAATGGAGATATATTGAGCTACTGTTATCTTATAACTTATTAAGAAAACCAGGAAGAATAATAATCTGTTCATTTAAAATACTAATTTTTTATAAGCGAATGGGATGCTTCGTACCTCAGCATGACAACTCGCAATAGATCAAATTATCAATTTCAGTATTAATTTCTGCAGAGTTACGTGTTAATTTCCTTTGTGATTAATTTCCATTTGCAATACCGAAAACTCTTTGTCCTGTCATGCTGAGGTACGAAGCATCCCACTCAAGTTTATTTTCTGTGAAAAGTATTAGAAGGAGGCCATTCACCGAGTAATTCTTCATTTAAGAATTTCCAATCAGGATTAAAGCTTTCGATCAATGTATTTTTTTTGCTCCTAAGCCACCCTTTTATTTCTTTTTCTCTTGCAATGGCGTCATTCACATACCCGTAATTCTCGTAAAATACTAAAAAATGGCAATTATATTTTCCCGTAAATGTTTTTCTTTCTATTCTGTCAAGATAATGTTCGATAAGTCTCTGTTCAAGATCATTTGTCATACCTGTATATAAAACCGTTTTGATCTTGTTTGTAAGAATATAAACACAATATGATCTTTCAGTAACCTTCATTTTATCTAAGCGAACGGGAAGCTTCATTCTTCAGCATGACAGAATCGGGTTTACTTTTATCGTTGTTATTTCTTGTCAGCTACGGATTCATTTTAGCGACTGGAATGCTTCGTATCTCAGCATGACAGACGCAGGTGACAAACTGGGTTAGCCAGCCTGCTGTTTCAGGAGTTCAACTATTCTCCTTATTTCCTTTTCATCCACTGATACAGATTTCATGTTTTCGTTCATGGCAGTATTATTAAAACTCATTTTACTTTCTATATCTACCCGGGCTGAAGTATGAAATTCTGTAGAACCTGTTTTTTTTGCCAATTCTATGATATTTTTTGAACGGACACCACTGCCGGGCATGATGATGATCCTTTCATCTGCCTGTTTAATTAATTGAGCTATCAGCTCTGCACCATCTGCAGCATTTGGCTTTTGGCCCGAAGTGAGTATCCTTTCGCAACCAATGCCGATAATATCTTCCATTGCCTTCGGTGGATCGGCTGCCCTGTCGAACGCACGGTGAAAAGTAACACCTAAAGGATAGGCAAGTTCAACTAATTGAGCATTTCTTTTTTTATCTACCGTTCCGTCGGCATTCAACATGCCGATGACAACACCATCGCAGCCAAGTTGTTTACAAAGCTTCACATCTGTCTTCATGATCTCAAACTCCTCATCACTGTATAAAAAATCTCCGCCTCGTGGGCGGATGATGGGAAATAATCCGATCTGCAATTTTTCCCGGGCTGCTTTTATAAAACCATAGGAGGGAGTAGTACCGCCATCTTCGGGGTTATCGCATAGTTCAATCCGATGGGAGCCTGCAGCCTGTGCAATAATACAAGACTGCATATTGAAACCTATAACTTCCAGTTTAAAATTCATAACTCCTAACTCAAAATATATTTCGATGGATGAATTTGATTTTCATTACCGCTCTTTACACTAAATACAAAACCCTTTTGAATGGCATAAGCACCGTATTGTCCTTTTTTATTCAAAGCCAGAAAACCCACCTGCAATGTTTTTGCTTTTGCTTTATCCCTGTTTACAATTCTTTCTACTGCTTTTTTGCATGCCAGTTCAGGTGAATATCCCTGGCGCAACTGCTTTTTTGCATGCCAGTTCAGGTGAATATCCCTGGCGCATAAATTCTACGACCAAATGTGTTCCGCAAATACGTATCACTTCTTCTCCGGTACCGCTGCTAGTGGCAGCGCCAACTTCATTATCTACAAATAAACCGGCGCCAATGATAGGGGAGTCTCCAACACGGCCATGTAACTTAAATGCCATGCCGCTTGTGGTGACAGCACCTGACAAATTTCCTGTTGAATCCATCGCTACTAATCCCATTGTATCATGGTTAAGCGTTCCATCTTCGAAAAATTGCGGAGCAAATGGACCATTTTGTTTTTTACCTGCCTGTCCGGCAGGCAGCTTCTCAATATTGATAACCGGTTTGTATTCACTTTTTTTAAGCCATTCATCATAAGCCCTTTTTGCGCTATCAGATAATTCACCTGTTTCAAGTGTAAATCCATTCTCTAAAGCAAATTGTTGTGCACCGGCTCCAACCAGGATCACATGCGGTGTCTTTTCCATTACTTTACGTGCAACCGAAACGGGATGTTTTATTCTTTCTATTCCCGCCACAGCGCCACAATTAGATTTATGATCCATGATGCAACTGTCGAGGGTTACAATACCATCACGATCGGGATAACCGCCCAGGCCAACACAGCAATCGATCTTGTCTTCAATATTCCTTGCACCTGCTTCAACAGCATCCAATGCACTGCCTTTGGTTGATAATATCTTCCAGGCCTCTGCATTTACCGCCATGCCACTATCCCAGGTGGAAATGACAATTGGTCTTGTGATGGCTGTATTAGTAGTTGCAAAAGATTTTTTTACACTTAATAAAGGTATAGTAAATGCAGAGAATTGTATGAATTTGCGGCGATGCATAAAAATTTTTGTCCGTAAAAATACGGTTAAATCTGTTTTGCAACATACAAATTAAATAAACTGTGTAAGTTAGTAGGTTACAAAATTGTATGTATAAATCTGCAAGTGGTAACTGTACATAACAATTGCCAATATGGAAACGAGTTGAAAAAATGGATAACAAAAACCATCTTAGTAATAAGATGGTTTAAACTACAGTTACCTAATTAGCAGATAAGCGAAGCGAATAACTTTACTCAATATTATTCCCCTCCGTTCCCTCCAATAGAAGATTCATAACAATCTTTTGTTGCCGAACTTCCTGGATCAGGTTTTTTACATTCGTAATGATGAACTGAGCCATTCTCTGCATAGATTGGAACACAAATGCCATTGCATTGTTGAGTACCAGTACCAGTGGGACATGGACCAGTTGGGTTAGAATACACATATTTTGCCAATATAAATGAACTGGCAAGAATAAATGTTACCGAAAAAATTTTTTTCATAACTTGGTTTTTAGTGTTAAGAATATAATACTAAAGGTTCAAATTACACTCATATAAAACAATTTTTATATGAAATAAAGTATTACAATATGAAATAATGTTATTGTTTGTCTCTTGATTTTTCGTTTTCAATTTCAGTGAATTTTTTAGCGGCGTATTTCGCTGTTTTTATGTTTGAAAAAAAATAGCTAAACCTTAATGAGATTAGTCTGTATAGCTGGATATTATCAGTATATCGGTTATATTTTTCATTGTAGGTATAACTGCGTAAAGTAATGTTTTTTAATAAAAAATTCTCCGCAGTAAAAGAAAAACTAACATACTTTGAAATTTTATTTGAATAAGATAGCGAATATTTTAAGGGCTGTTTCCTATAGCCTTGGCCATTATTGTACTTAGCGTTAATTAAACAAAAGAAATTCAAATTTCCTGCACTGCCACCTAAAGCATACTGAAAAAAACACGACCCCGAAACAAAAATACCAGAATACGATGAGCCAATAATTTTATTGCCGCTATTTATCCAACTAAGACTTGATGAAATAGAGCCATTAATTTTTTTGTTAAAAGGAAATTGATAAAATAAATTAACCCAAAGACCCTTTGTGGTTTTTCCGTTATTTACAGTGTTTATCATTTTTTTAGTAACAGAATCGTATTGACTGAAAAAATCAAAGTCATTAAAGCTATAAGAAGCGCCTGGGCTAATTGAAATATTTGATTTTTTTCGCCTTACAATTTCAAGGGTATTTTCAAACCTTTTCCCAGGCCGTATGTTTGCATTACCGGTATAAGTTTCTATGGGATTGGTATTTGCAATTACCGGCAGTAAATAATCAATGCTTGGCTTACTAAAGGAAAACTCAAAAATATTCCTGACGGATAATTTATCTGAAAGTATTTTTTTATAACTCACTCGTGTACGTGGTAAAAAATAGGTTAGGGTTTGCCTTTGTGCAACATGAATGCTATATATTTCTGGTGAAACTATAACTGCTAGGCGCTTAGTGGTAGAAATGTTTTTGCCAAAACGATAGTAGGGCCGTATAGAGAATTGTTTAATCAATACTGTATCGGGTTTACTATGTAACAAATCGGCATTTTTGTTATTGCCGGGGTTGATGTTATACAAATTATAATCTTGGCTGGTTTGCTTACGATACACCTGTAACCCAATCTCTTTTTGAAAATTGGGATTTGTAGTATTAAGAATATTGTATTCGGCAGCCCAATAGAGCTCGTTTTGAATATTTACTCTGTTTACGCTATCAAAGTCTTTAGGAGTGATAAATGAAAGGCGGTTATCTTCAGGCCTGTGATTTAGATTAACAGCTACTGAAAAACTTTTAGTTATGCTTGCTGTTTTTCGTTTCACCCAACTGCCATTAATAGAAGCGCTGTTGTAGTCTAATTTATTTTTACTATTACTTTGTCCTGATGGGAAACTGTAAGTATTTATATAAGTGATATTATTTATTGCTTTTTCTACTCTTCCGGTAAAGGCAATATCGTTAACCGAATCAATGCGATAGCCATAAGCTGCTGAAAAATGAAGATGCTTGTACTTAAATGAATTGTCTGTTTTATTTTCTGCTATGGATGTACCATTTTCATAAATCTTCGTAAATATTTGGCCCTTGTTACTATTTGTATAAGCCACTGCCTCAATACCTAAATCGGTTTTTCTTCGTAAAAAATTAGCTCTAGTGTCTATATTTATATTATTTCGTTGGTCGCCGGTTATGGCCGCATTAAAATTTTCGCCATAAATATTTGCATCTAGTGTATGAATATTAATAACAACATCATAGCCCTGGTTTCTAAATAATTGCGGTATATCTTCTATTAATTCAACTTTGTAAATTTGTTTGGCTTTAATAGCTCGCAATACATTTACCCAAGTGTTTTCCAATCCTTTTCTTTGTTTGCCATTTATGAGGAACAATAGTTTTGTTTCGCCTGTTTTATACCTGGGTAGTGAATTTTCGTTATCTAGCGAAATAAATGGTAATCTTTGTAGGGCCAGCAAGATGGATTTCTCTTTAAATATGCTGTCATTTTGAGGATAATATGTATATCCTGTCAGTGTTTCTGCAACAATTCTTTTTTTACTTTTTATGACAACTTCCTGTAGGGATTTAAAGTCCAATACAATTGAAGTGTCGGAATAAATTTTGAGACTTTTAAGACCCGGGATAACTATTGATTTATTTTCAAATTCTATTTGAAATGCAATACCACTTTTCACTTCTATCTTTTCATTTAAAGAGGCTTTAATAATTTTGTTCTCTTGAAAGATATTCACTTTGGCTTTTTTATAACCAGCATTGATGCCAGTATCAGCAATTAGAATGATGCTTTTTGTTTGAGCCTGTAATTTTTGGATTCCGGAACATATACAAATGTAAATAATGAGTATTTTGGATAAATTATATTTCACAATCCTTGATTATAGCGGTTTTAAATATGTATTAAATAACAACTTGCCATTTGTTTTTTTGTACACGACAGGGTATATTTCAAGAGTTTCATTTTTATAATGAAAAAAATTATTCGTATCTAAAATAACATTTTTACTTTCAATAAATGATTTACCAAATCGGTTGTGAAATAATTTGAAGGAATTCAATCTTGTAAAAACAAAAAATACACTATCTGAGTTAGTGTTATTCATCGCAATTTTTTCAATATCGGAAATACACCCAGTGCAACCGGATCCTGGTATAATATAAACGATTGAGCCTTCTTTTATATTATACAATTGCTTAAATGCCGTTAATTCATCCTTGTTTTCAATGTTCTTGCAGCTACATAGTTTTGTTAGGACTGACAGAGAAAACATCAAAAAAAATATGTTCTTCATCTTTTATGTTTTTTATGCGTTGAATATATAATCCCTTCTCAGCCACAAAAAATGTGAATTTAGAATATGTTAAATCCAATTTATTGAACCCCAAATAATTAAATTTATCATCATAGACAAGTAAAATTGTTCTTGTGGCCCAACATGATGCTTTTGAAGATACTTATCTGATGTAGGTTTTAACAAAAAGCGGTAGAACAGCTTTCTGTATTTATCATACACTATTCCTTTAAATGAATATTGCCCATAAAAATGCTCAGCAATTTTAGCTTTATCAAACTTCATTTTCTTTTTGCTATAGGGCTCAATATATTCTTTCATATCTGGAAACATATTTTGATAATGGATACTTTTAGTTTTAAGATTAAATAATGCTATGGAGCTACTGGCCGGAAATGATATACATAATATACTGTCATATAAAATACAACTATAAACCATTCTGTAACATATACCACCCCAATCAAGTTTATAATAGTCTTCAGGATAATTTACATAAAAAACTTACCAATTTTATTGCTTTCACAAGCAACAAATTTGTTTGAATCATTTCTCAATAAATTTTCTCCAATGGTAAATCCAGTTACGAATAATGACCCATTAAAATAAGCTGGCTGTTGGCATGTAGATATTTCTGGATCTGGATACTGTTTATTTAAAACATAATCTTTATCTAAGGGCATTTGAAAACTATCCAGCAATATTAATTTATGGTTAAATAAATATATCTTTTTACTTGGCTTAGAATATACAAATATAGAGTCAACAGAATATGGCCACGCAGCAGTAACGGAAAAATTCTTTATTTTTTGCTTAAAGACGTTAAAGTCGTAATTCAGTATTTTCTTTCCTCTCAAAGTGTATATACTTATTGTATTTGATTCTTCATTTTGAATAAATAAAAGCGAATCACGACAATAGATATTTGATGAGTAGGGGTATGTTGAGCTATCAAGAGTAATTGCTACACTATCTGTACAGTTAAGATAATTTTCATTTTGAAAATGAATCTCTTTTCTTGTACTGTTTGCAACTAATGATGATCAAAAAGTGCGGGAATTACTAAACTGCAAGATTTCATTTTGTAAGTAGCAACGCCTAATTAGCAAGCTTGCAAAGCTTAATTTTTAGATGGCTTTCAACTATTCTTTATTTGAAATAATACTATTATATTTGTGTATAATCATTTAACTAGCGCTATGGACTTTGGATCAAAACTAAAAAAAGTAGGAAGGAAAATAACTTAAGCCAAGAAGAAATGGCTGAGTTATTATTTACAACCCAGGGTAATTATAGTTTATATGAATCGGGGCAGCGTACCCCGTCAATTGATTTTTTAAAACGTTTAATAGAGCAATTTAATTTGGATGCAAACTGGCTTTTAGCAAATAGCGAGCAAACGGTTAACTTTAATGATAATAGTAGTTGTAACATAGCAGCACTTAAAACAGATAATTATTACACAGTTTCATCAGAAAGACTTCAGGAAATTGAGAAAAAACTGGATAGTATCTTAAATAAGCTTTAATATTTTATTCTTTATGCAGGGCTATATAGTTGGTATCAATACTCATCAGTTAACGCAAATATCTGTTTTCTTGTTTTCCATTTCCCCCGGGTAAAGTCAGGGATATTCTGTACCTGCCCGCCTTCGAGTATGCTTTTTTCACTGAGTGGTGTAATGGCATACCAGCTTGCATAATCATATACATCCAGCGGAAACTCTGTACCCCGCTTTATACATTCTATAAAAGCATGGTCAACAAAAAAATCCATTCCGCCGTGTCCAGCGCCTTCGGCCTGTGCTCCGTATTTTTTCCATAGCGGATGATCATGCTCTGTTAACCATTTTTCCGTACTGTCCCAACGGTGACTGTGGTTCATCTCTTTTTGAAAATAAATAAAGCCCTGTTTGTCCGCCGCTGCCATAGTCCTGCCACAAACCTTCGGTGCCCTGCACCCTGAAACCTAAATTATAAGGACGTGGAGAAGAAACATCATGCGTTAATAAAATGGTCTCGCCATTTGCACATTGTATTTGTGTGTTAACTATATCACCGCATTTGAATTTTACTTTTGCGTTCGGATGGTTGGCTCCTCCTTTAGGATGATCAACAATGTATTTATGCAGGCCCCTGCTTTTGATGCAATAGAAGAAAGTCTGGTCATCCTGTTTCCCCGGTTAATATCCATCATCACTGCAAATAGGCCCAGGCCATGGGTAGGATATAATTCACCATTACGGTTTTTGTTGTGCTCCGTACGCCACTGGGCTTCGCTGTATGCAGCAGGCCAAATTCCACACCACTATTATAAGCCGTTTTGCCGTCGTTGAAAAGTACGCCACGCAGGTCATGTTCATATCCGCCCTGTCCATGTAATAATTCCCGAACATTCCTTTCTTGCCATGTTCAATACCGCCATCACATCCCGGCGGTAACAAACATTCTCCATCATCATTACCGGTATTTTTGTTTTTTCCGAAGTGTTAACCACATCCCAGCATTCCTGTAATTTCACGGCACCGCAGACTTCGGCACCCACTATCTTGCCCGCATTCATGGCGTCAATGGCTTGTATGCTGTGCCATTCCCAGGGCGAGCAGATCATTACTGCATCCACATCATCTCTTTTCAAAAGGTTTTTGTAGTCCTCGTTCCCGTTTTTATAAACGACGGGTTGCGGACGATTGTATTGTTTGAATACAGCCATGGCTTCATCCACACTTCTTTGTTGCGATCGGCAATAGCGGTGATCTCCACATCTTCTTTGTAGTACCACCATGTGCTCATGGGAACGAAAGCCGGCTCCAATGATACCTATACGTAATTCCCTTTTTCTTTTTTTGCCGGTGAAAAAGCCTTAATAGAATCAGTGAGTGTTAAAGCTGCGCCGGTAAGCGCTGATGTTTTAATAAAATTCCTGCGGTTAAATGACTTTGACATGAAGATGTGTTTAAAATATAAATGTAATTTATTTATGCATCGAAAGTTTTTGGATCATCTCGGAGGAAAGACTTTCAGCATATGTTCCATAGCTGGTCATTGTTCCTTTCACTTTCCGTTCTTTGATTCAATAGCATATACCACATTCTCATCACCCGGGTCAGTGTCTCCTTCAAAGCGGTAAAACTCCGTTATTTCAAACTCAGACGGGTTAAGCAGGACTTCATTTTTGGAACAATGATCTTTATCCAAAGCGATATTAAAATCTACAGTGTATCCACGCTGTTTCAGGTCTTTTAATGCTGTTGTTATTGTATCGTATGACTTCATTCTGTATTTTTTTTAAAGTTACGAAATACCAGCCGAGATCTTTGAAAAAACAGGTACATGATAACAGCCCCGGTAACCGATGCCGTGATCAAAAAAGTTGCCATAGCCCCAAAATGATACCAGAGGAAACTACACAGGCTGCTGGCAATGAGGGCAGCAATGCTTTGAAAGTCGGTACGTACCAATAGCAGTTGTTGTTTCGGACTTATCTACGATATTAGTTATCCATGATGGAAATACCATCTGTAGCTGCTGCATAAAAGCCATACAATGCAAAAGAGAAATAAAACAATAAGGTTGTTATTAAATGCAAAACCGGTGTACACTGTAACAAAGGCAGCCAGGCCCAAAGGAATGTTTTAGGTCTAGCTTATCAGCCATGATACCAACAGGGGTATGTAAGATCATTGCATAAATGAGATTGTAAAAAATATAAATGCCAAGTACTTCCGTATCGTTTAAGCCCGTCTCTTTCATTTTCAGCAGTAAAAAAACATCGCCGTTGCTGAACAAGGCAAAAAGCAATAAGTCAGGTAACTAATCTTTTATATTCGGATGAACTTTGTTTCCAGTAAGAGACAAAGGCAAAAAGGTTTGAGGGTTTGAGGTTTGACCCGGATAGCTATCGGGATTGGAGGTTTGAAGTTTGTGGTTGGCTATTCGTTGTTTTTTCTTTATTAACCGGGTTAACAATATCACCAAAATGCCCGGCACAATTGACCAGAGAAAAAGTGTTTTATAATCATTGGGGAAATAGTAAAGAAATATCAAAGCGATAGTGGGCCCGATAACCGCTCCAAAAGTATCCATGCTCCTGTTAAAACCAAATACACGGCCTTTTGTTTCAGGCGTTGCTTCATCGCTAAGCATGGCATCCCGTGCACCAGTACGAATGTCCCTTTTCCAAGCCTGTCAAGTGTTCTGCAAAAAATATCCATAACGGGTAAATAAATATACTATCATTGGTTTGCTAACCGCACTCAGTATGTATCCTAATTGCACAAAAAGGCAAACGTTTGCCTGAAAGATCGCTTTGTTTACCGAAATAGTTTTTGCTTAACCCTGCAACCGCTTCTGCAATGCCCAGATACCGATCCAGAGAACCGTGAAGCCGATATGTTTTAAAAACATGGGCATCACAGGTATCAGCATTTCACTGGCAATATCGTTGAACAGGCTTACCAATGACAGTATCCATATCGTCCTGGTAATTATCCGTTGTGGAGAATTTGTGAGTGGCTGCAACTTGCTTTTGACAACTGAATGTAGCAATCTTCTGTACATTGCAGGACAGAAAACTACAAACTGCCATAAAACTACAAAGGCACAAAAAATTACTCCTATTCCTGGGTTTCTTAGGACTTTGTAACAGAGAAAAATATGAGTAAGAAAAATAAGCCGGCCAAAAGATCATCATCATCACAGGTAGAAATTGTAAAAGGAAGACTTGATATCTCACGAAGTGGGATGGGCTTTGTTATTGTGGAAGGAATGAAAAGGATATTGCTGTCAGGGCCAAAATGATTTCAAACTGGGCTTTTCATGGAGATATTGTAAGGGTGCAGGTCAATAAAGGGATAGCTAAGGGAAAACGGCCCGAAGGAATAATAGTAGATGTGGCTGAGCGTAAACAGTGGGAATTCATCGGTAATATACAGGTGAACAAGAACTTTATGCTTTTTTTATCCCTGCATCAGAAAAACCTATACCTGACTTTTATATAGCTACTGATAAAACTAAATAAAAGATAAAGAAAGGGTGATCGTAAAACTTATCAGTTGGGATAAAGGAGAAAAGAAACCGTTGCGAAGTAGTGTCTATCTTAAAAGCCGAAGATGATAACGATATGATGTGATGAAAGATCCTGGTTGAAGCAGGTTTTCCACTTGCATTTGATGCTGCAGTATTGCAGGAGGTAAAGAAGTTGCAATCACATATAACAAGAGGGAGATAAAGAAGCGTAAGGACTACCGGGATATTTTAACCTTTAACATTGACCCTGCTGATGCAAAGGATTTTGATGATGCCATTTCCATCAGGAATTTAGATAATGGCAATTATGAAATAGGTGTTCATATTGCAGATGTGAGCCATTTTGCAAAACCTGGAACATTGCTTGATAAGATAGCTTATGAAAGGGCAACGAGTGTGTATCTGCCTGACAGGGTTAACCTGATGCTGCCTGAAAATTTTCAAATGAATTATGTTCTTTTTAAGGCCCAGGGAAGATAAATATACCTTCTCTGCCATTTTCCAGATCACCAACCGGGCTGAGATCAAACATAGCTGGATAGGTAAGACCATCATACACAGCAACCACCGGTTTACTTATGAAGAAGTGCAGGAGATCATCGAAAAGAAAGACGGGTTGCATCACAAGCCTATCTTGTTATTAAATGGCCTGGCGCAACAATTCAGAAAGAAAGGTTCAATAACGGTGCCATTAATTTTTCGTCGCAGGAAGTGCGTTTTCAACTGGATGAAAAAAGGAAAAAACCCATTGGTATTGTGATAAAGAAAGCAAAGATGCTCATAAGCTGATCGAAGAATTTATGTTACTGGCCAACCGCACCATTGCAGCCTATGTTTCAAAATAAAAGTGAACAAGGAGCTCATTCCTTTTCCATATCAATGAGGACATGATACACCCGATGATGAAAACTAAGGCCATTTGTTGCATTTGCCAAAAAATTCGGCTATACGTTTAATATGCATGATGAACGTTGTTGCCGCTTCTTTTAATAAGATGTTGACGTTCAGGGTAAACCCGGAACAACATGTGCTGGAACAACTGGGAATTAGAACGGATGGCAAAGCCGTATACACTTCTGGCTAATATTGGTCATTATGGCCTGGGCTTTGAATATTACTGCCATTTTACTAAATTCATACGCCGTTATCCCGATGTAATGGTTCACTGCATTTTGCAGGAATGCCTGGAAAGAAACCTGAAGCTGGACAAGAAGATGGATGAAAAATAAGCATTGCAGCGATTAGGAGCGCAAGGCCATGGAAGCAGAACGGGGCTGGAATAAATATAAGCAGGTTGAGTTTTTATGCAGAACTACGTAGGCCAGGAGTTTGATGGCATCATCAGTGGTGTGGCTTCATTTGGTTTTTTTGTGGAGACTGTTACTCATAAATGCGAAGGCATGGTTACTGTAAGAGACCTGAATGTGTATGATGATTTGTGGGCTGGATGAAACTGATTGAAGCTTGGTAGGATTAAGAACGAAACAAAATTCAGGATGGGCGACATGGTAAAGATAAAAGTGGTAGCCGCCAATTTGAGCAGCAACTGGATTATGAATGGGTACCTAAAACAGGTACCACCCATAAAGATAAAATGAAACACGCTGCCTCAACCGAAGGCAAAACTTGTTATTAAATCAAAGAACAAAAAAGAAAAAAATAGATCCCTGGCCCACTTTATGTCATTCAGTATAATGTTATTCCCTGTCTTTGTATCTTAGCGGTATGATGATTCATTTATAGAACTCCTGAACTGTCTGAAGAAAATCAGTGCCTGGCATTTCCCGGCGCAGCCGGAGACTTTATACGACCCCGCGAATATATTTGGGCATTGGGGGTAAAAGAATACGCCCTATTTGTGTTGATGGGTAACCAGCTTTTGATGTGATAGACCCAGATGCTTACCACGCAGTTACTGCCATAGAATTATTCCATAATTTCAGTTTAATTCATGATGATATCATGGACAAGGCCCCATGCGGCGCGGCATGGCAACGGTGCATACTAAATATGGAGAGTCAACTGCATTGCTTGCCGGTGATGTGATGTTTGTGAAAGCATACGAATATCTCAATAAAATAAAAACCAGCACAATTGCAAAAAGTGTTATTCCTGTTCAATAATACGGCCAGCGCCGTTTGCGAAGGGCAGCAGATGGATATGGATTTTGGAAAAAGGGAAACCGTAGCTATGGACGAATATGTGCAGATGATCACTTTAAAGACTTCCGTATTGCTGGCAGCCAGTTTGCAGCTTGGAGCCATTTTGGGTGGGGCAGGGGAAGGTAACCAACAGCATTTAGCGAGTTTGGTAAAAACCTGGGCGTTGCCTTCCAGGTGCAGGATGATTACCTGGATGCATTTGGCAATCCGGAAAATTCGGTAAAAAACAGGTGGTGATATCCTGGCTAACAAAAACCTTTTTGATGATCCACGCCTTTGAAAACTGCAAAGCCCGCCCAGCTAAAAGAATTAAAGGAGCTGATAAAAAGCAACCCGGCTGACAAAGTAGAAAGGGTGTTAAAAATTGGCTTAAAGACTGCAAGGTTGATGATTGGGCGAAAGAATTAAAATAAAGGTTCAAACTGCTTTGAAACACCTGGAAGATACAGCTTTCAGTGTATTATCCGTTCGTAAAACCCCTGCAGGAACTTGCTGATTACCTGATGATGTGAGAGTTGAAGCGATTTAATTATTCTTGGATCTTGTAAGTAATGTCATCCAAAATTGAAAAACGAAAAGGAGGAAAGTAGAATGTCGTTTTTTGACTACTTCACAGAAGTAATTGGATGGTTACAAATTGTTGCATCGCCATTGCTGTTAGGATTGATAATTGCAGCTTTCATCTATTTTTCCAACCCAACATTATGGAGACTTATTATTGCAATTGGAGTTGCACTTCTTGGCTTGATCGTAGGTTGTTTTTGCTACAAGGATCTGGAAGAAACAAGGAACTATTCATTTCGTTTCGAGAATTATGGCTACTCCAGAACTTGACGATTTGGAGGAAGAGAAAGATAAAAGTATATAATATTGCTTTTCTAACCGTTGCTACTAACTGTCTTCGACAAGCTCAGACTGACAGAACAATTATTTAAGAAGTGGCTCTGTAACTTTTAAAGGTTGTCAGGTTGAGCTTGTCGAAACCGTTAAAATCAAAGTTTAATTGACTATGAAAAATAGCCCACAACTATTTTGTTTATATTGTTGAATGTAGCGATAAAAGTTACTACACAGGTGTAACAAATGATTTGGACAGAAGATTATGGGAACATAACAACGATAATAATACACTGGCTTCTACCTACAAAAGGAGACCAGTGACCTTAAGGTTCTTTCAGCGCTTTCAGGGATATTAACCAGGCAATAGAATTTGAAAACAGATCAAAGGTTGGTCAAGAAAGAAAAAAGAGGCCTTGTTTATTGAGGATTGGGAAGAACAGTTGGCGACTCATTCAAACGGTTTCAGTCACCCCAAAACCCCAAAACCCCAAAACCCCAAAACCCTTCAAATTGGTACTACAGAACTTAATAAATCTCCTCTTTCCTCATCAAATATCGTTACACTTTCAGGTATTTATCGTAGGTTTCAAGTTACCTCCAAAGCAGGAATTTATAAGCAATTAAAAGCAATGCAGGAAATACTATAGAAATTAAGAACTGACTCCAATCATTATGAAAAATTGTGTGTCATAGCGAGTTTTTTACTTTCATTTCAAATTATCAATCGCAACATCTCCTATGGGGTCTGTTGCGATCACTTTCCATTTAAGAGTTGTTGTCTTAGTTGATCTTCCTGTGAAGAGCTAAGTTTTAGAGTCATACGAAATTCCGTATTGTTATGTTGGCTCTACAGTTATAACCAGATCATCATCGTCTTTATCATCAAAGGTTTCCTAAGGTATTTAGTATGTAACAGATTTGTTTTAAACAAAGTCCTAATCAGGAATTTCAACTACTAAAGATGGTTTATTATTGATTCACAAACGCCATACACCCTCTGTACATTGAATTTCATCGCAAGCAGTAATAAGAATTTAATAAATTCCTTGAGTTGTACCAGATCCAGTTGCCGTATAATCTTAAGTAGCAGCATTAAAATTAAGCCAAGTTGGAAGAGTTGAACCATTATACAATCGTGAAGTGTAAATAAGTGTAGTTGCAGGTGTTGCATCTGACCATTAAGGTGTAAGATCAACTAATACATCTTAGTCTTCCTTAAATAATTAATCTGTCAAATTATTATAGACTGGAGGAGCATTAGGCAAGTAACGTTAATATAAAGTCATCCATGACACTCTAAATTCCACTTGGATCTGTCACTCTTACTCTGATAGTATAAGGTCCGTTTAATTCCTGAGGAGTACCAGTAAATGCTTCAGTAACAGAACTGAAAGTAAGCCAGTCAAAAGGTATATCTCCATATCCATTTGTTGTTACTTGATACGTTAATGCAAGTCAATCTCCAGTATCCGCATCAGCCAAATTTGCACTAATATCGTAGTTTATTGGTCATCCTACATAAATTGTCTAATCTACTAATCCTGTTACTGTTGGCCTCGTATCAACCGCAATTGTGAAAGTTCCAGTGCCAACACCATTTATATACGTGTCGTCTGTACTTATTATGCATGTATAAGTTCCAGCAGCAATTGAATTTGCAGTCATAGAGACAGTCCTTGTAGCAGCAACAAAAGTAAAGCCAGATCCTGTACAAGAAACAGAGGTATAAGTAAATGCATCATTCTAAGCGTCAGTAAAAGCAGGGAATGTATAACTATTGGCTGTATCTCTTACCCAGACTTGATTTGTCAAGACCCCAGGTGCAGGTGCGGTATTTGCTGTAACTACTACATTAAAATCGTCAGTTATGCATGCATTGTTCTTATCACAGACTCTTGCTTGAAGTGTAGTTGATCCAACAGTATTCATAACATTTGCAGCAGCACTTAAAGTTCAAGTCGAAGCAGTAAATGTGGTAAATGGAGATGTAGGAGTAGTTAGAGTATAAGTCATGATTTCATTATCATCGTCAAGGAATGAGTTTACAGGGATTGTATAGGTACAGGCATGGCCTTAAATGCATGTAGTATCAGGAATAGGAGCATTTACATAAGGTTTCTAGTTAATAGTCAAGATAAAGGATTCCTTTGTACAAAGACCCCAGTTATCACAAACCTGCATTGCAATCGAATGAGAGCCTGCATTTGCTACCACAAGTCCTGTGCTATTTGTAAATGTAGGTTGTGCCCAATTCATGAAAGTAGGAGGATCAATAGCATAGTAGTTGTAGTGTCTCCTACATCAGGATCGTTTACAGCGATAGTGAAAGCTACATTTTGATCTATGTTGAACATTTGATCTGGAATTGGGGAAACAGTGAAAACAGGAGCTGAGTTTGTTCTTACAATAAAGTCAAAAGTAGTAGTATTAGATGCACCATTACCATCTGTTCCTGTAAGAGTAATTGTAGTTGTTCCAGCACCTGTAGGGGTTCCAGAAAAAGATCTGGTAAGAGGATCGAATGTAATGCCAGCAGGAGGCGCAGAGGAAGCAATAGTGAGATTGGTGAAGTCAGAAAAGACGTTTGCAGGAAGAGTGAAGTTCATGGCAGTTCCGACTATCAAAGTCTAGTTGGGAATGGGGTTCGAGACCTGAGGGATGTCGTTGATGTTCAGAATGAACAAGCCGTACACAGAGTTGACTTCATCTGAACATTTAGTTCTGACTAAGTACGTCGTATTTGCCTAAGCAGCTACAAGAGGAGAAGTCGAGCCAGCTCCAAACGTCAAAGTAGCCGCATTAAAACTGATCAAAGTGTTTGGCAGCGCCGCCCCATTACTTAAGTCCGCTGTGCAAGTAAGACTTGTTGAGGGAGTAGTTTCAATGTCTGTCCAGGCTCCTGCAAGCGGAATGTTTATGGTCTGTCCAACTGTAAAATTCTGCATTCCTATCTAAGTATAAACAGGAGGATTGTTAACTCCAACTGTAATCGTAAAAGTTTTTGTATCAGTTGCTCCTGATGAATCAGTACAAACAACCTCAATCGTTGAAACTCCAACATCAGTAGGTGTTCCTGAAAAAACTCCAGTTGCAGGATTGAATGAAAGCCATGTTGTTGATAAGGAATTCTAACCCAGATTTCATGCAGACCATGTGTGAACATCAGAGGAGCGTCTGCATCAGTACATGCAGTAGAGGTATAAGTCCAGCCAGTCTGTCCTTATACAAAGTTTAGCAGCCAAAGCATTTTAAACTGGTCTTGAGTTAACTTTGGATTGTGAAAGTTCCAGTGCCAACTCCATTTACATAAGTGTCATCTGCTGTTATTATGCATGTATAAGTTCCAGCAGCAATTGAATTTGCTGTCATAGAAACAGTCCTTGTAGCAGCAACAAAAGTAAAACCAGATCCTGTACATGAAACTGAGGTATAAGTAAAGGCATCATTCTAAGCGTCTGTAAAAGCAGGAAATGTATAATCATTAGCTGTATCCCTTACCCAGACTTGATTTGTCAATACCTCCCAGGTGCAGGTGCGGTATTTGCTGTAACTACTACATTAAAATCGTCAGTTATGCATGCATTGTTCTTATCACAGACTCTTGCTTGAAGTGTAGTTGATCCAACAGTATTCATAACATTTGCAGCAGCACTTAAAGTTCAAGTCGAAGCAGTAAAAGTGGTAAATGGAGATGTAGGAGTAGTTAGAGTATAAGTCATGATTTCATTATCATCGTCAAGGAAAGAGTCTACTGGGATTGTATAGGTACAGGCATGGCCTTGAATGCATGTAGTATCAGGAATAGGAGCATTTACATAAGGTTTCTAGTTAATAGTCAAGATAAAGGATTCCTTTGTACAAAGACCCCAGTTATCACAAACCTGCATAGCAATCGAATGAGAGCCTGCATTTGCTACCACAAGTCCTGTGCTATTTGTAAATGTAGGTTATGCCCAATTCATGAAAGTAGGAGGATCAATAGCAATAGTAGTTGTAGTGTCTCCTACATCAGGATCGTTTACAGCGATAGTGAAAGCTACATTTTGATCTATGTTGAACATTTGATCTGGAATTGGGGAAACAGTGAAAACAGGAGCTGAGTTTGTTCTTACAATAAAGTCAAAAGTAGTAGTATTAGATGCACCATTACCATCTGTTCCTGTAAGAGTAATTGTAGTTGTTCCAGCACCTGTAGTAGGAGTTCCAGAAAAGATCTGTAAGAGGATCGAATGTAATGCCAGCAGGTGGTGCAGAGGAAGCAATAGTGAGATTGGTGAAGTCAGAAAAGACATTTGCTGGAAGAGTGAAGTTCATGGCAGTTCCGACTATCAAAGTCTAGTTGGGGATGGGGTTCGAGACCTGAGGGATGTCGTTGATGTTCAGAATGAACAAGCCGTACACAGAGTTGACTTCATCTGAACATTTAGTTCTGACTAAGCACGTCGTATTCAGTTAAGCAGCTGCAAGAGGAGAAGTCGAGCCAGCTCCAAACGTCAAAGTAGCCGCATTAAAACTGATCAAAGTGTTTGGCAGCCGCCCCATTACTTAAGTCCGCTGTGCAAGTAAGACTTGTTGAGGGAGTAGTTTCAATGTCTGTCCAGGCTCCTGCAAGCGGAATGCTTATTGTCTGTCCAACTGTAAAGTTCTGCATTCCTATCTAAGTATAAACAGGAGGATTGTTAACTCCAACAGTAATCGTAAAAGTCTTTGTATCAGTTGCTCCTGATGAATCAGTACAAACAACCTCAATAGTTGAAACTCCAACATCAGTAGGTGTTCCTGAAAAGACTCCAGTTGCAGGATTGAATGAAAGCCATGTTGTTGATAAAGAATTCTGACCCAAGTTTCATGCAGACCATGTAAGCACATCAGGAGGAGCATCTGCATCTGTACAGGCAGTAGAGGTATAAGTCCAGCCAGTCTGTCCTTTATACAAAGTTTAAGCAGCCAAAGCATTTTAAACAGGTCTTGAGTTAACTTTATTGTGAAAGTTCCAGTGCCAATTCCGTTTATATAGTGTCATCTGCTGTTATTATGCATGTATAAGTTCCAGCAGCAATTGAATTTGCAGTCATAGAGACAGTCCTTGTAGCAGCAACAAAAGTAAAGCCAGATCCTGTACAAGAAACAGAGGTATAAGTAAATGCATCATTCTAAGCGTCAGTAAAAGCAGGGAATGTATAACTATTGGCTGTATCTCTTACCCAGACTTAATTTGTCAAACCGGTATCCACAGGAGCTGTATTTGGCCCAGGAGTGATATCAAAAATACAGTATGCTATATTTCCATCTGGGTCTACAGCTTTCATTCATAAATTTGTATAGCTATTTCAGGTATCGACAGTTAAAATTTCCACTTGCTATCGAGTACAGAACTGAGTCTGTTCCTGCAAATGCCGCAGGGGTCATAATAGCTGTATCAAGACTTAATGTTAAGGACTAGCTATCAAGGTCTTGAAAAGCATTTGGAGGTACATTGAAAGTAAAAGTATGATCTTCGTAAAGACCATCTGAGACATCTATTGGAGAGAAATTAGTCAAACAAGTAGGAGCTTAAGTATACTGAGCAATGAAGCTTTAAGTTACTGTATTTATTCCATCATAAATTACGTATGTTATGTTGTACTAACCTGAAACTACGTTATTTACTCCATTTGGCTAGATTTAAAATGTTGATCCAATTTAAGAGTAAGTAAGAAAAGAAGGTAACCCAGAAAGAGTAATGGTAGCTGGAGAAAGAGGTCCATCTGGATCAACAATGGCAGCTGAAGTTCTTGTAGTTGCTGTTGCTGGAGCATTAAAAGTTTCAACGTAGTTTCCAAAGACAAGGGTAGGAGCTGTATTTCCTGAAGGATTTACAGTTACAGTACAAGTCACTGATTATCCATCAGAATCTGTTGCAGTAATGTCCAATGTTTCTGAAACAGCTGAGGAAGTAGCATTTATTGTAAAAATCTACGTCGAATAGTCAAATGAAATCCAAGAAGGAAGTGAATTTTAGCCACTTTTAGTAGCCTTATAAGTTAAAGAATCATAATCAGGGATATCAATGTCAGCGAAATCTCCAGTAATGTCAAGACCTGTGTCTTAGACTCCTTTTGTGACTGTGTAAGCTGCATGATTTGAGCATGTAGGTGCCGCTTTTAATCTTATTTAGAAAGAATTTGTTGCAGTAATTGATGAGTTTCCTCCATCAGTTGCTGTCAAAGTGATAGTCATTACTCGATTGGTGAATAAAGATGTGTCTGTACTAGGGTTTGCTGTAACTGTAAACACACGGGTAACTCCATTCCAGCTAAGCCAGGTTGGTAATGCGGACGTAGCTACTGTATAGTTGTTTTGATTAAGATCTGGCTCTACAAAATACCCTGAACCTATCGATAAAGTTGAGCCTGAAGTAGAGTCACTGAGAACCCAGGGGTTTATTGAATAGCCTGCACTGATTGCTGTGTCTGCTCTGACTTTAAAATAGTACGGGAATGTTACAAGTCCTAATCCGTCATCACAGTCAATGAGGGCTTCATATACCACATTTGTACAGGAACTTAATCTCCAACTCATTGCTGTAAAAAAACTCCAGTTCCAG
>JBGANE010000038.1:0-26334 GCA_044222465.1 Ferruginibacter sp.
TATAACTGGCTCAACCGAAGCAACTACTTCAGCAAAGGCTGCAAATGAAAGAAAATATATTTTCTTTAATGTAAGTAAAAAGAAAGTGAAATTATTTTTAGACGAGATATTATATATTGAAAGTCTTAAAGAATATATCCGGATAATTACCAAATCAAAATCAATCATTACAAAGTATCAGTTGGGGCAAATTGAAGGAATTTTATCGGAAAATAATTTTATCCGCATACATCGTTCATTCATTGTTGCTAAAGATAAGATAGATGCTTATACTGCAACAGATGTAGAAATTAATGGCGTGCAGATACCTATAGGCAGAGGGTATAAAGATTCAGTGTTTGCACTATTGGAAAACTGAGCACAGAACTTTTTTTCCTTTTCTATTTCCCGATACAGAACTTGGAGAAAATGAAATCCAATATATCCTCATTGGATATATCCCCGGTTATTTCTGAGATGTAGTACAGGCAGCGGCGGATATCGAGGGCAAGCAGGTCGCCAGGGATATTATTATCCAAACCTGCTTTTATATCACTGAGTGAAGTATTAACTTCTTTTAAAGCTGCATAATGACGGGCATTGGTAATAATAGTATTCTCTGTATTGATATTACCCTGTATCACTTTGTCCACTAATCGTTCTTTCAGCAGGTTGATATTGAGTTCATCTTTTGCAGAAATGAATATTACATCTTCTCCGGTGAATTTTTGTGCCGCTTTTTCCTGTCCAATCGTATCGGTCTTATTTCCAACCAGCAGGTAGTTTGGATTAGCTTCCCGCAATAAAGCCACTGCGGCTTCCACCTCGCCATGTGTTTCGGTGTTCACATCAAAGATATAGATCAGTTCATCGGATTGCTTTATCTTCTCCCGGCTCTTTTCAATGCCTATCAGCTCAATTACATCGGTACTGTGGTCACGGATACCAGCCGTATCAATGAGCCTGAATAAGATACCATCTATATTGATTACTTCTTCGATCGTATCCCTGGTGGTACCGGCAATCTCACTTACAATGGCACGGTTCTCATTCAGTAAGGCATTCAGTAAAGTACTTTTACCCGCATTGGGTTTACCAATGATAGCAACACTTACGCCATTTTTTATCACATTCCCCAATTGGAATGATTGCAATAATTGATTTGTAACCGTTGAAGCGGAATCAACCAGTTCGTGAAGTTTTGTCCGGTCGGCAAATTCTACGTCCTCCTGGCTGAAGTCGAGCTCAAGTTCTATGAGGGCTGAAAACTGGATAAGGTTTTCCCGGAGCTGTTTTAATACTTCGCTAAAGCCCCCCCGCATATTATGTAAAGCTGTTTTTTGCGAAGCAGCTGTATTGGAAGATATGAGGTCGGCTACAGCTTCGGCCTGAGCAAGGTCTAATTTCCCGTTTAAAAAAGCCCTTTGAGTGAACTCGCCTGCTTTTGCCAGCCGGGCCCCTTTACGTATACATGCCTGTATTACCTGTTGCTGAACAAACGGGCTGCCGTGGCAGCCAATCTCCACCACGTCTTCCCCGGTATAGCTTTTTGGATTTTTGTAGAGCGAAACAACCACTTCATCTATATCAGCTCCTTCTTCTTTTATAAATCCAACATGAATGGTATGTGAATTTTGATGATGAAGGTTCTTAGATGGAAAAAGTTCATTAACAATATAAATTGCCCTGGATCCACTGAGGCGAATGACCCCAATGGCCCCGATGCCTGGAGGGGTAGCCAGCGCAACAATTGTATCGTCCCATCCTGAAATATGAGTGGCCATTGCGCAAAGATAGTTCCTCAACTTCCTTTCAGCTAAGTTTAAACCCGGTTTTTAATGTCTGCAGGTTTCGGATTATTGCAAAAAAATCCCGGTGAAATTTCACCGGGATTAATATCAAAAGAATTCAATTTTATTATTCAACCACAAAAGTGATCGGCTGACGGCGGTATGCATTTACATTTCGTCCGTTTTGAATAGCCGGTGTCCAGTTCTTGGTTTTTTTAATTACCCTTACTGCTTCCTGGCACATTCCTGAACCCGGATCATTTTCGCAGGTAACATCGCTTAAACTTCCATCTTTGCTTACCACAAACTTTACTATCACTGTATACTTTCCTTCGCTGGCACCATTGTCCACCGGAACATTGGCATCCAGGTTTTTCTGCAGGTAATTACGCCATGCAGCTTCACCACCTGGAAATGCAGCTTCAACCTCTACCTTGGTAAATATTTTATTTTCGTCATCATCCTTTTTCACCTCTACCACCTGTGTCCCTTTATCTTCCACAGGAGCCTGAACGATCTGTGTTTTGTTATCACTTTCCACTGTCTTAGTACTGATCACCTGGTCTTCTTTGATCTCTTCTATCTTTTCATCCTCTTTAACTTCCTCATCTTTTACAATCTTAGGAGGTGTGAATTTTACCTGGTTAATTTCTGGTGGTGGTGGTGGATTTGGTGGTGGTGGTGGTGGCGGTGGTGGTGGTGGCTCATCTTTTTTCACTTCGGCCATTTGTGTATCTACCACGGTAAAATCCTTTTTACCACTGTTTTTATTAATGAAGTTTGCAAACACACTGCCTATGAATACTAATAATAAGATGGATCCCGTGATAATAAGCGCTTTGGTAAGCGTTTTATTATAGGTCTTACGTAATTGATAAGCGCCATAGGCTTTATTTTTTCCGTCAAAAATAATATCCAGTATATCGGCGCTTAAGATCTTATTTATTTCCATTGTAATCTTTTTTAATTAGACTCAAAATTTTACCAATTCCATAAACTTACTTAATGCCATTGGCTATTTCGGTTTGTTTAATGAGCATTGCTTCTGTTTCTGACAAATCCACCTCGGCATAGTGGCCGGGGGGTACCCCACATATCTGCATTTCATCTAAGATATTAATGGCATTTTTAAACTTACTCTCTTTATCTGCCTTAATAATAAACATAAGGTCACTCTTGGGTTTGTCGCCATTGGGCACAGCATTTCTCTTATCCAGAATGATCTGGCGGATATCTTTGAAATTGCTGCTTTTAAATATCTCTGATGCATTATCTGCAGTGAGGCTGCCATTATAGTAATATACCTGGTCTGCTTTGCCCAGCAAAATGGTCATCACAGCAGATTCCTTTACTTTCATTTGGGTTTCCGGCGTATCATCTTTAGGTTCATTCATATTCATGGCTGTTGACTGGCTCATGGTAGTAGTGAACACGAAGAATGTAATCAACAGGAACCCAAGGTCAACCATGGGTGTAAGATCAACACGGGTAGAAAGCTTTTTTCCTTTTTTGACGCCGGGGCCTTTCTTATGACCGCCACCCGACGAGGTATCCATTTCCGCCATAGTAGTATTTTTTAATAATTATATTATTTTTCCTTCAAAACACCTGTCTTATATAATTCAGATCCAACCGGTACATTTTCACTTTCTGTAACTATCCTGAATTTCAATAGCTGGTTTGCTTTAAACGCTGTTTTTATGTTTTTAAAAATGGGATACAATGCATCCCCATCTCCTTTAACAAGCAGCATTTTCTCCAACTGGGCCTGGTCTCCCCCTGCGTAAGCATTGGTTACACTCCTCATCCAATAAGTAAGTTCATTATTGGTACTATCTGTAGGAATACCTTCCATTGAAGTGGCGGGTATCGGAGGGTCAGCATTCAATGTTGATTTCAGTTTATTTAAAGGCATCCCGATAAATTCAGCCTTTTTAAGTTTAGCCAGTTCTTGTCCACTTAGCTGAAGATTCCTGGTAGTATTGATATCATCAATAATGGCGGCTTTTTTTGTGTCATCGCCCAGCATCAGAAATACTTTTCCTTCCTTAGTAAGGGTAATCAGTATTGATTTATCGGGAGCAGCCTTGCTGGAAACCGAAGTAGGTGTTTTAACAGCCAGCACTTCAGGCGGCTTTTGTTTTGTTGCCAATATGAAAAACGACAACAACAAGAAAGCCACATCACACATTGCCGTCATGTCAATGTTGGTGCTTTTCCTTGGTATTTTAACTTTTGGCATGTTTAATCTGTTTTCAATTTTTACTTAAGATGCAAAATCATGATCAATCCATACAATTACTTGTATAGTGACGCAAAAGTTTGTGTTAAAGTAAATCCTGATTCATCAATACCATAAGTAATGCCATCGATCTTTGTGGTGAAAATATTGTAGAAAACAATAGCAAATGCTGATGTACCAATACCCAGCGCTGTATTATACAAAGCCTCGGAAATACCTACTGACAGCTCAGCCGCTGCTCCGCTACCACCGCTATCAGCTCCCAGATTAGAGAAGGCACGTATCATACCCAATACCGTTCCTAACAGTCCTAACAGGGTTGCAATAGATGCGATGGTTGACAGGAAGACCAGGTTCTTTTCCAGCATAGGCAGTTCAAGCGATGTAGCTTCTTCCACCTCTTTTTGAATGGCCAGCACTTTTTGGTCGGTCGTCAATTCATTATTAGAGATCATTTCTTTGTACCGGTGCAAACCTGCTTTCATTACATTTCCAACAGAACCTTTTTGCTTATCACATTCTGCCAGTGCTGCATCAACATTTTTATTGGCGAGCTGGTATTGAACCTTGCGGATAAAATCAGCATTATTTCCGGTACCATTTGCTTTTGAAATGGTCATGAACCTTTCAATAACAAAAGTACACATGGTCAAAAAAGTTCCAATCAGGATCGGTACAATGATACCTCCCAGATACATTTTACTTAATGCTGAATTTGGTTCATGATGCTCAGGCCAAAACCAACCCGTGCCAGGTTTACCGAAATTAGAAGGATTACCCAATACAAATCTCCAGAGGACGTAACCCACTATCAAGCATAGCACAGGGGCTAATAATGAAATGATGTTACTTGATTTTTTTGCCTGAACTGAAGTAGATGGTTTTACAGTTGCTGATGTCTCTGCCATAAAATGCTAATTTTTAGTTTGGTAAAAAATTAATTTCTGTTTAAAAATGTAGGACTTTAGTTTTTAATTATTCCCTTTGATACCCTGCTCAGTCGGTATATAATAGTATACGTTAAGCAGGCCGCACAAGTTAATTAAATAATTGAAAGCTACAACTTTCAATTTTTTTATTTTATAATTATTTTTCAACGATGCCAAAAGGCAGTTTTTACATAATCTGTATTCCGAAAATATTAAAATAATTCGAAAAACATAAAATGGCGGGGCCTGAATAATTCTACAAGTCAGGCGTTATTCATAGCGTAAAGCTACAATCGGGTCAAGTTTTGAGGCTTTATAAGCCGGGTATAATCCGGCGATCAGCCCCACAAGGAAGCATACAAAAATACCCGATATTACCCAGCCCCACGGTATCAAAAGGCCTGTATCTACCAACATGGCCACCAGGTTACCCAGTAATATTCCCAATACAATTCCTACCACGGCGCCCAGTAAGCTGATCAAAATAGACTCCCATAAAAATTGCGCCCTTATATCTCTTTTTGTGCCTCCCAATGCTTTAACCAGGCCTATCTCTTTGGTACGTTCATTTACGGTAACCAGCATGATATTCATCAAGCCTATGGCAGCACCTATCAGGGTAATAAAGGCAATGCCTATTGTGCCTGTTTCTAAAAAGCTGAGGTTCGTTAAGAATGACTCGGCGATACTATCACTCTTATCTATATAGAAATTGGTTTCTTCCTTTACATCCAGTTTACGAATTGGTCTGAATGTTCCCTTCGCTTCTCCAATAGCAGCATCCATCATTTTCAGATCACTTACCATTACCCCCACATTGAAAGATGTATTTTGAGTTGAATACAGGCGCCTGATATTATTGTAGGAAGTAACAATGATCTTGCTGGTATTAAAAAATGCGCTGGAACTTTTTTCTTCCAGTACACCAATTACCCGGTAAGGGATATGATCTACACTCACGACTTTATCGATGGCTTTTTCAGAGTTTTCGGGATATAATCTTTTGGCCACTCCACTGCCCAGCAAACAAACACTTCTCCCGGTTTCTACTTCTGTAGGCGTAATATTCCGGCCATATGCCAGTTTATATCCATTAAGCTCCAGGTAATTTTCATCGCCGCCTAATACAAAAACATCTGGATTGGTTTTTTTGCGGTTATTATTTACCACAATGTTACGTGGGCCCATTAATGACAACCCTACTTTGGCAGGAAAACCATACTGCTCCTTAAACATTCTTGCTTCATCATAGGTAATTATCTTACCCATGTTCGACTTCTTTTCCCTGAGTGCTGATTTACGGACCTTAGAATTCTCTCTTCGCCCTCCGCCTCCAATTCGTACATTCCTTTCCTTAAACCTGATGCTGAATGAATTGGCTCCCATAGTAGAGAAACTGGTGGTGAGACTGGCACTGGCTGCCTGTATGGATGTGATGATTCCTATAAGGGCCATGATACCAAAAGCAATAATGGCAACTGTAATGCCGGTTCGTAATTTATTACCAGTGATATTACGCCAGGAGAGAGCCAGAGTATCTTTAATAGTCATGAGATCATATTCTGCCTAAAGTTAACTACAGAAAACAATAGTGCCTTAAAACTTTTATAAACGGTATGCAATGCTTTAAAAATATAACCAGTCGGTAAGGAAGAAAGGAAGCATACCTAAAATAATGATGAGTATGGCGGTGATAACCAGTAATATTTTGAATGCAGGGGTAATATTTTCTACAACAGTTCCTGCCTCGTAGCTTTCTTTAAAGAACATGGCCTGTATGATACGGAAATAGTAATAGGCACTTATAGCAGCACAAAGAACTGCCAGTATAACCAGCCATATATGATGGCCATTTTGCACTGCTGCCATCAACATGTAAAATTTGGCCTGGAACCCTGCCGTTAAAGGTATCCCGGTGAGTGATAAAAGGAATACGGCAGCTGTAACAGCCAACAGTGGTTGTTGTTTTGCAAGTCCGTTGAACCCGTCAATAGTATAATCCTTCATTTTTATTAAAATGGCAAAGATACCGATACTTGCCAGGCTATAAGCTGCCGAGTAAAGTACCAATCCTTCTTTTGCCAGGTTGTTTAATGCAAATAATGCAAACAGCATGAACCCTGCCTGTGCTATGCTTGAGTAAGCCAGCATACGTTTTACGCTTTGCTGAAAAACAGCAGTAAGGTTACCGATCAGTAAAGTGGCTGCAATGATGATAACGATCAATGTTTGCCATTGTGAGTGAAGGCTGCCAAAAGCATTTTCAAACAAACGGGCAAAAGCGAAGAAAGCTGCTGCCTTTACAACCGTTGCCATGAATGAAGTGAACACGGTTGGCGCACCATCATAAACATCTGGTGTCCAGAAATGGAAGGGAGCTGCAGACACTTTAAATGACATGGATATCAGCAATAAGACCAGCCCCACAGCAATCATAGCCGGCATTGGCGCATTGCCTGATATAATATTATCGATGTAGAAAGAACCGGTTTCACTGCCGCCATACAGGAAGGCAATACCCAGCAACATGATGCCGGTGGAAAAAGCCCCCATTAAAAAATATTTAAGCCCGGCTTCATTACTCTTTAAATTTCTTTTATCGCTGCCGGTAAGGATATACAGGGGAATAGAAACAATTTCAATACCCAGGAACAGCATGAGCAAAGAATTGAAAGTAGAAATGATAGCCACACCGCAGAGAACAAAAAATATCAGGGCAAAATATTCCGAAACATGTTCGCCTACTTTTTCAATATCGCTTCCATTTAATAAAAAGTAAAGTAATGTACTTCCTAAAGCCACATTTATAAAAGTGAGATTAAAACTGTTTGTTGCCAGCATACCCTTTACATCAATCGTCAAAAGGGGCAAACCATTATTCAGTTCAATACAATTGGATATAAGTATCAATACCAGCCCGGCAATAGCCAGGTATTTTGGAGTGGTCTTTGTTTTAATGAAAGCCCCAGCCAACATCATCCCCACACCCCAGATTGCTGTAAATATTATTGCGTTCATATCCTTTTCCGCCAACCGGCGAAGTGTTATTTGATCTGTTACTTAAATTTTGTTAGTATGGTTATTACTGTATCTCTTGTCAGGTCGAAAAGCGGCTGCGGAAATACACCAAACAAAAAGATAAAAACAACCAAAATGCTTAAGATGAGTTTTTGACTGAATGTGATCTCCTGCATCTTTTCTGTAATAGCATTCGCCTCACCATAAAAAACCTTTTGTACCATATTTAAAGTATATACAGCAGCAAGGATAATACTTAACCCTGCAACCGCAGTATATACCAAACTGAATTTGAACAATCCGCTGAACATCATAAACTCACCGACAAAAGCATTCGTTAATGGCAAAGCAATATTGGCCAGTGCAATTACAACCAGGAAAATGGTCAGTGCCGGAGCCCTATGGGCAATGCCTCCGAGTTCTGAAATTTTTCTTGTGCCGGTTTGTTTTTCAATCAGGTCAACTACTATCCACATACCAATAATGTTAATGCCGTGGCTGAACATCTGTATCATTACACCCTGCAGGCCGATATCACCCCTGGTAAAAATAGCCGCACACATCAAACCGATATGTGCAATGGAAGAGTAAGCCACAAAACGCTTCAGGTCATCTTGTTTTATAGCGATTAAACTGGCATAGATCATACCGATTACAGAAAGGCCAATAACAATATGATCGAACTTAATAACAGCGTCATGAAAAACGGGAAGAACCCAGCGAATGGCAGCAAATACACCCATCTTCACCATAATACCGCTCAATACCATGGTTGTGGCCGTTGGCGCCTGCTCATAAGTGTCGGGCTGCCAGGTATGAAAAGGAAACACCGGCATTTTGATAGCAAATGCAATAAAGAATAACCAGAATAACCAGTTTTGCTCCTTAGATGAAAGTACCGCCGAATAAAAGGCATTCATGGAAAATGAATGATCGGCAAATGCGGAAGGATGCGTATGCATGTACACATAAATAATCCCTACCAACATTAATAAAGAACCCGTAAAAGTGTACACAAAGAACTTGAAGGTTGCCTGTATCCTTCTCTCTCCACCCCAGCGACTGCATAAAAAGTAAGCAGGAATAACAGCAAGCTCCCAGAAGAAATAAAACACCAGCACATCCATAGCTGTAAAAACACCCATCAATCCACTCTGTGTTAACAGCATCAACCCATAAAATACGTTGGCATTTTTATATGTTGTTTTTTGGGTTGCAATAAAAATAACCGGGAAAGCAACAGCTGTTAATGCAGTAAGCATGCGCCCCATTCCATCAAGGCCTAAAGTAAAGTTGCTGCCTATATACTTTAACCAGAAATAACTTACATTATTAAGATAGAAATGTTTAACCTGGTCGGAATAGAGCAGGCTAACAACAGAAATACCCAATGTAACCAGCGAAGCAATCAATGCCCATGCCTTTACTTTTTTTTCTTCACTGATCATAAAAGCCACCAGCCCCGCAATTAACGGGAACCATGTCAACAATTCCGGAAATGTTATCCAAATACTATTCGGGTCCATATTTTCTGGTTACAAAAACAATTGAACAATAAATAAGATCAAAATACCCAGCACCATTAGTAAAATATACGTGCCCACCTGTCCTGTCTGTATCAACCTTACCTGGCGGCTGCCGTAATTAACTGCTTTGCCTATACCATTCACAAAACCATCTATTCCTTTTCGCTCAAGCACATTATTGAAATATTTAGCAAGTGATTGAACAGGCTTTACTATGATGCTGTCGTACAACTCATCAACATACCATTTGTTTTCCAATACACGTTTGAAGCCTTTATTCTCTCCTTCAATCTTCTCAACTGCATAATATTTTTTAGTGAATATATAAATGATGACCAACCCGAGCACTGTTGCTCCGAGCAACATCCATTCTTTAAGTGCCAGTCTGGGGTCAATGTGTTCAGCGGTTTTCACCACAGGATTCAAAAACTCATTAAAATACAGATGTCCGCCAAAAACATGCGGCAACTGAACCAGTCCGCCTATAACACTCAATACAGCAAGCAGGATCAAAGGGATGGTCATTGACTTAGGTGACTCATGCAGGTGATGTTCCTGTTCATGTGTACCCCTGAAACTTCCGAAGAAAGTGAGCATCATCAGACGGAACATATAAAATGCCGTCATGATCGCTCCTGCAGCAGCCAGGTAGAAATAAATTTTGTTGTGATTATATACATTCAGCAATATTTCATCCTTGGAAATAAATCCTGAAGTAAACGGGAAGCCTGCTATAGCAAGAACTCCCAACAGGAATGTTATATATGTTACGGGTATTTTCTTTCTGAGTCCTCCCATTTTAGTAATATCCTGTTCCCCACTCATAGCATGAATCACACTTCCTGCACCAAGGAATAAAAGCGCTTTAAAGAAAGCATGTGTCATCACATGGAATACACCGCTGCTGTAAGCCCCCACGCCCAATGCAAGGAACATATACCCCAACTGGCTCACTGTAGAATAAGCCAGTACTTTTTTAATGTCGTTCTGGTATAATGCAATAGATGCGGCAAGCAATGCAGTTGCTAATCCTACTATGGCAACAACTTCCATAGTAACAGGTGCCAACGAATAGAGCACATTGCTGCGTACGATCATATACACACCTGCGGTAACCATGGTAGCGGCATGTATCAATGCACTCACGGGTGTTGGACCTGCCATGGCATCGGGCAACCAGGTGTATAAAGGTATCTGTGCACTTTTACCCATTGCACCAACAAAGAGCAATAATGTGATGCCTGTTACATCTGTAGTTGATAGTTTGGAAGCACTGGCAAACACATTAGTGAAATCAACTGTACCCAGTTTAGAGATGAGCCAGAATACCGCCAGTAAAAAACCAAGGTCGCCAATACGGTTCATGATAAAAGCCTTCCTGGCTGCAACATTGTAATTGGTATTTTTAAACCAGTAACCGATGAGCAAATAAGAACAAAGTCCCACACCTTCCCAGCCAATGAACATGATCACATAATTTGCTCCCATTACCAGCAGCAACATGGAAAACACAAACAGGTTGAGGAATGCAAAATATTTTGCAAAATCTTTCGGTTCTTCATCATGCATGTAAGCGGTTGAATACACATGTATCAAGAAACCGACCCCGGTTATAATTAATAAGAAGATGGAAGAAAGCTGGTCTATCTGAAAATCGAACCCAATTTTAAGCGTATTGATATTGATGAAATCAAAATAATGGGCTACATGTGTATTACCACCCTTTACATTAAAGAAAACATAGACACTGATAAGAAATGACAGGAAAACGGTTCCGCTGCCGATGATACCAGCCAGTGTTTTGGAAACCTGTTTCCTGCCCAACCCATTGAGTAAAAACCCCAGCAGGGGCATCAGTGGGATCAGCCAAACCATTTGTAAAACATTTCTCATATCCTATCCCCCTGAAAGGGAACTTTAATTTTTAAGCCTGTTTAAAAAATTAACATCCACCGAATGGGTGTTCCTGTATAGCATAACAATGATAGCCAGTCCCACACTTACTTCTGCGGCCGCCACCACCATGATAAAAAAGACAAAGACCTGTGCATCACTCACTACGGAAGGCATTGTTTGGCCTAATGCTGTTGCTGCATGCATTTTTGAAAACGCCACCAATAATAAATTGACCGAGTTCAGCATTAACTCTATACACATAAAAATGATGATGGAATTACGGCGGGTAAGCACCCCCACAATTCCTGTGCAGAATAAAGCCACGGCCAAACCGATGTACCATTTAATTTCCATAATACCGGCCTCCCCTAACCCCTCCAAAGGAGGGGGATATTGAAGTTTGTTTTTTATAGTTAATAAAATCCTTCATCTACATTTTATCATTCCCTATGCAAGAGCAGTATCTCACAAATCCCCCTTTTGGGGGGTTGGGGGGGCCTCTTTTTTCCCTATCACCACTGCACCGATCATCGCACTCAAAAATAAAATACTGCTTATCTCAAAAGGCACCACATAATCGTTGAACAATGCTTTGCCTAAATTTTTTATTAGCCCGCTTTCTCCAACACCCGTCTGTACAACATTATTGATAGCTGTTGATTCGGTTATTGCCGATACCAGTACAAGGAACAAACATCCCCCTGAGATCAACCCGGCAAATTGCAGGTACCTGTTCTTTTTTGGTTCGGTATCTGCATTCAGGTTCATTAGCATCACCACAAATAAGAACAGCACCATAATGGCGCCTGCATACACAATAATATTCACGATGGCCAAAAATTGTGCATTCAGTAAAATATAATGACCCGAGATGGCAAAGAAAACCACAATAAGAAATAGAATACTGTGCACCGGGCTTTTACTGGCCACTACCATAATGGCACTGAACAATGCCAGTGCAGACAATCCCCAAAATAAAATCTCTGTAATGCTCATAAAGCCCCTCCATATCCCCCAAAGGGGGAAGGTTTAGTTTTAATTAGTTTTTTCTCTCCTTACACGATTACCCAATGCTTTTTTATAAGCTTCAGGTTCATGCTGAGGGTGAGGTATCAGTAATTCATTCTTGTTATAAATAAATTGTTTGCGCTGGTAATCGGCCGGCGCAAATGTTTCGCTTAAATAAATGGCATCTTTAGGGCAGGCTTCTTCACATAAGCCGCAAAAGATACAACGTAGCATATTGATCTCGTATTTGGCTGCATATTTTTCTTCCCTGTACAAATTTTCCTCACCTTCTTTTCTTTCTGCTGCTTCCATAGTAATGGCTTCGGCAGGACAAGCAACTGCACACAAACCGCAAGCAGTACAATTCTCTCTTCCTTCTTCATCCCTGTTGAGGATATGAAGTCCACGAAAAATCGGGCTGAATGGCCTTGTCTTTTCAGGATAATTAATGGTAGGTTTCTTTTTAAACATGTGCATGAAAGTGATCATCATGCCTTTAAAAATAGAAACAAGGTAAAGCCGCTCCAGGAAATTCATTTCCCTGCGATCAACCTGTTTCATCCTGTTTGTTAATGCTTGCATATTTGTTACGTCGGCTTCGACAAGCTCAGCCTGACATTTCGTTTATTAATCAATCTTAAAAATGCCAACCGTTTTGTTTCAATAAGACCAAAGCGCCTGTTACCAGCATATTGAATAATGCTAAAGGTATCAATATCCTCCAGCCCAGGTTCATCAACTGGTCGTACCTGAATCTTGGTATGGTCCAGCGTACCCACATGAACAGGAAAATGAAGCATGCCACTTTTGCCATCAACATCAACACACCAAATAGGGCCATCCAGTTTTGATTGTAATCAGCCTCATTTAAAAACGGTATATCATATCCTCCAAAAAATAAGGTTGACATAATGACACTGCTCACAAACATATTTATATATTCGGAGAAAAGATAGAACCCGAGTTTCATTGATGAGTATTCAGTGTGGTAACCTCCAATAAGTTCATTCTCTGCTTCCGGCAGATCAAAGGGCGTACGGTTACACTCAGCAAATGCACAAATAAGGAATATCAAAAATCCTAAAGGCTGATAAGCAATATTCCAAAAACCGGTTTGTTGCTGCAGCACCATTTCTTTAAGACTGAGAGTTCCGGTGATCATTAGCAGGGCTATCAAAGAAATACCCATGGCCAGTTCGTAACTGATGATCTGTGATGCAGCCCTCAATCCCCCCATTAATGAATACTTGTTATTACTTGCCCAGCTTCCTATCATAATGCCATACACACCCATACTTACCACAGCGAATACATATAATATACCTACGTTCACGTCTGCGATCTGTAAAGAGATATCTCTTCCAAAGAGATGAACCTGGTTTCCCCAGGGAACAACAGCGCCAGTCATGATAGCTGTAAGCATGGCCAGTGATGGGCCAAGTATGAACAAAGTTTTAGAAGAAAAATTTGGAATGATCTCTTCTTTGAAAAATAATTTCAATCCATCAGCTACCGGTTGCAAAATACCAAAGGGACCTGCCCTGTTTGGCCCACGCCTGTCTTGTAAAACAGCTGCTACTTTTCTTTCAGCAAATGTGGTGTACATGGCAATGAGCAATGAAGCCATCACTACGATGATGATAAGCACCAGTTTCTCCACGATCAAAAGCCAGTCAATTGCTAAAAGCATAGTCCTTTATTAAAAATTTTATTTGCCATTCTTTGAAAAATCCTCCCCGGTTGCCGGCCTGTTTATCTCACTTAAATGAATTGATGGTTTATTAACGCCGCTTACATGGTGTATATCCATCAACAATTTTGGTTCTCTGCCTCCCATTACTTCCTTTACTGTATCCTGTGGCATTTCCAATCCTTTGTATTTATTAGCACCAATAACTGAATGACGACTGATGGTGGTCAAACCTTCAACTGTCCAGTCACTTGTTTTCTTTTTATCAAAGCGGCAGGTATTACAGATCCATCCGGGTTTGCCATCATAGCTTTGCACTTCGCCCCATTCATCTTTACGTGCGGTAACACGATATACTTCATCGCCACGCAACCATAAGGTTGCTTTACCGCAGCATTTTGGATTTTCGCAATTGCGGTGTGCATCAACCGGTTTGGTAAACCAAACCCTGTTTTTAAAACGGAATGTTTTATCTGTAAGTGCACCAACAGGGCAAACATCGATCATGTTGCCGCTGAAATCGTTGTCAATAGCTTTGGAGATATAAGTGGATATTTCTGCATGATCGCCACGGTCTAAAATACCATGCACTCTTTTGTCTGTTAACTGATCGGCAACATAAGTGCAGCGATAACAAAGAATACATCTTGTCATGTGCAATTGAATGTATGGACCGATATCTTCTTTTTCAAATGTTCTTCTCTTAAATTCGTAACGGGTGCCTTCTTTGCCATGGTCATACCCAAGATCCTGCAAGTGACATTCACCAGCCTGGTCGCAGATGGGACAATCAAGCGGATGATTGATAAGTAAAAATTCAACAACTCCATTTCTTGCATCGGTCACCTTATCACTCGTAATATTCTTCACCACCATTCCATCCATTACATTGGTGCGGCAGCTTGCAACCAGTTTAGGCATTGGCCTCGGATCGGCGGTTGAGCCGGCAGCTACTTCCACCAAACAGGTACGGCATTTACCACCGCTTCCCTGCAGTTTGCTGTAATAACACATCGCCGGAGGCGTAACGTCTCCACCGATCTGCCTGGCGGCATTCAGTATAGTAGTACCCGGTGCAACATCGATAGTGATGTTGTCGATAGTTACTTTAAATGTTTTTATTTCTTCTGCCATATTTGTTTCACGCCAAGACGCAAAGGAAACGCAAAGGCGGTAAGTTTTATAAATTATTCACAATTCTATGTATTCCATCTTTGATCAATGGAACTTTAAAATTGATCAACAATCCCAATTTCAAATTTGTCAATCTTAAATAAGTTAACAACTGTTTATAGTGCACTTCAGCTAAATCTTCAATCGATTTTAATTCTATGATCACTTTTTCACAAACAACAATATCTGGAATAAAACCAATTCCCATATCCACCCCGTCATGAACTACCTTAATTCCTTTTTGTCTTACTATTGACAATCCCAATTTATTCCATTCATAACAAAATATCTCTTCGTACACTTTTTCAAACAATCCCGGTCCGTATTGCTTATGAATTTGAAAACATAAATCAACAACTATTTTAGATATTTCATTTTCACTCATATCAAATTAATTGCTTCTTTGCGTTTCCTTTGCGGCTTGGCGTGAAGCCCTACACTGACGCAGGCACGTGTATTGCATCCGCATAATGTGCAAGCCCGTAATTCTTCCTTAAACATTCATCCGGGTTCAGTACATGCCATTCAAATTCATCACGGAAATGGCGGATGGCTGCAGCCACCGGCCATGCCGCTGCATCACCAAGCGGACAAATAGTATTCCCCTCGATCTTTCTTTGAATATCCCAGAGCAGATCGATATCACTCATCTTTCCTTTCCCATTCTCAATGTTCAACAATATTTTCTCCATCCAGCCTGTTCCTTCACGGCATGGTGAACATTGTCCGCAGCTTTCATGACGATAGAATCTTGCTAAAGTGTATGTATGTTTTACTACACATTGTGCATCATCCAAAACAATGAATCCTCCTGAACCCATCATACTGCCGGTTGCAAAACCACCATCAGCTAAACTTTCATAGTTCATTAACCTCTTTTCTCCCTTGGCAGTTGTAAGTAACAAATTTGCAGGAAGAATGGGAACAGATGAGCCACCCGGTATGCAGGCTTTCAGTTTTCTTCCTTTGGGAATACCGCCGCAATATTCATCACTATAAATAAATTCTTCAACAGAGATGGTCATATCAATTTCGTAAACACCGGGCTTGCTAATGTTACCGCATGCACTCATCAATTTTGTTCCTGTACTTTTTCCAACACCAATCTTTACATACTCTTCTCCGCCATCATTGATGATGGGAACAACAGCCGCAAGCGTTTCCACATTATTAACCACAGTTGGACAATCATACAATCCTTTCACTGCAGGGAACGGAGGTTTGATCCTTGGATTTCCCCTCTTTCCTTCCAAAGATTCAAGTAATGCTGTCTCTTCGCCGCATATATAAGCACCGGCGCCCCGATGAACATACATTTCACAATCGAAACCGCTACCTAAGATATTTTTTCCAAGAAAGCCATGTTGCTTTGCTTCAGCGATCGCCTGCTCAAGTATGTCAATGATCCAGGCATATTCACCACGTATGTATATATAAGAAACTTTGGAACCAAGAGCATAAGACGAAACGATCATTCCTTCAATAAGGATATGCGGAATGAATTCCATCAGGTAACGATCCTTGAAAGTTCCTGGTTCGCTTTCATCTGCATTGCAAACTAAGTAGCGGGGAACACCTTCCGGCTTTGCCAGGAAACTCCACTTCATCCCGGTAGGAAAACCAGCACCACCACGGCCACGAAGTCCGCTCTTCTTCACTTCTTCCACAATGTCTGCCGGCGCCATCTTCAAAGCCTTCTCCACACTTCTATAACCACCTTCACGACGATATGTATCGAAGTATCTGATGCCTTCAACGTGAGCCTTTTCCAATAATAGTTTTCGAGCCATAATACAATTCAAATTATCCTTTAATCGCTTGTCTTCCAAACAGCACCCACCTCTTACTTTTCTTCACCCATACTTCCAGTACTTTCAAATGATAAGTGCTGGTAGATCCTTTCATTGTTGCTTCAATATCCGCCACAAAACGCACATTCGCTATATTACCATTCATGCTGATACTGATACTATCTTCCCTAAAAGCCGAATAACTGATGAATCCGGTTTCCAGGTCTTTGATCAAATCTGTCTTGGTTTCTATCCAGCCATTGCTGTGTCCATAACTCAGCGCCTTATCAGTTTGTTGGTTGATGGAAACCGTATTCTTATTCACCAGCGCCTGGTGAAATTCTTTCATTGTTGTCGTCAGCTTCTGTTCATCGGTTTGCGCATTACCGCAAACAACAAGAAATAAAAATGATATGGTCAGCAATTTTTTCAACTTAATTTGCTTTAGCCCTGCATTCTTCAATGATGGCATCTACTTTTTCTTTGGTTAAGTGTTCCCTGTAATTCTTCCCAAGTTGCATCATAGGTGCATAGCCACAGGCACCCAGGCATTCTACTGTTTTTAAAGTAAACATGCCATCTGCAGTTGTTTCTCCAACGCCGATATTCAGTTTCTCTTTTATATAAGCAATGATATTATCGCTGCCATTCACCATGCAGGGGCCCGTTTGGCAAACCTCGAACATATATTTACCAACCGGCTTCAAGTTATACATGCTGTAAAAGCTGGCCACTTCATATACTTCAATGGGTTCTATTTTAAACAAGCTGGCCACATAATCCATCACCAGTACATCCAGCCATCCGCCGAATTCTTCCTGTGCCAAATGCAATACAGGAAGCAACGCACTCTTGTGCTTTCCCTCCGGGTAGCGTGCCATCAGTTCTTTTACCTTATTTAATTTCTCTTCAGAAAACTGCATTATTATTAATTTGTCAGATACTTTTTAGGTATGGGTTGTTCTTTTGATTCGTTATCAAATATCCAGGATAGTATCCAGAACCTTGTTCCGTCAAAATACAACTGGATACTGTTGATCCCCCTTTCGATCACCGGTCCGTCTTCAACATTCTTTGTCTCATAAGTACTCCACACATGGTATATGGCTCCGAAATTCTCCACTCTTCTGCTGATCTCTCTTTCCCAAAATCCATCTTTCTCCAAAAAAGCATCCGAAGCCTGGTGGAATTGTTTTAAAGTGATCAGTTTCAAACTCACTTTACCACCACGTCCTTTTTGTGCAGAACCTACAAGAGCATTGGGCACATGCAGGCAACTATCTCTCTCGTAACTTACTTTTTCTCCTTTCTTTACCGTCACTACATCATAATATGCTTTTATGATCCCATCAAGTGTTCCCACTTCATCTCCAAATGCTGTCTTTACCTGGCCATACGCAACAGGTTGTGCTATGCACAATATAATGGTCAACAAAAATGTAAGTCTTTTCATATTATGCATCCATTTCTCCTGCAATCAAATTCAAACTGCTCATCGTGATCACTGCATCACTCAGCATTCCTCCTTTCACCAACTCTTCAAATGCCTGGTAGTAGATAAAACAAGGCCTGCGGAAATGCAGCCTGTATGGTGTCCTGCCACCGTCACTGATCAAATAAAATCCCAGTTCACCATTGGCTCCTTCCACCGAACTATAAACTTCCCCTTCGGGCATGGCTGTTTCACCCATCACTATTTTAAAATGATAGATCAGCGCTTCCATCTTAGTATACACATCTTTTTTCTCCGGCAAATAATAGGCTGGTGCATCAGCATGATATACTTCCGCTTCAGCACCTTTAAACTCCTGCACTTTCTGGTAAGCCTGTTCAATGATGCTCAGGCTTTGCCACATCTCTTCGTTACGAACCAGGAAGCGGTCATAACAATCACCCGTTGTTCCGACAGGAATAATGAAATCAAAATCCTGGTAACTGCTGTAAGGGGTATGTATACGAACATCGTAATCAACACCGGCGGCACGCAGGTTGGGCCCGGTGAAACCATAGTTCAATGCACGCTCTGCACTGATAGGCCCGCAACCGATCGTTCGCTCCATGAAGATGCGGTTACGGGTGAAGAGGTTCTCAAACTCTTTTAATTGTTTAGGATACTCCTTCAGGAATTTTTCGAGTTTTTCGAATGCTGCAGGAGTGAAATTCCTTTCAAAACCGCCAATACGCCCAATAGTAGTAGTAAGACGGGAGCCACATATTTCTTCATATATTTCATAGATTAGTTCACGAAATTGCATCAGGTATAAAAATCCTGAATAAGCGCCACTATCCACACCCACAATGGAATTACAGATAAGATGATCTGATATCCTTGATAGTTCCATAATGATCACCCTTAAATAATCAACCCTTTTTGGCGTTTTAACACCCAGTAATTTTTCGCAGGTGAGGTGCCAGCCCATATTGTTGATGGGTGATGAACAGTAATTTAAACGATCGGTCAGCGGAGTTATTTGATACAGGGGCCTTCTTTCTGCTATCTTTTCAAATGCCCGGTGAATATAACCAACCGTTGAAGTAGATTTCAATATTCTTTCACCATCCAGTTCCAGTATATTCTGAAAAACGCCATGCGTAGCCGGGTGCGTTGGCCCCAGGTTAAGCGTGGTGGTCTGTTTTTCAATACTTCCTTCCGGTAATAAAATATGATCGTTCATAACTAATTAATCAATTGGGTGATTTGGTAATGTATCAATCAACACATCTCCAAATCATCAAATCGGATCATCGTCCAAACATTTCATCATCCTTATCAATTCTCAACTGGTCTTCTACCGGGTACTGTTTCCGCATGGGGAAATAATCCATCTCGTCCACATTCAATACCCTTATTAGGTTGGGATGGCCAATAAAGTTCACTCCAAAAAAATCATAGGTCTCTCTTTCCATCCAATTGGCCGAAGCATACAATGCAGTTGCGCTGAACACATCCGGCTTATTTATATCGGTGAATACTTTGAATCGTATCCTTACATTATCGATCAAATTATGCAGGTGATAAACCACGGCAAGTTCTTCTCCCTTCCTGTCGGGATAATGAACTGCCTGCAGATCGGTTAAAAACCGAAACTTTAATTCTGCGTCATCAAATAAAAACTGGAGGACTTTTAAATTAAGATCCTTTGGGGCAGTGAAGGTAAGCATACCATAAGGTTCCTGCCAATCGGTAAGCGTCTCGCCGAATTTTTCTGTTAGTTTACCTTTTATCGTCTCGTTCGTCAATGCCATTAATATTACTTATTGAATTCCGTAACCTGCCAGTAATTCTTTATACTGATCACTGTGTCTTCTCCTCAACCCTTCTGCATTTACCAGATCCTGAATTTTCATAAATCCATCAAGAATAGCTTCCGGTCTTGGCGGGCAACCAGGCACATACACATCAACGGGTATCACCTGGTCGATTCCCTGCAAAACTGAGTAAGTATCGAATATTCCTCCTGAAGAGGCGCATGCCCCCACAGCTATTACCCAACGGGGCTCGGCCATTTGCAAATAAACCTGGCGAAGAACCGGGCCCATTTTTTTCGCAATAGTTCCCATTACCATCAGCAGGTCGCACTGGCGTGGGGAGAAGCCAACCCTTTCGGAACCAAACCTTGCCAGGTCATAATGACTGGCCATCGTTGCCATGAACTCTATACCACAACAACTGGTGGCAAATGGTAAAGGCCAGATGGAGTTTTTACGGGCAAGACTCACCACTTTTTCAAAATTGGTGGCCATAAAGCCTTCGCCCATGTATCCTTCGGGAATACCTTCGAACTTAATATGTGTATTATATTGTACCGGACGGGACATGTTAATTATTTGATTTGCTGATTTGGTAATTTGGTGATGACTTAATTCCTATTCAATTCAAAACTCCTCATCATCTTCAAATCTCCAAATCAATTAATTTCCAAATTTTATTCCTCCCACTTCAAAGCTCCTTTCTTAAAAATATAGATCAATCCTGTTATGAACAAAGCCACAAAAACAACCACAGCTGCAAAACCACTCCAACCCAATTCCCTGAAGTTTACGGCATACGGATAAAAGAATATCACTTCCACATCGAACAAGACAAATAAAATGGCAACCAAAAAATATTTGATGGCCATAGGCTGGCGTGCATTACCCTTAATCTCTATTCCACTTTCAAAATTCTGGAGTTTATCGGCAGTTTTTCTTTTGGGGCCAAGCCAATCGGAAAGTATAATTATGGTGGCGATCAAACCAATGGCAAACAGCATTTGAAGACCGATGGGCAGGTAATTTGCCGCACTGTTAACATCGGTTGCCTGTAACAAAAAAAAGCGCATTGGATTAATTATTCTGATTACCGGCAAAAATAAGGCAGCAGCATCAATATTCAATAAATGGTAAAATAAAACCCCGTTATGGTTTCATAACGGGGTTTACTTATTCTTTTTTGCTTTTACTTTTTTTTTGGTGCACCAGATTTCTGGGTGCCCGGCTTCGCAGGAGGAGGGGGTGGAGTATTTATTACTTTCCCGTCTTTCCCGATCGTCGTCACTTTCCCGTTCTCAATTATGGTGGTAATACCATCTTTCACGGTAGTTACTTTACCTTCTTTGGTTATAACAGTAGTTGAACCGTCGCTTCCAACCGTTGTTAAAGAACCATCGGGCCCAAAGGTTACTTTTTCTGCTTTATTTACCGGCTTTGTGTTGGGCTTTAAAGTTATTTTGGAGATAACATCTTTATTGGTCAATACCTCCTGGTCATTAGGGTCAACCAGCAAAGCCTTATCAGCAAAACTTAAAGCCAGCTCCTTATTTTTTTCAATATTAGCTCCATAAGCGATCATATATTTATAGCTACCCATCAACTGGGGAATGATCTTGGACTTATCAGGATAGGCTTCACCTACCTGTATGGCTTTGGCAAAAGCATCATTGGCCAGGCCATAGGCCATTACCGTATCAATGCCCCAATATGACTTACCCTTCATGTAATACCCGAAAATATCATCGGGGTATTTTTGTGTGTACACATCAAAAAGCTCACTGGCTGGTGCAAACTTTCCAATGCGGTAGAAACTATACCCTGCATTATATATATCCGTTTTGCTGGGAACCTTTTTTATAGTAAGCACTTTTTTATACCATTCACCAGCCTCGGCATATTGCTGCCTGCTCTCATATACAGCTGCTATTGATTTCAATAAAGCAACTTTGCCAGCTTCTGTACTGTCCAATTCAACAGCCTTATCTATATAAGTGCCCGCAAGCAAGCCATTACCCGGGAATTTGGTGTAATATCTTGCATAGGTACTACAATCACGAGGACCTCCATTCAAGCAGGATTCTGTTTCTGGAAATACATATCGAATCCTTTTTTGGCAGTTACAGAATCTCCCAATTTAAAGGCAGCATATGCTTTTACTCCATATAAGTTTGGATAAGGATTAGGACTAGATGCAATACAGTTATCACATGCAATAATAGCTTCTGCAAATAATATAATGCTATATTCATCCCCAGGCGTGGAAAGAGCTGGGCATTGGTCTCATCAGAACCTTTTGCTTCAATGCTTGTTCATCAAGGTACAGGCTGATTTTACCACATCTGTTTCATAGAAGTACTGATATAATGTCCAGTACACCCTTGTATAGTTTGGATCAATAGCAATAGCGCATCATAGTACCTTAAATAAATATCTTTTGTGTTTCTCCCTGTGATTGATAGATTCCGCTATACGGTATTTGGCGCACTATTTTTGATGATAGCTAAAGCAGCTTCATAAGTACGTTGTGCAGAACCCCCGTCCCCAGCCTTACGATAAGGCATCGCCCAAGGTCTGTCAATATCCTTGCGTCTTTAAAACCTTTGTGGTTAGTAGCCTGTTGTAATTTTTCAACGGCATAAGTGGCATCACCCAACTTGGAATCAAAATCGCCATTGGCAAAACCAACAGCATCCAACACCATAATACTTTTTCCTCCGCTCAGGCTGATGGCTGTTTCAAAGTGATTACGGGCTTCCTGTGTTTTGCCTTCGCAACTCTACATGCCCGAGTCAGCATTAACAATGCGCTGTTACTGTTTGCAATAATGCTTTTTGGTATACCACTTTACCGCCGGCAATATCTTTATCTTCACGTGGAGCAATTAATGTTTGTCCAAGCCAATATGCTGCTTCTTCATTTTTTGGATCAGCATCAAACAATTACTGAAACACTGCTTTTGCACTAATGTATTTTTCGTAATACAAAAACTTCTTGCCTTCCTCAATACCCTGGGCCTTACTAAAATTTACTGCCAGCAAAAAGCTTAACAGGAATAGGGTAAATTTTATGTTCTTCATGTATTTTGCTTTTTAAGACTTTACAATAATATTAATTTTATAAACATTCTTCTGCTATTTCGCTTTAATCTTTTTGTAATTTTTCATTAATCTTTACTTTTCTAACCCCAAATTCCATTGTTGCTCCCAGGTAAGCCCTTTTAAAGATCAACTGCCCCCTTTCATACTTCATGAAATTTACAAAGGCCGAACCAAGATTAGTAATTTTCTTTGAGTATGTAATACAAACCACGTACCAAAGGGTCCTAAGCCGCCTTCTAAGATATTATACATTCCTTCTTCATATTTACAAAAGCTGAACCAAGGCCATTGTAATTCTCTTTGAGTATGTAATACAAACCACGTACCAAAGGGTATCTCCTCGTCAGGATGCTTGACTGCATTGGTTTTACATAAGGCGAGTCTGTACAAAGGTCGCAGGACACATAAGCTATTTTTACTTTTTTTAACATACTCACCTGTGCACTGTCTTCGGGGTTACCGATCCAGCTTATACCTACAAAACCAATGGCATTTATATTATCTGAGACATAATTAATCACATCCTGGCTGCTTCTTACAGCTCTAACAACACCTGTATCAAATTTATGGCCCCGTAAAATACTGTCTAAAACATACCTGACCGTACTGGTCGCATTGAGGCCGTCAAAAACCATGGTCTGATCCCTGTTAAGCTGACCGGTCAATTGTTTTTTAAGCCGGTCAATGGTAAAAAGAGTATCCTTATTTTTATTATTTACGATAACTGTGATGGCATCGGTGGCAAGTTCATTCCAGCGGGGAGAGTATTTCAGGCTGTCTTTAAAATACAGGTCTTCTTCGTCAGTTAATCCCCTGGTAACAATTATCATGCGGTTGGAGGTATCCCGGAAAAGGTCTTTAAGGCAATCAGCCTCAGTTTTGTAGTCTGCTTTAATATGGGTACCCGGGAAGGATCTTTCAAAAACCCTTATCTGCTCTTCAATCACGGGTTTAAAAGATTCGTCCACGCTGATATGAATGGTTCCCCCTTTGATACTGTCATAGGAACCCTTCGATTTATTTTTACAGCCCGGCAAACAGAACCAGCATAAAAAAAACACAATCCCAAATATCATTAACCGGCAAAAAAGCTTTCTGTTCATTTATCCCTTAAATAGTTTTTCTTATACCCCCGGTATATCCTGAATGATCCATAAAGAATACAAACAGCACCAAATACTTTAAACAAGGTTGAATCGTAGTTTGCTGCCAGGTCGGGGCTGAATTTTTGGATGAATACTAAAAATATACCCATACCCATCCACAATGCCCCCATCCCATAATCCATTATGCTACGCATGCGGACATAGCCTTTCTCCCTGTCATTCAACTGTTCTTTTTCAAATTCTTCCAGAGCCATAATAATTATTAAAATTTCTTACTTAAACGGGCTGTGAAAATACTAAAATAAATACTCATAATCAGTCTGCCCCGGTAAACTTTACAGGAATAGTATAATACACCGATACATTTTCCCCATTTGCTTTGCCGGGTATCCAGTCAGGCATTTTTTTGAGCACCCTTATCACCTCTTTATTAAATACTTCTCCTCCGTCTTCGGTGATCTTAAAACCTTTCAGTTTACCTTCATAACCAACTACAAAAGTTACCTTAACACTCACTGATTCACCCTCCTCCATTTCTTCAGGGTTGTTCAGGTTTCTTTGCAGGAATTTTCTCAACGCTTCCATTCCTCCAGGGTATGAAGGGAGAACATCAACAGCTGACTGATCCAGGGGTTGTGTTTTATCAATTACTGGTGAGGTTGTTTCTGCAGGTCCTGTATTACCTGTTGTAACGGGCTGAACTGTGGCCGGGCCCGAATTTGTTGAAATCATTTTTATCGCCAATCTTGTCGTTTTTCATTTATTGCCTGGGATAGTATCTGTGTTACATTATTTGGAACGATCATGGGATTACCCACAAATCTTTTCTGCGCAACAGGAGTTTCATTTTTTTGTGGCTTCACTGTTTCCTGTTTCACTTCCTGTTTTTTACTTTCCTCCTTTACATTGGCAAGTTCCGGATCAATAGAGTATGGCACAACAGGGAGTGTTATTTTTTTTGAGGGAAAGAATGTGATGGCTGAGAAAACAAGACAAGCCAGCAGCATAGAACTTAATGCCGCCTTTAGCCTTCTTGGATAAAGCTTCCGCAAGGGATAGGCGCCATAGGCTTTATTACGGTTTTCGAAGATGATGTCCAATACATCACTCTTCATGATTAATTCCTTGTTCATATAGTTGGGTTTTAAAATGAGAAAATGATTTTAAAACCGGCGCCGTGTTTGGTAATAAGATGAAGGAGTTTCAGGATTCCATAAGCCAAAACAATAAACAATTGGTAATGGGCAACAGGCAAATAGGTTTTAAGTGCAAAGAGTTCAGTCGTTTATTGCCTATTGTCCATTGGCTGTTATCTTTGCGCCATGAAGATTTTACTGGTTTGCCTGGGTAATATTTGCCGGAGCCCAATGGCCGAAGGAATTTTACAGGACAAAGCATGGAAAGCCGGGTTGAACTGGAATGTTGACAGTGCAGGTACCAACGGATACCATACCGGCGAGCCTCCTCACCATTTGAGTATTAAAGTGGCTGCAGCTAACGGAATTGATATCAGTAAACAAAGGAGCAGGAAGTTCGTTGCCGATGATTTTGACAATTATGACATGATCTATGCGATGGCCGGCGATGTAGTGGAAGATATGAAATACATCAGCCGCAATAAATTCAATGCAAGTAAAGTAGATTTGTTCCTTAATGCACTTTACCCAAACCAGGATATGGATGTTCCGGATCCCTGGTCAGGGCCCGAAAGAGGATATCATGAAGTGTTTGTGATCATTGATAAAGTATGTGATAGTATTATAAAAAAGTATTCAAATCAAAAGATAAATGAGTAAGCCTTCTATTCCGCAGGGAACCCGGGATTTTTCAGCCGAAG
>JBGANE010000039.1:0-26290 GCA_044222465.1 Ferruginibacter sp.
GGGTTTTGCAGCCGGGCGGAAAATTCAACAATCCCCCACAGCTAGCAAGCCCTGAACGTTGTATACAATACTAAAACGACCATGTACTTCGTATTCCAAAAAAATCCAAAAACCAGTCTACTCATTTCGGGGCTTTCCCTTTCCATTTTATGGACACCTGTGAATGCACAAGAAAGACCCCGTAGTGAAAGATACATGGATGCATATAAAAAATATTCAGATGCAACATGTCCCATCCAAAAAGACAGCATACAAAATTTCGTATACTTTGCCAGGGACAGAGAATTAATAACAGGCCACCCATTCCTTTCACATTCAATGTTCAAAGGGGCACAAATTATGTATTCATGGCGTGAGCTTGAGCCTGAAAAAGGAAAATATGACTTTTCAATTTTGAAACAGGACTTTGAATATCTTAAAAAATACGGCAAAAAACTATTTATTCAGTTACAGGATGTAACATTCAATCCAAAATATAAAGCTGTGCCAGACTATTTATTGACGGCAGAATACGATGGTGGTGCTGCAGTGCAATACAATGACGATGAAAAACCTGAAGGATGGGTAGCAAAACGCTGGAATAAAAAAGTAAGAGAAAGATTCGAATTGCTCCTCCTGGCTTTGGGAAAAGAATTTGACGCAAAAATAGAAGGCATCAATCTTCAGGAAACTGCAATTGGCGTAAGTTCAAAAACAGATACAAGTTTTTCCGAAGCCGGGTATATGCAGGGATTAAAAGAGAATATGGCAGCATTGAAAAAATCGTTTCCAGCTTCTACAACAATGATATATGCCAATTTTATCCCGGGAGAATGGTTGCCTGGAAATGACAAAGGCTATCTCCGCAGCATTTACCAGTACGGAGAAAAAATTGGTGTTGGACTTGGCGGGCCGGATCTAATGGTAAAAAGAAAAGGGCAGCTAAACCATGCGCTTGCAATGATGCATGAAGGGCATTACACAGTACCTCTTGGTATTGCTGTACAAGATGGTAATTACATTGGTGAGACAGGCGATACAGATGAGGAAACAAAGAAAAAACCACATAATAATATTGTGCCGTTATTGCATGATTTCGCCAAAGATTTCCTGAAGATAAATTATATGTTTTGGGCAAACCAGGAACCCTATTTTAAAACAGATGTATTGAGTTGTTTCCACGACGACAAATAAAAGTACTGCATACAACGACGGTGTTTTCTGCTATGCTGGCTGAAAATATGAACTGAGCGACATATCGCTAACCAGTTGCAGTCCGGGCCAAACGAATAAAGCCCGGCAACAGAATATAGTATCGACTGTATTAAATAATCGCCTTCGGCAATTTCAGGGATGACATCTTTTTTCAAACTGAATCACTAATGCAAATTGGCAGTACTTTGATATGTAGCGAATATCTTGTAGGTTTGTTACGCTTAACTTACCGTAATGAAAATAGAAAACCTTCTGGTACAACATTTTTATTCTGCAAAAGAAGTCACACTCCAGGGCGTGGGAACATTTAAACTGTCCCCCGACTTTGTAATGCCGCCGGAAAATGACAAAGACCTCGAAATTCCGGATAATGCCATAACCTTTCAGTACAATTCAAGGGCCACAGAAGATGATGCACTTATCGGTTATATTGTACGGCAAACCCGTAAAATGAAGCCCCTGGCTGCCGCCGACCTGGACAGCTACCTGGTACTTGGCAAACAGTTCTTAAATATCGGTAAGCCATTCAGGATAGAAGGATTGGGAATGTTACTGAAAAATCAATTGGGTGAGTATGAGTTTACGCAGGGGCATTCCTTTCATGCTAAGCCTGAGCCTGCGGCACCACCCACGGTAAAGGAAAAACATGAGGACGAGGATATTTCTTTTGCTTCGGAAAGCAAATCATCTTTTAGCGGCAGAAAAGGACTATTGATAGCAGCCATCATCGTAGGACTTGGAATGACCGGCGCTGCTGCCTGGTATTTTTTAACAAGGAATAAAAATAAGCCAGAGCAGGTAACTGAAACCCCTGCAGTTAAACCCGACTCTACTCAGGCTATTAAACCTGCAGCCGACTCTTTGAACAGTAAGGCCGACTCTGCAACAACTACTGCACCTGCAACAATCAATACCGGTTATACCTTTAAAGTAGTGATCAAGAATTATCCTTCGCTGTTGCTGGCACAAAAGGCATTCAACAGGCTTACCGGATACGGGCATAAATTACTGCTCTATACTTCCGACTCAGTGACTTATAAAGTGGCGTTGCCCATGAACAGTCCCCTTTCCGATACCACCCGTGCCCGGGATTCGGTGAGGCAATTATTATTTGGAGGTAATCCCTATGTTGAACTGAAATAAATAACCTCCATTGCATTATGAAGAATAAAACCCAATCACTGCAGGTCATTTTCTGGATCAGTGCAGCAGCCGATATCATTGGTATTGCGGCCAACATTCCTGTACTCTACTATGCAGCAAAGCCGCTATTGTTGCCGGTTCTTATCATCCTGCTTGCATCTGCAACAGGTGCAGTTCGGGGAAAAAAGATCATGCTGGTTGCCCTTTTCTTTTCATGGATGGGTGATGTGCTGCTGATGTTTGAATCAAGGCATGCTTTATTTTTTATTTCCGGGCTGGTATGTTTTTTAACTACCCATATCCTCTACATCATTTATTTCCTTAGTATTAGTTCCGAAAATATATCCCTGTTAAAAAAATATCCACTGTTTATTGCATTAGTGGCAGCGTATGGGGTTTCGCTGGTCTGGCTGTTGTTTCCTCATTTAGCCGGTTTGAAAATTCCGGTAATGGTATATGCGGCTGTCATCTGCACCATGTTGCTCTGCAGCCTGCATATATTTCATAAAGTAAACAGTACGACCAATATACTTTATGTTTCAGGCGCCCTTTTCTTCGTTCTGTCCGATTCGCTGCTGGCCATTAATAAATTTTACCAGCCGTTCGCCTATGCAGGTGTTTTTATCATGCTTACCTATTGCCTGGCACAATACCTTATTGTACGGGGATTCATCCAACAAAGAAGATAATGACCAAAGAAGAATTACTTAAAGAACTTTCGGGCAATACCTGGGTAATGCTGAAGCCTTCGCCCATTGAAGGCATTGGTGTATTTGCCCTGCAGCATATTCCCAAAGGATGCAGGGATATGTTTGGTAAACCCGATGCAGCTGATGATTGGATAACCGTTGCCAAAAAAGAAGTGGAAAACTTGCCTGCACATGCCCGATTCCTGGTGGGTAATTATTGCCTGTACGATGAAGGGAATTATTTTATACCCGCTGCCGGCTTCAAAAAAATGGATGTATCGCTTTTCCTTAATCATTCGGATGAACCAAATATCATGTCTGTTAATGATGGCGACTATTTTGAAGCGCTCCGGGATATAAAAGAAGGTGAGGAATTGGTTATAAATTATGGTGAGATAGTAGATAGTGAATAGGCCATTTACCTGGTAAAGATAACTTTACACGGTACTTTATTTTCATCTTCCCGCAATGAGATCCCTGGTAAGAAATATACTGTTGTTATTCATCTCTCTTATCCTTGCTGCCTTGTTCTGCCAGTTAGTAGGTGATGATTGGGAAGAGAAACTGCGGCAGACGCTTTATAAACTTACTAACGACTCTATCCCCGCTTATACAAAAACACTTCTTGATGAAAAGGGTATCCCCTATGTTCATTATGCAGGCAGGTATGGAGTGGATGCCGGAGACCGCTACAACCCTACCATCGTTGCCAACTATGCCCTCAGCTATTACGGGCAAGCTGATCATAATATGGATTCCCTTACTGAATCAAGGTTCTCCGGTTGTATTGACTGGCTCATAAAGAATATCAGCGATAAGGGTGAATACGCCCTGTATGAATTCGGATGGAAACAACCCTTTTATGATTCGGTGAATGTACCGTGGACATCGGGCATGACATCGGGCCGTTCCATAGAAGCATTCACTGCAGCCTATCGGCGCTATCATAAAAAAGAATACCTCCATGCAGCAAATAAGTTGTTGAAAGGATTTTATCAACCCATCCAGGCCGGCGGCTTTACGTATAAAGACAGATCGGGTTGGTGGTTCGAAGAATTCGCCGACAGCAATATGCACACACCCCGCATCCTTGATGGGCATATTTTTGCGCTTACTGGAGTTTATCAGTTTTGGCAACTCACAAAAAGCGATTCCGCTTTATTCGTCTTTCAGCAAGGTATCCATTCGCTCAAAAGTAATTTACCAGCCTATGACAGGGGGGATGGCTGGAGTTATTATGATATATACCGGACAGTTTCGGATAAAAAATACCACATGTTGCTTACCGCACAAATGAAAGAGTTGTGGCAAATGACCCACGATCCGTTTTTTCTGCGTTATTACCGGGCATGGAAAAAGCCGTTGAACAGGCCCTATGTTTATCGTATCCTCATGGAAAGGAATCGTTCGGGCCTTATCTTGTATTTACTGCTGAGCGGTTTACTTTTTACGCTTCTTTATTGGGGATACAGGTCATTAGGGAAACACTTCCGGGGAAATGGTGCATAAACTGTCAGTTAAATCCCGTTACCCTTATCAATTATTTTGATTTACTCCCGATAATTTTTACATTTACAGATACTAATACCATCGCCTTTACTCCGCCCCCTCATCATTTTTTAAAACCTAAACATATAATCAAAATGAAGCAATTCAAGTTTTTGATGCCGTTTGCTTTTGGAGTAAGCATGACGGCATTTCTTTTCTCCTGTAATTCGGGAGAAGAAAAGAAAGCAGAGGAACCTGCTAAAGATACAACCACAGCAAAAGCGGCTGAACCTGCGGGCCCGGTAAAACCAGCTAATATCATGATCGTGATAGCTAAGGTGGCCAACTATGCCAAATGGCTGCCCGATTATGAATCGCATGATTCAGTTCGCCTGGCATCCGGACTGCACAACGCTTTAGTATGCAGGGGAACCAAAGATTCCAATACTGTAATGGTTGTTTTAAGAATGGATGATGCTGCTAAGGCAAAAGAATTTGCCAACTCCCCCGGTCTGAAAGCAAGGATGAAGAAAGGCGGAGTGGTTGGTCCACCAACCATAAGTTATGTGGATATGCAAAGACTCGATACCACCGTAACCGGAACATCCCGTTTGCTGATAACCCATAAAGTAAAAGATTGGGATGCATGGCTTAAAGTTTTTGATGCCGACAAACCAAACCGTGTAGCTGCCGGCTTAACAGACAGGGCACTTGGATACAGCGTTGGCGATAACCATATGGTGACCATCGCCCTTGCTATAAGCGACATGAAAAAAGCAGAAGACATGGCCAAATCTCCGGAACTGAAAAAGAAAATGGATGAAGCCGGCGTGGAAGGACCTCCGACTTTTTTCTATTATACAGTGGCCAAGAAATATTGATGCTGAATTACATTCAATAAAAGCTGCCCTCTTTAAAACGGGGTAGCTTTTATTGTTTTGGTATTTACTGTGCTTATTGCTGCCGCAGGTACTCATAATAAAAAAAGGATGGCCAGTCTGGGCCTGAGAACTACCGGGATCTTCCAACGGGGAAAAAATAACGAAAACCTTACGCCGTAAAGAAAGACCAGGTGGCTGCAAAAGGATAGGTTTTATGCAAGCCCTGGCTATGGTGAGAATCACGACTTAAAGACCTTGATAATAATCAAATTATTATTTATTTCGCAGGGAATAACAGAACCAATCCACCCTGGAAGTTATAATCCTTTATAACCCAGCTTGAATATAACAAAGCTGTTTTGCGCAACTGCGGCCTGGCAAGTAAAATTTCAGCAGTTATCCGCTATTCTATTTTCCAGAAACGTCTGCAGCAAAGCCGGGGACCTTTAGCTTTTGTATCTACCTTGGTTCCTGCCCTCACGAACATTTTTTCTTTTCTTTTTTACCGCATAAGTTTTGTACCTTCTCTCCGCATTTATACACTAAAACAGTTTTTATGGAAATTCTACCATTAGTTATTCAGTTAGCTTCGGGCGCCATTGGAGGCAATGTAGCAGGCAAAATAATGCCTAAATCATCTTTGGGTACCATCGGTAATTCCATTGCCGGTATTGTGGGTGGCGGCCTGGGCGGGCAGTTGCTTGGCATGTTGGGTATGGATGGAGGCGCAGCAGGCGGCAGCATGGACATCAGCAATATTCTCACCAGCATTGCAGGCGGCGGTGTCGGTGGAGGAGTGCTTATGGCTATTGTAGGTTTGGTGAAGGGGATGATGAATAAAAAGTAAGAACAATTCTCCCTGATATTTTTCATGTTTATTTCCGGCAATGTTGCTTTTAGAAACGTTGCATGTGAACATTTGCAAAATGAAAGACGAAGCTTTTATAAATACTATACTCCAAAAAGGCAGTGAGGCTAAAGATAAAGCCAGGAATGCCTTTTCTGGTATTTCACCCGAACAACTGAATTGGAAACCTTCGCTCCAAAAATGGAGTATTGCCCAGTGCCTAGATCACCTGGTGATATCAGATAGTTCCTATTTCGCAGAACTTGAAAAGATCATTGCAGGTAATTACCGCATGAAATTTTGGGAGAAGTATAGTCCCTTCACGGGCATGCTGGGCAAGATAATGAAAGACCGCCTGCAGGAAGAGCCAAAAATAAAAATGAAAACGTCAAAGAAGATACAACCCTCGTCCGGTGAAATGGACATGGGCATCATTGACCGTTACCACAAAAACCTTGACCGTTTTTTAGAATACATTTCAAACTGCCGCTCTGTTGATCTTGATAAAATAATAATTACTTCTCCCATTACATCGGTTGTAACCTACAGTTTAAGAGATGCCCTGCAATTTTTAATACAGCACGAACACCGGCATCTTAACCAGGCAATACGGGTGAAGGTAAGTGCAAATTTTCCTGAATAATAAATTTCTATTGCTGTCGTTTCCTATATTGAACCTGTGCGGCTGCATGAATGATTCAATAAGGAGACCGGCTACAAATTAGTTTCATAACCGCTGCATAAACCGGTATTTTTATTTTATCACACCTGTGGACAATTTTAACTTCTTTGTTATCGTTGCTTTTACGACTTTCATTCTAAATAGATTAACCTTTGAAAGCAAATAAAGAAATATCTGCCTTACTGCACCTCATTGATGACCCCGATGAAGATGTTTATAATACCGTAAGTGATAAGATCATTTCCTTCGGCAAGGATATTATACCCAACCTGGAACACCTTTGGGAAAGCACCAGCAACGAAGAGATACAGGAACGCATTGAATTACTCATACACCGCCTGCACTACAGGGACCTTACGAATGACTTTACCGAATGGGCTGCCAATGATGCCGACCTGCTGCAGGGCGCTTTACTGGTAGCCCGGTATCATTACCCCGATATGGATACCACGCTGGTGCACCAGGAAATTGAAAAACTCCGGCGCAATACCTGGCTGGAACTTAACAATTACCTAACCCCTATTGAACAGATAAATATTGTTACCAGCATCTTTTATAATTATTATAAACAAAAAGGGATAGAGTTTGCCTACAACAACCCGGATGACTATCTCATCAATAAAACACTGGAAGGCAAAAAAGGCAATGCACTGAGCAATGGTATTATTTATATTGTGCTTTGCGATTTACTTGATATACCGGTCAGGGCTATCAATATCCCCCGCCAATTCATCATGGGTTATTTTGATCCGCAGCATGACCTGCTTAATCCCGTTGGACATGCTTCTGAGAAAATAAATTTTTATATCGATCCGCTCAACGGGCAGATGTACAGCCACAAAGATGTGGAAGCTTATTTTAAACGGATATCTGTTCCACCCGTTGCTTCTTATTTCAGGCAACTATCCAATAAGCGTACTATCCAGTACCTGCTGGAAGAACTAAGCAAATGCTTTGACAATGACCGCAACCGGTATAAGATGGATGAACTCTTATTACTTGCAACCCTGCTGGATGAATGATCTACCACGTAGTTAATAAAGTAAACTGGCAAAAGGCTGTAGAGCAGGGCTTTTATGAAGCTGAATCACTGGCGACCGAAGGTTTTATACATGCCAGCAAGATCCACCAGGTACAGGGTGTTTTGAACAGGTACTATAAAGGCCAAAGCGACCTGCTGGTTTTGCATGTTGACGAAAACAAACTCACTTCTCCATTTATTTACGAACTTGCTCCTTCGGTGAACGAGGAGTTTCCGCATATTTACGGCAGGTTGAATATAGATGCTGTCCTTAAAGTAGAAGAATTATGATCAGTTGGGAAGATTTTGAAAAAATTGATATCAGGTCAGGAACCATCCTGGAGGTAAATGATTTTCCTGGTGCAAGAAAACCGGCCTATAAATTGAGTATTGATTTTGGCGAGCTGGGTATTAAAAAATCATCGGCACAAATAACAAGTTTGTATAAAAAAGAAGAATTGATTGGCAGCCAGGTGGTGGCCGTTGTTAACTTCCCGGTAAAACAAATCGCCAATTTTTTCAGTGAGTGTTTAGTACTGGGTGTGTATAATGAAAATAAAGAAGTGGTTTTATTACAACCATCGCTACCGGTTCAAAATGGCGGCAAGGTGGGCTAAATGATAACTGATCATCTGCACCCGCTCACTCCCCTAACTTTCCCAGGTATTGTCCCAGTCTTTTGAAATTATTCTTATTGATGGTGAAGAAATTGTTACGACCCTGTTTGCGGCATTCGATCAATTCACTTTTAGCCAAAAGTTTAATATGGTGAGAACAGGTTGGTTGCGACAGCCCTGTCAATGCTTCCACATCACAACAACGCAGGGTACCTTTCCGGGATATTTCCTGTATAATGGACAATCGATAAGGGTCTGCTATGGCCGACATCGCTTTCTCGTAAAATTTATTTTCGTTCTTCATCGTTTCCGCCAAAGAAATTGTTTTTTATTCAATCCGTCAAAAGAAATCCATGTAAATTTGGCAACGGCACATGAATATCGAAATCGTATATTATCAATCCCCATTAGGCGCCCTGGAGATAAGGAGCACAGGCAGTGCCATATCCGATGTGTTGTTTGTAAACTCCTGGAAAGGTGCAAAAGTAAATGAAGCTGAACTGAGTTTTGTAAAACCCAAATCGGCTATCATCAAGACCTGCATCAAACAACTGGATGAATATTTTGCCGGTAAAAGAACAGAGTTTACTGTGCATACCGCACAGGTAGGAACCGATTTTCAGCAACAGGTATGGGCCGAGTTGTGCAAAATACCTTTTGGACGAACTATAAGCTATCTTGAACTGAGTAAACGGGTGGGTAATGTAAAAGCCATCAGGGCGGTTGGTACGGCAAATGGTAATAACAGTATTTGTATCATTGTTCCCTGCCACCGGGTAATTGGCGCCAACGGTGATTTGGTTGGTTATGGTGGCGACCTGTGGAGAAAGAAATGGTTACTGGAGCATGAAGGAAAAATTGCCAACGGGGTACAAACCTTATTTTAGATCTACACTTCCAAATGAAAGCGGCAAAAGCATGTTCGCTTTCTGAATGATAAACACCTTCCCTTCCATACCACTCAGTAATAACCGTATAGGCTGTTTCATACGTTCTTCATATTCAACCAGGCTTTGCCTGCACATGCCGCAGGGTGAGATAGGGTGACTGCTTTCGCCATTATTATTATTATAGCTTATAGCAATAGTATCAACAGGCACATTGGGATATAAAGTGGCTGCAGATGATAACAAAACCCTTTCGGCACAAATACCTACCGGGTAAGATGCATTTTCCTGGTTGGTACCTGCAACAATTTCTCCATTGGCCATTTTGGCAACAGCCCCCACATTAAAGTTTGAATAAGGTGCATACGCTGCAGATGTAACTTCTCTTGCCTCATTTACCAGCCACGCATCCTCCTTGCTCAGTTCATCGGCTGAATCGTACACTTCATAAGTAAATTGATATGCTTCTTTTTTGTTCATGACCTAAATGTAAACTATTTTCTTCCAAAAAAAATCCTCCCTGTAACGTACAAGGAGGATGAGCAAGTATCTTACAATGAATTATTTTATCCAGCGGAACATTCGTTTCCACCTTGGCCCGTTCTCCCAACTGAACCAGATGAGTGATGCTTTACCAACCACATGGTCTTCGGGTACAAATCCCCAGTAACGGCTGTCGAGTGAATTATGCCTGTTATCTCCCATCATCCAGAAATAATCCATCTTAAAAGTATAATTGTCCGTTTCCTTTCCATTGATGAAATATTTTCCGTTCCTGTTCTCAAACTTATTTCCTTCATATACTTCAATACAACGTTGATAACGGATGAGGTTATCGGGTGTTAGTTTGATATTTGCATTTTTCTTCGGTATCCACAGTGGGCCGTAATTATCACCCGACCAGGTTTTACCCGCTGAATCACTGTAATAAGGAAAGAGGTCATCGTGGTGTTCCATAATGACATCGGTAATTGTAAACCCTTTGGGTAAATTAAGTTTGGCCCTTTCCTCATTGGTGATGTTCACCTGGTATTGGTTCTTATCTCCGAATTTCAGATCGCCCTGGCTTTCACGAATGTCAATACCCAGGTCATGCAGCCTGTCTTTATCAATGTATTCACCCGGTGGAACCTGTAAGAGGTAATAGCGTTCTGATTGCGGAAAATGATCTTCGGGCTTTCCATTTACATGCAGTTTGCCATTAATTATTTGGATAGTATCACCTGCAATACCAACACAGCGTTTGATGAAATTCTCTCTCTTATCAACGGGCCTGGTAATGATGATATCCCCGTAATCCTGCCAAACCCTGTCCCTGCCCAATTGCCGCACTGCCTCATAATAAGTTACTTTAGAACCAAAGTCTGCTTCATTATTGATGAGCGTATCGTTCACGGGAAAATTGAATACCACGGCATCATTTCTTTTTACCGGGCTTGCAAACCATCTTGTATAAGGTATGTATATCCATTCCACATAGGATTTAACATTCAATCCCGGTATGGTATGGTGTACAAAAGGCATGGCAATGGGTGTGTTGGGTATGCGTGGGCCATAAGCCGTTTTACTCACAAACAAAAAATCATTCACCAACAAGGTCTTTTCTTCTGATGGAGTTGGAATAGTATAGGCTTCAAAAACAAAAGTGCGGATGATGGAGGCTGCTACTATTGCAAATGCCGCAGCATCGATCCATTCCCTGGCAGCCGATTTTTTATAATTCTTTACAACAGCAACGCCTGCATACCTTTCATTCTTTGAATAACCCAGGTAGGGAAAATAAAGAAAAGGAAAAAAAACAGCAGCACCATGATGCCAGAATCCGAAGCGGCCAAAGTGTTCAACAAACTTGATACAGATCCAGATGGTAATAAACTGTCCTGCGATAGGTATAAACTGGAAAAAGAACCAATATTTTTTCAATTCCATCTTTTGCACCATGCACCAGGTGTTATAAAAAGGAACGAGGGCTTTCCATCCCTCCATACCTGCTTTTTTAAACATCCCGTACATACCGATATGCCAGCCCAAAGCGCCAACAATAAAAACGATCCAGCCTATACTCATGCGATTAATTTTAGAAGTGCCAAAAATACCATAATTAGCCGTTTCACAAGGAATTAGCTGAATAATGTTTTGAAATGTTTAACAGAAAGCCGTTAATCATCGTGTAATATGGAATTAATGCAGGCGCTTACTTCCCCGGCTTTATTCATGATCATAAAATGCCCGCCATTTTTTATGGTAAACGTTGGCCTGATATTTTTTATTGGGAACATCTTGTCATTATCACCGTGAATATGGAAGACATAAGGATGTTGCCAGTTATTTCTCCAGTTCAATGCCTGGTGTACAGCCCAGTTGATATACTTTATATCCACGCCTCTCCTGTAATTGGCTGCCACTTTTTTATCTTCTTCAGTTGATACGCCAAGGAATATGTTTTGAAATGGTTCGGTAAGTTTGGTTGACCTCAAAGGAATGATCTTATGTAGTTTTAATGTTGCGATGGTTCTCATCCAGCCGGGCAGCTCCTTTGATGATTTGATGCTGGAGATGAGTATTATTTTTTTAACAGGTATCTGTTTAGCTATCTCTGTACAAAGCATACCGCCAAAACTAAGCCCCATTAGTGTAGGATTTTCTTCAGCTATCTCTTCTCTCATTCTTTTGGCATAATCTGGCAATGTCTCATTGGGCAAAGGCATCAGCCAATGAATGAATTTTAATTCAAAATTCTTTATATCCAGCTTGGAAAAGGCTTTTTCATCTGCCCCCAGTCCGCTTATGCAATAGATGGTTTTCATATCCTCTATTTCCTTGGCAATACATAATTCTCCACATCAGCTAAACTGATGGTTTTACCTGATAAGATGACCAGTCTTTCCACCACATTTCTCAACTCCCGTATATTTCCCGTCCAGTTATATGCCTTCAATGCATCCATCGCATTTTTGTCAACGGTTTTTTTAGGCTGGCCGTATTCGCTGGCAATAATATCCAGGAAATGCTCAACAAGTGAAGGCACATCATCCCTTCTTTCATTCAGAGAGGGTACATGAATAATAATTACACCGAGGCGGTGATAGAGGTCTAACCGGAAATTCTTTTCATCCACTTCTTTCAGCAGGTCTTTATTGGTAGCAGCAATAACCCTTACATCTACAGAAATATCTTTGTCAGCACCTACCCGGGTGATTTTTCCTTCCTGCAATGCACGCAATACTTTTGCCTGGGCATTCAGGCTCATATCTCCTATCTCATCTAAAAAAATGGTGCCGCCGTTTGCTGTTTCAAATTTGCCAATGCGCTGTTTGATGGCCGAAGTGAAAGAGCCTTTCTCGTGGCCAAACAATTCGCTCTCGATAAGTTCACCGGGTATGGCTGCACAATTCACTTCTACCATCGGGCCGTTACTGCGGTTACTTTTTTCATGTATCCACCTTGCCACCAATTCTTTGCCCACTCCATTTTCTCCGGTGATAAGAACCCGGGCATCGGTGGGAGCTACTTTTTCAATCGTATCTTTTATCTTGTTGATGGGTGCACTGTCACCCACCATCTCCAAAGCCTTCCCTACCTTACGTTTCAGCACTTTGGTTTCGGTAACCAGGCTTTGCTTGTCCAGTGCATTTCTTAAAGTAATGAGTAGGCGGTTAAGGTCAGGTGGTTTGCTGATATAATCGAATGCTCCTTTTTTTACCGCTTCAACGGCAGTATCAACATTTCCATGCCCGCTGATCATGATCACGGGCACATCGGGGTTTATCTCTTTTGACCGGTCTAAAAATTCAATGCCATCTAATTTGGGCATCTTGATGTCACACAATACAACATCATAAGGTTTATCAGAGAATTTTTTCAAACCTTCTTCGCCGTCACCGGCTTCGTCGATCTTATATCCTTCGTAACTGAGAATTTCGGATAAGGTTTTGCGGATGGATTTTTCGTCGTCGATGATTAAAATATTGGCCATAGGTTTGATAAATATTTTATGTGGTGTAAATGTAAGCTACATCCTATGAAGGTGAATTCAAAAATAATCAATTCTGCAGTACCAGCCATCCTTTATTATGCTATCAAATAAAAGAACCATCTGAAACAGATGGCTCTTTGGTCGGGATGACAAGATTCGAACTTGCGACCCCACGCCCCCCAGACGTGTGCGCTACCGGGCTGCGCTACATCCCGAATTACAAGGCGGCAAAAGTAGCTGAAATTTTCAACTTTAAAAAGGGCAACTTATCTTATCTTAGCGCAACTTTTTAATACATGAAGGTTTTAATAAAGAAAGCTGCAATAATTTCCCCTTCTTCTCCCCTCAACGGACAAACCAAAGATATTTTTATTACAGGTAGCAAGATCTCGAAAATTGCTGATGACATTACAGAGAAAGCCGATCAAATAGTTGAACAGCAGGGTTTGTGTGTGAGTGCCGGATGGATGGATATGTTTGCTGATTTTGGCGACCCGGGGTTTGAACAGAAAGAAAGTATTGATACGGGTGCTTTAGCCGCTGCTGCAGGAGGATTTACCGATGTGATGCTGATACCCAACAGTAACCCCGTTGTAGATAATAAGGCACAGGTTGAATATATCGTACAGAAAGCAAAACAGGCCCCTGTACATATTCATCCCAGTGGCGCTGTAAGCAAAAGAACCGAAGGAAGAGAACTTTCTGAAATGTACGATATGCACCAGTCAGGTGCACTGGCCTTTGGCGATGGCATACATCCTTTACAAAATTCAGGAATATTATTAAAGGCACTACAATATGTAAAGAGTTTTAACGGCACTGTGATACAGGTTCCGGATGATACCAGCATCGGTGCTAATGGATTAATGAACGAAGGATTGATATCTACACAGATGGGTTTACCCGGTAAACCGGCTATGGCCGAAGAGTTAATGGTAGCAAGGGATATCAAACTGGCAAGGTATGCCGACAGTAAACTTCATTTTACGGGAGTGTCTTCTCCTAAAAGCCTGGAGTATATTAAAAGGGCGAAAGAAGGGGGCATAAAAGTCAGTTGCTCGATCACTCCTTACCAGGTATTTTTTTGCGACGAAGACCTGCAACAATACGACACAAATTTAAAATTGAATCCCCCGCTAAGGAATCGTGCTGATATGATGGCCCTTCGAAAAGCCCTGCTTGATGGAAGTATTGACTGCATAGCGTCTCATCACCTGCCCCAACACTCAGATAACAAAGCCTGTGAGTTCGAATACGCAAAAGCAGGTATGATAAGTTTAGAGACAATGTTTGCTGTGCTGACTACGCTTGGTTTGCCCGTGCAGGATTTTGTACAAATGCAAACCATTAATGTGAGAAATATTTTTGGCCTGCCCGTTCCGGAGATCAAAGAAGGAGAAGCAGCTTCTCTAACCTTGTTTATACCGGATGCTGAGTTTGTTTTTGATGAAAAGATGATAAGGTCAAAATCGAAGAACTCACCATTCACCGGGAAAAAATTAAAAGGCCAGGTTGCCGGAATAATCAATAAAGGCCAGGTTCATTTGAATTGATAAAGATGCTTCAAAACTTAAATGCTACTAAGAAAGGGTTGATAACCGGGGTAATAATGATAAGCCTGTCATTATTGTTTTTTTATTCAGGCCAGTCATTCGACAGCCCTTTGCAATACCTGATCTATGCAGTTTATGCAGCAGGAATTGTATGGTCTGTCTATAGTTTTTCAAAGACTGCAGAAGATAAGGATAAGTTTGGCGCTTATTTCTCACAGGGATTCAAATGTTTCATAGTGGTATCCCTGCTGATGGTTATTTTTACTTTTGTGTTCAATAAAATGCACCCTGAATTTAAGGAACAGATGGGTATTGCATACAAAGATGAATTGGTAAAAAAAGGCAATTCCACACCAGCGGAGATTGAATCCGGTGTTGAAAAAATGAAAGGGTATTACCTAACCATGCTTATCTCCGGCGCTATTTTCGGATATTTGCTTATCGGTGCTGCAATTACAGCAGTATCTTCGTTTTTATTCATGAAAAGAAAATAAACCTGATGGACCTGTCAATCGTCATACCACTTTTTAATGAAGAGGAATCTTTGCCGGAACTGGCTGCATGGATAGAAAGGGTGATGAAGGAAAATAATTACTCCTATGAAGTGATCATGATAGATGATGGAAGTACTGACGGCTCCTGGAAAGTGATTGAACAGCTCCGCCATGATAACCCAAACTTCAAGGGTATAAAATTTCAACGCAATTATGGTAAGAGCGCTGCATTGAATGAAGGCTTTATCGCTTCTTCGGGTGAAGTGATCATCACTATGGATGCAGACATGCAAGATAGCCCCGATGAGGTTCCCGAACTGCGGAGGATGATAGTGGAAGATGGTTTTGACATGGTGAGCGGCTGGAAGAAAAAAAGATATGACAATACTTTTTCCAAGAATCTGCCCTCCAAATTATTCAATTCGGCAGCCCGCAGCATGAGCAAGATAAAGCTGCATGATTTTAACTGCGGACTTAAATCTTACAGTAAGAAAGTGGTAAAGAGCATTGAAGTATATGGCGAGATGCACCGCTATGTGCCGGTGCTTGCCAAATGGGCCGGCTTCAAAAATATTGGTGAAAAAGTGGTGGAACACCGTGCAAGGAAATACGGCGTTACCAAATTTGGCTGGACCCGTTTCATAAATGGTTTCCTGGACCTGATGACCATATTCTTCATGGGCAAGTTTGGTAAAAGGCCGATGCACTTTTTCGGGCTATGGGGTACCCTTGCATTTTTATTTGGTCTTGCCATTTTTACTTTCCTCACCATATCAAAATTCTTTTTTGATAAAACAGGTATGACGCAGCGCCCGCTTTTCTTCTTTGCTATCCTGGCCATGATCATTGGTACGCAATTATTTCTGGCAGGATTCATTGGTGAATTGATCTCCAGGAATTCAGCAGAGCGCAATAATTATCTGGTAGAAGAAAAAACCGGGTTGTGATTTATAGAACACTGATAACACAGATTTGGCAGATTTAAAACGGATTTATGTTATTACATGAAGAAATTTCTGAAACAATCATTAAAAGTTTCTATACTGTATATAACAAATTGGGATATGGATTTTTAGAGAAGGTCTATGAAAATGCTTTATTGCTGGAGTTGCGAAAAGAAGGATTGAATTGCGCAAAGCAGGTCCCGATTGAAGTGTATTATGAAAAAACAAGTGTAGGCAATTATTTTGCAGATATTCTTGTTGAAGATAAAATCATTCTGGAACTTAAAGCAGGGGAAGGTGCTCTGATTGAGGAGCATGAATTACAACTTATCAACTACCTAAAAGCAACTGATAAAGAAGTAGGTCTTTTACTTTTTTTTGGAAAGAAGCCTGTATTCAAAAGAAAAATATTTACAAACGAGAATAAATAAATCCGCTAAAATCAGTTCAACCAGTGTCATCAGCGTTCTATCCAAAGAAAGTCATTATCATCGGTCCGGCGCATCCTTTGCGTGGCGGTGGCATCACTACTTTCAATGAACGGCTTGCCCGCCAGTTTCAAAATGAAGGACATCAAACAAGCATTTACTCTTTCTCACTGCAATACCCTGGGTTTTTATTTCCGGGTAAATCTCAGTTTACGGATGAGCCTGTACCAGCCGATCTCGACATTCATACCCGTATCAATTCCATAAATCCATTCAACTGGATAAGTGTGGGAAGGGAATTGAAAAAATTGAAACCCGATATCGTTGTGGTGCGATACTGGATACCATTGATGGGCCCCTGCCTGGGAAGCATTTTACGCATCCTTAAAAAAAACAAGCATACAAAGGTTGTTTGCATTGCTGATAATATTGTGCCGCATGAAAAACGATTTGGCGACAAAGCATTCACCAGCTATTTTATAAAACCGGTAGATGCCTTTATATTAATGAGTGAAAAAGTGCTCAGCGACCTGTGTTTATTTACAAGAGAAAAAAAAGCGGTGCTTGTTCGCCATCCGCTGTATGATAATTTCGGGGAGAATATCTCAAAAGAAGCAGCCAGGAAGGAATTAGGAATCGGGAATGAGGAATTAGTTGTGCTATTCTTTGGTTTCATAAGAAAATATAAAGGGCTGGACATTTTATTGGATACATTTAAAATTCTAAAAGAGCGTTCCCTAACTACTAATTCCCAATTCCAAATTCCGAAACTACTGGTTGCCGGTGAATTTTATGAGGACAGGAAAATGTACGACACACAAATTGCCAGGCTGGGCATTAAAGACAACCTGATCTTACGAACTGATTTCATTCCTGATGCTGAAGTAAAAAACTATTTCTGTGCTGCAGATGTTGTTATTCAACCTTACCGAAATGCAACCCAAAGCGGTGTAACTCCACTTGCCTATCATTTTGAAATACCAATGATCGTTACAAATGTTGGTGGTTTGCCACAGATGGTTCCCGATAACAAAGTGGGCCTGGTGGCTCAACCCACAGCAAAATCACTTGCCGAAAAAATTATCGAGTACTTTGATAAAGGGAAAAGTTATTTTTTACCCTACCTGGTTGAAGAAAAGAAAAAATTCAGCTGGGCAAAAATGACAGAAAGCATCTTTGAAGTTGCCAATAGTAAGTAAATTGCCCTATCAAATACAATACATGATCTACAGAAGTAAAGCTCCCTTGCGTATTGGTCTTGCCGGTGGTGGTACAGATGTGAGCCCGTACAGCGATCAATATGGCGGAGCTATATTAAATACAACCATCTCCCTTTCGGCATATGCTACTATTGAGCTCATTGATGAAGATAAGATAATCGTTGAGGCGCTTGACAGGAATGAAGAACAACAATTCGGGCTGCTCAATTATTTACCCATTGATGGAAAACTCGATCTGCTGAAGGCAGTGTATAACCGCATACAAAAAGATCACCCGATGCCTTTACATGGGCTTCGCTTATCCACTTTTGTGGATGCACCGGCCGGTTCGGGGTTGGGCACTTCTTCTACCCTGGTTGTTGCAGTGCTCGGTGCATTTGTTGAAATGCTCAAACTTCCTTTTGATGAATACAAGATCGCACAATATGCTTATGATATTGAACGAAACGACCTGCAACTGGCAGGCGGCAAGCAGGACCAGTATGCCGCAACTTTTGGTGGCGTGAATTTTATGGAATTTTATGGCGCCGGTAAAGTGATTGTAAATCCCCTGCGCATTAAACCGGAATACCTGCATGAACTGGAAAATAACCTGGTATTGTATTTTACTTCCACTTCAAGAGAGAGCGCAGCTATAATCAAAGAGCAGGTAAAAAATGTAAATGAAAAGAACGAAAAAAGCATTGAAGCCATGCATCACCTGAAAGACCAGGCCAGGATGATGAAAGAGGCCTTGCTGCAGGGAAAACTGGATGAAATAGGGCTCATACTGGATTACGGGTTTGAGCAGAAAAAACACATGGCTGCCAATATAAGCAACAGCGGTATTGAAGAAGTGTATATTGCGGCAAAAAAAGCCGGGGCAACCGGGGGTAAAATAAGCGGCGCCGGCGGTGGTGGCTTCATGATATTTTATTGCCCCGGTAATACACGCCATGCCGTTATAAAAACATTGAATACTTTTGGTGGAAGCGTAAAAGAGTATTCCTTTACGCAACACGGCTTAATTACATGGAGCATTTAAATTGAAGAAAATGGAACAGATCGAAAATATAATAGCCTCTTCTATCCGGGTAAAGCAGGATATTTTACAGGATGAAGCATTGCTGAAAACGGTAAAGGAATGTATAGCCGTGATTGTACATGCATTCAAAAACGGCAACAAGGTATTGTTTTGCGGTAATGGCGGAAGCGCTGCCGATGCACAACACCTGGCTGCTGAATTTAGCGGCAGGTTTTATACCGACAGAGATGCACTGCCCGCCGAAGCGCTTCATTGCAATAGCTCTTACCTGACCGCCGTTGCCAATGATTATAGTTATGATGTCATTTACTCCAGGCTGATAAAAGGCATCGGCAACAAAGGCGATGTGCTGGTGGGATTGAGCACATCGGGCAACAGTAAGAATATCTTCAATGCCTTTGAAGTGGCCAAACAAAAAGGGATGACCACCATCGCATTTACCGGCGCAAGCGGTGGTACATTAAAATCGCTTTCAGATCATTTATTAAATGTTCCTTCAACAGATACGCCACGTATCCAGGAAAGCCATATTATGCTGGGACATATCATCTGTCAACTGGTGGAAGCTGAATACTTCGGATGATCAAAGAAGCCATCATATTAGCCGGCGGATTGGGAACGAGGCTGAGACCGGTGATTTCAGCTCTGCCCAAATGCATGGCTCCTGTAAATGACAAGCCGTTCTTGTTTTATGTAATTGCCTGGTTAAAGCAACAAGGAATTGAGAAGTTCATTTTTTCTTTGGGCTATAAGCATGAAGTGATTGAAAACTGGCTTAATGATGAGTACCCAACACTTAACATTCAATATTCAATAGAGGAAGAACCTTTGGGTACCGGGGGAGCAATAAAACTTGCATGCTCGCTTGCTACAGAAAAAAATGTGCTGATCGTTAACGGGGATACACTTTTCAAAGTAGATAATTCCAAACTGTCTTTCTTCCATCTTAAATCCCATGCCGAATGCACCCTTTCACTGAAAACCATGCACAATTTTGATCGCTACGGGGTTGTTGAACTGAATGCTGATAGTTCCATTGCAAGTTTCAAAGAAAAAAAACAATATAAGACCGGGTTGATCAATGGCGGTGTTTATGCATTAAATATTGCCGGTTTTATGAATGAGGCGCTTCCGCAAAATTTCTCCTTTGAAAAAGATTACCTGGAACAGTATTTCAACAAAAGAAAAATGTATGGTGTTATCCAGGATGAGTATTTCATCGATATCGGTATACCAGAGGATTATGAAAGAGCACAAAAAGAGTTATGAGTTATGAATTATGAATTATGAGTTGGACTTCCGGACTGCTAGCGGCCAATTGGTAATTTTGTTCTAAACAATTAATGATAGATTTAACCAAAATAGATAGATCATGTTCAAAAAAAGAAAAATGTATGGTGTTATCCAGGATGAGTATTTCATCGATATCGGCATACCTGAGGATTATGAAAGAGCAGGCAAGGAATTAGGAATTAGGAATTAGGAATTGGGTATGCTGATTACAAGAAGATGCTGATACTTTGCCATTTAAAAAATTCGTGTAATTAGTATTAATTAGTGTAATCAATGTTAGACTTAACTAAAATAGACAAATCATGGACACTTTTCCTTGACCGGGATGGTGTGATCAACCATGAAAAGCACAAAGACTACATTCATAACTGGGATGAGTTTCAGTTTTATGAGGGCGCAAAAGAAGCCATCGCCCTGTTTACAGAAAAATTTAACCGCATCATTGTTATAACCAATCAGCGGGGCATAGGAAAAGGAATAACCCGGATGGAAGATGTAAAACTCATTCATAAAAATATGTCAGCCGAGATTGTGAAAGCCGGCGGAAAAATTGATGCTGTTTATTTTTGTCCTGATGTGGATGATGCCAGCCCTGACCGGAAACCAAACCCGGGCATGGGTTTAAAGGCGGTGAGAGATTTTCCCGATATCGACCTCAGCAAGACCATCATGATCGGCAATACGATCAGCGATATGCAGTTTGGCCGTAACCTTGGAATTAAAACCATCTTCCTGCCAACCACCAGGCCCGAAGTTGATATTACCGATAGCCGGATTGATGCAGTTTATCCTTCGCTCATTGCTTTTGCCAATAGCCTTCGCTAATTCGTGGAATTCGTTTTAATTCGTGTAATCTGTGTTAAAATTTTTACACAGGCAATAATATTGTAAGCATCTTGTTAAAGGAATAGCTAATTTTAACGCATGAAAAAACTGTTAGGCCCACTGGCATTATCCTTTATCTGTCAATTCTCCCTTGCACAGGGCTTCAGTAAAGCCGACCTTAGATTTTTACAGCAAAAAGAAGATTCCCTAAAGACCTATGCAATTAAGATCATACAAGGTATAAATTCGGATGACCGGTTTAATGCAGACAGTATTTTCACACGTGTTCTGGTGAGGGCTTTAAAAACACCACATTCATTCCACTACCCTTTTGATTCACTGGAAACAATTTCAAGACTATATTCCCCCGACAGTGTCTTCCGCATTTTTACCTGGCACCTGGTCATTCCTGGTATAACCGGTGATGTGGTTCGTCAGCATGGCGCTATACAAATGAGAACTCATGATGGCTCCTTAAAATTATATCCGTTGATAGATAAATCGGATGTGACTACTACTATTGCAGATACCATTGGCAATAACCTGGGATGGATCGGCGCTATTTATTACAGGATAATTCAGAAAAGAAGCGCCAACCAGAATTATTACACCTTGCTGGGCTATGATGAAAATAGTATCCGCAGCAACAGGAAAATCATTGAGGTTTTGAATTTTGTTACCGGTGAACCTGTTTTTGGCGGCAGGTTTTTCAGTTATGAAGAAGACAGCGTTTTTAAAACATCACAAAGCCGTTATGTGATGGAATATAAAAAAGGTGCAGGCCCACGGCTAACTTATGATAAAGAACTTGACATGATAGTTGTTGAACACCTTATTTCAGAATCGAATGAACCCAAAAAGAAATGGACATTGGTTGGTGATGGCGATTACGAAGGTTTTAAGTGGAAGAATGGTAAGTGGGTGCATGTAGAGAAGATCTTCAACTATGTAACACCCCTGGGCCAGGAGCCGGTACCCAGCCCCATACGTAACCAGGAAGGTGTAATTGATGAGAATAAATTAAAAGGAGCCGACCTGGAAGAGACAGAAAAAAAACCTGATGCAAAACAACCGGCTAAAACAAAACCAAAAGGGAAAGGCAATGGATAAAAAATTACTCGTCCACCAAAAAAGTTCCCAGGTCAATAACTTCCCCCTCACCCATTTTAAATTTTTCCATACTGTCAAGATCAAGGTCACGCATGACCTTACTTTGAAAAATAAGCGCCTCTCCTTTGTATAAGGCAAAGTAGAGATCGGGGTTTACTTCTGGATTTAAAAAATCTTTATAAGCCGAATGCCTGAAGGAAATTTTTGCAACACCCTGATCATCGAGCGGGCCCCTTCCCAGGTAATCATCTTCCATCAGGTCTTTTTCAAACAGGCACATTTCATAATCACTTCCCTTTAAGGGCGCATCGCTTCCTTTAGCAATGAATCGGGCCATTACCTCAATATTCATGTCGGGATCTAAATTAAAATCGGTCATAGGTTGTTATTTGAACATAAAATTACGGGTTAAACCTTTCTGTATAGAATAATTTCTTTGTATCCTTTGTGTTGTATTTCCTTAGTGCCCTTTGTGGTAAAATTGGAACCACAAAGAACACAGAGTTTTGCACAAAGAACATTAAGAATATATTTTCAGTTTAACCAGCTTCATCTTCTGTAATACAAACCCGAAAGTATTGGTTACAATTCCCCAGCCATAGCGGCAACTCCGGCTAAAATTGATGGACGAAGCATCATCAAAGTATTTTGCCGGACATGATATTTCTCCAATGGCATATTTCTTATAAATGATCTGCAGCAACATCTGGTTATCAAAAACAAAATCATCGGAGTTGGCCATAAAATTAATATCCTGCAATACTTCTTTTGAAAATGCCCGGAAGCCGGTATGATACTCGGATAGCTTCTGCCCCAAAAGAATATTCTGAAAAAGCGTGAGGCATCGGTTAAAAAAATATTTGTACCCCGGCATCCCGTTTTCCATAGCTCCCTTTCCCAGTATCCTGCTGCCGATCACCACCGGATAAACATCATCGGCGATGAGGTTGGCCATGGAAGGTATTAGTTTAGGATTGTACTGGTAATCGGGGTGAAGCATGATAACAATATCGGCATTCAATTCCAGGGCCCTGGTATAACAGGTTTTCTGGTTACCCCCATACCCTTTGTTATTGTCATGCCTGATCACATGTTTTATGTTCAATGCTTCAGCAACCCTTATCGTTTCATCTGTACTTGCATCATCTACCAGTATAACCTCATCCACAATATCAAAAGGAATATCTGCATAGGTTTGCTCCAGTGTTTTGGCAGCGTTGTAAGCCGGCATCACTACCACTATCTTTTTCCCTTTGAGCATTTGTCAAAAATATGGTTTATTAATTCACTCCAAAGTCAATACTTTGCTGTACAGCAAAATAAAAATTGCCACAAAGGCACTAAGACACGAAGGATAAAACCAAAATTTTTCTTTGTGGCTTAGTGTCTTCGTGGCTAAAATTATTGTGTAATATCCTTCTCACCCACATCAAACAACAAATAACTGTAGTGTACTTCCCCAACCGGCTTCAATCGCCGCAACCATGCATATTTGCCGGTATTCCAGATGTCGAGGTAACTGTCGATCACCAGGATGAACTTACCTGTTTGGGGCGTTTCAGGCGCCCGTTTAACATCCGGGTGTTTTTCCAGGTAATTATCAACCAGGTATTCAGCCTGGGTAAAATTAAGGTTACTGGCCCCCACATATTTGTAGGCATTCTTCTTATGCCCGATGAATTCATTCGTATAGGGATAATAATTATTAAAATACTGGCCCACACTCATCAGCAACCATAAACCCAGGGCAATGACGATCATTTGTTCCGTCTTTCCCCGGGCATATTTAAAAACGATACCGCAAAAAACAAACAGCAATGGATAAATAAAAATGATATGCCGGATGCCGCATTGTGTTTTGTACATAAAACTCATCAGCAGTAAAAAATAAACAATGGGCGCCAGCAAGAAGAATTCATTACGGATAAAATCTTTAAACCGAAGCTTGATGTACAAAATATATTTTGCCCAGCCGATGAGGATGATATAAGGAACGGGTGTTTTAAAAAAGAAACTCACAAAATAATAATACCAGAAACTGCCACCCGTGCTGCTTTGCCCAAGTATGGTCACATTGGCAAAAGAGCTTTGCACCAGCCCTCCCCCAAGCTGGTCGTAATATTTCGCCTGGTCAAGCCCGGTTACAAAAGATTCAGACAAAGGAACAGGAAACCAGCCCGGTAATGCCTGCTGCAGTTTCTGAAAGAGGTTACTCATAAAATGATAATCGCCCAGCCGCATATTCATATGCCAGAAAATGAAACCGGCATTGATGATGACCCAGCTAATGCTGAAAACGATGAGCAAATGTTTTACCATCAGTAACGGACGGAATTTTTCCTTCATCACTGCCAGATAAATGATGATACATAAAGGAACCAGTACATACAAATGAAACAGTGATTGCTTCACCAGTTGTGATAGGCCCAGCATTACAGCAAACCAGATGAAATATTTATTTGATTTTGTATTGCAGTAGCGCCATAAAAAATACATGGTGGCCATCAAAAAGAAAACAGAATAAGTATCTGTAGTAACCAATACCGCATTGGCTATATTATTGGGGCAGCACACAAATAAAAAAGCAGAGAACAAACCTGCATTGATGCCATATAATTTCTTGCTCCAGTGAAATACCAATAAGATGATGAGCACTGAAAAGAATAAAGTGAAGTACCTGCCTTTTATCGTATCGCTGGTACCATTGTCGTTCTTGCTTAAATTTCCGGAAAAGACCTGTTCCACAGCACGGGGAATGGCATTGAACACCGATATGGGCATTTTGCTATTATCTTTTTCGGGATTGGTACGGGCAGGATCGCCTTTCAGCATCTTGATACCAAAAGCCAGGTGAGAACCCTCATCTGCAGTAACCGACAAAGCATTGATGGAACAGATACCGTTTATTAAATACAGCACAACAAGCAGGCAAAGGATGATGATCTGTTTCCTGTTCAAGAGAGATGAGTTGAAAGTTTAAAGTTCAAAGTTTAAAGTTGAGTACTGCAGCCCCAACTAATAACTCATAATTCATAACTCATAATTCCAGTATTAATCATTTAGTTTAAGCACTGCCAAAAACGCCTCCTGCGGCACTTCCACATTACCTATCTGCTTCATCCGCTTCTTACCTTCTTTCTGTTTCTCCAACAGCTTACGCTTACGGCTTATATCGCCACCATAACATTTAGCAGTAACATCCTTACGCATGGCGCTGATGTTTTCCCGGGCAACAACCTTGGCTCCAATGGCAGCCTGTATGGCGATCTGGAATTGCTGGCGTGGTAAAAGTTCTTTCAGTTTTTCGCAAAGCTTGCGGCCAAAGTCCTGTGCCCTGCCACGATGTATCAAAGCGCTTAGTGCATCCACCCTGTCGCCGTTGAGTAAGATGTCCATCTTTACAATATCACTCTCCCGGTATTCTATCGGGTGATAATCAAATGAGGCATAACCACGGGTCATGCTCTTGAGCTTATCATAAAAGTCAAACACAATTTCCGTAAGCGGCATGTCAAAGGTCAGCTCAACACGGGTTGGCGTTAAATAGTGCTGGTGAGTAAGAATACCACGCTTATTGATACAGAGGTTCATGATATTACCGATGTACTCCGGCTTGGTGATTATCTGCGCCTTGATATAGGGCTCATCAATATGATCTATCCTTGTAGGGTCAGGCATTTCGGTGGGGTTATTGATCCTGATCACTTCGCCCTTTACTGTGGTGGCCGTAAAACTTACGTTAGGTACGGTGGTTATCACCGTTTGGTTAAACTCCCTTTCCAAACGTTCCTGTATAATTTCCATGTGCAGCATTCCTAAGAATCCGCAGCGGAAACCGAAGCCAAGCGCTTGAGAGGTTTCTAATTCAAATGTAAGAGATGCATCATTCAGTTGCAGTTTATCCATGCAGTCACGCAGTTCTTCAAAAGCATCTGTCTCTACGGGGAAGATACCGGCAAACACCATTGGCTTCA
>JBGANE010000040.1:0-26239 GCA_044222465.1 Ferruginibacter sp.
CCTTCCTTAATGAATCAACCTCTTTTCCTTCCACCCCTTTTATCTGCGCCAACACTTTAGTGATTACTTCATCGCTTTCCGTAAGCTGATCCATGCCGGTGGTAAGTTTATCGGATGATCTTCTTAAACGGTCATACATTTTTCTTTGCGCCAGTTTTATATCATTACGGTTACCCAGACGTGGGTCATCCTTCACTGTGATAAAGGTTGAGTCGGAACCACCACCATACATCATCACCAACTTATATGTTCCCGGCAACGCCTGTAAACCTCCAGGCTCTGCAGCACCGAGTTGCGGTTTTGGAGACCCCGGTTGGCGAAACCCTTTTTCCTCCATGCCCCAATACATTCTGTTGAAGCCGCTATCAACAGCCCAACGCATTGAGCGAATCAACTCATTATTTGAATTGTATATTCTCACCATCGCACTATCCGTTCTCCTGCCGCCCGCCTGGTTTCCACCACCCCGGCTTCTTCCGCCTTGCTGAATAGGAGCCTGTTGCCTTGTTGCTGTATCAGCTGATTGTTTGGTTGTGGTATCTTGTTTAGGCTTATTAATGAAGAAAGAAACTTCAGCGCCACGCCTCCGGTTCTGGGCATCATATAAACCATAAGTACTCCACTCATAACCGGTAGCGGCTTTATATTGTGCCTGGTAAGCATCGGGTGCTGCAAAAACAGTAACAGGAGTTGTAAATCTCATTCCTTTATTTGCAGCCGCTTTTCTTAATGGCCTTATATCATCCAGTACCCATAATGCACGGCCAAATGTTGCAATCACCAGGTCTGCTTCACGTTCCTGTATTGCAAAATCATAAGTGGAAACAGATGGATAACCATTTTTAAATTGTTCAAATGAATTTCCATTATCAAAGCTTATCCATAAACCATTTTCGGTACCTACAAAAATTAAATTGGGCTCCGTCGGATCCTGCTGTACACATAAAGCATAACCCTTCACTTTATTTTCATCGATCATTCTTGCCCAGGTTTTACCGTAATCTGTTGTGCGGAAAATATAGGGCCTCATATCGCCCCGGCGATAGTCATTTGCTACAACAAAAGCTTCCCCTGCATTATGTGCCGATGTCTTTATCTGTGGTATCCAGCAACCAGCAGGCATAGCCGGAATTTTTCCGCGGAAGCTCGTCCATGTTTTCCCGCCATCCCTGGTGAGCTGCACGTTACCATCATCCGTTCCAACCCAGATAGTGCCCTGTTCTTTTTTTGATGGCTCAATAGTAAGAATAGAGCAATGTGTTTCTGCGCCGGTAATATCTAAGGTCAACCCACCGGTATTTTGAAACGCCGCAATTTTTACTGAATCATTAACGGTAAGATCAGGGGAAATGATTTCCCAGTTCACTCCTTTATCATTACTCTTGTGGACAAATTGGCTGCCATAATAAATTGTTTTTTTATCAAAAGGGTCCTGCGCTATTGCGGAATTCCAGTTGAAACGCAATTTTAAATTTGGATCCAATGCCGGAGGCCTGATAGACCAGCTTTCTCCTGTTTTCCAGTTTCTTCTTCCAACACTTCCTCCCTGACTCATACTGTACACCCAGGTTGCATCTTCGGGATCGGTCATAACATCAAAGCCATCACCACCACCTACATTGTTCCAGTAATAATTTCTTATGCCGCCATTTGTCCAGGTATATGCCGGGCCCAGCCAGCTTCCATTATCCTGCATACCACCCATTATGTTGTAAGGAATTTCATTATCAACATTCACATGATAAAACTGCCCCACCGGAATTTTTTCGTCAAACACCCATGTTTTACCACGATCTCTTGAAATTCCAATACCCCCATCATTACCTTCAATTATTAAATTTGGATCTTCAGGATTGATCCACCATGCATGGTGATCGGGATGAATCCCCGAGTAAGGAATCATGGTTGAAAAAGATTTACCACCATCCTCGCTGAAGGTTATTGTTGAATGCACGTCATAGATCCTGTTCTCATTTTTAGGGTCCACGTAAATTTCCTGGTAATAAAAAGGCCGGTCTGTTATCTGTGCGGCATCACTGTTTACCAGTGTCCATTTAAAACCCCCATCATCACTTTTGTACAAACCATTTTTTGTAGCCTCCACTTTTGCATACACCCTGCTTGGCATGCTGCGACTAAAAGCAACCCCAATTCTTCCGAGTTGCCCATCAGGCATCCCGGCATCTTTATCTAACTGTTTCCAGTTTTTTCCACCATCAACTGTTATAAATAAACCACTTCCTTTTCCACCGCTTTTTAAATTCCATGGTGTTCTTCTGAATTGCCACATGGCAGCAACCAGTTTATTCGGATTAGAAGGATCTATTACCAGGTCAGCACAACCGGTTGTATCATTGACATACAAAATTTTACTCCACGTTTCTCCGCCGTCTGTTGTTTTAAAAACACCCCTGTCGGGATGCTCTGCAAAAGGGTTACCAATTGCTGCTGCGTAAACGGTATTAGGGTTTGTTGGGTCAATCACTACACGATGAATGCAGATGGTCTTATCAAGCCCCATTTTTTTCCACGTCTTCCCTGCATCCAGGCTTTTATAAATGCCTGCACCAAGGTTGAGGGAGTTTCTTGGATTACCCTCGCCCGTACCCACCCATACAACAGAGGGGTTGGATTGCTGAATAGCGATAGAGCCAATATTCTGTATAGGCTGTTCATCAAAAACCGGTGACCAGGTTTGACCACTGTTTTCTGTTTTCCATACACCACCGCTTGCTGCACCCACATAAAATATATTTGGGTTGGCAACCACTGCATCAATAGCCGTAATTCGTCCGCTCATACCTGCCGGGCCAATGTTGCGGGGTTTTAAATTTTTAAACTGGTCAAGAGAAATTTTTTGAGCAGTACTTATATTATTAATCAGCAGAATGCCGAAAAAAAGCAACAGCAGTTTTTTCATTGTTAAGTTTTGAACAATGAAGGTGCAAAAAAAACACTGATAGAGCAAATGAAATGTACAGGCGGTTTATTCTTTACCAGCGCCGCTTGCTTTTTCAAAATCAAGAATAACAGAATTGATACAATATCGCAAACCCGTGGGTGGCGGGCCATCTTCAAAAACATGCCCCAGGTGGGCTTTGCAGCGGCCACACATTACTTCGGTACGTTTCATACCATGGCTGTTATCAGGAGTATAGATGATACTCCCCTTACTGATAGGTTCAAAAAAGCTCGGCCAGCCACAATTACTTTCAAACTTACCATTGCTTCTGAACAAAGAATTGCCGCATGCCGCACATTTATACGTACCAATTTCTTTATTGTCCAGAAATTTCCCTGTAAAAGCCCTTTCGGTTCCTTTTTCACGGGCAATATTGTACACATCCGCAGGTAATATTTTTTTCCATTCTTCATTACTCATGTTCACTTTCGAAGTATCGGTGTTTGAATAAACCGTATTTTCTTTTTTAGCGCTATCCATTTGATCTGTTTTATTTGGTTTAGCTGAAGGATCGGCACAGCCGGTTGATAAAACTATAAAAATGATCGTACTGTAAAATAGTGTCCTCATATAATCTTCAACAAATTTCGGAATAAATAGTTCCTTAATATACGCAAAGCCGGAATTTCAGGATTTTGACCGGGTAAAACCTGCTGTTAATGAATATTTAAAGTTCGATTACTATATTTGCTATCTTCATACGGACAGCAAGTAAAATATGTTTAACCTGATATTATTTGGCCCTCCCGGCAGTGGCAAAGGAACGCAAAGCGAAAAACTAATTGCAAAGTACGGCCTAAAACACCTTAGTACCGGCGACCTGTTGCGCAATGAAATAAGCCGGCAAACCCCATTGGGAAAAGAAGCACAAAGTTTTATGGATAAGGGCCAATTAGTACCAGATGAAGTGGTTATTGGAATGATCAGTTCTGCCCTGGATGAAAACCCGGCCGCAAAAGGGTTTTTATTTGACGGTTTTCCACGAACTGCAGCCCAGGCCGAGGCGCTGGATAAGTTATTGGAACTAAAAGAAGCCCCCATTGCTGCAATGCTGGCGCTGGAAGTGAGTGAAGAAGAACTGATAAAACGATTGTTGAAAAGAGGACAAACCAGCGGAAGAAGTGATGACAATAATGAAAATGTCATCAGGGCAAGGATACTTGAATACCGGAACAAGACCGAAATGGTAGCTGATTATTATAAGAAATTCGGAAAAGTGGTAATGGTAAAAGGAGAAGGATCGGTAGATGAAATATTCAACCGGCTGTGTAAAGAAATTGACATGAGGGCTTAATTATTTGCCGGTAATAAAAGATGAAGCATTTCGAATTTCCGAAATGCTTTTTTGTTTTACATTGTGTGGCTAAACCAATGCCATGGATCAGGGAAAATTGAAGTTTATTACCGAAGAATATATACTTCTGGTTAAAAAATTACAACCTGATGCAATGGGTAAATGGGGTAAGATGAATGGCCAGCAGATGGCAGAACACGTGGCTGCATTTTTTTATGTATCCAGCGAAAAAATAAAATTCGACCTAGTTACACCCGAAGAACATCTTCCTAAATTCAAAGAGTTTCTTTTAAGTGATAAACAATTCAGGGAAAACACAAAAGCTCCGTTGACTGTTATTGGAGAGGAAACCTTGCCTTTGAGGTATGCAACAATGGAAGAAGCGGTTGAAAACCTGGCGAGATCAATTACTGCTTTTGTAGCTTATTTTAAAGAAGACCCTTATAAAAAAACATTGCACCCCGTTTTTGGCGAATTGAACTTTGAAGAATGGATATTACTGCACTATAAACATGTAACACATCACCTTCGCCAGTTCGGGCTGATGTAAATAAATCGGTATGAAACTTGAAAACTATATAACAGGCAAATGGATAACAGGTGATGGAGATGGTCAGCAACTCTATAATGCGGTGACCGGCGAACCTGTGGCAAGTGCAAGCACAAAGGGGCTTGATTTTAAGCAAATACTGGAATATGGAAGAACGGCCGGAAATCCGGCGCTTCGCAAAATGACCTTTCACGCAAGAGGTAATATGCTGAAAACATTGGCGCTGCACTTACGCAATCATCTCGACAAATTCTATACAATATCATACCAGACCGGGGCTACTAAAGCCGACAGCTGGGTAGATATTGAAGGAGGAATTGGTAACTTATTTGCCAACGCATCGCTGCGCAGGAAATTTCCGGACGAAATTTTTTGTGTAGATGGTGATAGCCATAACCTCAGCAAGAACAATACATTCATGGGTACACATATCCTTGTACCCAAAGAAGGTGTGGCTGTTCATATCAACGCATTTAATTTCCCGGTGTGGGGGATGCTTGAAAAAATTGCAGTAAACCTGTTAGCTGGCATGCCATGTGTTGTAAAGCCGGCAACTGTTACAAGCTACCTGACAGAAGCTGTTGTAAAAGTTATCATCGCTTCAAAAATTTTACCCGAAGGGGCACTACAACTTATTTGCGGCAGCGCAGGTGATATGCTTGACCATGTAACATCACAGGATGTGGTTACGTTCACCGGCTCTGCATCAACCGGGTTATTATTGAAATCAAATCCACATATCTTAAAAGAAAATGTTCCATTCAATATGGAAGCCGATTCTTTGAATTGTATCGTTCTTGGAGAAGACGTAACACCCGATAAACCTGAATGGGAAATTTTTATAAAAGAGATCAGAAAAGAAATGACATTAAAGGCGGGCCAGCGCTGCACAGGCATACGACGGATATTTGTTCCTGAAAATAAAATAGAAGAAGTGTGGAAAGCGATCTCCTCTTCTCTTTCTCAAACAACGATTGGCAACCCGCTGAATGAAAAAGTGCGAATGGGTTCACTTGCCGGGCAAACACAGCGTAACGAAGTAAAGGAACAGGTGCAAAAATTACTGGCGTCTTCACAGATCGTTTATGGTTCATTGGACAATGTAGAGGTGACAGATGCAGACGCAACGAAAGGGGCTTTTATGTCTCCGCTTTTATTAATGAACGAAAAACCATTTGCATCAAAAGAAGCGCATGAGGTGGAGGCCTTTGGTCCTGTTAGCACCATTATGCCATACAGGAATATAGATGAAGCGATAGTTTTGAGCAAACTTGGAAAAGGAAGTTTATGCTCAACAATTGTTACAGCTGACTATAAGACCGCCCGGGATTATGTAATTGGTGCATCAACGCATCATGGAAGAATGCTGGTATTGAATAATGAATGTGCGAAGGAAAGTACAGGACACGGTTCACCGCTGCCTTTGCTGATACATGGTGGGCCGGGCCGGGCCGGAGGCGGAGAAGAAATGGGCGGATTAAGGGGAGTTAATCATTATTTGCAACGTACAGCATTGCAAGGGTCACCGACAACCATTACGGCCATTACAAATGTTCACCAGCAATATGCTGCAGGCAAAAAACCGGGAAAACATCCATTCAAAAAATATTTTGAAGAGTTACAAATCGGCGACCAGGTCATCACAGAAAAAAGATTGATCACCAGCGAGGATATCGACAGGTTTGCCGACATCAGCGGAGATCATTTTTATGCCCATATTAAAACAACGGATTTTGAAGGAACCATGTTTGAGCAACAGGTAGCACATGGATATTTTATTATGAGCCTTGCTGCGGGTTTATTTGTGGACAGCTATGAAAAAAACCCAGTGTTATTGAATTATGGCATCGACGAACTTCGGTTTACCAAACCTGTTTATCCCGGTGCAGAAATTCATATACGCTTTACCTGTAAGGAAAAACTACCGAATGATAAACGTGTTGTGGAAAAACCGGAAGATTTTAAGCGGGGAGATGATATTGATAAAGGAATTGTTAAATGGCTGGTGGAAATGATTGATGAAACCGGAGAAATAACCGGGGTCGCCACAATTTTAACAATGGTTGCTAAAAAAAATCAGTAAACTTTATACATCAATAACCGAAAAATACATTTTATGAATAGCGGGGAATACGTATCAACCCATATTGAACACGGGATCAATACCATTGAATTCTTTCATCCACAAAGTAACTCGTTGCCAGGAAAGATACTGGAAGAGTTAGCAAGAGAAATTCATTTTGCCGGAACACACGAAGAAACTAAGGTGATCATATTGAGGAGTGCCGGAGAAAAAACATTTTGTTCCGGAGCAAGTTTTGATGAGCTGGCATCAATAAAAAATGAAAAAGAAGGACTGATGTTCTTCAGCGGCTTTGCCAATGTGATCAATGCTATGCGCAAGTGTCCAAAATTTATCATTGGCCGCATACAGGGAAGGTGTGTGGGAGGTGGTGTTGGACTTGCTGCATCTGTTGATTATGCCATTGCAACAGCCAAAGCAGAAATAAAATTAAGCGAACTGGCTGTTGGTATTGGCCCTTTTGTAGTTGGCCCGGCAGTGGAAAGAAAAATTGGAACAGGGGCTTTTAGTGCTTTAGCTATTGATGCTACAGCATGGAGAAGTACCGAATGGGCAAAAAGAAAAGGTTTGTTTGCTGAGGTGCATGAAAGTATTGAAGGTATGGATGAAGCGGTTTACCGGCTGGCAAATACCTTAGCGCACTTCAATCCAACCGCAATGTCTGAAATGAAAAAAATATTCTGGAGAGGCACAGAGAATTGGGATGAATTGTTGAAAGAACGGGCCGCCATCAGTGGAAAATTAGTGTTAAGTGAGTTTACCCGGAATTCGATAAATAAATTTAAAGCCAGAATTTGAAAAATAAAATCCTGTTTTTGTGAATTGGCGCCCCTCTAAAATAAAATATATCTATTAAATAATAGAGAATGAGAAATGTGCACTCAGCATAAAACCACTATTGTATTGAAATACCTGTTTATCATTTACCCTTCGGCCTTGTTGTAAAATCTGATTTAGATACCCTGCTTCAATTTTTATATTTTGATTTAACCTGTAGCCAAGTAAAACCGCCAAACGGTTCTGATCAAAAGTATTTGCACCCATGTTTTTCCCCCAGCCAATAAAAACCTCATCCTGAGCTATAATGCTCCAGGGTTTTTCAGGGGCATCTTTTTTGTGTAATGAAATTTCTCCTCGTACCCGGTACCTCATCCTGTTTAAAAAAAAGTATTCGGTGTTTTTTATTCCGTTGGGCATAGTTACCCTGGCAACAAAGCGTTGTTCTAGAGTAAATCGGTGCGACAGATCAATACAGCCAATAGGGTTCTTAATTACCACCTGTTCAAATATGCGGTGTTCCGGAAATGCAAATGTGGCAGGATAATCACTATAGGTATATGTTTGGGCAAATGCATATCCGGCATTTAAGCTCACATCTTTTCTAACAGCATAATTAATTCCTGTACGCACTAATCCCTGTTGCCAATTTTTTATTCCATCTACCCTGCGCCATTGATACTCTGTATGAATGGACAGATTGGATTTTATCTTAAAAGTTCCGGTATAAGTAAACCAGCCAATACTATTATTATCAGTCAGTCTTTCTTCCTGGCAATATGAAGGCCGGGCGTATATGAATAGCATTATAATAAAAACATACTGCCGGCATATTTTAAACAGCCCTTTATGGCTACAATACATTTTTTGGCAATTTATCTTCCCCTTCTTTATAATGCTCATGTGTTGCTACGGGTTTAATATTTCTGTTCATGCGCATTTGAAAAATACTTACCATCAATGAAAAAGCCATTGAAAAATAAATGTACCCTTTAGGAATTTCGATGCCGAAACCTTCGCTTATGAGCGCTACTCCAATTACTAATAAGAATGATAGCGCCAGGATTTTAAAAGAAGGATGCTTATTTACAAAATTACTGATTGGCTCTGCAGCTACCAGCATTATTAATACAGTAACAATGATGGCTACATACATTATCCAAACCTCCTTAACCATACCTATTGCTGTAATAATAGAATCAATTGAAAAAACCAGGTCCATTATCAGTATCTGAAAAATTACCTGGCCAAACGTGGCTGCTTTAATGTTTTTTGTTTTATTGCCATGCTCTCCTTCCATTTTATGATATATTTCAGCCGAGCTCTTATACAAAAGGAACACTCCGCCTGATATCAGTATTAAATCTTTGGCAGATATACCCTGATTAACTATCGTAAATAAATCATCGTCTAATTTCATTATCCAAGCCACCATAGCCAATAAACCCAAACGCAGGATCATAGCCAATATTAAGCCATAGAATCTTGCCTTTTTTTGCTGGTTTGCCGGTAATTTATTGGCAAGAATAGAGATGAAGATTACATTGTCGATACCAAGAATAACTTCTAAAGCTATCAGCGTTAAAAGAGAAACAATAATTTGATAATCCATATTTTTAACCTGTTTGCAGGGGTATTAACAAAAAACTATTTTTAAATGATTAATCAAAATCAAAAAGATTACCCAGGAATCCACCTTTTCTTTTGTTAGGATTTGTTTTATTTCTATAATCCCGGTTTTGGTTAAAAAAATCATCATCATCATCTTCGTCGTCATCATCCCGCCTGTTTCGTTTTTCATCGTATTGTTTCAATTGCCGAGATGATTCTGCATGTGCGGATTTTTCAATGATTTTATCCAGCTCACCTTTGTCTAACCAAACACCGCGGCACTTGGGGCAATAATCAATTTCTACTCCTTGTCTTTCTGTCATTACCAGTGTTTCTTCACAATTGGGACATTTCATTTTTTTAGGTTTAGTGTTACATTGATTGGGGAATTAATATAACGGTAATCTTTTAAGAACTTTCCGTTGAATATACTCCCGATTTTTGTTTCTACTTTACTGGTGATTATTTCATAGCACTATTGATTATCTACTCCCGTTATTTTTATTTTGCCTCCCTTTCTTTTTGTTTTCTGCTTTGCTATTTGTTTTTCCAATGCTTCTGCTGCTTGTATTATAGCTTCTTCAAATGTTCTGCACTTAGCTGTTGCCAGCAGGTCGTTACCAGGAATAAGCAATCTCATCCTGCAGTTTTTATTTTCCTCTGTAGATGAACTATCAAGGCTCAGGCACACTTCGCTGCTGATAATTTCTTTGTACAAATGGAAAAACCTTTCTACTTCTTCATGTGCAAAATTTTCAAGCTCATGATTGGCAGCAAGCCCCGGCGATTGAATATCTATTTTCATTATTATTAATTTAAAATGTTTTTTAATTATTTACACAATACATTTTGAGTAGATTATTTAATAATTAAAGTATCGTTGTAAAAACTTACTTCACCTGTTGATATATCATGTGTGCCTCCAACAATGCCTATTTCTCCTTTTTCAATCATTTCCTTTAAAATGGTACTTCGTTCCATAATGGCATGTACGGTTCTCTTAACATTGATGGTTGCTACTTTTTCAACAAACTCAGCATTTGATGAAGTGCGATTTTCCTTTACAGAGCTTTCATCATAAACAGCGGGCTGTATTTTTGAAAGCAAAGCGGTAAGGTTTCCCATTTCCACATGATCGCAGGCTCCTTTTACAGCGCCGCATTTGGTATGGCCCAGTACAACAATAATTTTTGATCCGGCCACTTTGCAGCCAAACTCCATACTGCCCAGAATATCTTCATTAATAATATTGCCGGCAATGCGTGCACTGAAAATGTCTCCCAGCCCCTGGTCAAAGATCAGCTCTGCCGAAGTTCGGGAATCTATACAGCTTAAAATAACGGCAAACGGGTGTTGCCCGTCGGATGTTTCATTTGCCTGCTGCAGCAGGTTGCGGTTTACTTTAAGATTATTTACAAATCTTTTGTTCCCTTCTTTTAATAATTCCAATGCCATGGCCGGGGTGATAGCAGCCTGTATTTCTTTAGTTAATGTTTTCATTATTATTGTTTATTATTTTTTTGATTATAAAAATGCCGGTTCAATAAATTTTATTTTTTCAACAGTTATGTTTCTGGCTTTGGCCTGAATCTCATAATCCTTTATTAATTCAAGTACGTCGTGCGCAATAGCTTTTGAGTTGGAACAATCAATGATCACTTTAGAGTTGGCAGGAATTTCTTCCAGCTCTTTTATCACATTGGCTTTATTAAAGAACGAAACCTCTTCGGCTAAAACCAGATGGTGAACTTTATGGCCATCTTTTGTTGTTACCGTTTCTTTCATATAGTGAGAATTTCGATAACTATGGCGCAGGGTGTAAAAAATACCGAAGAGGATTCCGATCGTAATTCCTTTCAGTAAATCGGTTGCCAGAATGCCAACAACAGTAGCCGCAAAAGGGATAAACTGTTCCCACCCTAATTTATACATCTGTTTAAAAAGAGCGGGCTTCGCTAATTTATATCCCACCATAATTAAGATAGCCGCTAAACTTGCAAGCGGAATCATATTGAGCAATCCGGCAATGGTAATAGCACTGATTAATAAGAATACGCCATGTAGGATTGCAGACATTTTTGTTTTACCACCAAAAGAAATATTTGCTGAGCTGCGAACAATTACTTGTGTAATTGGCAAACCCCCGATAAAACCTGAAACAATATTTCCCAAACCCTGAGCTTTCAATTCCCGGTTGGTGGGCGTAACTCTTTTTTGCGGATCCATTTTGTCGGTAGCCTCTACACATAGTAAGGTTTCCAGGCTGGCAACAACAGCTAATACAACAGCAATTTCCCAAACTTTAAAATTTGTTATTGCAGAAAAATCGGGGAAAGTAAAAAAGCTAAAGAAATCTGTTAAGTTATTTGCAACCGGAAGCCTTACAACCTGGTCTTCAGCCAAACTAAAATTTAATGTGCCTATCTGAAATAAATAATTCATTACAATGCCTAAAATCACTACCACAATCGGACCTTGAATCAATTGAAATATTTTGTGTTTATTTATTAATGCCTTATCCCACAGTATCAGGATTGCGATTGAGAGGGCACCAATTAGTACGGCACCCGGAGTAAAAACCTCCAATGCTTTTATGATTGAGGAGAAAGTATTTTCTCCGTCAAATTGAAAAAAAGAATCATCACCAACAGCATCTTTATCATAGCCTAAAGCATGTGGAATCTGTTTTAAGATGATCAGCAGTCCGATACCCGTGAGCATTCCTTTAATTACAGAGGATGGGAAGAAGTAGGCAATAAAACCCGCTTTTGCAAATCCCAAAATAAGCTGTAAAATTCCGGCCAGTACTACGGCCAAAAGAAAGGCAGGCCAGGAGCCGAGTGCAGCAATAGAGGTTAATACAATTACAGCCAGACCTGCAGCAGGACCACTGACACCAAGCGGAGAGCCGCTTGCAATACCAACAACAATACCGCCAACTATTCCGGCTATAATACCCGAAAACAGAGGAGCGCCTGATGCCAGTGCAATGCCCAGGCACAAAGGCACCGCCACAAAAAATACAACAATACTCGCAGGCAGATCCTGTCGCCAGCTGGCGAATAAATTTTTATTCATAAACTATTTTGATTATTTCCACGAATACATTTATCAAATGCAGTATGTCTGAATAAGCATATACTTCTGAAAATGCAGCAGGAATTTGGTTAAATAAATTTTGTAATAACAGAAAATCAATTATCCATTATTATCAGGAGGAGGAGTTTCAATAATATGAAGCGGTACCGGGATATTAAAAGCAATATGTTGTTGCCTGTTACAGCATGCCATTTTTAAGAAAATATCAGAAGCAGTGGCCGGAAAAAAATCTTTTGGTTTTTCTTTTTTATTACTTTCCTCTTTGTCGTTTTCAATATCTGCCATGCAAATTGAAAAGCCGCATTTAACGGCTTCCTTAACCGGTAAAATATAAATTGTGGTAACAAGCAGCAACAATATGGAAATCAGAAATTTCATTTATGCTGCAAAGAAACCCCCCGCAGACCATAAGCACAAAGAAAAATTGTCAGAAAATTGTAAAATTACCTGGTTAAATATTCAACCCACCACAGGCACTAATGACCTGCCCGGTAATATAACTTCCCATATCGCTTGCCAGGAACAGGCATACATTGGCTATATCTTCTGTGGTTGCAAATCTACCTAAAGGAATATCTGCTTTATATTTTTCGGCACCCTCGCCTTCTTTCAAATAGCTTGTCATATCTGTTTCTACAAAACCTGGAGCTATTGCATTGCAGCGGATATTGCGGCTTCCCAATTCCTTAGCAATGCTTTTAGTAAAACCGAGAATACCTGCTTTACTGGCAGCATAGCTGCTTTGGCCGGCATTACCCATCTCGCCAATAACACTACTCATATTGATAATACTGCCGCTCCTTGCTTTCATCATGGGCTTAATCACATGCTTCGTCATGTTGAAAACACTTTTTAAATTAACCTGCATTACATCATCCCACTGTTCAGGCGTCATGCGTAGCAGTAAATTATCCTTGGAAATACCGGCATTGTTAACACATATATCTATTGTTCCAAAACCCTTTAATACATCATTTACCAGAGCTTCACAGGCCGAAAAATCGCCGGCATTGCTTTGATAAGCCCTTGCCTTTACGCCCATTGCTGTAAATTTTTCTTCGAGCGCCTTTGCTTTTTCGGCGCTGCCATTGCTTATATAAGTAAAGGCCACATTACAACCCTGCTCGGCAAACTTTAGCGCAATACCCTCGCCAATGCCACGTGCCGCACCGGTTATGACTGCATTTTTACCAGCTAATAATTTCATGGTTTATATTTTCTTTTTTAAATACGACCAGGAATTAAACAATCCCGGAATTTTTTACAGCAAGAATTTCTTCCAGCATATTTCTTTCGTTGCTCAGCCGGGGTACCTTATGTTGTCCTCCAAGCTTTCCTTTGCTGCGCAACCAATTTGTAAATGTTCCCCTGGGTAATTTATGAACTACAGGAAGCCTCAGTGCAATATTTTTATGTCGTTTGGCTTCGTAATCGCTATTTATACTCTTCAAATAGTTATCCAATTCGAAAATAAAGGTATTAAAATCGTCTGGCTCTTTTTCAAATTCTATTAACCATTCATGTGCACCATTATTGTTATCGCTGAAATAAACCGGGGCTGCTGTGTAATCATTTACAACGGCGTTGGTTTTTTCCGCTGCAGCTGCTATTGCTTTATCACTGTTATCAACTATTACCTCTTCTCCAAAAGCATTCATGTAATGCTTTAACCGGCCCGAAATCTTAATATTATAAGGATTGAGCTTTGTGAACTGAATGGTATCACCAATCAAATACCTCCACAACCCTCCCGTAGTGCTTATCACCAATGCATAGTTTTTTCCAATAACCACATCCTTTAACCCTACAGTTAAAGGGTTCTTGCTTCCATATTCCTCTACCGGCATAAACTCATAAAAGATGCCATGCTCAGTAAACAACAACATTCCGTCATCATCGGGACTCACCTGGGCTGCAACAAAACCTTCACTGGCATTATAAATTTCCAGGTAATTTATTTTACCGCCAATGATCCTGTCAAACTGCTCTTTATACGGAACAAAAGAAACGCCACCATTAATATAAAGTTCCAGGTTAGGCCAAACTTCTTTTATTGTTGTTTTACCTTTTATTTCTAGAATACGTTTCAGTAAAAGAAGTGTCCAGGTGGGTACACCTGCTAAAGAAGTAACATTTTCACTGGCAGTAACTTGTGCCAGCTTTTCAATTTTATCCTCCCATTCACCCAGTAAGGCAACACTCAGTTCGGGAGTACGTATCCATTGGCCCCAAAAGGGAGAGTTTTGCATGAGTACAGCGCTTAGGTCACCATATTGTATTTCTTCATTTACTTTACTTATTTGGTGTGAACCACCAACCACCAGGCCTTTGCCGGTTAACAAATCGCTGGAAGGGAAATTTTTGTAATAATTACTTAACACATCCTTACTCGCTTTAAAATGGTTGTCGTGTAAACTTTCTTCACTGATGGGGATGAACTTACTTTTATCTGATGTGGTACCCGAAGATTTTGCAAACCACTTTACAGGGGTATTCCATAACACATTCTCCTCACCTTCCATCATGCGAAGGATATAAGGTTTTATATCATCATACTCATATATAGGGACATTTTTTTTAAACTCCTTAAGGGTAAATAACCTCGAAAAATTATATTTTCTGCCAAACTCAGTATACTGGGCTGCAGTTACCAGCTCCTGCAAGACCTCACGCTGGGCTGCTTCGGGATGACTGCTCCAGTTTTCTATGCGCCACAAGCGCATACGGGCTAATTTAGATATGGCAGGAGAGAGGAATTTCATTTCTCTGCCAAGATAAATAAATTATCGGGCAGCTTCATCATGTAAATAATCCTTGCGCTTCAGTTCAAAATTCTTGCCCAGGTACAAACGGCGAACCTGCTCATCACCAGCCAGTTCTTCTGCGGTACCATGGGTAAATATTTTTCCATCGATCAGCAGGTAAGCCCTGTCGCAAATGGAAAGCGTTTCATTTACATTATGGTCGGTAATAAGAATACCGATATTCCTGAACTTTAATTTGGCAACTATGGCCTGTATGTCCTCAACCGCAATGGGGTCAACACCGGCAAAGGGTTCATCCAGTAAAATAAACTTAGGATCAACAGCCAGGGCACGGGCAATTTCTGTTCTTCTTCTTTCGCCGCCACTCAATGTGTCGCCATTGTTTTTGCGTACCCTTTGCAGGTTAAATTCATCCAGCAAAGTTTCAAGCTTGTCTTTTTGCTGCTGCTTTTTAAGTTTTGTCATTTCCAACACAGCCAGAATATTATCCTCTACACTAAGCTTGCGAAACACGCTTGCTTCCTGCGGCAGGTAGCCAATTCCCATTTGTGCCCGTTTATACATAGGCAACCTGGTAATATTGATATCATTTAAAAACACTTCACCTTCATCGGGTTTTATCAACCCTACCACCTGGTAAAAAGAAGTTGTCTTACCGGCTCCGTTAGGACCCAATAAACCAACAATCTCACCCTGCTTCACATTAAATGAAACTTTGTTTACTACTGTGCGGCTTCCGTAAACTTTTACAAGGTCTTTGGTATGTATAGTTAAATTCAAAACGGGCATTTATTACAAAAATAGCGTAAACCGGTAATACAGTATTTTAACTTTTATATTTAACAGCAGTTTGTGTTTACTGTATACTTAGTTATGTTTGCAGATATTTTACACAATGAAAGTAACAGACCACATAATCCAGGCAAAAAACACCCTTATCTCATTTGAAATTTTACCCCCATTGAAGGGAAAAGGGATACAATCTTTGTATCAGCACCTTGACCCGTTGATGGAATATAAACCTGCCTACATAAATGTAACCTATCACCGAAGCGAACATGTGTTTAAAAAAAATGCAGATGGGAGCTTTCAAAAAGTGATAGTCCGTAAGAGGCCGGGCACCGAAAGTATTTGTGCTGCTATCATGAATAAATACAGCGTGGATACCGTACCGCATTTGATATGCGGCGGTTTTGGTATTAACGAAACAGAGGACGCACTGATAAACCTGCATTATCTTGGTATTGATAATGTACTTGTACTACGGGGCGATGCCGCTAAAAACGAAAACGCCTTTTTACCTGAGCCAGGGGGTCATAAATATGCAAGTGAACTTTTAAAGCAGGTAGTTGACCTGAATTCGGGTATTTACCTTGAAGAGGATTTGAAGAACACCAGCAAAACGAGATTTTGTATCGGCGTTGCCGGCTATCCCGAAAAACATTTTGAAGCACCTAATATGGAAAGCGACCTGAACTACCTGAAACAGAAAGTAGATATGGGTGCAGAGTATATTGTAACGCAGATGTTTTTTGACAATGAAAAATTCTATGCTTTTGTGAAGGCCTGTCGTGAACACGGGATTACGGTACCAATTATACCAGGGTTAAAACCTATTTACAGTCTTAACCAGCTAACCTTACTTCCCAAGGTGTTTCATATTGATATACCAAAGGAACTGAGCAAGGAGATTATAAATTGTAAAACAGATGAAGCGGTGGAGCAGGTTGGAACAGAATGGTTGCTCTATCAATCGCAGGAGCTAAAAAAATTTGGCGTACCCATACTTCATTATTATACTCTTGGCCGGCCACATATAGTGGGTAACGTGGTAAAACAGCTTTTATAAATAAAAACCCTTTGTAACTACAAAGGGCTTTGTTCGTTGATACTTATTTTCCACCAGTACACTTTTGCTGCAATAATATAATTACTGTTTCAGCAAAGATTGAAAAACAGATTCATTAATCTTAACCGGGTATTTCTTTTTTAACTCATTGATCCATTTTTCTTCAAGAATAGATTGATAATCGTTTATTACAAGACCCCTGGCTTCTTCAAAATTGCGCTGCAAGCCATCACCATACTGGTGAACAATTTTTGCAAAACCTGCTGTACCATCGGCAGGGTTTACAACAATTTCGGTAATAAATCCTGCAGGAGATTTTGGGTTAATAACTATGGGAATTTGAGAAAGCTCAAACCTTCCTGAATCAGCCTGTAAATTGTTATTAGCTTCTTCGGAGACCTGTTTCCAGTCCTTACCGGCTAGTAAAGATTTTCTTGCAGTCTCAGCAACAACTTTGTTTGAGCAGTTGAATAAGATCACATTGGCACTGGCTGCCCACAGGTATTTACTTTTGTTTTCGTTATACTGTTTTAATAAACCAGAACTATCGTTGGTCGCTTTCCCCCAGATATTTTTTTCCATTATTTCAAAAAGCACATTCCCGTCTTTAAATTCCTCCATCTGGTAACGGAAATCGTCATTATAATCTTCCAGGTGCGATTTATAATAATCCACACTTGAGCTGGAAACAAATTTTTCCAGTAAAACAGCATTGGATTCACCCTGGTAAAACTCCCCGCCTTTATACGCTCTTATAAAGTCCAGCCAGTCTTTGCCTGTAAGTTTTGCTTTGGCAAAACTGTAAATGACTTTACTGCTTATCGGGTAAACCGATGTATTACTGGTTTCTGACGAAAGGTTTGCTACAGCACTATCAGCATAACGGAACAGGTCTGCGTCTGAAACAGCCCCGGTCTTTTTAAAATTCACCTGTTTTAGAACTTCTTTTATAAACAATTCTTTGGCGCTGTTTATTCTTGAATCCTGTTGTATTTTTTGTTTTAACTCAAACAGGAAAGCATTATCATTTTTATCTGTTGACACAGGTGTTTGTGACAACCGCTTTACTATATGAAAGCCATACGGGGTTAAAATAGGTTTACTTATTTCACCATCACGGGATAATTTAAAAACCTCCTTTTCGAATGAAGCCTCAAATTTACCTGAAGCAAATTCCGGCAATTCACCACCTGTACCATAGGTTATTTTATCATCGCTGAACCGTCTTGCTAAAACAGAAAAGTCGCCGCCTTTTTGCAGTAGCTGGTAAATAGAGTCTGCTCTTTTTTCCAGTGCCATTTTTTCTGCAGCGGGCTGGTCTGGAGGGATTGCAAGTAAGATCTGGGCAATTTTCCATTTTCCAACAGCTTTCCTTTCCTCCATTACTTTAAACACATGCCAACCTTTTTTTGACCGGTAAGGTTTACTGGCCTGGCCAACACTTAAATCGTAAATTATATTTTCATATTCATAGGGCAATGTAAATACGGTGATAAAACCTATGTCTGATTGCCTGATTTTAACCGGCCCGGCTTCTGTTAATTTAGCGTAATCTGTTTTACCGGCAGCCAGCGATGTATATAATTCATTAATTGATTTATTGGCTTTAATAGTATCCTCGGGGCTCATTCCGGGTTCGTTTGGAATAAAAAAATGCAACACATGCAGGTCTTTCTGGCTTCGGGTAAAAGCTTCGGCAAGCAGGTTATTAACCTCCTTTTCATTATTTAAATAGCTTTCTTCTATCTGGCTGCGAAAGCTCTGTGCATCAAACAGAAGCTGGGGCAAAGTGTCGAGCCCCAGCTCATGCGCTGCATTTACTTTCAGTTTGAATTTTATGTACAGGTCTAGATATTCCCTAAGCGCTTTTTCCTTATCTGCAACCGGGGTTTTGTTTTTGTTATACGCCCTGATGAATTCACCTTTTTCTACTGAAGACCTGCCGTAAGTAAACAAGGTTTGTGAAAAAGCAACAGGAGCGTAGCAGGCAAAAACAAAAAGCAGATAAAATTTTCTCATCAGTTAATATGTTTTAGTTCGAAGTGGTTTTATTCCATTTTACCTGCATCAGGTCGTTTAATTGTAACAGGGTAAGTTTTTTTCCAACAATATGCTTATCCTTATCAAGCAGGTATAAAGTGGGGGTCATGGTAATATCATATAACTGGCGAAAACTCGGCCGCTGGGCAGCCACGTCTGCGGCATCCATTTCTTTGGTCTTGTAAACATGTGTCCAGTCAGAAAGGTTATGGTCTTTAATAAAACTTAACCATTCAGGTTTTACATCTGTCTTTCCTTCAGGCGTAAGCACAGCAAATATTTTTACATTATGATTTTTCCAGCTTGCCCGGTAAATGGAATCCAGCCTGGGAAGCTCTTCTTTACAATGGCCACAATTCGGGTCCCAGAAACAAACTACTGTATAGTCAGCGCTTAAGTTATATAAGGAAGAAGGCTTGTCATCGGTGTTGAGCATTTCAAGGTCTGCTGCTTTATCGCCAATCAGATTAGCCATGAGCATATAGGCCCTGCGACTGATCGCTTCCATCTGTTTTTCATTCAGCCACTTGCTCAGACCCTTACTGTGATATTTTTCAAAGAGGTGAACGAATACAGCATCCTGCCCCATATACTTCGGGCTGATGTATTCATCAGTAAGCCAGTTCAGCAGGAACTTGTACATTTCAGGGGCCGACCTTGCCAATAACAATTTATAATCCACATCTTTTATGATACTGTCTGCAGAAGGAGATATAACTTCCCGGTAATAGCGCTCCATTTTTTTTATAAAGAACGGCGTACGGATTATACGATCGTCCATAAAAGTTATTCCGTCCCAGTAATGATTTTTATATGCATTGTAATTATTGATGGAATCCTGTCTCGTAACAGGAACCGTGGTTGGAGCTACCGGCTCCCTCATGGCATTCAATAAAGCTGCCATCATAGAGGATGGGTTATTTTTAATGAGCGCTTCCCGGTAATCGGTGAGTTGTTTATTATAGTTATTATAATTATTTGCATGCAGTACAGAGTCGGCCATAGTCAACGAGTTATTATAGGCAGTACGCTCCTGTTCTAATTGTTTTCCTTTTATTGCAGTGAATTTTTGATATTCCACATACAAAATATTATCTTTTGTTCCGGTCACGGTAGTTTTATTGATCATATCGGAGGTATCAGCCACCACTACAGAAATAACCTGCTGCTTGTCCATTAAAAACTCCACCCTTAAACGGTTGCCCGGCAAAAAAATGGCATAAACGCCTGCCGGCAATTTTGTAGGCCCCTTAAAAACGGCCAATCCCTTATTACTTATAGCAGCTGAATCTGCAATATTATAGTTGCTGCCCATGTAATAGGTAAGGTAAGATATCCCGCTTTTAAAAGCCGGCACCTGCAGGGTTATCTGGTAGCCCTGGCTGAAAGCTGTATTAAATGCAATAGCAGCAAAAACGAAAAGAAAGTATTTTTTCATTGTAATTCTTAGTCAGCAAATGTATTTAAAATCGTTGGTTAATCTTCACCCGGCTTTATTTGAGGGGCTTAACAATTACAAATCGTTAACAAAATAATATTGCTGATTTATACGGTATTTTTGCTGCTGTGAGAAATAAAAACAGGAAAATTATACTTCAAAACCTGCCGGTAACAGATTATGCCGCCGAAGGAAAGGCCCTGGCAAAACAAGACGGGAAAGTGATTTTTATATCGGGCGCTGTACCCGGCGATGTGGCAGATGTATTACTTGTAAAAAACAAAAAGGACTGGGCTGAAGGAAGGGTAATAGAAATTAAAGAATACTCCAAAGAAAGAGTAAGTCCATTTTGCAGGCACTTTGGTATTTGCGGCGGATGTAAATGGCAAATGCTGCCTTATAAAAAACAGTTAGCGTATAAACAAAAGGAAGTAGAACAAAACCTTAGGCGCATTGGTAAGACAGACCTACCTGATATGCTGCCTATCGCCGGCGGAAGCGAAACAATTCACTACCGTAATAAGATAGAATTTACTTTTAGTAACAAGAGGTACTTATTGCCGGAAGAGATAGGCTCAGGAAACACTATTATGGAAGGGGCCCTGGGTTTTCATGTACCCCGGATCTTTGATAAGGTGATAGATATTGAAGAGTGCTTTTTAATGGACGATGTAAACAACCACATCCGTAATACCGTCCGTTCTTTTGCGTTGGAAAATAATTTTTCATTTTACGATATACGGGAACATACCGGTTGGCTTCGTAATATTATAATACGGCTTTGTACAACCGGCGAACTGATGGTTAATATTTGCCTGAATTATGATGTGCATAAAGACCGGAAAAAACTATTTGATCATTTGCTGAAAATGGTTCCGTCTATCACCACATTGCTATACACCATCAACCCGAAATGGAACGATAGTATATATGATCTTACTCCGCAGGTGTATTTTGGTAAAGGGTATGCAATAGAAAAACTGGAAGAGTTCCAGTTTAAGATATCTGCAAAATCATTTTTTCAAACCAACACAAAACAGGCAGAACAATTATATACCATTACCAGGAATTTTGCAGCGCTTACAGGAAAAGAAATTGTATATGATTTATATTGTGGTACAGGAAGTATCGGTATATTTCTGAGTGGGCAGGCAAAAAAAATAATCGGGGTAGAAGTAATAGAAGAAGCTGTCATTGACGCAAAAGAAAATGCTGCACTGAATGATATCAGGCATGCTGAATTTTTTGCAGGGGATGTGATCAAGGTCTGCAACGATGAATTCTTTTCTGTTCATGGGAGGCCTGATGTGATCATAACCGATCCTCCCCGTGCCGGCATGCATGAAAAACTGGTCCATAAACTTCTGGAAATTGCAGCGCCATCAATTGTTTATGTAAGCTGCAATACAGCAACACAAGCCAGGGATATAGCGTTGCTGTCAGAAAAATACTCTGTAGAAAAAATTCAACCGGTTGATATGTTCCCCCACACCCACCATATTGAATGTGTTGTTCTGCTGAAACTGAAATAAAGATTTAACCACTACATTTGCATAATGGCATTTAATAATTACGGAAACAGTTTTCAGCGTACCACACCGGTAGTATTGAATTTGATAATCATTAATGCGCTGGTATTTTTTGTCCAGGCTTTTTTTGATGGCCCTAATGAAGAGATCACCCAAAAGATCGCACTTTTCCCTTATGATACACCGTACTTTAAGCCATACCAGTTGGTAACACACATGTTTGCACATGGAGGATTCTTTCACTTGTTTTTCAACATGTTTGTATTATGGATGTTTGGTTCCATGCTAGAAAGGGTTTGGGGACCCAAACGATTTTTCATTTTTTACTTTGCTTGCGGATTGGCAGCGGCTGTAGCGCACTTAGTTTTACAAAACGCACCGGCGGTAGGCGCTTCGGGGGCCATAATGGGATTATTTGCAGCGTTTGCCTATCTTTTCCCTAATACCCAACTGGTTATTTTCCCCATACCTGTTCCTGTAAAAGCTAAATATGCCGTGGCTATTATGGCTGCATTCGACCTGTTTGGCGGTGTATATTCTGCAGGCAGCAATATTGCTCACTTTGCCCACCTGGGTGGATTGGCAATGGGGTTTATATTGGTTCTGATCTGGAATAAAACCAATAAGAAAACTTTCTATTAATACTAACACTTCTTTGCTTTAACTGTTTGTAAATTTACCTGATAAAGCATTTCTTGTTATGGGTGAGGCAGACCGCTACCAGGAATACAAAATAAGAAAACGACAATTTACGCTGGGTCAGCCCGGGAATGCATTGGTGTGGCTGTTTGCGTTCAATGTAATTTTCTACCTCGTATTACTCACTATAAAAACCGGGCTTTCGGTTAATGAACAGTCACAAAATGTTTTTTATACCCAGGTGGTTAACTGGTTCCAGTTGCCTGCCAGCCTGCCAAAGCTTGGCGAAAGGCTATGGACGGTTCTTACTTATATGTTCAGCGATGTGGTACTATTCAGGGCAATAAGCAACATGTTATGGTTATGGGCTTTTGGCTCTATTCTTCAAAACCTCACCGGCAATAAAAAACTCATTCCCGTTTATTTATACGGCGGCCTTGCAGGGGCATTATTTTTTATCTTGGCCGGCAACCTCATTCCTGCTAACAAAACAGCAATAGATACAAACAACCTTCTCGGCGCCAACGCATCAGTAATGGCTGTGGCTGTAGCTGCTACGATGATTGCACCGGACTATCGCTTCTTCAGGCATATCCGGGGAGGGATTCCCATTTGGGTGCTTACGGTTCTTTATATTGTAATTGACCTGGCAGGGGTTGCCTCACAAAATACAACTCATGCTATTGCACATATTGGTGGTGGTGTAGCCGGATTATTATTTGTGCTTTTATTGCGCCGCCAGGTAGACATGAGCAACTGGATGAATAATTTGTATAGCTGGTTCGTGGATCTTTTTAATCCAAATAAGAAAAAGAAAAGCTACTCGTTAAAAGAAAAAGTATTTTATAATGCCGGTAACAGAAAACCTTTCAGCAAAACCTCCAATGTTACTGAGCAGCGCATTGATGAGATACTTGATAAAATAAACCAGAAAGGTTACAAGTATCTCACTGATGAAGAAAAAGCCATCCTCAAGAAAGCGGGCGAAGAGTAAATAAATCTCTTTAAAGCCACCACTCATCAATTTAACAGCAGGCATGCAATTCAAGTTGTACCTTTATAACATGCCCAAAAATATTTTCCGCCGGCTGACAAAAAAATTTTTCATTCTCACTAATATTTTTGTAGCCCTGCTTTTTTTAGCCGGGTGTTATGGCTATTGGCTCAGTCCAATAAATTTTTGGCCCGTAGGTTTTCTCACTCTTTCAGCCTTTTATTTTTTGTTATTACTCCTGGTGTTTTTTATTTTCTGGCTATTCGTAAAGCCACGCTGGGCACTTATTTCGCTTATTGCTATTGGGCTGGCATACAAACCGGTTCAACATATTTTGCCACTCAGGCTGTCGAGCTCTTTTGATTTAAACAAACAAGATCAAAGTATACGGGTAATGACCTGGAACGTGGCGCAGTTCAATGTACTTAATGATAAAAAGCACCCGGAAGTAAAAAAACAGATGTTTAATATCATAGAACAATATAAACCAGACATTGCCTGTTTCCAGGAAATGGTAGCCGAAGACAGTGCGGTGAGAAAGCATGGACACATTGATGAGTTCTTAAAAGAACTTCAGTTCCCCGATTATTTTTATTCTTATAATGTAAAAGAAGATTTTTGGGGTTATGCCCACTTTGGCATCATCATTTTTTCCCGCTTCCCCATCGTAAAAAAACAAACGATCAGCCAATACCCCAATAATTATAATTCCATTTTTCAGTATGTTGATATTGCAAAGGGGAATGATACAATAAGGGTGTTCAATGTTCACCTTCAAACCCTTCGGTTCAGCAGGGACAATATGAAATACATTGATGAACCAACGGTTGAAAAAGAAAATACTATCCGGGAGTCAAAAAGCATTATCGGAAAATTTAAGAGAGGTTTTTTAAAAAGACAGGTACAGGCAGACAGAATACGGGCTGAAATAAAAAAGAGTCCATACCCGGCCATTGTGACCGGCGACTTTAATGATGTGCCCAACAGCTATGCCTATCATGTAATTGGCAGTGGTATGAAAAACGCTTTTGTTGAAAAAGGGAGCGGTTTGGGCAGGACCTATAGCGGCATTTCCCCGGTGCTGCGGATTGATAACATTTTTGCAGACAAAAAATTTGATGTGAAACAGTTTTTACGGATCCCTAGAAAACTGAGTGACCATTTTCCTATTATGGCCGACCTGCAATTGGTCAAAAAGTAATACCTTAGCCTCCTGCATGACAAAGTTTACAACATATTGTTTTTCCTGTTGCCCTTGCGGCATAGCTTAATATCTTTGTACTGGTTTACATTTCATTTTCTTGTTTACAGTTTGTTGTTACAGGTAACCTTTAACTTCAAACCTCACACTTTAAACCTTAAACTGAATCATGTCTCTAAAAATATATAATACACTTTCCAGGGAGAAAGAAGAATTTACATCCATTACTGAGGGCCATGTGGGTATGTATGTGTGTGGACCAACTGTTTACAGCGATGTGCACCTGGGCAACTGCCGTACATTTATTTCGTTCGACATTATTTACCGGTACCTGCGTTACCTCGGGTACAAAGTGCGTTATGTACGCAACATTACCGATGCCGGCCACCTGGAAGGCGACAGGGATGAAGGAGACGACAAGTTCAGTAAGATAGCCAGGCTGCAACAACTGGAACCCATGGAGATCGTCCAAAAATATACACTGGGGTTCCGTCATGTGATGCAGTTATTGAATAATCTTCCGCCATCCATTGAACCAACTGCAACAGGACATATTGCCGAACAGATAGAAATGACCAAACAGATCATCGAGAACGGCTATGGGTATGAAGTAAACGGCACTATTTATTTTGATGTGGAGAAATACAATAAGGAACAACCTTATGGCATTCTTACCAACCGCAAAATGGAAGACCTTCTGGAAGGAACAAGAGAACTTGGAGGACAGGATGAAAAAAAGGGCAGGCTTGATTTTGCTTTGTGGATCAAAGCAAAGCCCGAACATCTTATGCAATGGCCAAGCCCATGGGGCATGGGGTTCCCGGGTTGGCATATTGAATGCTCGGCAATGAGTGAAAAATATTTAGGAAAGCAGTTTGATATACATGGCGGCGGTATGGACCTTGCGGCTACACACCATACCAATGAAATTGCACAGAGCCAGGCATGTTATCATATAAGCCCGGCCAAATACTGGATGCATACGAATATGCTCACCGTGAATGGAACAAGGATGAGTAAATCACTTGGCAATGGATTTTTACCGGAGGAATTATTTACCGGCAACCATCCGCTTTTGGAAAAAGCCTATCCGCCAATGGTGGTGAGGTTCTTTATGCTGCAAACGCATTACCGGAGCACTTTGGATTTTAGTAATGAAGCGCTGCAGGCATCGGAAAAAGGGTTGAAAAGGCTTTGGGACGCATATGAAGTACTGATGAAACTGGAAAAGAGTAATGTGCAACAGGCAGGCGATCCAGAACTCGATACCAAAGTGAATAAACTGATTGCTGAATTCGATGAGTTCATGAATGATGATTTCAATACGGCAAAAGTCCTGGGCAGTATGTTCGAGTTGGTTCCGGTTATCAATTCCATTAAAGACGGGTTAATTAAAGCAGATGCAATC
>JBGANE010000041.1:0-27108 GCA_044222465.1 Ferruginibacter sp.
GTGAACAGGGTACTGGTACAGCTTGGTTACAGCAATTCTTCTTATCCCAATTTCACCTTAAGATTTACAGATGATAAATTCAGGCAAATTAGGAATATAACTGGTTCCCCGGTTTACTCAGCGTATCCTAAAGTTGTTAAAAGCGATCAAAAAATTACGGCAATACCTCCATTCGCCGAAACTTTCTTTATAGATAAAATTGCAACACAACCCAATAACCTGGTTAACTATTTATTGCTGACAGATGTATACCTCAGGAGTAAAAAAATTATAGAAGCAAGAAACGCCTTAACAGATGCAATAATAAAGGCTCCAGATAACTGTTTGCTAAAGATGAAAATGGCAGAAATATTAGTCAAGGAAAATAACAGAACCTTACTGCTTGAAGAGATTGAAAAAATAAAGCAAGCCGATCCACAAAGCCTTGTAGCCCTTGATCTTAACCTGAAGGAATTATTTGATAACCAGAAGTATGAAGCCGGAGGGGTTGAGTTAGAGAAAAGAATTGACTTGTACGGCGAAGATGAAAATACCTGGGCGTATAAGATAATGCTTTTGGCACATGATAATAAATATGATGAAATGGTAAAGGAAGCAGAGAAGATGTATGCTAAATATCCTGAAAATTCCAAATTGCTGCCAATGATGTATGCCATAAAAAAGGAAGTATATAAAGACAATAACGGAGCAATAGCAATATATGAGAACTATATGAAGGATAACTATAATTACGAAGTAGTAGAAAAGTATGCTGCTTTGCTTGAGGAACTTGGGAACAAGGATAAAGCACTGGATGTGAAGCAAAAACTGGCGAATGATTTTCCGTATTCTCCTTCGGGATATTTTAGTTTGTCAAAACACCATTTTTCTGTCAAGGAATATGACAAAGCAGAAGATAATATCAATAAAGCGCTGTTGTTAGCTCCTTACAATGAAAATTTATGGGCACAACTGGGAGATATCAAAAGTGAGAAGAAAGATATTTCTGCAGCTATTGAAGCTTATAATAAATCACTTAAGTACAATCCTAACCAATACACGATCATTAGTAAAATAAGAAGGCTGAACGGAAAGGTTGAAGCAAGCAAACTTTTTCCTGAAGCAGATATTATAAAAACTATCAAAGAAGATAAAATATCTGAAGCAAAAAAACATAGATTACGGGTATTATTTTATTCTGGATCAGAAAGATGTTATTGTATACCCCGGAGGGGCCAATGAAGAATATTATACTTTGATAATCAGAATAACAAATGAAAAGGGAGTGGATCAGTATAAAGAATCATCTATTGGGTATAATAATTCGCAGACTTTGTTAATAGAAAAAGCTGAGGTAATAAAAAAGAATAATTCTAAAATTGAAGGAGAAAGGAAAGATAACGAGGTTGTGTTTACCAACCTGGAGGCGGGTGATGTTATTGTGTTCAGGTACCGTTTGCAAAGCTATGTATATGGCCGGTTTGCAAAAGAATATTGGGACAGGTATTATTTTGGCGGGCAGATATATGTGGCTACTACACGTTATAATCTTTTGATTCCTGCTTCTCAAAAAATTGACTACTTGATGGTTAATTCTGATATTCAGCCTGCGATAAAAAGGGTAGAGGATTTTACACAATACAGTTGGGAGTCTATAAAACCAGAGCCACTCAAAGAAGAACCTTTAATGCCAGCACTGACAGACATTTGCCCGGGATTACATATTTCCACAATACCATCCTGGAATGAGATATCCAACTGGTACAGCGATATTAGTAATAATAAAGCTGAAGAGGATTTTGAAATAATTGCCCTGTATAAAAAATTATTTCCTGATGGACACAAGCCGATGACCCAGTTTCAAAAGGCGAAGTTTATTTATGATTATATCGAAGCCAATATAAGTTACAGCTCTGTTTCCTTCAGGCAGAGTGCTTTTGTGCCACAACGTCCCTCAACTACTTTAACAACAAGGCTGGGAGATTGCAAAGACCTTTCAAGTTTATTTGCAACATTAGCTCATAAGGCAGGAATTAATGCACAAATGGTTTTGGTTAATACAAGAGATAATGGCGAAAAACATATTTCGCTGCCCAGCATGGAGTTTAATCATTGCATAGTCAAGGCTGTATTGGATAATAAGGATTATTATATTGAATTAACCGATAATTACCTACCGTTTGCAAGTGTGCCAAATAATATCATTGGCGCTGTTATATTGGAAATACCTTTAAAAGGCGGATCAGATAAATCCCAACTTATGTTCCTTAAAGCACCCAATCGTACCAGGGACATGATAAAAAGGGTTGTTGATATTCGGCCAGTAGAATCTGACCTGAATATAAATGTAAAAACAGTGGTATATGGAAACCCATCCTCTGTTATGAGGTTTAATTACGAGAACCTTGACAATGAAAAACAGATACAGGAGATGGAGAAATTTGTTGCAGGTAAATACACAAATACGGTTAAAATGGATAAAGTAAGTTTTAGTGACTTTAATAACCGGAATGATTCTATAATGTACACCTATAATTTTAAGGTAAAGAACGAAGTTTCTGAAATAGGTGCTATGCAAACCTTTAAAGTTGTTTACCCTGATGTGGTTGCATCACTGGATAATTTTTCTGCTGATACAAGGTCATATTCTGTTCAATACTGCGATTATGAAAATGTGGACGATTATGAAACTGTTGTAAATATTACAGCCCCCGCTGGCAAAAAATTTACCGAAGTGCCGACTTCACAAACATTAGCTTTTAAAGAAATGAAGTTTTCTATTCAGTATACTTTGAAGGCACCCGATAAAATGATCATTACGAGAAAATTTGTTAGCAGCAGGCAAAACATTCCGGCAGCTGATTATGGAGCATTAAAACTTTTTTTCGAGAGAATAGTAAAAGCTGAACAGAAGTTCATTGCATATAAGTAGTACTTAGATAATTTAAATGACTTACATCGTCTCCACCACATTTCTGTGCATGGGTCTCCAGATGATATAGTAGTAGGCCAGCATCAGAATGCCCAGTACAAAGGGGATGATGGCCAGGTGCTTGAAGGTATATTCTGCAAACAGCGGCCGGGTATCAAAAGCAAAGAATTCACTCACCATCCAGTAAGCATTGGCGCTTATCCAGAACACGATGGCCAGGTTATGGCAAACCTCACTCATGAGCTGGCGGGTACGGAAGGAGATGACAATGGCAATAATGAGGGTAGGAAAGATCATGGCAATGCCCAGTGGCTTCCAGATCATGCACCAGCTGATGTCTTTGAATAACCAGAAAACAATGTGCAGGTTCTCCATCTTCCGGAAGCGGAGGGGATGCTGTAGGTTTGGTCTGTTGACATGTTCACTAATTTTACTAATTACACAAATTACACGAATTATTGAAAAGAAAAACACGAATCAACTGCCAAGTTAATTCGTGTAATTTGTTTCAATTTGTGTAATTGATCTTATTCCACATTAACCCTGATACCCTCACTATGAGAAGTAAATTCAGGCGCATACATACATTGTATAGTAGTAATACCATTGCTGAAATTTCCGGCATGTGTTACGAACATGGGATATTCAAACACATAACTACCCCTGCTCAGCCAGCCAAAGAAGAAATTGGTGCTGGCATCTTTTGTGCTTTCGTAATAACCCAGGCCACCCTGCCACTTATACTCACTCAATACATTTACGGGTTCCATACAAGCAGCTCTCATATCTTTCATGTGTACATATTCCATGTCACGGTCAACCTTTAATTCGATACGAACTTTTACTTTATCTCCAACTTTTAATTCGGCGCCATCGGATAAAGCAACCAGTACAGGACCTTTGTCTGTATTTTTTTCAACGAATAACTTCTTTACCAGTTTTAAAGGTGTTTCTGCCGGGGTGATCTTGTCGAGGTCTTCAAAATATTGCCAGTACACTGCCCCCCAACCCCCCAAAGGGGGGATTTTAGAGTCTGATGATTGTATCGCTACATTAATATTGCCCATAGCCGGGTTTACTTTTTCTCCTTCGATCCTTTTTTTGAAATAACCTGTTCCAGCTTCGGCATTATTATCAGTACTTTTCACAATGGTATTCCCCAATGTTATTATCACCTGAGGTTCTTCATTCAGCAAGACCCCATTACTCCCCCCTTGGGGGGTGGGGGGGCTGCTTAGCAGTAATGCATAACATGCTTCTGCCGTGGCCTTGGTGGTCTTCCAGTTCTGTGTTTGCTTTTGTTTCAGCAACCATGTTTTCAGGTCATCAATGGTCGAAACTGTTTTATCAATATCAGTAAAAGCCTCGATCATCATGGCCTGGCTTTCTATAGGTGCCTGGTGCCAGTAGTATCCACCGGTCGTCCATTCTTTCCAGTACATGCCCAGTTCTTCCTTACTGATTGAATTTTCCTTTAATGATTTGATGATAGCTTTTGGAGTTACTTCATCCTTGCTGCGGTGAAGCGCCAATGCGAACATGGCCTGCATATATTTACTGTTACTCAGCCAGAATTTTTTAGCCTGCCCCCTGTAATAATCATAAGCTGTCTGTGAAGCTGGCGCTATTTTATATTCAGGGAATAAACTACGCATATACAAATACTGGATCTGGATGTGGCCTAAATTATTGTTGCTTAGTTTGATCTTATAGCGAATAAGGTTATCATAATCTTCTTTTATTTTTTTATCAAGATAAGGCACAGATTTATCTATGATCGTTTTTACAGACTGGTAATTATCTCCTGCCAATGCATTCAGCTTGCGCAGGTGACCAATGCCGGTTATGATGTACTGAGTCATATAACGGTCATCCCTTCCTCCCTTGAACCAGGTAAAGCCCCCGTTGCTGCTTTGCATCTCTTTCAATTTGTTGAAAGCGCTCTGCTGTTCCCTGTTCATGCGTACCATGTCAAACAGCAATGCAATATTTTTCTTTTGCTGATTTTCATTCTGTGCTTCCAATACCCAGGGAGTTTCCTGTAATAGGGCAGATTTTAATTCTTCATTTTTCTGAAGGTTACTCAGCAAAGCCGCTGTATCCACATTTTTCCATTTTTCAAAAACGGTTTTGATCTTTGGAATTGACCTGCTGATATAAGAAGCCAAAGTATGTTGCATAATAACGGTTGAAGGTTTGCTCGGCACATTCATAAGGATATTCCATCAAATAAGGCAGGGCCTGCACAGCATACCAGGCGGGGTTGCTGGTATATTCAACCGTCAATGCATGATGGAGAGTCGTTACTCCCCAAACCCCTCCGAAGGAGGGGCTTTAAGCAACTTTTCAAATTTGAATTGTTTGCTGCTTGTACCACGTAAATTTATTGGCATTGATTCGGTGACGAGCATCCTGTTGGTTAAAACAGGAATTGCCATTTCTTCTCCATCGGAGTAGTTACCGGCTTTGGCAACGACCCTGTACGTCATGGCCGAATTGAAATTGAAAGGTATCTCCATCGGGAACTTTACGGCTTCACTCTGACCGGCAGCTACTGTGAAGTATTGGCTGGGGAAAACATTTTTGAACCAGCCATCTACAGGTTTGTTGGTTGCAGCATCCAGTAATTCCAATTGTGCAACGCCGGTCACTTCGCTATCACCGAGGTTTACAATTTTGGCGCTGAACTCCATCCTGTCGCCTTCTCTCATAAAACGAGGAGCATTGGGTTGCACCATCAATGGTTTTTGTGTTACCAAAGCCTTTTCGTTATAGCTGCTTGCTAAATCTTTTGTATGCGCCATCGTCATCAGCTTCCATTTGGTTAATGCTTCGGGCATGGTAAAACTGAATTCCACACTACCATCAGCATCTGTTTTCAGGTCGGGGAAGAAGAAAGCGGTTTCGGAAAAGTTCTTGCGGATTTGAACGGCATCATTTGTTGCTGAAGCAGGGTCTTTTTATTTTATCTCCAAGAATTAAAAATTCCGGGTTCAGATCAACAGTTTTTTTAGATATAGATTGATCCATTTTTATCTCTTCAATTTTTTCAGCCCGAATTTTCATTCCTTCCTTTGCTGCTGGTGGTGCGACATTTGAATCATACATAGGAACCGCTGCTGCAGAATAATAAACTCTTCCATCGACATCTTGTTCTGAATAAGGCTTCAAAAGCCTGTCATAAGATTTATTTATGCCCTTTAAATAATCATAATCCATTTTATCATACTCTTCAGAGTTAGCACCGGCAAAACCGTCTTCATTCCAACGTATATTATTATACAGACCTGGCCAAATATTTAGTTTACTCCAGCTATGTGGTTTGAATTGATCAAGGCTTGCATCATACATACCAGCAAGCATTTCGGCTGCAACTTTTTCTCCTTTATTGCCGGTTATCTTTACTTTCCATTTTTCTTCACTGCCGGGTAACAGTTTATCCCGAAAGGTTTCATAGCTAATGTTGATGTCTTTGTTGCTCCAGGGTATGGAGAAACTTTCATTGCCTGTATAAACCCGGTTATGTTTTACCAGGGCATAACTCATAGCCATTCCTCCACGGTCGCTTTCATTAACCAGTATGGAACTTTCAAAAGGCAGTACGGAAGAAATATTCTGACGAAGAGGATCATTATCTGTTTTGCCAACCTTGCTCATCACCTGTATGAGCCATGCATTGGCAAAACCCGATCTTATAGTATAACTGATCTTCTCACCGGGTTCTGCTGTTCCTTTTATAACATTTACTGTAACTGGCTCGTCATTTTCGCCAATCACCTGTATAAACTTTTCTGCTCTCACATCTTCACCATATTTATCTTTAGCAACAGCTACAATTTTATACCAGCCTGCTGCCCAATTCCCAATTCCTAATTCCCAACTCCCCTTTTCACTGGTAGAATCTGTTTTGTCTATAAACTTTTCAGCCAGCGGCCAGTTCTGCATCTTGTCTTCATCTTTATATACGTCATAAGGGAAGTAGCTGTAGAACTCATCCCGGCTCATGGTAAACTGGTCGGGCACTTCCCAATAACGTTCACGGAAAATTTTACCCGGTGACTTCACTTTGGTGAATGTTACATTCACTTTTGCTTTCTCAAAAATATCGTTGATGTTGCTGCTGCGTATGTTGAATGCCTTCAGGCTGTCGCCGTGTACCTTTTCAGGCATATCAATATGCAGTTGTAATGCCTGGTAGGCCACAGCTACGGAAGTATTGCCCGATCTTGTTTCTCCATTGATATCTGTAATATCAGCGCTTACTTCGTAATAAAAGGTCGGCTGGCTTTTTTTATCAACCGATTCATCAGGCAATGCTTTAAAATCAATTTTGAATTCGCCTTTTGAATCAGTTTTGGTTTCGCCGTTTGTAATTTCTGTTTCTTCATTGCTGCCTCCCGGAAATCCTTTGAAATAACTTCCCCAGCCCCACCAGATGGGATAGCGTACTTTACGCACAACCCGGTAACTTACTTTTGCCCCGTCAACATTATTACCTGCATATGCTTTTGCGGTTCCGGTAACTTTTATGCTGTCATTTACCCGGTACGTACCTTTTGGTTTTTGAATTTCAGCAAAAAATTTGGGCCGCTTATATTCTTCCACACTGAAGTTAGATGTACCATTGGTGACCGTATCCAGTAAACTGAACTGGCCATTCATTTGTCTCTCGGGCAACCGGAAAGAACCTTTATAACTTCCAAATTCATTGGTAGTGACTGTCAGTTCAGCTGATTTTTTATAATTGGCATCTCTTAGTATGAGCTTTGTTTTAAAATTCGGTAACACGGTGCTTTTAACAGCATCCTTCTCCCTCTTTACAACGATGCCTTTAAAATAGAGGGTTTGCCCGGGGCGGTAAATGCTTCGGTCGGTAAATAAAAAAGTGATGGGTCGTATTTCGGGTTCATAACCATTGTAACTGTAATAACCCTCATTCTCATCCATGAACAATTCATCGCTGTTATATTTTACCTGCAACGATATACTCCTGTATTCCCTGCTTTCTTTCAGTTTAAAGAAACCGGTCTCATCTGCCGTATATTTTTCTGCTTTTATTTCTTCATTTTCGCCTGCTGTATAATTGTATTTGTTCTCCCACACCTGTACCTGTGCATTGGCAAGCGGCTTGCCGCTATCCCGGTCCAGCACATAATATTCATTGGTGCTGGTATGGATATAACTGATATTGCTTACATAAGTAAGCTGCCTGGCCATGATATTCTTACTAAGTGAAAACTTTTCATCAATACTGGCCAATATGAAGTAAGTGCCAATAGCAAGGCCATCAATCTTTATTTCTGTAGCATGTTCCTGGTAATCCTGCTGATCGGGTAAAGGGATGCTCCAGCTTTTTACGGGTTTCATATCGGTATATGCCTTCCATATTTTTTCATAATCCCTCCGGTCAAGTTTTTTCATTTCATCTTTTGATGTTTTGATGACACGGAGATAAAGTGTTTTTACATTTTTATATTTTACAAGGGTGCGAAATGGTTGCAGCGGAATATTTACCTTTTCGGTTTGCAGGCCAAACGATGGCTGTTCAATCGCCATGATACTATTCTTTGCATTGATACCACCTTCTGATTTTGGAAACCGGGCATAAGCTGCATCAAATAATTCTTTGGCCCTTTTTAGTTCGTATTGGTTTTCTGTTTTAGCTAATGGGTCATACGCTTCCCCTTTGTTCATATAGATCATGCCCCGTAAATACATGGCTTGTGCAATGGCCGGGTTGTCGGGGTATTTCTGTTCAATATTCAACAGGGCGGCTTCGTAGAGTTTCTCTTTGCTTTCAATCACTGCATTATTATGTACAAAGTTCAGGCGTATCAGGTCGGCATCAATTAGTGCATCAGGGTTTGCATCTGCCTTATGAAATTTCAAAATGTCCTGTAAAAGTAACAGGGCCTTATGTTGCAGCGATGCCGTGTCTTTTGTTTTGAAAGAGGCAGTTATAAAATCATCTGCTTTTACAAAAGCAAGTACATCATCTATTTTAAACTGGTAAGCCGGCTTCGTCACTCCATTCTCGTCATTCATAAAAAAATCCAGTGCCCGGTGTGCCAGAAAATCAAAAAGGGTGGGACGTAGTTGCCTGGTATTTTGACCTTTAATTATAATGACATCCAACCCGTCGAGTTTTGTGTTTTTTAAAAGGTTATCATTTTGTAGGGAAGCTTTGTACAGCTTTGAAATAACAGCATATAATTTATCAATGCTCCAGGTGGTAATGTCCTTGCTTTTTTCTTCGGCCAGTTTGGTACGGTCATAAAATTTCCAGCGGTTGTTTTGCAGGTACTGCCAGAACATTTCGGCCTGCATACTTTGTAAAATATTTTTTGCAGGCGCTTTGGCTCTGGCAATAAGTGTGTCAATAAAGAAGATATTATTTTCATGACTGTCTTCTTCCAGCATATTGCGGTATTTCACCTGGTACATGCAACTCTTTATCTGCTGGGCATCGTTATTATCCTTTAAAGCCAGGTTGTAGATATTCAATACTTCCTTCAAAGCAGATCTGGTAAGGCCTTTTTTTTCAAATTCCTCTACTTTCTTCCAGTTGACGCTGTACTCATTTTTTGTTTGCGCCATAAATGATGATGAAATACCGGTTAACAAAAAAATAACGAGAAGGGCCTTCTTAATAAACATAGACTGGTATTTTAATTACAAGATACAATTTGTTGATGAGCTGTCATTCCGGGCCTGCCTGCCGGTAGGCAGGATACGAGGGATCTGCCAGGCAAATGTGCTGAAGTTGAATATAATATCATTGCCCAACAGATGCTTCGCTATCGCTCAGCATGACAGCCGTACTGTTCCGCAATGGGATGTAACTAAAACTTGTTTTGCATAACGCACCTTCACAATTTTCTTTAACGTTTCGTTATAAAGAATAGTGAACAAGCTGGCATGTCAATTGGTTATCTATGAATAGAGGAGTTTTGAAGCATAGAATGATGCTGACTAAACTTTGTTTTATGGCTATACTTTAAGGGCCTGGATCTTTATCCGGGCTCTTTTTTTATAGCAAACTGGCAACAAAAAATCCCGGAATGCCCGGGATAAGAATATGAGGTAAGAGTCTTTTATTTTTTCAATACATCAGCCATTGTTTTACCGATATCTGCGGGGCTTGCTACTACATGTACACCGCAACTTGCCATGATCTTCATCTTTGCAGCAGCCGTATCATCGGCACCGCCAACAATAGCTCCTGCATGTCCCATGCGGCGACCGGGAGGAGCTGTTTGTCCTGCAATAAAACCTACAACCGGTTTTTTATTTCCTGTTGACTTAATATAGTTTGCGGCTTCAGCTTCCATGCTACCGCCAATCTCCCCGATCATAACAATGGCATCGGTGTCTGCATCGTTCATAAATAATTCAACGGCTTCTTTGGTTGTTGTACCGATAATAGGATCTCCGCCAATACCAATGGCGGTAGAAATTCCTAAACCAGCTTTGGCAACCTGGTCGGCTGCTTCGTAAGTAAGCGTACCAGATTTGGAGACAATGCCGATCCTTCCTTTCTTAAAGATAAAACCCGGCATGATACCCACTTTACATTCTTCGGCTGTGATAACACCCGGGCAATTAGGCCCAACTAATCTTGTTTCCCTGCTAGTGAGGTAATTTTTCACTTTCACCATATCCTGCACCGGAATTCCTTCGGTAATACAAACCACCAATCCAATACCTGCATCGGCAGCTTCCATGATGGCGTCGGCAGCAAAAGCAGGAGGTACAAAGATGATACTCACATCGGCGCTGGTTGTTTTAACCGCATCGGCAACGGTATTAAAGACCGGTTTATCCAGGTGAGTACTGCCCCCTTTGCCCGGGGTAACACCGCCAACCACTTTAGTGCCATATTCGATCATCTGCGAGGCATGAAAAGTACCTTCCGTACCCGTAAAGCCCTGTACAATTATTTTGGAATTCTTGTTTACTAAAACAGACATTGTTCAATTGAGAATTAAAAATTAAGAATTAGGAATGGCTGCTAAGCAGTTCAGGCAAAGATAGGGGAGATGAGGTATTATTGAAAAGGATATTTTACAGCGCTTTATTTCAGTAATTCATCCATATCCCTTTCATCGCTGATCTTTCCCTTGGCTTCCAGCATACGCATATCTTTGGCATCCTGAAGAAATTCGCTGGCAAAAATGAATTTATTAAGGCGTTCGTTCTTGGAGAAAATGATATCCTTCTTATTTCCGCTCCATTCTTTTTTGCCGTCGTAGAGATAGATGATATTCTCACCCATTTCCATCACGCTGTTCATGTCGTGGGTATTGATGACGGTGGTCATGTTGAACTCACGGGTAATATCAAGAATGAGTTTATCAATTACCATGGAAGTTTGTGGATCAAGCCCCGAGTTGGGTTCATCGCAAAATAAATATCTGGGATTTAGAACGATGGCACGGGCAATGCCCACTCTTTTTTTCATACCGCCGCTTAATTCGGCAGGATATTTCTTATTTACGTTTTCCAGGTTCACTCTTGCCAACACTTCATTAACCCGTTTCAGTTTTTCGGAAAAAGACTGGTTAGTGAACATGTCCAGCGGAAACATGATATTCTGCTCCACGGTCATACTGTCGAACAGTGCAGAGCCCTGGAACAGCATACCGATCTGTTGACGCAGTTCCTTCCTTTGATCAACATTCATGTCCGTAAAACTAACCCCATCGTAAATGATCTCTCCTTCGTCAGGCTCAAATAAGCCTACAAGACATTTCTGCAATACTGTTTTACCGCTTCCGCTTTGCCCGATGATAAGATTGGCTTTGCCTGTTTCCATCACATGGCTTACGTTATCCAGCACCACTTTATCACCGAAACTTTTACTTATGTTTTTAAATTCGATCATTGCTTTTATTTATCCAGTAACAATGCTGCCAGTATATAATCGGCAAAAAGTATCATCACACAACTCACCACCACACTTTTTGTACTGCTTCTTCCTATTTCCAGGGCACCTCCTTTTACATAATAACCATAGTAAGATGGGATGGTGCTGATGATAAAAGAGAATGTATATGCTTTTACCAGTGCAAAGAATACATTGTATGGAAGAAAATTCAGCAACAACCCGGCATCATACGTATCTGCAGAAAGGATGCCCGTTGCAGTACCTGCCAAACGGCCTCCGTAAATCCCAAGCCCCATGGATATAATAACCAGTAAAGGAATGGTGATGAGGCAGGCGAGTATCTTAGGCATGATCAGGTACGATTTTGTATTGATGCCCATTATCTCCAACGCATCTATCTGTTCACTCACTCTCATATTGCCCAGTTCACTGGCAATTTTACTGCCCACCACACCAGCCAGTACGATACACACAACAGTAGGAGCAAATTCGAGTATTACGGTGTCCCTTACAATCTGTGCAATGGTTGAAGCAGGTATAAGTGGGCTCACTAACTGGTAGGAAGTTTGTACGGCACTAACCGCACCCATAAAAACAGAGATGATAACCACAATGCCCAAAGAACCGATCCCAATCTCAACACATTGATGCATGAGTTCTTTCCAATACATGCGCATGTTCTCCGGTTTGGTAAACATACCCCTGAGCATGAGAAGGTAACGGCCGAAATGGTTAAAGAAGTGCATCTATTGATTCGGTTTACGGGTACAAGTTACTATATAAACTGTTTACCATTAACCATTTCTAAAGCTACAGCATTTTAAGTCTGTAACTAATAGTAAACCGTAAATGGTAAATAATTTACGTATCGTGTGTTACGCTTTTTTTCCGCTTCCACCATTTGCTTTTCTTCACTACTTCCTGTGTATTGGTTTTGCATTTGGTTTGTGCATCCACCACAGCGATAAGCACCATATTGAAAATAGAACGGATTGAACTACCCAGTTGCAGCACATGCACCGGTTTCTTTAATCCCAGTAAGATGGGGCCAATAGAATCGGTACCCGCTACTTCCTGCAATAAATTATAGGCAATATTGCCGGCAGCCAGATTCGGGAAGATGAGGGTATTCACTTCTCCGTTTAATAATTCGGTGAACGGATAATTTTCTTTTAAAATTTCTTTGTTGAAAGCAAGTATACCCTGCACTTCGCCATCACAACTGAGCGAAGGATCTTTTTGTTTTACAATTTCTCTTGCTTTGCGCACCAGGTTTGATTCCGGTGAATCGCTGCTGCCAAAATTAGAGTAGGAGAGCATGGCTACCCTGGGTTTGATATTGAACTGTTTTACTTCTTTGGCTACGAGTAAGGTTATTTCTGCAAGTTCTTCTGCAGTGGGGTTGAAGTTAACGGTGGTGTCAGCTAAGAACAAAGGCCCACGTTTGGTGAACATGATGTACATACCTGCAATCTTTTTAACCCCATCTTCTGTACCAATGATCTGTATGGCCGGGCGGATGGTATCAGGGTAATTCCTGCTCAATCCACTGATCATGCAATCCGCTTCACCAGATTCAATGAGCATACAGCCAAAATGGTTGCGGTCCTTCATGGCTTTAACCGCTTCATACCTGTTTACACCCTTGCGGTGGCGTTTGTTAAAAAACAATTCCCCGAATTGCTTTCTCTGGTCCTCATGTTTATCATCTTTTGGATTGATGATGGGCATGCCTTCAATATCAATACCATTTTCAGCAGCCATCTGTTGTATCCTTTCTTCTTTACCCAGTAGAATAGGATAAGCAACATTTTCTTCGAGCACCAGTTGTGCCACTTTCAAGATCTTTATATTTTCTGCATCGGCAAACACTACTCGTTTGGGATCTTTCCTGGCCTTAGTACCAATTACACGGCTCAGTTGATTATCCAGTCCCAGGCGGCTATTCAGTTCCTGCTCATATTTATCCCAGTCGGTTATGGGGTATTTAGCCACGCCACTTTCCATAGCAGCCTTAGCAACAGCAGGCGCTACAGTTGATAGTAAACGTGGGTCAAGTGGTTTGGGAATGATATAGTCAGGACCAAAAGAAATATTTTTTTCATTGTAGGCAAGGTTCACCATATCAGGCACAGGAGCTTTGGCAAGTTCGGCCAAGGCTTTTACAGCGGCCAGTTTCATAGCTTCATTGATTTGTGTTGCCCTCACATCTAATGCGCCACGGAAAATATAGGGGAAACCCAGTACATTATTAACCTGGTTGGGAAAATCACTTCGGCCGGTGGCCATGATAATATCTTTACGTGCAGCAACTGCAATATCATAACCGATCTCGGGATTGGGATTGGCCATGGCAAAAACGATCGGGTTTTTTGCCATACTCTTTACGATCTCGGGTGTTATCACATTTCCTACACTTAAGCCTATGAATACATCAGCATCTTTTAATGCTCTTGCAAGATCATAGTCTTTATATTTTGCATCCACACAAAATTTTTGTTTAAGATCTTCCACATCATTACGGCCTTTATACAATATTCCTTTCCGGTCAAACACCATAAAATTGCTGTGTCTTGCGCCAAGTGATTCATACAACTGGATACATGCCATAGCTGCGGCACCGGCTCCGTTCACAACAAACCTTACTTTATCGATCTTCTTTTTTTGCAGGATCAGTGCATTCAGCAATGCTGCAGCGCTGATGATGGCTGTGCCGTGCTGATCATCATGCATGATGGGTATCTTACAACGCTTCTTTAATTCCTGTTCTATATAAAAACATTCAGGTGCTTTGATATCCTCCAAATTGATGCCGCCGAATGTGGGTTCCAATGCCTGAACGATCTGTACAAATTTTTCGGGATTGGTTTCGTTTATCTCAATATCAAATACATCAATGTCGGCGAAAATTTTAAACAGCACGCCTTTACCTTCCATCACTGGTTTACCTGCTTCAGGGCCGATATTACCTAAGCCCAGCACAGCCGTACCATTGCTGATCACACCAACGAGGTTTCCTTTACTGGTATATTTATATACATCTTCGGGGTTGGCTGCAATCTCCAGGCAAGGTTCTGCAACGCCGGGGGAGTATGCTAAGGAAAGATCACGTTGTGTTTTGGTTTCTTTGGTAGGAACCACTTCTATTTTACCAGGCCTTCCTTTGGAATGATATTCTAATGCCTGTTGTTTGCGTAGGTCTTTTGACATAGTTATCTGTTAATGGTTGATAGTTAATAGTGAATGGGGCTTTCAGTTGCAATTCACCGGCGGTCCACTTTCTAACTATTCATTCTTGAACATGGAGGTGCAATTTACATAAATACAATCACAGTATATTTCTATCAGGACACATTAGATTTTACTTTAAAACTCCAGGTTATGGCAAATTCAGCCACAATTTCTCCTTCTGAATTCCTGCCATACGACTTTGCTGTAACAATTTTTCCTTCATTGCTTATTATAGCGTCTTCAATAGTTTGTCTTATTACCTGCCCGTCTTCACAGGTAAAGAGGGTTTTGCCAATGGCTTTTTTCAGGAATGTACCTTCTACTTTTGATACCAACATACTTACAGCAGGATGACGCTTATATATATGTGCCATGGCAAGCACACCGGTGCTCATCTCAGCAGCCATGCTCAGGCAGGCAAAATAGGTACTTCTAAAAGGATTTTGGGTTAACCATTTGTAAGGAACGCTGGTCACACATTTTTTTTCATCGGCATAGCGAACCCTTACACCGCAAAAAAAAGCGGCAGGCAATTTTGAAAGAAGGAACAGCCGGAACTTAATGGGGCTATGGATGAGTTTAAGGAATTGTGCAGCGTTGCTCATAAGAAATTTAATATTGTTGATTGAATATTTAATATTTCCTTAAAATGCAGAGTCTCCCAAATATTAAATATTCAATCTTACATCTACAATAAATAATCAGTCTCCGTACATTTTAGGATTCAGTGCATTCGGGCTCCACATTTCGAAGAAGGCCTGCACTTTATTCCTGTTATAGCTTTTATTTCCATCTTCGAGGTATTCGCTGTTCTGTGTATGGATACGTTCTCCTTTTTCATTCAGAATGATAAAGACAGGAAAGCCGAAGCGCTGAGCATAACCGTATTTGGCAAATGTTTTTTTGTTTTCATTCTCATTGCTCCAATTAAGATGATAAGAAACAAAAGAAGCATTGATGACGGAATCGATCTTCGCATCAGCCGTACAGAATTTTTCAAATTCAATACACCAGCCACACCAGTTGCCTCCGCCGAGCAGTAATACATACTTGTTCTCTGCCTTTGCTTTTTTTATGGCAGCAGCAATATCCTTTTCTGCATCTGCTTCAGGATGATATAAATGGGGTTTTTCTGTTTGTGCTTTAGCAATACTGGCAAGCAAACAGAAAACAATGACAAACAATTTTTTCATGGCAACTATATTTATTTATTTACTTCTACTAAACAAAGCACTGCCTGCTGTTGCGGATTATCGGCTCTGAAATTAATAGTGCCTCCTGAACCTGCTGCAAAACGAACATTGGATACTGCATTTTGCTGTAAGGCCTCTGCTACTTTACCGGCATAATCGGGTTGCGTGCTTTTTGAAATGGCATTGTTTATTGCATACCAGTCAATAGCCTGTTTTGTTACTACGATGGCAAACACATCTTTGTTACCGATATTATCAGGAACCAGGCTTTTTCCCCGTGGAAATAAACGGTAACCGGTAATACCGCAATAAGGCGAGAATGAAGTTTTGGTCGGGTCTTCCTTATTTGGATAAGGGAATAAGGTATAACTGCTTCCATCGGTCTCCTGTCCAAAAATATAAGTATAGCATTCAACAGAATTTTTTATTTCCATTTTGAATTTAGTACCCGGTGCAACAGTATTTACCGTTTCAAAAACATTTCCTGATTTTAAACGCAGGGGTATATATTGCTTATCATCATTCTTAACCAAACCAATGGCAGCTTCAAAAGAAATATTTACGGCAGCGCCACGCTTGGGCATGGGATCAACACCGTATGCCTCACGAACAAATTCTTTAAAGTCGGCATAACCTACCCAGGCCACACCATTCTCACCCCACTCGGGGCCCCAACTGTTCATGATCTGAAATGCACCGGTGTACGTTTCTCCATTTGCATATTTAGCCACTTTCCGGTCATCGTAACCGATCACACACATGGCATGGCCGCCAAAACCCATCTGGCTACGGTCTTCGGCGGTAGGTGTCCATAATTCTTTACCCATCATTGATTGCATGAAACTGCCGCCAACCATCATACCAATAACAACCGGTGCATCTTTCGCCAGGTGCTCTTTGATGGCACGTATGTTAATGCCTTGTGTACCTTCTCCGTCGGTAAGTCTTGTAAAACCATGCATGCGGTTTTGAGAAGCTTCATTCATGAGTGCATTAGTTGGTCGCCGGCTGCAATCCTGGTCAGTGTATGGAAAATCGTTGTACGCAACAACACCTTTATTTGTCATAAATTCCATGGCATTCTGAATATAAGCGCCCTGGCATCCTTCCAAACCAATTTGATTATACACGAAGGCGGGGCTGTATGCCGTATTGTTACCGGCCTGGTTGGTGGATGCTGCTTCTACAATTGTTCTTGCTGCATAAGCGCTGCTCCAGGCAACGCAGCTTCCCTGCTGGCCCTGGTTACGGCGGTCGGGTGCAAATCGTAATAAAGAAATACTTTCGGGCAAAGGATTCTTCAGGTCATCATCGGCAAGGCCTTCATATACGCTGGCCTTTTTGAAGGTATCAGCATTGTAATTATATCCGCTCCGGGAGAAAAGATTTTGCACCACATCTGTCACGCCACCACCGCCACCAATTCCCGAACAACCACCTTGCCTTGACATGAAGAAATAAGCTGCGGCTCCAACGGCTAACAACAAGAGTATTTTCTTTCCACCGCCTCCGCCACGAAACAGCATTAATATCATAGGCAGCAGGTTCATCAATCCGCCTCCTCCGCCGCCGCGGCCACCGCCCCCACCTGAAGTTTTACTGTCATCAAAGTCCTGTTGATCCTGCTGATCGTCTTCCATACGTATAGGCATAGAAATAAGTTTTAGAGTTTAAATGTAAGGAGAAATTCGATAACCTTTTGCTGCAAATACAAATCACTAAATCACTAACGATCAGTGATTTTCTTTCTCCAGTATCTCAAACTGCCTTGAAACACTTACGCCATTTTCATCTACCAGCGTGATGATGTGTTTCCCGGGAGAAGGATTCAATCCTACCTGGTGAAAATTTTGTGTGGTAGCTACAAATTCATCATCGAGACTCCAGAATATTTTTGCACCGGCCCTGCGGTGGGCAGCAGTAAAAACAGTTTTTCCTCTTTCGCCGGTTATCTCAAGCGGCACATAAATTTTTGCATCGGGCTGCGGATAAATGATCTCGATCAATTTGCCAGTCTCTGAAAATGTGCAACCGGGTTTAAAGGGTGGGAGCGGTATATAATCAATATTCTTTTGTTTATAATAATATTCCATGGCAGGCGATAATATGAACCAGCTTTTGTGTTGCATGGATGACGGGCTTTCACATTCTTCTGTAACACGGTAATTTCCCGAAGCATCAAGATGAATTATTTTATGATAAGGACATAATGCAGCCTTGTTTCCATTGGGGGGCATAAATAATGTATCTGTCTCGGGGCAATCAATATTGGCCCTGTACCCGCTTTTCCTGCACACAGGTACATACGAAAAATTGTACTTCGGTTTTTCAAACCATTTTCCCGGGGGCAAGAGGCGAAAAATATCAAAAAGAATCGGCGCTGCAGTCTGTACACCAATAAGTCCCGGCCTTCCTTCTCCATCAGTATTACCAACCCAAACAGCTACAACGTTTTTAGGAGTAAGGCCAATGGCCCATCCGTCACGAAAACCAAAACTTGTTCCGGTTTTCCAGGCAATTTTTTGAGAAGAAGAAAACTGCTGCCACAATCCTTCCTCACCGGGGCGCATTACTTCCTGCATGGCCTGAAAAGTAAAATAGATGGAGGTTGCGTCTAAAGGGATGTTTCTCGTTTCCTGTTCTTTGTTTGTTGTTTCTCGTTTGTAGTAGTTAGCAGGATGAAAATCATCTGTATCTAACTTACCATGATTTTTTGTTTGATGATTTAAAGCTCTTGCCATGGATGCATATACAGCTGCAAGGTCCCACATGGTAACTTCACAACCGCCGAGTACGAGGCTTAAGCCATAAGTATCGGCGTTTCGTGTCAATGTAGTGATGCCGGCCTGCTGCAGTGTTTCATAAAAACGCTGGTATTTATATTGCTGCAACATTTTTACGGCCGGCACATTCAAACTTCTTGATAAGGCCCTGTTGGCAGGAACGGCGCCATCATAGGTCAGGTCAAAATTCTTTGGTGAATAATTTCCTACCTGCATAGGTATATCGGCAATGATAGAGTTGGGCAATATCAATCCATCGCTTAACATAGCCGCATATAAAATTGGTTTTAACGCACTGCCCGGGCTACGGGGCGCTGCAATTACGTCCACATCAGCTTCCATTTCTTTATTAGTGGCATCAGCGATATTGCCTACATAGGCTAAAGTATTTCCTGTTTCCACATCTAATACCAATGCACAGGTGTTGTTAATGCCATTTCCTTTTAAAACAGACTGGTGTTGTTGTAAAATGCGACTCACATTTTTTTGAAGATTACCATCAAGCGTGGTTTTAATTTTCGTTTCCTGTTTCCATGCCTTGTTATCTTTTATGAAGCGCTGCAAAAGATGCGGTGCATTTTGCGGTAATCGTAAAGGCTCGTCGGGCAGGGGTTCCAGCTTAGCCAACTCCGCATCGTTGTTATTGATTTTTCCGGCGGCCAGCAAATTATCCAGTAACAGGTTTCTTTTCCTCAACAATACATTCCTGTTTTTGCCGGGATGAACAAGTGATGGTGCATTGGGCAGAACAGCAAGCGCTGCCATTTCGCCCCAGCTTAATTTATCCGGGCTTCTTCCATAATACCGCCATGCGGCTGCATCAAGGCCAACGATATTGCTACCGAAAGGTGCATTGCTTGCATACATGGCAAGAATTTCTTTTTTGGAATAAGACATCTCCAGTCTCAGGGCAAGAATGCTTTCCTTTAATTTATTCCAGATGCTTCGCCTGTCATCTTTTTTTGAAAGCCGCATCACCTGCATGGTGATAGTGCTGCCTCCCTGTACAACTCCTTTGTTCTTTATATTTTTTGTAATGGCCCTTACAATGGCTATGGGATCAACACCGGGATGTTTAAAAAACCTTTTGTCTTCGAAAGTGGTAATGCAGTCAATGAATTTTTGCGGAACATTTTTGTTGTAAGGAAAACGCCACTGGCCATCGGCTGCGATGGTGGCATTTAATAAATTACCATCCTTATCTTCAATAACATAGGATGTAGAAGCATGGAATAATTTTGACGGAAGAGAAAACCAAAACCAGAATAATAAACCCAACAGCACTAACAGGATGATCTTTTTTTTAGTGCTGACAGATCTTGATCTGCCTGGTATATTTTGAAAGGACTTGATCATAAGAAGATAGAACGCTGATGACACTGATAAAGCAGATGAGCACAGATAGAATCTGCGTTGATCCGTCAAATTCGTGTGATCAGCGTTCTATTATTTACTGGTTAACCACCTCCACCCATTTTCCATTGACCCCGGCAGTGATACTATTATCATACATTGCCTCACAAAAAGTACCAGGTAAGAAATATCTTCCCAGGTATGATGCATTCAGCTGTACATAATAAGTAAGTGTTTCTTCCTTGCCGATATTAAAATAAGTGTACACCCTGTCATCACGAATATCCTGGTAAGCAGCTGAAGAAGATTTGAAAGCACCTTCACCGTCAAACATTCTTGCATTTAATATCTCCCATCCACTGGGGAATATCTGCGACAAAGCCATTTGCGAATAATAACCACGATTACCCGGATTTTTGATCACGACTTTCGCCACAAAATCTGTTCCCTGGCTGATCTTACTGATGTCTATGGCATTACCATTCTGAGATACATAACTCACTGTCATATTTAATACCGAAGGATTGTTGTTTACTTTCAAACTATCTCCGGCTAAAGGTTGTCCCTGTGTTATCAATCGAACGTACAATGTATTATTTCCTTTGTTGGTGATTGAAACATTACTGTTTCCATTTTTAAATAAGATGGGCAATTGCCTGATATACGATGCCGAATTAATATCTACAGCTTTGCCATCCACATTTCCGTTGGCAATGATCTTTGCACCGCTTGGATTTTTGCCGCAATACTTTGCAATTGCAATCAGGCTGTAGGCGGTTGTTTGTGTACTGTACCAATAATCCTGTGCCAGCTTTGCACAAATGCTCCGCAACAATTCCTCTGCTTTTGCTTTTTTGCCAAGCAAGGTCAGTGTTTCCAGTACCATCGCTTCGTCTCTTGTATCGGAACCATAAGTATAACCCCAACTTGTTCTTTGAGGGAATGACATAGACAAACCACTGATGAGGTCCAATGCAGTATTATTCTGTCCGGTCAATAAATAAGCAGCAGCCAATCGCCATTTTGCTTCTGCCGATAAATATTTGAACTCTTTAAGCCTGTTCATAGCACCGGGCTCAGGCGCTTTTGCCAATGCCAGTGTGTACAGGCGATAGGCTTGTGTAAGATCGCCTCCATAAAAGTTTGTTGAGGACGGAACCCAACTGTTTGCTTTGCCACGCTGGTAATTTTTCCAATTCTGCAACATATAATCGCTTACCAGGTAACCATTGTTCTGCGCTTCCACCAAAAAATGCCCGGCATAGTTGCTGCCCCATTCATCACTTTCATATCCACCGGGCCAGTAACTAAATCCGCCGTCGGGCCGTTGAAAATTCTGCAGCTTCGAAATACCTGCTCTCACATTTTTATCTACCTGTGCTTTTTTATAATCGTCAAGATCGGTAAGTTGATTCAATACCAGCTGCGGAAAAACTGCAGAAGTTGTTTGTTCAATACAACCATGCGGATATTCAATTAAATAATTCAAACGTTTTTGCAGGTTCATCGACGGCATACTTGAAATTTCCAACACAGCAGTACTTGTTGCAGCCACGCCAATAGGAGAGGCTGTTGTATTCCATTGCTGCCCGGGTGATAATGTCATTTCAGTTACACTGGTAACCGGCGGATTAGGATTACGGATATCGAGTTCTACTTCATAATCTGCTTTTTCGTTGCCGGAACTTGCCAGAAGTTTTACTTTCCCGATTCCCACATTTGGTTTCACCTTCACATCAAAATAAACCATCTGCTCACCTGTCTGAGAAAAATTAACTGACTGTGCATTGCCTCCAACCACTTCCAGGAAAGGGTTTGATTGCAGGGAGATATTCACTTTCCTGATATTGTTCTCCATCGCAAAGACAGTAACAGGTAATTTTATTGTTTCGCCCGGACCCAAAACCCTGGGCATTGTTGCCAGCATCATCAATGGTTTTTTAACAGCTACTGCTTTTTCTGTTGCACCATAACTGCCATTGTGCGCTGCTATCACCATCGCCCTTACCGAACCTATATAAGACGGCAGGGTAAATGATTGCTTTTGAGTTTGATTGCTTTTTAAATGAAATGGCCCAAGGAATTTTACAACAGGTTTAAAACGGTTGGCTGTTTTTTGTTTACCGCCACCGGCTTCATTATCTCCACCAATAGTTAATATTCTTTCCAGGTCTCCGCCCCAGGCACCGATCACATAGTCAAACATGTCAAAACTTTTTACACCCAATGCTTCCCTTGCATAAAACGCTTCATGCGGATTTGGTGTTTTAAATCTTGTAAGATCAAGTAATCCTTCATCCACAATGGCTACCACATAGGTCATCTCTTTTCCATTTTGTTCACTTACACTAAATGGAACATTTTGTTCTGGCCTTATGCTGTTTGCTATATTAAGTACCGGCTTAAGTAATGTATTTTTATTTTCTACAAAAATGGGAATGGAGCCATACATGCGAATGGGCAGGTCGTTGATAGTTTGTGAATGGGGTTGCAGCAAACTAACGGTTGCATACACATTGGGTGACATGGAAGCATCGGCTTTGAACTTTACCTGTGTTTGACCCTGCTTTGTTTCCTGCCAGAAGGATTTTAAAACCTTGCTTCCGTTTTCCAGGCTCACTAATATCCTTCCACCTTTGCTGCTTGGTATAGTCAATGAAACTTCATCACCAACATTATACTTTTCTTTGCTTGAAGTAAAGGATAACATGGAAGCGGCTGTCTGGTCATCATTGCCTTCCCTGCTTTGCCAGTAAGGGCTGTCGATATAAAATGCTGAACCGGTAATGTGCCCGCTCTTCAGATCTTTGACCAGGATTAGGTAGCGTCCCCATTCATCTTCAGATGCACCAAAGGTCCATTGCCCACGGCCATTCACCAGGTGAACGGTCTCTTTCTTCAGTAATTTATTGTATTCGTTCTGTGTAAAATTACTCAGGTTATCGCCATCATCATCCCACCACCAGCGCCATTGAATGCGGTAGAACTGAACTTCTACATCATTGCTGCCGGTAATTAAGTTTCCACGGCTGTCAACATTTACAATTTGGGCAGTATGATTTTTTCCAGCTAATAAAAAATCAAATGGTTTTTCGCCATCGGGTAATTTCAATCCTGCATAACTAGTATAAGGACTGTAAGGGATGGTTACATTATCAATGCTGAAACTTCCTCCGGGCTCAAAAACTTTTACAACCATGTTTGCACTAAGCATACCCGGGGCTGCTTCATCAACTTCAAAATTTGTTTTTAATGCCCCGTTACCTTCTGCATCCAAAGTACCATCGTAAATGGTTTTGCTTTGTGTAGAATAATCAGCTGTAGGATTATCGAATTCAAAACCGGCAAATTTTGGAAACGAAGTACTTCTTGCATACAATGATGCATCGATCTTTGCTTTTAGATTTTTACCCACTGCACCAAATAACCATTTTGCATTTATGGTTCCTGCAGATGTATTCCCTTTTCCAAGTATCGCATCTTTTCCAAAATCCACATTTATCTTCAGCCTGTTGGGCATCACGGTTTCTACTTTAATACGTTTTTCAAAAACGGCCCCACCCACTTTAATTTTTGCAAGCCAGTTGCCTGTAGGAGATGAAGCGTCTGTGTTTGTTTTAAAAAGATAGAACCCATCTTCTGCATCAGATTGTATAGTGTGCTTATATAATTGCCCCTGCGGAGTAAATAAGCTGAATTCAACCGGGTGGTCTTTCGGTAATTTTCCTTCTTTATCTTCTACAATAAAATTCAGGAACATGGTATCACCGGGCCTCCACACACCACGTTCACCAAAGATGAATCCTTTGATACCATTCTTTACTTCTTCGCCACTCACATCAAAGCGGCTGAGCGGCAAAGAACTTCCATCATCCAGTTTTAAATAGCCTCTTTCATTTCCTTTTCTTGCGATCAATAAAAACGGTTTGCGTTTCAGGTCGATGGTTGCAAAACCATCGCTACCGCTTTTTGATTTGTTGACGATCATCCGCTGGTAGTCCAGTATTTCAATCTCCACATCGCCCATTGGCTCGGTGGTAAGAATATTACTTACTGCTACTGTCAGGCTGTTATTATTGCCACGCTTTGCAGTGAGGCCGATATTGCTGGCAAGAATATTTCTTGTTGCCCAGCGGTCTTTATTATAATAAGATCTGCTGGTAGGGTCATCCCTTCTCTGCCAGTTATATCCAAAAGGATAATAGGTATTATATCTATCCCAGAAAGCGTCATCCTCGTCAACACCATTGCCGCCACTATAATCATCATAGCTTCTGTAATAATCTCCTTCTTCATCTTCTGCCGCAACTGATTTGATAGCTGTGTCAGAAGAGAGGTATAAAGAATACTCAGGCCTGAAACCAATGGTTACTTTGTAGATAGCGCCCTGTTCTGTTTTCAAAAACTTATCAATATCTAAAGAGAAGTGTTGCCTTTTGTGAAGGTCGAGTGTTTTGTCATCATCAAGCCTTAATGTTTTTTGTACAATGGGCTTGGCTACTCTCCTTAATTCGTTATCACTACTTAAATTATTTTCCTGCAGGAATTGGGGTACATTATTTTCAAAAATTTTAATGATACTGATATCAACTGCATTTAAGTTAATAGATTCAAAAGGCAAAACAAGCCTGCCGCTGTTGGGTAATATGTTTCCCTTGCCATGAATTTTTACCGAGGGCATCCTGTTCTCAAAATTGATATTGGATGCAAAACCTTTATCAAGGATATCGCCCCAGGTATTTTTTATTCCGGCATTGATGTTTACGGTATAGTTGCCATCCAGTTTACCGTTACCAAAAACTTTCACTTCGCTGCCGTTAATGGTGTAAGAAATATCAGACTGGCCGCTGATGGTGATCAAACCATTGAGATCCTGTCCCACGGCGATCATATCGCTGAACTGTACAGAAGCATATTGCTGTGCCTCATTCATGGCCACCACATCCATCACTTTAAAATCACCCATTGCAGGAACGGCTACCGATCTTTCGCCCTTTACATCCATTTTCATGGGGTTGCCGTCCCAGCGAAGGTCAATATTGGTTACCGATTTCAACCGGTCAATATTGTCGATAGTGTAATGATGTGTTTTAGTAGCGTCATTATGTTGCCAGTTTATTTTTAAGGCAGTATTGTTTTGTGATGCGGTCAATAATTTTTCTACCTGCTTGCCGTCTTCCACATCGGAGGTTTCCAGGTCGCCGCTGAAACTCATTTTATTTTTTACGCCTGAACTTCTTAACCCATCATCCGAAATTTTGAATGAAGGCTTAACTGTTTTCATGCTGAAATTAAAATCGGAATATTTGTCGGGCACTCTGGTTACTTTACTTAATTTGAATTTTACTTCATACATCTGGTCGGGTTTTAACCAGCTTTCAGGTTTAAATTCAATGGTTGAAGCATCTAACCAAAATGCTTTTCCTTTTACAGAAGGAGAAAAACTAAAGAGCGATTCTTTTACTTCCTCACCAACAGCATGGGTAGTGCCGGCATCGGCTGCCAGTTTAATGCGTATGGCAGATGTTTTGGAGATGGTGCCGGTGGTATAGGCATCAATGTATTTGCTGAAAGCAGGATCTACTTCGATCCATTTGTCTTTTTTGTTACAGGAAGACAGGTAAAAAACTGCTGTTGAGAATAACAGTACCCGTAAAAAAGTTGCACCAAACTTTTTGTTACGGGGTTCACGGTCGTGTTCCATAAATTTGAAGTTGGTTGTTGAAGTTGGTTGACACTGATGGATTCACCAATATCGGCATTTTTTATTTGCTATGTAAATGTTGAAAGAAATTTTGATATCCACAATAGGGTGGAAAATCAATTTTAGTTAAAAGATTTATAAAACAAAAAAATGCTTTTAGTTGATCTTCTTCACCTCAACATTATAAGTTCCGTTGGTGAGGGAAGAAGAGATTTCTTGTGTGTAGGAGTCGGCAGTCGTTTCTATGATCTTTACATGCACTTCCATGCCGGAAGGGAAATCAATTTTGTTTTCATTCCTGAGTACTTTGTCAAGTTTCAGGGTGTAGGTACAGTTATCCTGCCAGCTGATGCGGAACCTCACAACGGCTTTGAGGGCTTCGCTGCTTTCGGTTTGGTACATGCCTTTACGTTCTGCAATGGTTATCACACCAGCCCTTGTATCTGCGATCCTGAACTTACCTTCCCTGAAACGAGAACAGTCCGGCGACTGACTGAAGGCCAGGCTGGCCGAAAACAATAACAGGAATGATATGATGATCAGTCTACCCAATTCTTAATTCTTCATTCATAATTCTTAATTAATAACCTGGTTCTTTAGCAGGTCTTCAAATTCGTCCCTTCTTCTTATCAGTTTTGGTTTGCCGTCTTTAACCAGCACTTCTGCTGGCTTTAGCCGTGAGTTAAAATTGCTGCTCATTTCAAATCCATAAGCGCCGGCATTATAAAAAACAAGGTAGTCACCTTCTTTGATCTCGTTGATCTTCCTGTCCCAGGCAAAAGTATCCGTCTCGCAGATATTGCCCACTACAGTATATATCCTTTCGGGCCCGTTGCTATTGCTGATGTTCTCAATGTGGTGATAGGCTTCATACATCATGGGGCGTATCAGGTGGTTGAAGCCGCTGTTCACCCCGGCAAAAACGGTGGCCGGTGTTTGTTTAATTACATTCGCCTTTACCACAAAATAGCCCGCCTGGCTTACGAGGTATTTCCCGGGTTCAAACCACACTTCCAGTTTTTTACCGTTCTCTTTTTCAAATTGTT